>NZ_JBGCCP010000003.1:0-649657 GCF_041262705.1 Catenulispora sp. MAP12-49 | reverse complement strand
ACTCGAACACATCTACAGCGCCACAGCACTCAACCTCATCCGGCTGGACGCCTGGTGGAACGACAAGCCACTGGACCGCACCCGCACCAGCCACCTCTCCCGCCTCGAACTCGCCCTCATTGCTTAACCAAATAAATGGGCAACAGGATCGCCGCCACCACCAAACCGAAGATGTAGCACCGCACGGAGAACGGCATCGGTCATCCTCTAGTCCGCGCAGGGAGCGCGTCAGCACCGGTCAACGCAAAACCCTGTCACGAAACGCCCGGCAGGTCCACAGGCCGGCACATGGGGCGGCACCGGCCTGTGGGATGGCAGGAGTCGGGATGGCCCGACTCAGAGCCCGCCGCCGATGAGATGGAGCATTCCGAAACACCGTCTTCCATGACTTACCCGCGGCCCTCAGAACCGCGGGAATGGATCAAAGCACGTACGAGTACAGAGGAAAATCTGCCGCCAGTCAAGAAAAGATCCACTCGTACGAGTGGATCCGACCGGAACATGCCAAAGGCGCGCCCGAAGCGCGCCCTTGGTCCGTTACCGTCTTTACTCCCCCGCGCCACCCACAGCGACCTCGCCGCGCACCTGGCGGATCCGGGCGAGCACCTTGTCGCGCAGGTCCACCGGCGGCTCGTCACACCCGCAGCAGCGCTGCACGAGCTTCTTCACCATCGCGTCCAGCCCGTACTTCTCCAGGCAGGGCGCGCATTCGTCCAGGTGGCGCTTAACCGCCGCGCAGTCCTCATCGGGCATCTCGTTGTCGATGTACTCGTAGAGATGGTCGAGGACCTCGGTGCACGGCGTCTCATGCGGCTGGCCGCAGCTCATGGCGCTTCAGTTCCCTTCCGACGCGGCGGCCACCAGGCCGCGCTCCCGCGCGTAGTCCTCAAGCATCGCACGGAGTTGCCGGCGCCCGCGGTGCAACCGGGACATCACGGTGCCGATCGGCGTGCCCATGATGTCGGCGATCTCCTTGTAGGCGAAGCCCTCGACGTCGGCCAGGTAGACCGCGATGCGGAACTCCTCGCCGATGGCCTGCAGGGCCTCCTTGACGTCGGAGTCGGGCAGGTGGTCCAGGGCCACGGTCTCGGCCGAGGGCAGCCCCGCCGAGCTGTGCGACTCGGCCCGGGCCAGCTGCCAGTCCTCGATCTCCTCGGTCGGGCTGACCTGGGGCTCGCGCTGCTTCTTGCGGTAGCTGTTGATGAACGTGTTGGTGAGGATCCGGTACAGCCAGGCCTTGAGGTTGGTGCCCTCGCGGAACTGGTGGAAGGAGGCGAACGCCTTGGCGAACGTCTCCTGGATCAGGTCCTCGGCGTCGGCCGGGTTGCGCGTCATGCGCAGCGCGGCCGGGTACAGCTGGTCCAGGTAGACGAGGGCGTCACGCTCGAAGCGCTCGTTGCGGGCGTCCTCGGATTCACCGGGGTCCACGCGCGGCGCGTCTGCGGCCTTCTCCACGGGTGACACGGCCTCGGTAATGACGGCCTCGCCACGTGCGTCGTCAGCGGTCACGGCGACCGTCCTCACCTCCTCGGGGGTACCCGAAGAGCTTATCCAAGGCGTGGCCGCCGACAAATCGATCTTGACTGCCGGACGGCGCTGCTTCAGTGCCAAAGTCATTCCTGTCCCCTCGACAACGTGGTCGGACCCTTGAGGGTTCACGCGGTACAACCGAGTGGGGGACAGCGGTATTCCTGGCGGTGACGGCCCTGTGACGTGGGCCGCCCCCGCTGTGACGAACGCCTCAGGCGGCGTCGGTGATCTCCCGGGCGACCTTGCAGTCGTCGGCCATCCGGACCAGCAGGGCCTCGACCGAGTCGAACTTCAGGGTGTCCCGAATGCGCGCGGCGAACTCCACGGCGACGTGCGTGCCGTACAGGTCCAGGTCGTCGCGGTCCAGCGCGTAGGCCTCGACGCGGCGGTCGACACCGTCGAAGGTCGGATTGGTCCCGATGGAGATCGCCGCGGGGTGCCGGACCGCCTTGTCCGGCTTGTCGACGTCGGTGATCAGCCAACCGGCATAGACGCCGTCGGTCGGAACCGCCGCGAACGGCACGGTCTCGACGTTCGCCGTCGGGTAGCCGAGCTCCCGGCCCCGCTGGTCGCCGCGCACCACGACGCCCTCGACCCGGTGCGGCCGGCCCAGCAGCGCGGCGGCCTCGGCCACGTCGCCCTCGCCGATCAGGGCGCGGACCCGGGTGGAGGAGAAGCGGTTGTCGGCGGTCTCCCCCTCGGGCCCCTTCAGACTCACCGGCACCACGTCGAAGCCGTACCGGCCGCCGGCCTCCTGCAGCGCCGCGGCGTCGCCGGCGGCCCGGTGGCCGAAGCGGAAGTTGGCGCCGATCACGACCGCGCGCGCGTGCAGGCACTCCACCAGCACCGTCCGGATGAACTCCTCCGGCGACCAGCGCGAGACCTCCAGGCTGAACGGCAGCACCAGCACCGCGTCCACGCCCTCGGAAGCGAGCAGCTCGGCGCGGTGGCGCTGGGTGGTCAGCAGCGGCGGGTGGCTGCCCGGGCGCACGATCTCGCTGGGGTGCGGGTCGAAGGTGAGCACGACGGTCGGCACGCCGAGCGCGCGGCCCTGCGCCACCGCCGTGCGGACCACCTCGCGGTGCCCGCGGTGAACGCCGTCGAAGACGCCGATCGTGACGACCGAGGGGCCGAAGTCCTGCGGGACCTCGGCGGTGCCGTGCCAGCGTTCCACGGGGGTGCCTGCCTTGGGGTTGGAAGAGTCTGCCGACACACAAGAGTGCCATCCGGGGACCGCCGACGCGCAATCGGTCCCCGGTGCGATCTTTCTGGGATCTTGGACCTAGGTCCTGCGGACCGGCCGGTCAGATGAAGACCGCGACCGGCTTGGCCTTCTTCCCGCTCGGCAGATCCTCGTACAGCGCGAGGAACCGCCCGTCCGGACCGAACACGGCCACCGGCTCCCCCGGCCGCCCGGAGGGTGCCAGGAATCCGCCGTGCGCCACCGCACCGGCCTCCTCGGCGCCGACGTCCCGCGCCGGGAAGGCCGCCCGCGCGGCCACCTCCAGCGGCACGACCGGCAGCTCCCCGCCGCCGTCCACCAGGTCGGTCAGCTCGGCCAGCGGGTGCGCCAGGGCCAGTCCGTAGGGGCCGACCGCGGTGCGCCGCAGCATCGTGAGATGCCCGCCGACACCGAGCGTCGCGCCGAGGTCGCGGGCCAGAGCCCGGATGTAGGTGCCCGACGAGCACTCGACTATGGCGTCCACATCGACCAGTGCGCCCTGCCGTCGGATCGCGAGGACGTCGAAGCGGTGAATGGTCACCGGCCGCGCGGCCAGCTCCACCGTCTCGCCCTCGCGGACCCGCTTGTAGGACCGGACGCCGTCCACCTTGATCGCCGACACCGCCGACGGACGCTGCATGATCTCGCCGGTGAACGACGGAATCGCGCCACGGATCGTGTCATCTGACACGTTCGCGGCGTCGGCGCTGTCGGTCACCTCGCCCTCGGCGTCGTCGGTGATCGTGCTCTGGCCCAGGCGGATGGTGGTCTCGTAGGTCTTGCGGGTCAGGGCCAGGTGGCCCAGCAGCCGCGTGGTCTTCTCCACGCCCACCACGAGCACGCCAGTGGCCATCGGGTCCAGCGTGCCGGCGTGGCCGACGCGCCGGGTGCGCGCCAGCCGCCGCACCCGGCCCACCACGTCGTGCGAGGTCCAGCCGGCCGGCTTGTCGACGATCACCAGACCGCCGGGGCCGTCGTCGGCCTTCGTGCGCTTGCCCACCGGCTCAGGCGTCCTCGTCCTCGTCGTCGAAGTCCTCGTCGGCGCGCGGGGCCCGGTAGGGGTCCGGCTCGCCGGCGTAGGCCGCGGTGGCCGCCGTGTCCCGGACCGCGGCGTCGGACACCGCGACCTTGGCCAGCAGGTCCTCGATGTTCCGGGCGCCCTCGGGGATGGCGTCGGCGATGAAGGTCAGCGACGGCGTGTGCTTCACGCCGGTCTGCCGGCCCACCTCGGTGCGCAGGATGCCCTTGGCCGACTCCAGCGCGGCCGTGGACTCGGCCCGCTCCTCCTCGCTGCCGTAGACGGTGTAGAACACCGTGGCGTCGCGCAGGTCGCCGGTGATGCGCACGTCGGTGATCGTGACGAATCCGAGCCGGGGGTCCTTGACCCGGTTTTTGAGGGTCTCGGCGACGATCACCCGGATCCGGTCGGCCAGCTTCGCGGCGCGCGTTCCGTTGTTCGCCATGCGAACTCACTCCTTCTAGCTCGGATGCCTAGTCGTCCTCATCACTGCGCAGCCGTCTTCGGGCGCTGAGCAGCTCGATCTCCGGACGCCACGCTACGGCGCCCTCGAGATCGTCCAGGACTTCATTCACTCGTGCGGCCGTGGCCGCGACCACCGCGACGCCGATCTCGGCGCGGCGGTGGAGATCTAGATGGCCGGTCTCGGCGGCGCCGACTCCGGCGCGCCGGTCCAACTCGGCCAGGATCGGCTTCACGATCCCGCGCTTCTCCTTCAGCGAATGCACGTCGCCGAGGAGGATGTCGAGGGTCATAATCCCCACGAACACTGGACATCAGGGCCAACCCGGCCCAGGGGATGAGTTCTCTTCCCTTTACAAAGAAGAGAGTAGTCGGGGCGGCCCGGATGGGCCGCCCCATTTACCGCTACCGCGACCTACTAGGCGCGCGGCTTCTCACGCATCTCGAAGGTCTCGACGATGTCGCCCTCCTTGATGTCGTTGTACGACCCGAGGTTGATACCGCACTCGAAGCCCTCGCGGACCTCGGTGGCGTCATCCTTCTCGCGCCGCAGCCCGACGATCGTGAGGTTGTCGGCGACCACGGACCCGCCCCGGATGAGGCGCGCCTTGGAGTTCCGCCGGATGACCCCGTCCTGGACCATGCAGCCGGCGATGTTGCCGATCTTGCTGGAGCGGAAGATCGCGCGGATCTCGGCGGTGCCGAGCTGCACTTCCTCGAACTCCGGCTTCAGCATGCCCTTCAGGGCCGCCTCGATCTCCTCGATCGCCTGGTAGATGACCGAGTAGAAGCGGATCTCGACGCCCTCGCGGTCGGCCTTGGTCTTCGCCCGACCGTCGGGTCGGACGTTGAAGCCCAGGATGACCGCGTCGGAGGCCATCGCCAGGTCCACGTCGGACTCGGTGATGGAACCGACGCCGCGGTGCACGACGCGCAGGTCGACCTCGTCGCCGACGTCCAGCTTGAGCAGGGAGTCCTCCAGGGCCTCCACCGAGCCCGCACCATCACCCTTGATGATGATGTTGAGCTGCTGGACCTCGCCGGCCTTGATGACGTTCTCCCAGTCCTCGATGGAGACGCGCTTGCGGGAGCGGGCCATGGCCGCGTTCCGCTCGCGGGTCGCGCGGCGCTCGGCGATCTGCCGGGCCACGCGGTCCTCCTCGACCACCAGGAAGGTGTCGCCGGCGCCCGGGACGCTGGTCAGACCGAGCACCTGGACCGGACGCGAGGGCCCGGCCTCGGTGACGTTCTCACCGTTGTCGTCCATCATGGCGCGCACCCGGCCGTAGGCGTCGCCCACGACCATCGAGTCGCCCACGCGCAGCGTGCCGCGCTGCACCAGCACCGTGGCCACGGCGCCGCGGCCGCGGTCGAGGTTGGCCTCGATCGCCACGCCCTGGGCGTCCATGTCCGGGTTGGCCCGCAGGTCCAGCGAGGCGTCGGCGGTCAGCACGACCGCCTCCAGCAGCTGGTCGATGTTCAGGCCCTCCCGGGCGGAGATGTCGACGAACATGGTCTCGCCGCCGTACTCCTCGGCCACCAGCCCGTACTCGGTGAGCTGGCCGCGCACCTTCGTCGGGTCGGCGCCCTCCTTGTCGATCTTGTTGACCGCGACCACGATCGGCACGTCGGCCGCCTGGGCGTGGTTCAGCGCCTCGATCGTCTGGGGCATCACGCCGTCGTCCGCCGCGACCACCAGGATCGCGATGTCGGTGGCCTTGGCACCGCGGGCACGCATGGCGGTGAACGCCTCGTGACCGGGGGTGTCGATGAAGGTGATGGCCCGCTCGTTGCCCGCGACCTCGGCGACCACCTGGTAGGCGCCGATGTGCTGGGTGATGCCGCCGGCCTCGCCCTCGATGACGTTGGTCTTGCGGATGGCGTCCAGCAGGCGCGTCTTACCGTGGTCGACGTGACCCATGACGGTCACGACCGGCGGACGCACGCGCAGGTCGTCCTCGCCGCCCTCGTTCTCGCCGAAGTCGATGTCGAAGGACTCCAGCAGTACGCGGTCCTCCTCCTCCGGCGAGACGATCTGCACGGTGAAGCCGAGCTCCTGGCCGAGCAGTTCGAAGACGTCGTCGGAGACCGACTGCGTCGCCGTCACCATCTCGCCGAGGTGGAACATCACCTGCACCAGGGACGCCGGGTTGGCGTTGATGCGCTCGGCGAAGTCGACCAGCGAGGCGCCGCGGGGCAGGCGGATGGTCTGCCCGTTGCCGCGGGGCAGCATCGTGCCGCCGAGCGACGGCGCCTGCATGTTGTCGAACTCTTGACGCCGCTGCTTCTTGGACTTGCGACCGCGGCCCGGACGACCGCCGGGACGGCCGAAGGCACCCGCGGTACCGCCGCCGCCGGCACGGCCGCCGCGGCCGTAGCCGCCACCGCCGCCGGGACGGCCGCCGTAGCCGCCGCCACCGCCGCCGCCGGGAGCACCGCCGCCGGGACGCGGGGCGCCGTAACCGCCGCCACCGCCACCGCCGCCGGGACGGGCACCGGGACCGCCGGCCGGAGCGCCGGGGCGCGGACCGCCGGAGCGGCCGCCGGGACCGCCGGCCGGAGCACCCGGACGGGGACCGCCGGGGCGGCCCTGACCGGCGCCGGGACGCGGCGCGGCACGGCCGGGCATCATGCCCGGGTTCGGACGCGGGGCGCCGGGGACGCCGCCGGGACGCGGCGGCATGCCCGGACGCGGGCCGCCGTCGCCGCCGCCGGTGGAGCCGGTCGGCGGGCCCGGACGCGGCGCGGGCCGCGGGGGCTGCTGCATGCCGGTCGAGCCGGAGGACGTGAACGGGTTGTTGCCGGGACGCGGACCGGCCGGACGCGGACCCGGGGTCGGGGCGCCGGGACGGTTGCCCTGGCCCTGACCCTGGCCCTGACCGGGACGCTGGGCGCCGGCCGGACCCGGACGGGCACCGCCGGGCGCCGGGCGCTGGCCGCGATCACCGCGGTCGCCGCGGTCACCGCGATCACGGTCACGGTCACGGTCGCCGCCGGGACGCTGTCCGGGGGCGCCGGGCGTACCGGGGCGCGGACCCGGGCGACCCGGGATGCTGCCGCCGGCGGACGGGGACTGGCGCGGCGGGATCGCCCCGCCGGCACCCTGACCCTGGCCGCCCTGGCCCTGACCCTGGTTCGGGCGGTTCGGCGAGGACGCCGGGCGCGTGGGCGCCGGGGACGGAGCCGCCGGGCTGGTCGCGGCCGGGCTGGCCTCGGCCGGAGCGGCCGGAGTCTCGGGGGCGGCCGGCGCGGGGGTCTCGGCCACCGGGCTCGCAGCCGCTGCCGCCGCCTGGGCCTGCGCGGGGACCGCGGGGCCGGGCTTGGGCGCGACCGGGCCGGGGCGCGGACCGGGCTTGGGGGCACCGCCGGGACGCGGGGTGCTCGAGGTGGCCGCGGACTTCGCGGCGGGGGCCGACTGCCCGGAGGCGGCCGACCTCGCGGCGCCGCCCTTGGCGCCGCCGGATTCACCTTGCTGGATGCTGTCGATCAGTTTACGGACGACCGGCGCCTCTACTGTGGAGGACGCCGAGCGGACGAACTCACCCAGATCTTGGAGCTTGGCCATCACGACCTTGCTCTCTACTCCGAGTTCCTTGGCGAGTTCATAGACCCGGACCTTGGCCACTTCACTCCTTCTTCGGCCCGCGCCTGTTCGCGAAGCCGTCTGGTTACTGCATGGGCGTACTCATCGCGTGTTGCTGCTCATCGAGTGCTCATCGCCTGACTCGACCTGCTTCCGACTAGTACTGGGTTCTCTGTTCCACGCACCTGACGCGGACAGGGATGTCTTGCTTCAGCTGCTTTCCAACAACGCGCGGACCTCCGTTGTTTCCAACGGACCATCGACCCGCAGCGCCCGCGGGAACGCCCGCCGCTTCTCGGCGAGGGCCAGGCATCCCGGATCGGGGTGGAGATGGGCTCCACGTCCGGGCGACCGCCCTCGCAGGTCGGGGACGACAGCGCCCTCGACCGCCACGACACGCAGCAGCTCCGTCTTCGCCGCTTTTGCCCTGCAACCCACACAAGTGCGCACCGGTACGGGACGTGCCGATGCGGCAGGGCGTGCAGGAACATCCGTCTGGCTGGACACCCTTCAGTCTAGCGCCTGGATCACACCGGCGTTCGCCGGGTTATTGACGGCGGGTCAGCCCCGGACTTATAGTCAACACATCGGTTGATTAACGAGATGGTTGATTAACACTATGGTTGACGACGAAACGGCCCTGGACCGGGCGTTTACCGCGCTGGGCGACCCGGTGCGCCGGGCGATCATCGCGCGGCTGTCCCGCGGCGAGGCCACCGTGAACGAACTCGCGGACCTGTTCCCGATCACCAAGCAGGCGGTCTCCCGGCACATCGGGGTCCTGGAGGACGCCGGCCTGATCACCCGCAGCCGCGACGGCCAGCGCCGGCCCTGCCACCTGGACCCCGCAGCCCTGGAGGCGCTGACGAGCTGGATCGACGGCTATCGGCTGGCCGCCGAGAGCCGCTTCCGCAAGCTCGACGCGGTCCTGGAAGCACTGAAAGAGGAGGAAGGACGATGAGCACCAATCCCACCAATCCCACGACCATCGAGGCCCCCGAGGGCACCCCGTTCCTGGACGTGACCCGCGACTTCGACGCCACCCCGGCGCAGCTGTTCCGCGCGTACACCGACCCGAAGCTGGTCGCCCAGTGGCTGGGCCCGCGCGACCTGGAGATGGACATCGAGGAGTACGACGCGCGCCCAGGCGGCAGCTACCGCTACATCCACCACGGCGGCCACCTCGGCGACCGGCGCGCCGGGTTCCACGGCGTGTTCCACACGGTGGAGGCCGACCGGCTGATCATCCAGACCTTCGAGTACGAGGGCGTGCCGGACGAGGTGAAGCTCGACATCTGCCGGTTCACCGAGGTGGAGGGCGGGACCCGGGTGACGACGCACTCGGTGTTCCCCTCGATGCAGACCCGTGAAGGTGCGCTGGCGTCCGGAATGGCGCACGGTATCGAGGAGTCGATGGCGCGGCTGACCGAGCTGCTGGCCCGGGGAGTGTGAGCGGATGAGCAAGGTCGTCATGGCCGACGCGGTCTCGCTGGACGGGTTCCTGGCGACCGACCAGGACCAGGTCGGACCGCTGCACGATTTCTACTTCAACGGCGACACCCCCGTCACCGCGGGGAACCAGCCCATGTCGTTCAAGGCCTCGGCGGTCTCGGCCAGCTACCTGGACGCCCAGTGGTCCCGCATCGGCGCGATGGTCATCGGCCGCCGGCTGTTCGACATCACCAACGGCTGGAACGGCGTCCCGGTGGCCGGCGACCGGGTGTTCGTGGTGACGCACAGCGTCCCCACCGACTGGGAGCTCCTCGGCGCGGCCCCGTTCACCTTCGTGACCGACGGCGTCGCCAGCGCCATCGCGCAGGCGAAGGAGGTCGCCGGCCCCGACCGGGACGTCTCCCTCAACGGCGGCGACGTCGGCGGCCAGGCCTTCGCGGCCGGGCTGGTCGACGAGCTGGACGTGGCGCTGGTCCCGGTGGTCTTCGGCTCCGGGAAGCGGTTCTTCGGCGACTACGCCGACGGCCAGATGCTGCTCGACGATCCGACTACGGTGGTGCAGGGCGACCGGGTCACGCACCTGCACTACACGGTGCGCAAGACGGTGCATGAGGACGAAGTGCGCACGGACGGAGACGGCTGAGGAGGCCGGCTCGCAGACGCGGCCGCGCACGGTGCACCGAGGGGGTGTTCGCCGAGCACGGCCGCGGTCCGTTCGAGGGCGGGGTCGACCAGCGCGCGAGTCAGCTCAGCCCGCGGCCCAGGAAGCCAGCATCCGCAGCGAGTCCGCGGTCGGACTCCCGGGCGGCGCGGTGAAGACGATCATCGTCAGGTCCGGATCGGCCGCGACCGACAGCGCCTGCCAGTCCAGCAGCATCGGGCCGACCACCGGATGGTCGAAGCTCTTGCGGAAAGTATCCGTGGCGCGCACCTCGTGGCCGCCCCACCAGCGGCGGAAGTCCGGGTCGCGGTCCAGCAGCTCGCTCACCAGCTCCGCCATGCGGCGGTCGCCCGGCATCAGGCCGACGCTCATGCGCATCCGCGCCACGCTGACCGAGGCGACCTCCTCCCAGTTGCGGTGCATGCCCCGGACCCGCGGCTCCAGGAACAGCATGCGGATCATGTTCCGCTCGCGCGGCGGCATCTCGGCGAAGTCGAAGTAGAGCGCCACGGCGAGCGCGTTCCAGCCGACGATGTCCCCGCGCGGGTCGATGACCAGGGCCGGAACGTCCCGCATGGCGTCCAGCAGGTGCCACACCAGCGGGCCGACGACGGTGCCGCCGGCCGGTTCGGCGGCGGTGCTCCGGGGACGCGTCGGCGGCTGCGCCAGGATCCCCAGGTAGGTGCGCTCGGCCTCGGTCAGGCGCAGCGCCATGGCGATGCCGTTCAGCACGCTGTCCGAGGCCGTGGTGACGCGGCCCTGCTCCAAGCGCGTGTAGTGGTCCACGCTCATGGCCGCGAGCTGGGCCACCTCCTCCCGGCGCAGCCCGCGCACGCGCCGCGGGTTCCCGACCGCGGGCAGGCCCACGGACTCCGGCGCGACAGCCGCACGCTTCGACTTGAGGAAATCACCAAGCTCGCTCACGTCTCCAGCATCGCATCCGGGCCGCCCGCGTTCCTGGGGCAGCCGTCCCCAGGAACAGGTGAGCTCTGGTTGCCCCGGCCGACCCGGACGACGCTGGTCGCCATGAGCACTCTGAACATCGAAACCACCACCCGCATCGTCGCCGCCGGCCAGGAGGCCGCCGCCGGGATCGGCGTCGCCATGAGCATCGCGATCGTCGACACCGCCGGAAACCTCGTGGCCTTCCAGCGCATGGACGGAGCCTGGCTGGGCTCCGTCGACCTCGCCCAGCGCAAGGCGCGGACCTCCGCGCTGTTCCCGATGCCGAGCGCCGTCCTCGGCGAGATGTCCCAGCCCGGCGGCCCGATCTACGGCATCGAGGCCACCAACGGCGGCCTGGTGTCCTTCGGCGGCGGCCTGCCGCTGGCCGCCGCCGACGGCACAGTCATCGGCGCGGTCGGCGTCTCCGGCGGTCTGGTGGACCAGGACGTCTCCGTCGCCGAGGCGGTCGCCAAGGCGGTCTGACACCCCCTGTTGGGCTACGGCGTCTTCGCGAGCTGATCGCCGGAGGCGCCGTACGCCGTCGCGGCCACGAGCTTGACGCCGGGCGCGAGGAAGGTGACGACGAACGATCGGCCGCCGACCCGGAGCGGGATGAGCCGAGAGGTGGTCCCGTCGGACAGCGTGGCGACCACATGATCGACCGCGTTGTTCACATCGGCCAGCTTCAGGTCGCGCGCACCGAGCTGGTAGTCGCGCAGGGACAGCACGGTCGCGGCCGGCGGGGCCGCCGACGAGCAGTCGGGGCCGAAGCCGGTGGCCCCGGTCAAGCCTTGCGGCACCGACACCTGGAAGCACACGCCGAACGGGCCCATGTCGACCGTGGCCGTCACCAGCGTCGACGCGGGCGCCATCGTGTCCGAAAGGAGGGTCTGCTTCACCGCCGCCTGCGTCGGCGTCGTCCCAGCCGGGTACCAGGTCTCGACCAGATTCGGCATATCGGCCGGCCCGATATACGGCACCGTATACGCGATGGCCTTTCCATCGGCGGCGTACGTATCGAGGCGCGCGATGCCCTGCTTGGGCGGCACCGCGAAGAGCGCATAGCGGCGGCCGGAGACCCGCGCGACAGTCGGGGTCCACACCGCACCGTCGGTCCCGGTCAGCGTCACATGGTCCACATCCGCCCGCAGCTGGGCGATGTAGAAATCCACCTCGCCGAAGCCACCACTGCTGGTGAGGGACACCGGGTCGGTCGCCGCAGGGAACTCTCCCAGGCAGCTTTCCGCGCTAGTCGTGCCCCACCGCCCCGACACGTCACCCGGGCAGTGGGCAGGGACCGGGTCTTCCGTCGCGAAAGACCACTCCTTGCCGTCGATCGTCCCCGACGCCAGCACGGTCCGGTGCCCCCCGCTGGACACCCCCGCCGACCCGCCACCGCTCAGCACCGTCGGCACGCCGACCGCCAGCGCCGCCACCGCCGCCAGTCCGGCCGCGAGCCCCGCGCGCCGCCTGGCCTTGATCACCCGGCCGTGACCGACCAGCGCGTCCAGCGGCACGACGCCCGGCCGGACCCGGTCCAGGTCCCGGTGCAGGCGCTCTTCCAGAGTCTCGTCGTTCAGCATGGCAGGCTCCCGTCCTGGAGCTGAGGGCTGGTGCGGAGCTTGGCCAGGGCGCGCGAGGCCTGGCTCTTGACGTTGCCGACCGAGCAGCCGAGCACCGCCGCGGCCTGGGTCTCGGTCAGTCCGTCCCAGTACCGCAGCATCACCACCGCGCGCTGCTTCGGGGGCAGCTCCATGAGCGCCGCTATCAGGTCGCTGCGCTGGTCCAGGGCGTCGGTGCCGTCGGCGGTCACCGGTTCGGGCAGGTGCGGCCCGGTCATCTCCCGGACCCGGCGCTTGCGGAACCGGGTGTGGTGCGCGTTGATCAGGATGCGGCGGACGTAGGCGTCAGGATCGTCGGCACGCCGGACCCGGCCCCAGGACGCGTACGCCTTCGACAGCGTGATCTGGGCCAGGTCCTCGGCGTGGCCGACGTCGCCGGTGAGGCCGTAGGCGAACCGGACCAGCGCCGGCCAGCGGCCGACCGCGAACTCGCGGAACTCCGCCTCGGTGCCCGGTGCCTCACGGCTCGCCGCCCCAGAGCCCGCCGTCCCCTCCCCGTCCAACCCCTCGGCATGTCTCACTGCCCCCACCGCCTTGGTCGGTTAGTCATGACACCCAAGACAGCAGGATGCCGACAGACCGTTGCATGCCAATAAGGGCCCTCCTGAAGGAGGGCCCTTATTGGCAGTGCTCGCTACTCCGTCACCGGCTCCGCGTCCGAGCGGATGTCGATCCGCCAGCCGGTCAGCCGCGCCGCCAGCCGCGCGTTCTGGCCCTCCTTGCCGATGGCCAGCGAGAGCTGGAAGTCCGGCACGATCACCCGGGCGCTGCGCTGGTCCAGGTCGACGACCTGGACCTTGG
Organism: Catenulispora sp. MAP12-49; assembly: GCF_041262705.1. NCBI lineage: Bacteria > Bacillati > Actinomycetota > Actinomycetes > Catenulisporales > Catenulisporaceae > Catenulispora > Catenulispora sp. MAP12-49. Next base: position 636,361 of record NZ_JBGCCP010000003.1, on the reverse strand, counting down.
ACACCCGGGCCGGGGACAGCGCGTTGCCGACCATCTCGGCCGGGTCCTCGGACCAGTCCACGATGTCGATCTTCTCGCCGTGCAGCTCGGCCATCACGTTGCGCACCCGCGCGCCCATCGGGCCGATGCAGGCGCCCTTGGCGTTCACCCCGGCGCGGTGCGAGCGGACCGCGATCTTGGTGCGGTGGCCGGCCTCGCGGGCGATCGCGGTGATCTCCACCGCGCCCTCGGCGATCTCCGGGACCTCCAGCGCGAACAGCTTCTTCACCAGGTCCGGGTGCGTGCGCGAGAGGGTCACCTGGGGGCCGCGCTGGCCGCGGCGGACGTCCACCACGTAGCACTTCAGGCGCTCGCCGTGCCGGTACTCCTCGCCGGGGACCTGCTCGGCGGCCGGGAGGGTGCCCTCGATCTTGCCGATGTTCACCAGCACCGCGCGCGGGTCGCGGCCCTGCTGCACCACGCCGGTGATCAGGTCGCCCTTGCGGCCGGAGAACTCCCCGAAGGTCTGCTCGTCCTCGTGGTCCCGCAGCCGCTGCAGGATCACCTGCTTGGCGGTGGTGGAGGCGATGCGGCCGAACTCGTTCGGGGTGTCGTCGTACTCCCGGGTGGTGCCGTCCTCGATGTCCTCCACGGCCCACACGGTGACGTGGCCGCTGCCCCGGTCGACCTGGACCCGGGCCCGGGCCTTGGCGCCGTCGGTGCGCTTGTAGGCGATCAGCAGCGCCGCCTCGATGTCCTCGACCAGCTTCTCGAAGGGGATCCCGCGGTCCTTCTCCAGGTCGCGCAATGCACTCGTGGGGATGTCCATGGTCGTCAGCCCTCCTCGTCCTCGTCGACGTCCTCGATGGCGGCGGCGTCGTCCTCGTAGTCCTCGTCGGCCTCGTCGTCGTCCTTGCGGTTGAACTCGATCTCCACGCGCGCCTTGGCGACCTCGGCGAAGGCCAGCCGCCGCTCCTGGGTGGTCGACGGCTGCCCCTTCTTCTTGCCGGGCACCTCGACCTCCAGCAGCACGCCGTCCTCGTCGACGTCCAGGATCCGGCCGGTGAGCTCGCCGCCGTCGCGCAGGACCGCGCGCACCAGCCGGCCCTTGGCCCGGAGCCAGTGCTTGGGCTGGGTCAGCGGCCGGTCGGTACCCGGGGAGCCGACCTCCAGCACGTAGGGCTCCTCGCCCATGACCGCGACGCCTTCCGGGCTGTCGAGCACGTCGGAGACCACCCGGGTGATGTCGGAGACCGCGTCCAGGGAGACACCGTCGTCGCTGTCGACGACGACCTCGACGCGGCGCCGCCGGGCCACCTGCGAGACGCGGACCGCCTCCAGGTCGTAGCCGGCGGCGGTGACGACCGGCTCCAGCAGCGCTTGCAACCGGTCCGCCGGGGATCCGGATCGGGGGGTGCTCATCGTTCTCCTTGTGCAGTTGTCGTGCAGTTGTCGGCCGTCGTGCCGTCGCTTCGTTGCCAACACAGTATCCGTTCCGCACCGGGGCGCGCTCACGTCGGCACGGCGTCGGGAATCGCTACACTTTGCCGGTGACCTGGGTGCCCGTGGAGCTGACGAGACGCACGATGCTCACTGTTACGGGTGTGGCACTGTTAGGCGCGTGTTCCTCCCCTGCCGAAACCAGCAGGCCCGGGAGCTCTTCGGGTGAACCGGAGCCGGCCGAACACGCGGACCCGGTGCGGGACCGTGCCCTGGCCGCCGAGGCCGATCTGCTGAGCCGTTACGACGCCGCCTTGGCGCTCCCTTCCGTGACCGCCGACCACGCCCTCAGCGCGAAGCTGACAGCGATCCGCGCGGAGCACGCCGCGCACGCGGCCGCCATAAAGCAGGGCTATACGCCGCCCTCGGCTCCGGTGTCCTCCCCCGCTCCGTCCGCTCCGGGCGCCACCACCTGGTCCCCTCCCGCCACGACGGACACGAAGACCGCCGTGACGGCGCTGGCCGGAGCGGAGCAGCACGCTGCGAGCGACCGGACGGCGGACATTTTGGCCGCCGACGGCACGACCGCGATGCTCCTGGCATCCATCGCCGCCGCCGAGTCCGGCCACGCGGCCCTGCTCCTGGGAGCCTCCGCATGAGCGCGCTTCAGACCGCTTTGGGGAACGAGCACGCCGCGGTGTACGGATACGGAGTCCTGGCGGTCCACCTCGTCGGCGCCCAGCGAACCGCCGCACAGAACGCCTACGACACTCATAGGGCGCGCCGAGACATCCTCATCGGGCTGATCGAGGCACAGGGCGATAAGCCCGTCGCCGCAGCGCCCGCTTATGCGATCCCGTTCCCGGTGAACACCGCAGCAGACGCCACGCGGTTGGCGACACAGTTGGAGGAAGGGCTCGGCGCCTCCTATGCGGACGTCGTCCAGTCCTCAAATGGAGACACCCGGCGCACCGGACTGGAGTGGCTGACGGACTCCGCAGTCCGCGCGGTGCGCTGGCGCGGAAGCTCTGTAGCGTTCCCGGGACTGCCCGAACGGGACTGACCCGGGAACCGCTCGGATCAGTCCTGCCCGCCGCCGATCGCGTCGGAGAAGTTCTGCAGCTCCCCGGACAGGGTCGAGTCCACCGCTTCGGACAGCATCCCTCCGGACTGGTCGTCGTTGACCTTCGACCCCAGATCGTCGAGCTTGCTCTGCAGATCGTGCAGGGTGCTGCCCTTCATGTGGTGCTGCTTGGCCTGCTGCGCCGTGTTCTCCGCGTCGGCCAGCGCGTTCTGCAGATCGCGCCCCGTGTTGGGGTCCATGGTCGCCGCGCCCTGCGCGATGTAGCCGTCGATCTGGGCCCGCATGGCTTCCAGATAGCCGACCGGGTCCGTCTTCGGGTTCATGGTCGGCGCGTTGGTGGAGGCCGGCCCGCTGGAGGAGGTGGTCGGCGCGCCCGACGGCGACGTGGCCGTGCCGGACGGCGCCGTAGCGGATCCGCTCGGGGTGCTCGCGGTGATGCCCGGCGGCGGGGCCGAGGTGCTCCGCTTCTCCGCCTGCGAGCCCTTCATGAAGACCGCGGTGCCGGCCGCCGCGATGAAGGCGATGACCAGCGCACCGAGGACCATCCAGATCCAGTTCCAGCGGCGCGGGGGCGGCGGTCCGGGGAAGGTCGGCTGCGCCGGGTAGGAGCCGCCGTCATCGTCGTCGTGCGGGACGCTGCTCTGCGCCGGGACACGCGGCCCCATGTACGCGGGCTGCTCCTGGGCGGCCAGGTAGGACGGCGGCTGGGCGGCCTGGTAGGGCTGCCGCATCACCATCGTCCGGTTCGCCGGCGGCCGCGCCATGCCGGGGATGTCGGCCGGAGCGCCGCGCAGTTCCAGGACGGCGGCCACGGTCGCCGCGGCCGGCCGCTCCATGGGGTCCTTGGCCATGCACTGCCGGTAGATCGCGGCTATCTGCGGGGGCAGGCCCGCCGTCGGCAGCGGCGGCGGGAGCTTGTGCAGGTGGGCCTTGACCACGTCGTCGACCGTCGCGCCCTCGAACGGCGCGCGGCCGGTGACGCACCAGTAGAGGATGCAGCCGAGCGCGTACACGTCGGAGGCGGGCAGCGCCCCGCGTCCGGTCAGCTGCTCCGGCGCCATGCACGAGGGCGTGCCGACCACCAGGCCGGTGCGCGCGTCGGTGTCGGAGGAGGCCTGCGCGATGCCGAAGTCCAGGAGCTTGACCCCGTCGGACATCAGCATGACGTTGCCGGGCTTCAGGTCGCGGTGGATGATGCCGACCTGGTGCACCGCCTCCAGCGCGCTGGCCAGCTGCGCGCAGGCCAGCCGGGCGTCGTTCTCGATCAGCGGGCCCTGCTCCAGCCGGTCCTCCAGGTTCAGCCCGGCCAGCAGCTCGGTGACCAGCACCGGCTGGAAGTCGCCGGCCCCGTCCTGCCACTCGATGTAGTCGAAGACGGTGGTCACCCGCGGATGCGCCAGCCGCGCCAGCGCCAGCGCCTCGCGCCGCAGCTGCTCACGGCCTGCCGGGTTCGCGGCCGCGCCGCCGTGCAGCAGCTTGACCGCGACCAGCCGGTCCAGGCTCGAGTCCTGCGCCTCCCAGACGACCGCACTGCTGCCCGACCCCAGGGGTCGGGTCAGGCGGTAACGCTCGGCTATGACGGTGCCGGGGGTCGGTGCATCCATGGAGGTGATTATTGCGCGTCACCCTTACCGGACGACGCCCTACCGGCAGTGATCCAATCGTGTGCTGAGCAGACGAGGCACGCCGCCGCCGGAAAGATCCCGGCGGCGGCGTGCCTCACGCTTGCCCGACGCTTGCCCGACGACTGCCCTGAGCGCGGCGTACGCTCAGCCGCGCACCAGCGCGTGCACGTGCTCGACCAGGTCCGGCACCGCGACCTCGGTCTTCTCCCCGCTCTGGCGGTCGCGGACCTCCACGACGCCGTCGGCGAGGTTCCTGCCGACCACGACGATGGTCGGGATGCCGATCAGCTCGGCGTCCTTGAACTTCACGCCGGGCGAGACGCTGCCCATGCGGTCGTCGTACAGGACCCGGACGCCGCGCGCGCCGAGCTCCTCGGCGTAGCGGTTCGCGGTCTCGTAGATCGCCTGGTCCTTGCCGGCGGCCACGATGTGCACGTCGGCCGGGGCCACCTCGCGGGGCCAGACCAGCCCGAGCTCGTCGTGCAGCTGCTCGGCCAGGACCGCGACGGCGCGCGAGACGCCGACGCCGTAGCTGCCCATGGTGACGCGGACCGGCTTGCCGTCCTTGCCGAGCACGTCGAGCTTGGCGGCGTCGGCGTACTTGCGGCCGAGCTGGAAGATGTGGCCGATCTCGATGCCGCGGTCGATGGACAGCTCGTGGCCGCAGCGCGGGCACAGGTCGCCGGGCCGCACCTCGGCGGCCTCGACGGTGCCCTCGATGTCGAAGTCGCGGCCGGCCACCGCGTAGGCGACGTGCTTGCCGGCCTCGTTGGCGCCGGTCACCCAGGCGCTGCCGACGGCGACCCGCGGGTCGACCAGGTACTCGTACCCGGCCTCCTTCAGCCCGACCGGGCCGATGTAGCCGCGCACCAGCTTCGGGTGCTTGCCGAAGTCCTCGGCCTCGAACATCTCGACCTCGCCGGGGGCCACCGCGGCCTCCAGGCGCTTGAGGTCCACCTCGCGGTCGCCGGGCAGGCCGACGATCAGGACCTTCGGCTCCTTCACGCCGGGGTAGCGGACCTTGACCACGACGTTCTTCAGCGTGTCCTTGGCCGCGATCTCGATGCCCAGCCCGTTCACCACGGTGACCAGCGACTCGATGGTCGCGGTGTCGGGGGTGTCCAGCACCTGGAGCGCGGGCTGCGCGGAGGCGTCCTGCGGCGCGGGGACGGCGGTCTCGACGGCCTCGACGTTGGCCGCGTAGCCGCAGTTGTGGCACGCCACGTACGTGTCCTCGCCGGTGGGCGCGGTGGCGAGGAACTCCTCGGAGGCCGAGCCGCCCATCGCGCCGGACACCGCCGAGACGATCTTGTACTTGATGCCGAGGCGCTCGAAGATCCGGATGTAGGTGTCGCGGTGCTGCGCGTAGGAGTGCTTCAGGCCCTCGTCGTCCAGGTCGAAGGAGTAGGAGTCCTTCATCAGGAACTCCCGGCCGCGCAGGATGCCGGCGCGCGGACGCGCCTCGTCCCGGTACTTGGTCTGGATCTGGTAGAGCGTGACCGGCAGGTCCTTGTAGGACGACACCTCGCTCTTCACCATGTCGGTGAACATCTCCTCGTGCGTGGGGCCGAGGAGATAGTCGTTGCCGCGGCGGTCCTGGAGGCGGAACAGGTTGTCGCCGTACTCGGTCCAGCGGCCGGTCGTCTCGTAGTACTCCCGGGGCAGAAGTGCGGGGAACTGGACCTCCTGCCCGCCCATGCGGTCCATCTCCTCGCGCACGACGCGCGTGACATTCTCCAGCACCTGCTTGCCCAGGGGCAGCCAGGAGTAGATGCCGGGCGCGACGCGGCGGACGTATCCACCCCGGACCAAGAGCTTGTGGCTCGGGACCTCGGCGTCCGCCGGGTCCTCGCGCAGGGTTCGCAGGAACAGCGACGACATACGCCAGATCACGGAGTGCTCCTTGTGTTCGATCGGGAAAAGTGACGCGCCCAACGAAAGCCGCGCCGGCGGACACTTCTGTCCTGCGAGGATATCCGGCTCGAGCGTGATCGCTTGCCGTTTGGCTCTTCGCACACGCCTTCAACAGCGCGTAAAGACTCTCCCGTATTCACGTTAGGCGGGTTACCGTGCGGATATGGCTGCGAAGACCCGGAACGACGTCCTCCGGGTGAATATGGACCCGGCGCTTGGCGATCTGGCGCTGGCCGAGGCACGGGACGCGCTGGCGTCCGGGGAATGGGGACCGGCGCGCGACGTCCTGGCCGAGACGCGCAGCGCGGTCGACGGACCGCAGTGGGACCGGCGCAGCCATCGGGTCCGCGTGCTGGCCGAAGCGGTGGCGAACTCCTCCTGGGTGGAGCGCTGGCAGGTGCTGGAGCCGGTGAATCCGGACGCCGCACTGCTCCGGGCGCAGGTGGAGACGGTCCGCACGCTGCGGGCGGCACTGACCGGCGGCGCCGGGGTGCCCGAGACCGCGGCCGAGGCCCTGGATCTGTGCACGCACGCCGCCGAGATGGCCCCCGAGGACCCGACGCCGTGGGTGATCATGCTGACCCTGGCGCGCGCCGCGGACCGCGGGCGCAAGAGCGGGCGCGAGGAGTTCTGGCAGCACTGGCAGCAGATGCGCGCGCTGGACGCGTTGAACCGTGACGGCCACCACGAGGCGCTGATCTACCTGTTCGACGCGTGGTGCGGCTCGCACCAGGAGATGTACGACTTCGCCTATTGGCTGGCCGGAGAAGCACCGCCGGGATCCCCCCTGGCGGCGCTCCCCTTGGTCGCGCACGCAGAGGTCTTCAGGACCGCGAACGTGGGAGTCCCCAGGCAGCGCCAAGCGCCGCACGCCCACTGGTCGCGGGACCTGGTGACCGCTGATGTGGACCGCGTCCTGCGCAGCTGGCTGGGCTCGGCGATAGAGCCGCACGCCCAGGCCGACCTGGACCGGAACTACCTGCTGCACGCGATGGTCTACTCGGGCCTGGTCGACACCGACGAGACCCGGGCCCTGTACGACGCGATCGGCTCGCACGCGATGCGCGTGCCATGGTCCTACACCGGGGACCCGGCGGCCACGTTCCTGTACTGGCGTGACCAGGCGTTCCACGCGGATTCCCCACGCCGCTGACGGTCTGGTCCGAATCCCGCTAGTAGCAGGCGCTCCCCTGCGCGAGACTCGAAGCATGCCTGAATCCGCTCTCCAGGACGACTTCGACACCTACTACCGGGCCGTGGCCAGCCGCGACACGCGGTTCGACGGCCGCTTCTTCACCGGCGTGACCACCACCGGCATCTACTGCCGGCCGATCTGCCCGGCCCGCACCCCGAAGCCGGAGAACGTGCGGTTCTTCCGGGTGGCCGCGGCCGCCGAGGCCGCCGGCTTCCGGACCTGCCGCCGCTGCCGGCCCGACAAGGTGCCGGGCTCGCCGGACTGGAACGTGCGCGCCGACCTGGCCGGCCGGGCGCTGCGGCTGATCGCCGACGGCGCCGCCGACCAGCAGGACGGGGTGGCGGCGCTGGCCCACACGCTGGCGGTGAGCGAGCGGCACCTGCACCGGGTGCTGGTCGCCGAGCTCGGCGTCGGGCCGCTGACCCTGGCCCGCTCCCGCCGCGCGCAGACCGCGCGCCTGCTGCTGGAGTCGACGGCGCTGCCGGTCTCCGACGTCGCGTTCGCCGCCGGCTACGGCTCGATCCGCCAGTTCAACGACTCGGTCCGGGAGGCGTTCGGCGCCACCCCGAGCGAGATCCGCGTCCGCTTCGGCAGCGGCGCGGCGGCGGCCGAGCTGGCCGGGAGCGCGGTGGACGGGGACGGGGCGCTGACGCTGCGGCTGACCTACCGGACGCCGTTCGACTTCGGCGCGCTGCTCGGCTGGTTCGGGAACCGCGCGGTGCCGGGCGTCGACGAGGTGGTGGGCTCGGGCGCCGAGGCGGTCTACCGCCGGGCGCTGCGCCTGCCGCACGGCACCGGACAGGTGGAACTGCGCGACGACCAGGGCGTGGTGCACGCGCGGCTGGTGGTGGACGACCTGCGGGACGTCGCGGTCGCCGTCCGCCGCTGCCGGGACCTGCTGGACCTGGACGCCGACCCGGCCCAGGTGGACGCGGTCCTGGCCGGCGACCCGGCGCTGGCACCGCTGGTCGCCGCGCGGCCCGGGCTGCGGGTCCCCGGCGCGGTCGACGGCTTCGAGATCGCGGTGCGCGCGGTGCTCGGCCAGCAGATCAGCGTGGCCGCGGCCCGCACCATGACCGCCCGACTGGTCCAGCGTTTCAGCGCGGTCGAGCTAGCCGCCGAGGCGGCGCTGGTCCCGGACGCGGCATTGGTTCCGGGGGGCGCGCTGATTCCGGGGGGCGCGCTGGTCCCGGAATCGGCGCTGATTCCGGACGCGGCCGCCCCGGTAAGTCACTTTGTCGATAAGAAGGCGGACCTCACACCCTTCCCGCGCCCCGAGACCCTGGCCGAGGGCGACTACGAGGGCCTCGGCCTCACCCGGCGCACCGTCTCGACCCTGCGCGCCTTGGCCGCCGCCGTCGCCGGGGGCGGGCTCGCCCTGGACCGGGGCGTGGACCGCGCCGAGGCGCGCGCCAAACTGCTGGCCGTCCCGGGCATCGGCCCCTGGACCGCCGACTACGTCGCCCTGCGCGTGTTCGGCGACCCCGACGCCTTCCCGGTCGGCGACCTGATCGTCCGCCGCCAGGCCGAGCGCCTCGGCCTGCCCGGCGCCGAGAAGGCCCTGCTGGCCCACGCCGAACGCTGGCGCCCCTGGCGGGCGTACGCCGCACTGCATCTGTGGGCCGGCGCGAGCGACCCCGTCACCGGACAAGCTGAAGGAAACGAAGGAACAGAACAGTGAGCACCCTGACCTACACCACCATCCCGACACCGGCGGGCCCGTTCACCGTGCTCGCCGACACCGACGACACCGTGTACGCCGCCGGCTTCACCGCCGATCCGGCGTTCCTGGCCGGCATGCTGAGCGCGCCGCTGCCGGAGAAGGGCCCGCACGACCGTGTGGCCGAGCGCGTGGCGGCGTACTTCGCCGGGGACCTGGCCGCGCTCGACGACGTGGCCGTCGCCTACCGGCCCACCGGGCCGTTCCGGACCGCGGCCTGGGACGCGATGCGCGCGGTCAAGGCCGGCGACACCATCAGCTACACCGAACTCGCGGCCACGGCGGGGAACCCCGCGGCGGTCCGGGCGGCCGGGTCGGCGTGCGCGTCCAACGCGATCGCGCTGTTCGTGCCCTGCCACCGGATCGTCCGCAGCGACGGCTCCAGCAAGAACTTCCTGTACGGCCTGGAGTGCAAGGCCACGCTGCTGGCGCACGAGAAGCAGCACGCGGGGGTCTGAGCTCAGGGTTCGGAGAGAGCTCCGGGTTCAAAGAGAGCTCAGAGCTCAGAGCTCGGCAGCCGGTCGGTCGCTCATCTGCGTGGCCTGGTTCGGGAGGAAGCCGGGTGGCATCTCACCGACCGGTGCCACCTCGAACAGCACTTGGAAACCGATCCCGTACTTCTCCTCGATGCTGTGTCCGATCGGTCCGCACTCCGCCCACGGGAGCAAACGCATAGCGCGAAACTCCGCGGGTTCGTGCTTATAGGCCGCCAGCTGCAATGGCTCCCCGCCGCCGACCCTCGGCGCGACGGTCCACGCGACTGGATTCTCCCGAGGCGAAGCCAGGCCGAGGAACAACGCACCGCCGTACTCGACCCACGCGACGTGTTCTGTCCGTCGGCCCACGGAGAGCGTCCCGTAGAGGTAATCGACCATCTCGACCGTGTCCGCGTCCTCCCGGATGTCCCGGAAGTGATCGTTCACAATCTTCCCCAGCTTCTCCTTCAGAGCCACGTCCACGTGTGCGCTCTGTTCCGAGGCCGTCCTTAGCGAATAGAACGCTATGGCCGCCCTGTCATCCACCCTGTAGTAGGCACAGGCAGGGGTCGCGTTATAGAGCTTCACCAACAGCTTGTTTCGCGCCCCTTCCGGCAGGTCGTTCCGGATCCGGTTCAGCAATGCCAGGTTCCGTGCGACCCCGGCGGAGACGTCGATGCCCCTCAGGTCCGCGCTGCGCTGCCGGGCCGCGTCGGCGGTCGGGTCCAGCAGCAGGATCTCGACCCGCACCTCGTTGTCCGCGGCCAGCACGTGCCGCAGGGCGGCGACGCAGCGGAGCCGCTCGTCCGCCTCGTCGCCCTCCGCGGTGGTGTCGTCCAGGACGTTGCTGGACGTGTCCATGATCCGCACCAGGTCGTCGCAGCGTTCCAGCCGCTCGATGAACTTCAGATAGGGGAAGCGCTCGTAGCCGGTCATCGGCGCGTATTCCGCGATGCTGCCGAACTTCTCGTTCGCGAAAGCGCGGATCGCCAGGAACACCGGAGACAGGAAGAACGCCACAAGCAGCGCTCCGGCCACGTCGCCGGTGACCCCGCGGAAGAATTCCTTCCACTGTCCCTTGTCCGGATGCACCCACGCCATGGTGAGCGCGATCGCCACCGTCGCCAGCGTCACCGACGACGACCAGGCCACCACCGCGCTCATCCGCCGCTGCCGCAGCCGCCGCACCCAGCCCGGCTGCCCCTGCGGGGCGTCGGCGGGGTCGCGCTCCCGGTCCCGGTCGCGCTCCCCCTCCCGGTCCTCGTCGCGTCGCGCCGGAGCGAAGCCGTTCTCCGGGCTCGGGAACTCTTGGCGGATCTCCTCGGGCATGACCACCCCCTTCGGTGTCGGGAATCGCCCATCAGAGCATTCCCAAACCGGTAGCGAGTGGAACAAGTCAGAACAATGTCAGAACAGGATCGACGCGAAAGCGCCGACCTCCTCGAAGCCGACTTTGCGATAGACGGCGCGGGCCGGAGCGTTGTAGTCGTTCACGTACAAGCTCACGACTGACGCGAAATCGCGGAGCGCGTACTCCACGACCGCCGCCATCCCAGCCGCCGCGATGCCCTTGCCGCGCAGCGCCGGATGCGTCCACACCCCCTGGATCTGGCACGCCTGGTCGGTCACCGCGCCGATCTCCGCCTTGAACACCACGTGCCCGTCCTCGATCCAGGCGAAGGCCCGGCCGGCGTGGACGAGTTCGGAGACGCGCGCGCGGTAGGAGTTGCCGTTGTCGTCGCCCACCGGCGAGACCCCGACCTCTTCGGTGAACATCGCTATGCAGGCCGGCAGCAGCGTGTCTATCTGGTTCGGCGTCACCGGCTTCACCCGGAAGTCCGGCTCGACCGTCGGGGAGGAGCCGCGGATCTCCATGAGCGGCTGGCTGGAACGCACCTCGCGGGCCGGGCCCCAGGTCGGCCGGACCTGTTCCCACAGCGCCATCGCGGCCTCGGCCGGACCGACGATCGAGGAGCAGCGGCGGCCCTGGCGGCGGGCGCGCTCGGCGAAGGCGCGCACGGCCTCCGAGCCGGCCTCGACGGGGACCAGGTTCGCCCCGGAGTAGCACAGCGCGTCGAGCTTGCCGTTCACCACGTGGCCCCAGACCTCGCCGCCCAAGCGCCAGGCGTCCAGCCCGGAGGCCTCGACCCGGGAGGCCACGAAGACGTTCGCGACCGGATCGCGGGCCAGCAGGGCGCGGACGTCGGCCAGATCGGCCACGCCCAACAGCCTGGTGCTGGTCCCGCGGACCCTCGACAACACGCTCATCGCCCGATCACCAGTTCACTGTACGTCGCGGAAACGGCTGCGCACCGACCATGCGGCTATTCGGTGCGCAGCCGTGACCGGAAAACGCTCTACAGGGGCTCGGAGAACTCTCTGGAGACGCTCCCCAGGGCCCCATATAGGACGGTACTGGAAGCCGGGCCTTAAAGCGCGGCGTTCACAGACTCCACGATTTCGCCAGTCTCGGCGTCGATCTCCAGCCCCATCTCCGCGGCGATCTTGAACGCCTCCTCGATCAGCGTCTCCACGATCTGCGCCTCCGGCACGGTCTTGATGACCTCGCCGCGCACGAAGATCTGGCCCTTGCCGTTGCCCGAGGCCACGCCGAGGTCGGCTTCGCGCGCCTCGCCCGGACCGTTCACCACGCAGCCCATGACCGCGACCCGCAGCGGCACCTTCAGCCCGTCGAGGGCGGCGCTGACCTGGTCGGCGAGCTTGTAGACGTCGACCTGGGCCCGGCCGCAGGAGGGGCAGGAGACGATCTCCAGGCCCCGCTTGCGCAGGCCCAGCGACTCCAGGATCTGCTGCCCGACCTTCACCTCCTCGACCGGAGGCGCGGACAGGGAGACCCGGATGGTGTCACCGATGCCCTCGGCCAGCAGCGCGCCGAAGGCGACGGAGGACTTGATGGTGCCCTGGAACGCCGGGCCGGCCTCGGTGACGCCCAGGTGCAGCGGGTAGTCGCAGGCCTCGGCCAGCTGCCGGTAGGCGTTGATCATCACGACCGGGTCGTTGTGCTTGACCGAGATCTTGATGTCGCGGAAGTCGTGCTCCTCGAACAGCGAGCACTCCCACAGCGCGGACTCCACCAGCGCCTCGGCGGTGGCCTTGCCGTACTTCTCGTACAGGCGCTTGTCCAGGGAGCCGGCGTTCACGCCGATGCGGATCGGGACGCCGGCGGCCTTGGCCGCCTTGGCGATCTCGCCGACCTTGTCGTCGAAGGTCTTGATGTTGCCCGGGTTCACCCGCACCGCGGCACAGCCGGCGTCGATGGCGGCGAAGACGTACTTCGGCTGGAAGTGGATGTCGGCGATGACCGGGATCTGCGACTTCTTCGCGATCATCGGCAGCGCGTCGGCGTCGTCCTGGGAGGGCACCGCGACCCGCACGATCTGGCAGCCGGCGGCCGTCAGCTGCGCGATCTGCTGGAGCGTGGCGTTCACGTCCGCGGTGAGAGTGGTGGTCATCGACTGCACGGAGACCGGGGCGTCCCCGCCGACGGGGACGGAACCCACCATGATCTGGCGGGACTTGCGGCGGATGGCAAGCGGCTTGGTCGGTAGTGCGGGCATGCCCAGCGCGATGGCGGTCAAGTTCTCACCGTTCCGTGAATGGTTTCTACTCGCCTCAACGCTACGGCACGTTCGAAGGGCCCCGTACACGCCCGCGAGATTTTCACCTGGCCTTCACCGGCGGGGCAGTGGCGCACGTCACAGCCTCGGCCGGAGATGCCCCATAATGCCCGGCGCTTGATCCCCGGCATCTCCGGCCGCCGACGAGGGAGGTCAAGGGCTGTATCAGGACAAGGAGGCCAGGAGCCCGATTCCCGGTGCCAGCACCCCGGGCTGCCCCAGGGCGCGGAAGTCGGCCTCGACCGCCGCCAGGTCCAGGACGCCGCGGCGCACGGCGTGGAAGCGGACCTGCGACCACAGGAAGACGTCGAGGTTGTCGTACCGCGTGCCGCCCTCCACGACCTCCTCCTCGTGGAACCACAGCGCGACCCGGCCGTCGGCGAGCACGACGTGGTAGTTGCCCCCGCCGTCGGCGCCGATCGACCACACGTCGTCGTCGGACAGCTCGGTCTCGTAGTCCGAGTCCAGGATCCGGCAGTCGTTGGCCTGGAAGTCGAAGCCGTACGACCAGTCGTAGACGTCGAGGAACTGCGGCATGGTCCCGGACCGGACCCGGCGGTCGAAGGCGGCCAGCGAGGCGGCGGCGGAGGACGGGAGCCGGGCCAGGAACGGCTCGGCCGAGCGTATGTCCGCGGGAAGGCTGACCCGCGGCTGGTCGGGGAACCAGCGCGCCAGGTCGGCGTCCAGATCGCGGTCCGCGTACCCGTCGATCTCGGCAACGGTGAGTGGCATGCGGTGAGGCTAACCGAGCGAACCGACACCGACTCGTCCGAACGCCGGCCGCCCAACGACCAACGCAGAGCCGCCCGGCGCCGAATTGGCACCGGGCGGCTCGGGAAGGTCGGATCAGCTCGGGAAGCGCAGCGGGTTGGTGATGTCGGCGGCCATCAGCAGCAGCGACAGGCCGACGAACAGCACCAGGAAGGTGAACGCGGCCGGCATCAGCTTGTTCAGGTCCACGCGGCCCGGGTCCGGCCGGCCGACCAGCTTGGCGACCTTGCGGCGGCCGGCCTCGTACAGCGCGATCGCGATGTGCCCGCCGTCCAGGGGCAGCAGCGGCAGCAGGTTGAAGATGCCGATGAACAGGTTGATGCTCGCGATGTACTGCAGGAAGCTGGCGTAGCCGCCGTCCTTGATCACGCTGCCGGTCAGGCTGGCCATGCCGACCACGCCGACCGGGGCGTCCGCCGAGCGCGGCTGGTTGGTGTTCGTGGCCGCCTGGAACAGCTTGGGGATCGAGGCCGGGATGTCGACCAGGCCGGTGACCGAGCCCTTGGCGTAGGAGCCGAAGGCGCTGAAGCCGTTGCCCACAGCGTCGACCGGGCCGGGGTGCTTGGTGATCTCCGGCGGGGCCTGGATCCCGATCATCAGGCCGAGCTGGACCTGCTTGGGGTCGGCCGAGACGTTGCCGACCTGCGGGGTGATCGTGGTCGTGTGCTGCTGGCCGTCGCGCACATAGGTGACGTTCACCGGCACCGGGGCGCTGGTCGGCTTGTTGTCGCTGCCCAGCGAGGGCTCGCCCTTGTGCAGCTGGTCGGTGACGTCGGTCCAGCTGTGGGTCGGCACGTTGTTCACCGCGACGATCTTGTCGCCGCTCTGCAGACCGGCGGCCAGGGCCGGGCTCTTGGCGTCGCCGGCGGCGCAGTCCCCGGCCGTCGTCTTCAGGCACCGGGTGACGGTCCCGACGTTCCCGGACAGGTCCCGGGTGGCCACGCCCCAGGTCAGCGGGACGATCAGGAGCAGCACCAGGGCGATCATGAAGTGCACGAGCGAGCCGGCCGACAGCGTCAGCAGCCGCCAGCCCAGCGGCTTGCGGTAGAAGGCCCGCGGCTCGTCCTGCGGGTCGATCGGCTCCAGGTCCGTCATCCCGATGATCTTGACGTAGCCGCCGGCCGGGATCGCCTTGACGCCGTACTCGGTCTCGCCCTTGCGGAACGACCAGAGCCGCGGCCCGAACCCGACGAAGAACTCGGTCACCTTGCCGCCGGCCTTGCGCGCGCACACCATGTGCCCGGCCTCGTGCAGCATGATCGATGCGATGAGCGCGAGGGCGAACAGGATGATGCCTAGCGGGCCCACTTATCCACCTAACGTTGTCGGCACGGGTGCCGGTCGGCGCGTGTCGTCTCCTCAGCCGGCCGTCAGTTCGCGTGCCCGCGCACGCGCCCAGGAATCCGCCTCGAGAACCGCCTCCAGAGTAAGGTCCCCACCCTGAGAGCGCCCTGAACCGGAGTGTTCGGCGACCACCCGTTCGATGGTATCGACGATCGCCGGAAAGCGGAGGCGGCCGGCGAGGAATGCCGCCACACACTCCTCATTGGCACCGTTGAAGACGGCCGGGGCGGTCCCGCCGGTTGCGCCGACCTGCTTGGCCAGCCCGACCGAGGGGAAAGCCTCGTTGTCCAGAGGGAAGAACTCCCAGGTGGAAGCCTTCGTCCAGTCCAAGGCCGGGGCGGCGTCGGGGATCCGGTCCGGCCAGCCCAGCGCCAGGGCGATCGGCAGGCGCATGTCCGGCGGGGAGGCCTGGGCCAGGGTCGAGCCGTCCACGAACTGCACCATCGAGTGCACGATGGACTGCGGGTGCACCACGACCTCGATCCGCTCGAAGGGGATGTCGAACAACAGGTGCGCCTCGATCACCTCCAGGCCCTTGTTCACCAGGGTCGCGGAGTTGCAGGTGACCAGCGGGCCCATGTTCCAGGTCGGGTGCTTCATCGCCGCCTCCGGCGACACGTCGGCCATCTCGGCCCGGGTCCGGCCGCGGAACGGGCCGCCGGAGGCGGTGACGATGAGCTTGTCGACCTCCTCGGGCCGGCCGCCGCGCAGCGCCTGCGCCAGCGCCGAGTGCTCGGAGTCGACCGGGACGATCTGGCCGGGCTTGGCCAGCCGGGCCACCAGGTCGCCGCCGATGATCAGCGACTCCTTGTTCGCCAGCGCGAGAGTCCGCCCGGACTCCAGCGCGGCCAGAGTGGCCTTCAGGCCGGCGGCGCCGTCGATGGCGTTCAGGACGATGTCGCACTCGCGGGCGGCCAGTTCGGTCGCGGCGTCGGGACCGGCGAGGATCTCAGGGATCTGGAACTCGCCGGCGGAGTAGCCGCGCTTCTGGGCCGCGGCGTAGAAGGCGAGGTTCAGGTCCTGCGCGGCACTGGCCTTGGCCACCGCCACTGTGCGCGCGCCGGTGGCCAGCGCCTGCTCGGCGAGCAGCTCCGGGTTCCCGCCGCCGGCCGCCAGACCGACGACGCGGAACCGGTCGGGATTGCGGGCGACCAGATCCAGGGTCTGGGTGCCGATGGAGCCGGTCGAGCCGAGAAGGATGATGTCGCGCACGGTGTGGGTCACGTCGGCCATTCTGGCTTACCCCTCGTCGGCGGCGGGCAGGTCCGGGCCGACGGTCACACGAGGTTCACACCGATGTGCTCTTTCAGGGAGGAACCGCGGACAGGCCGCGGCTCCCGCGCACATCAGGGCCGCTACATCTCCATCAGGCGCGCCGACAGGCCGCCGACCGGTATCCAGTCGATCTCGGTGCCGGCGTCGCGCAGGTCGGTGAGCACCAGGTCGTCGTACATGAGGTGGGCCGCGTCGTGCGGCCACAGGACGGCCCACAGCCACAGGCCGCCGGCCTCGCCGAGGAACACCGCGCGGTCGCCGGTGTCCGGGACGCACCACATGGAGGTGGAGCGGCCCGCGGCGTAGAGCTTGGCGTGCGCGGCCGTCTGCTCGAAGGTGCGGCCCGGGTCGAAGCCGTCCAGGCCGGCGAAGCAGGCGCCGAGGCCGACGCCCATCTCCTCGGCGATCAGCACCAGTTCCCCGATACCGCCGAACGGGTTGGGACCGGCGCAGGCCACCGCGGTCGCGCGGGCCCCGGCCTCGTCGCCGGCGTAGGCGACGCCGGTGAACTCCCAGCCGGTCGGCAGCGGCCAGGGCATCCACACCGGGACCTGGCTGTTGGCGGCCGTCTCGGCCAGTTCCTTCACGGTGGGGGGCTGCACCGGCTGGAGCGGGTGGATCGCGCCGTGCAGGTCGCACTGCCAGGCCGTGGACAGCAGCCCGGGGGCGCGCACCCGGCTCCCACAGCGTGGGCAGCTGGGCTCGGCCTTCATAGAGACTGACGGTCCTCTCGTCGGCGCCGGTCCGTCAAGCCCCGTCACCCGGATGGCGGGCGGGGCGGGCCGGTGATGGGGCGCGGTTTCGGGCGCGCGCCCCTCACCTACCCGTCGGCGGCTCCGGCTACGCCGCCGGAGTCGGGCGGCCGGGCTGCTCGCCGCCCCGGGCCTCGCCGTACGAGCGCTTGGGAACCATCACCTTGCGACGGAAGACGCAGACCACGGTGCCGTCCTGCTTGTAGCCCTTGGTCTGGACGTACACGATGCCGCGGTCGTCCTTGGACTTGGACTCGGTCTTGTCCAGGACCTCGGTCTCGCCGTAGATGGTGTCGCCGTGGAAGGTCGGCGCGATGTGCCGCAGCGACTCCACTTCCAGGTTCGCGATCGCCTTGCCCGACACGTCGGCCACGGACATGCCCAGCAGCAGCGAGTAGATGTAGTTGCCGACGACGACGTTGCGCTTGAAGTCGGTCGTCTCCTCGGCGTAGTTCGCGTCCATGTGGAGCGGGTGGTGGTTCATGGTGATCAGGCAGAACAGGTGGTCGTCGTACTCGGTGACCGTCTTGCCCGGCCAGTGCTTGTACACCGCGCCGACCTCGAACTCCTCGAAATACCGGCCGAACTGCATGCAGGGATCCCTTCCGCCTGGTCGCCGCCGGTCCCCGCCGGTCGGCGCTGCCGCTGTCCCCGTCATCTTCGCGCAGAGGGCTACTCGCCAGTAGTACGCCGGGCGGTGAGGTCCGCCACGTTCTCGACGCGGCCACCCGGCCTGATGGGATGCCCGTGCTCACCATCGCCGTTCGGCTGTCCGCCGGCAGCCGAGACCAGACCGCCGAGACCCAGACCGCCGATGTGGCTGAGGCGCAGAAGCCCGGCGACTGGCTCAACCCGCCGCGCCGAGACCGCGCAACCGGCCCAAGCCCTCGGCCTCAGCCCCCAGCCTCAGTCCTCTACGTCGCCGTCGCCGTCGACATACCCGGCCTCGTCGGCCTCGTCGGCCACCGACCCGTAGGCCTCGATCTCCCCGGCCGGCATCACCTCGGAGATGTGCGGCGTGAGCTTCTTCAGCAGCAGCGCGAGGTGCTCCTCGCTCAGCACGTCGCCGACCACCGTGGCGTGCGCCAGGTCGCCGATCAGCGAGGCGGCGCGGGACAGGCCGGCGTCGCGGTCCCAGGCGCGGTAGGTCGCGGCGCGGGCGTAGCCGCGGGCCACGCGGGCGGCGCCGACGCGGTCGTGGCGGAGGAGCTCCAGGTCTGCGGCGTCCAGGACCTCGCGGCGGTCCACCTCGAAGATCACGTCCGGGCGCTCCAGGCCGACCCCTATCTGGTCCACCTGCTGGCGCTCCAGGTTGGAGACCGCGGTGATCAGGCCGTTGACGTGGCGGCCGTGCGGGCCGTAGGCCCACCAGCCCGGGACCTCGGCCACGACCAGGAACTCGCGGGTGACGATGGCCTTGGCGCCGATCGCGCTGGAGGGCGTGTAGTGCTCGGGCGCCGGGACCGCCTGGAGCTGGAACAGGCGGAAGCCGCCGTCGATGCCCAGCGAGAGCGTCATGTCGTCGGCGATGCCCAGGCCCGCCTGCGCCGGGTCGGGGTAGACCAGCAGGCCGACCGGGACCTCGGACTTCGGCGAGGCCTCGTCGTCGTCGACGGACAACGGGTCGTGGTCCTGCCACGTCGAGGGGATGAACGTGGTGACGCCCCGCTCGAGGGCGTCGCAGAGGTCGACCTTGTGGTGGTCCGGCCCCACGAAGCGTGTCCCGTCCATCCTCGCTATGACGTAGTAAGTCGCCACTGTTTACTTCCCGCCCTATACGTTCGCGCTCTTCAACCGCCTCAAGGCACCATCCTGCCGTAACCCGGCCCCGCAGCGGGAGCGACCACTCAAAAACCCAGCGAGCGCACGGCGGTGGCGACGGCGTCCGGCCGGTCCGCGGCGATCAGGTGTTTGGCATCGGGTAACTCTACGACTTCGGCCCCCGGAAACAACCCCGCGAAATCGCGCTGGCGTTCGACCCAGCGCTGCGCGTGTCCGTCCCCTGACGCCCCCGCCGCCCCCACCAGCACCTGGACCAGGACCTCCGGGAAGGGCCGCTCGCAGCGCAGCTCAAGCAACTCCACCGCACTCGGCCGGTACGACGACAGCTCGTTCACGACCGCCGCCGCGACCCGGCTGGACCGGTAGACCGCGCGCCCGAGTTCCCGGTCCGGATCCCGGTGCGTCGTGCTCGCGGCCTGGTACACCAGCCGCCGCACCGCCGGGCCGAGCACCTGGTTCAGCCCGAGCATCCGGGTCCCGCGTACGAGGGCCTGGCCGAGGACCCGCCCGGGACCTTCGGGTGCCGGGGTGACGTCCGGCTCGGAGCTGGCGTCGACGAAGACCACCCCGGCGATCCGCTCGGGATGCAGGCGTGCGAAGGCCTCGGCGTGGAAGGCCCCGTAGGAGTGCGCGACCACGAAGACCTTCTCCCCGGGCCCGACGCCGACCGCGTCCAGGACCCGGCCCAGCCGCTCGGCCTCGCCGACCAGGGTCTGCGGCGCCGGCCGGCCGTCATCGCCGTACTCCTGCTGCGACCATCCCAGTCCCGGCCGGTCGAAGCGCACCAGCCGGTGGTCCCCGGCCAGCATCGGCACCACCGGGTCCCACTCGAACCAGGCGCCGGCCAGGCCCTGGACGAACAGCACCACGGGCCCGTTCTCGCCGTCCCGGACGACGTGCAGCAGCGTGCCGCGATCATCGACGAACCTCACCGCGCCTCCATCCGGCCATGATCCCACGCAAACCGGCCGAAACACCGAAGCGCCCGGCCTTCCTGGAGGAAGCCGGGCGCCGGGGAAAACGAGAGCTCTGCCGAAGCAGATCCCTAGTTGGCCTTACTTGGCCTTGTAGTCCTCGAGAAGACGCCGCCCGATGATCATCTTCTGGATCTCGGCGGTGCCCTCGCCGATCAGCAGCATCGGCGCCTCGCGGTACAGCCGCTCGATCTCGTACTCCTTGGAGTACCCGTAGCCGCCGTGGATCCGGAAGGAGTCCTCGACGACCTCCTTGCAGTACTCGGCGGCGAGGTACTTCGCCATCCCGGCCTCGAGGTCGTTGCGGCGGCCGGCGTCCTTGACCTTCGCGGCGCGCACCATCATCGCGTGCGCGGCCTCGACCTTGACGCCCATCTCGGCCAGCTTGAACTGGATGGCCTGGTGCTGGGCGATGGGCTTGCCGAAGGTGGTGCGCTGCTGGGCGTAGGCGGCGCCGAGCTCGAAGGCGCGGACCGCGATGCCGCAGGCGCGGGCGGCGACGTTGACCCGGCCGACCTCGACGCCGTCCATCATGTGCGCGAAGCCCTTGCCCGGGGTGCCGCCGAGGATGCGGTTCGCCGGGATGCGGTAGTCGGACAGGACCAGTTCGGTGGTGTCGACGCCCTTGTAGCCCATCTTGGCGATCTTGCCCGGGACGGTCAGGCCCGGCGCCACCTCGCCGAAGCCGGCCGGCTTCTCCACCAGGAAGGTGGTGAGGTTCTTGTGCGCCGCCGCCTCGCCGAGGTCGGTGCGGGCCAGCAGGGCGACCAGGGTGGAGGAGCCGCCGTTGGTCAGCCACATCTTCTGGCCGTTGATGACGTAGTCATCGCCTTCCGGCACGCCCTTGGTGGTGATCGCCGCGACGTCCGAACCCAGCGCGGGCTCCGACATCGAGAACGCCGCCCGGACCTCGCCCTCGGCCATCCGGGGCAGGAAATGCTGCTTCTGCTCGTCGGTGCCGTGCTGCTTGATCATGTAGGCCACGATGAAGTGGGTGTTCAGGATCCCGGACACCGACATCCAGCCGCGCGCGATCTCCTCGACCACCAGCGCGTACGTCAGCAGCGACTCGCCGAGGCCGCCGTACTCCTCGGGGATCATGAGCCCGAACAGGCCCATCTCCTTCATGCCCTCGACGATCTGCGTCGGGTACTCGTCGGCGTGCTCCAGGTCGTTGGCGACCGGGATGATCTCCTTGTCCACGAAGGTGCGGACCGTCGCCAGGATCTCCTCCTGGATGTCGGTCAGGCCCTCGGTCTGCGCCAAGCGCCCCATCGTCAGGCCTCCGGGATCTCAAAGGAAGTGGTGCGGCTCATCCCGGCGGCGCGGCCCTTGCCGGCGATGACCAGGGCCATCTTGCGCGAGGCCTCGTCGATCATCTCGTCGCCCAGCATCGCCGAGCCCTTCTTCCCGCCGGCCTCGGACGTGCAGTAGTCGTAGGCGTCCAGGATCAGCTCGGCGTGGTCGTAGTCCTCCTGCGACGGCGAGTAGATCTCGTTGGCCGCCTCGACCTGGCCGGGGTGCAGGACCCACTTGCCGTCGAAGCCGAGCGCGGCCGAGCGGTTGGCGACCTCGCGGAAGGCGTCCACGTCGCGGATCTGCAGGAAGGGGCCGTCGATCGCCTGCAGGTTGTGCATGCGCGCGGCCATCAGGATGCGCATGAGGATGTAGTGGTACGGGTCGGCCGGATAGCCGGGGATCAGCGCGCCGACGACCAGCGACTTCATGTTGATGCTGGCCATGAAGTCGGCCGGGCCGAAGATGATGGTCTCCAGGCGCGGGCTGGCCGCCGCGATCTCGTCGACGTTCACCAGGCCGGCGGCGTTCTCGATCTGCGCCTCGATGCCGATCTTGCCGACCTCGAAGCCCATCGTCTTCTCGATCTGCGTGAGCAGCAGGTCCAGCGCCTGTACCTGGGCCGCGTTCTGCACCTTGGGCAGCATGATGGCGTCCAGGTTCGGGCCGGCGCCCTCGACCACGGTGACCACGTCGCGATAGGTCCACTCGGTGGTCCAGTCGTTGACGCGCACGACCCGCGCCTTGCCGGTCCAGTCCCCCTCATTGAGGAACTTCACGATCGTGTGCCGGGCCTCCGGCTTGGCCAGCGGGGCGCAGGCGTCCTCCAAGTCCAGGAACACCTGGTCGGCCGGCAGCCCCTGCGCCTTCTCCAGGAAGCGCGGGTTGGAGCCGGGGACGGCCAGACACGAACGGCGCGGGCGCTGCGGGCGAGCGGACTCGGACATGGGTGGGTTCCCTCCCGGGGTGGGTACGGACCGCTTGATACAGCCGTCACGTTACTGGCGGGTCACCTAGGGCGTCATCATGACGCGCGCCACTTCCCGGGGCCGCTTTATAGCGGTCAGTGCGTGTCCTGCCCCCGGTTCGCCGTCACCACGAGCAGCAGCCCGCCCAGAATCAGCACCGCCCCGGGGATCGCCCACACAGAGGGGATCTGGTGCAGGAATATGGCGGCGATCACCGCCGCCATGGGGACTTCCAGCAGGATCGACGTCGAGATGACGGTCGCGCTGGTGGTCTTCACGACCCGGTTGAAAAGCGTGTGCCCGAGGAACTGCGCCAGAAGGGTGAGCGCCAGGATCTTCACCCACGCGTTGCCGCTGAACCCGACGAGCCCGGACCCGGTCACCCCGGCGGCACCGATCAGGAAAACCGACGCCGCGCCGTAACAAAGAAAGGCGTAGGTCGGCAGCGAGGCGGTCTTCCGCACCTCCCCGCCGATGGTCATGTAGACCGCGGCGAACGCAGCGGCGGTCAGCGCCAGCAGATCGCCCTCGAACGCCCGGAACGAGGCGTGGAAGTCCACCCCCGACAGCACGATCACCCCGGCGAACGCCACCCCGATCCCGGCAAACGCGCGCCTGGGCACATGGTGCCCCAGGATGCGGGCGACGATCGCGGCGAAGATCGGCTGCGTCGCGGCGAAGGCCGTCGCCGACGCCACCGAAGACAGCTTCGCCGACGGCGTCCAGGTCGCGAAGTGCGCCCCGAGAATGAGGCCGGAGACGATGGCGAGCATGGTGGTCCGGCGCCCGAGACCCCGCAGCTCAGCCCGCAGATTCGCGCGCAGCAGCACATAGGGCGCGAAGACCGCGGTGGCTATCGCGTTGCGCCAGAAGGCGATGGCCATGGCGGGAGCCGCGGTGGCGGCGATCAGCGGCCCGGAGGTCCCCACCGCGGTGACAGCGACCCCGAGCACGGCCACATCGGCTTTCGGCGGCCGGTGGACGGCCGAGACACGCAGCGGGACGGGCGGCACCGCCGCCGGCACGGTCGCGGCGCTGTCGGCGGTCACCTGCGGATCCCGGTCACGTGTAAGCCCCTATCGCGGATGGTGCTCCTATCGGCGGAATCAGGGTATCCGGGGGCGCAAGGGGGTCCGGGCGATGCTCAGAATGCGGGCATGCGAGGCACGGAGGACGGACGGCGGCGGTCGCGCGACTGGTACGGGCAACGGCCGGCGGGCGGGCGCGATGCGCGCTCCCGAAGCGCGTCCAGAGCCCCATCGCGCCGTGCAAGGTGTGAGACGCTACGGCCATGCCGGAGAAGACCACCGACCAGACCCCCTGGGTGCCCGAGCCCGACTTCGACGCCGCCCTGATCGAGGAGGCCGCCAAGAAGTCCGGGCTGGTGTGGCTGAGTCCGGCGGGCCTGTCCGCGAAGGCCGGCGCCGGGCGGCCGGGCGGGCCGCAGGCGGTCTGGCATGTGTGGCACGACGGTGCGGTCACCGTCGTCGCCGGCGGGGCCGAGCAGCCGCTGCCGCTGTGGGCGGTGCCGGGGCGCGTGGTGGAGATCGCCATGCGGAGCAAGGACCAGGGCGGGCGGCTGATCAGCTTCCTGAGCCAGGTCGAGCTGGTGGTGCCGGGCACGCCCGAGTGGGGCGCGGCCGCCGAGGCGCTGCACGCCGAGCGCCTGAACCTCTCCGAGGGCGACCAGTACCAGCAGCGGTGGGCCGCGGAGTCGGCGATCCTGCGGATGCGGCCGCTGGGCGGTGCCGTGGCGCCTGACGGCGGATCGGGGGCGGCGCGTCCGCTGCCGACGCCGGCCACCACGCTCGGCCGGATGCCGAAGATGATCGGCGGGCTGCCGCGCGAGCAGGAGAAGGCCAAGCAGGAGAAGGCCAAGGCCACCAAGAAGAAGTGACGGGCGGCCGGCGGTAGCCCCCGCCGACCGGCCTCGACCACCCGTTCGGCAGAATCCCGGCATCCGCGCGCGAACCGCCGGGTACCGGACCGGGCATGAACCGTGCCGCCCTCGCAGCCGCCAACGCCGACCTCGACCAACGCGAGCGCGGGCGCAAGCTGCGGATCGGCTTCTTCGTCTTCATGGCCCTGCTCATGCAGCTGGCGTTCGTCGTCTCCTACACCGGCGCGCTGCACGCCCCGCAGCCTCCGCACCGCATGCCCGTCGGCGTCGTGGCGCCGCCGCAGGTGGTCCAACAGCTGCAGAAGACGGCTGACGAGTCCGGTCCGCTGTTCACCTTCAAGCCGCAGGCCAGCCCGGAGACCGCGGCGAACGCGATCCACCACCGCAGCGTGCTCGGCGCCTACCTCCCGGCGGCCGTCGGCACCACCGACCAGCTGCTGGTGACCACGGCCATCGGCCCGGCGGCGCCGCAGGCGCTGACCCTCGCGTTCACCCGGGCCGCGCAGTCGCAGCAGCACACGCTCCAGGTGAAGGACGTCCTGCCGCCGCACCGCGGCGACGACGAAGGGCTGGTCCCGTTCTACCTGGTCATCGCCTGGACCGTCGGCGGCTACCTGGCCTCGACGCTGGTCGGCCTGATGGGCGGGATGCAGAGCGCGACGCCCCGGCTGGCCCTGGAGCGCATCGGGATGCTGGCCGCCTACAGCGTGCTCGGCGGCATCGGCGGGACGCTGATCGTGCACACGATCATGGGCTTCCTCGGCGGCGCGTGGTGGACCCAGGCGCTGATCGGCATGCTCGTCGTCTTCTGCGTGTCGGTCTTCGCCAACGGTCTGCAGACCTTCCTCGGGCTGGTCGGCACCGGCATCGTGATCGGCCTGTTCGTGATCCTCGGCAACCCGTCCGGCGCCGGGCCCTGGCCCCGGAACATGCTCCCGGCGTTCTGGCGGGTGATCGGGCCGTGGCTGCCGAACTTCCAGGGGACCAACGCGGTGCGCGGGGTCGCCTACTTCCACTCGCAGGGGCTGGGGACGGCGATCTGGGTGTTCGTCGCCTACGCCGCGATCGGCCTGGTGCTCTCGGTCGCCGGAGCGGGCCGGGACAACCCCATCCTGCGGATGAGCGAGCATTGAGCGGAGCGCTGAGGCAAGCACCGGGCGGAACACTGAAGCCACCGGCCGCGACCCCCTGACCTGCGGAGCGGGCCAACGCCCGCGGCGTGGGGCAGAATCGCGGCCATGCGCGACTTCATCCAGGGCCTGCCCAAGGCCGAGCTCCATGTCCACCACGTCGGATCGGCCTCGCCGCGCGTCGTCGCCGACCTCGCGGCCCGCTACGAGGGCGCGACCGACGTCCCGGCCGATCCGGAGCGGCTGGCCGAATACTTCACCTTCACCGACTTCCGGCACTTCGTCGATCTGTACCTGAACGTGGTGGACCTGATCCGGACCCCCGAGGACATCAGGGACCTGACCTACGGGGTGGCGCGGGACATGGCCGCCCAGAACATCCGGTACGCGGAGCTGACCTGCACGCCGAGCTCGCACATACGCCGCGGGATCGACGGGATGGCGTACCTGGAGGCGATCGAGGACGCGCGGGTCCTGGCACAGCGCGACTTCGGGCTGACCCTCAAGTGGGTCTTCGACATCCCCGGCGAGTCCGGGCTCGAGGCCGCCGAGGCCACAGTGGCGCTGATCGAGGCCCGGCAGCCGGAGTCGCTGGTCGGGTTCGGGCTCGGCGGGCCGGAGATCGGGGTGCCGCGGCCGCAGTTCGCGCCGTACTTCGAGCGGGCGCTGGCGCTGGGCCTGCACAGCGTGCCGCACGCCGGGGAGTCCACCGGGCCCGAGACGGTCTGGGACGCGCTGCGGCACCTGAAGGCCGAGCGGATCGGGCACGGCACCTCGCTGGTCCAGGACCCGGAACTGGTCGACCACCTCGGCGAGCACCGGATCCCGATCGAGGTCTGCCCGACCTCCAACATCGCCACCGGCGTGGTGAAGGACCTGGACCAGCACCCGATCCGGCAGATGGTCGACGCCGGCCTGGTGGTCACGGTCAACAGCGACGACCCGCCGATGTTCGGGACCGAGCTCAACCGCGAGTACGAGGTCGCCGCCAAGCTGCTGGGCCTGGACGAGCGCGGCGTCGCCGAGCTGGCCAAGAACGCCGTCCAGTCCTCGTTCCTGGACGCCGGGGGCAAGCGCGCGCTGGCCGCCGAGATCGACGCGTACGCCGCCCAGGCGCGATGATCGGGAATGGCAACACCCGTACGACTAGTTGGGACAACGCATGACGATTGAGATCCCCGCCGAAGCCCTCGCGCTCCTGGAGAAGCCGGTCCTGGTCAACCTGGCCACGGTCCGCCCCGACGGGGCGCCGCAGGTGAACCCGATGTGGTTCAAGTGGGACGGTGAGCTGATCTGGTTCACCCACACCAACCGGCGCCAGAAGTTCAAGAACATCGCGCACGAGCCGCGGGTCGCGATCTCGATGATCGACCCCGACGACAAGTACGGCTACCTGGAAGTCCGCGGCGTGGTGGAGACGATCGAGGACGACCCCGAGGCCACGATGTTCCAGATCCTGTCGGAGTGGTACGACGGGGCCGCGGTCACCCCGGACGACGCACAGTACCGGGTCAAGATCGGCGTGCGGCCGACGAAGATCATTCAGTAGGCAGCAGGTCCCCCGATAGGCAAGAGGCAAGAGGCCCGGTCCGGCGTGCGCTCGCCGGACCGGGCCTCTTGTGCGTCTGGCCGCTCAGAGCAACTGCACGGACTCCGCGTAATGGCAGGCCGCCTTGTGCACCGCGTCCTCGCTGGTCGCCATCCCGCCGGGGCCGCGGCCGACCAGCAGCGGCTCCTCGTCGATGCACTTGCGCTGCTGTTCCGGGGTCAGCGTCAGGAACTTCGGGCACCGGGTCCGGAAGCGGCAGCCGGACGGCGGGTTCGCCGGTGACGGGACGTCGCCCTGCAGCAGGATGCGCTGCCGGGTCCGCTCGCGGCGCGGGTCGGGGATCGGGATCGCCGAGATCAGCGCCTGTGTGTACGGGTGCTGCGGGTGCTCGAAGAGCTGGTCGCGGGGGCCGAGCTCGACGATCTTGCCCAGGTACATCACGGCCACCCGGTCGGCGATGTGGCGGACCACCGACAGGTCGTGGGCCACGAACAGGTAGGCCAGGTGCAGCTCGTCCTGCAGCTCCTCCAGCAGGTTGATCACACCGGCCTGGATGGAGACGTCCAGCGCCGACACCGGCTCGTCGAGCACCAGCAGCTTGGGCCGCAGCGCCAGGGCCCGGGCGATGCCGATGCGCTGGCGCTGGCCGCCGGAGAACTCGTGCGGGTAGCGGTTGCCGTGCTCGGGCTTGAGCCCCACGGTCGCCATCAGGTCGTTGACCTTCTTGCGGCCCGCGGCCTTGTCGCCGTACAGGCCGTGGATGCGCAGCGGTTCGGCGATGATCTCGTTGACCGTGATGCGCGGGTCCAGCGAGGCGAACGGGTCCTGGAAGACCAGCTGCATGTCGCGGCGCAGGCGGCGCAGCTCGTTCTTGCCGGCGGTGGTCAGGTCCACGCCGTCGAACACCACCTTGCCGCTGGTGGCCGGCTGCAGGTGCAGGACCGCGCGGGAGGTCGTGGACTTGCCGCAGCCGGACTCGCCGACCAGGCCCAGGGTCTCCCCGGCGCCGATCTCGAAGGAGATGTCCGAGACCGCCTGCACCACGCCGACCTGCTTGCGGATCAGCCCGGAGGAGCGGATCGGGAACTCCTTGACCAGGTTCTGCACCGTCAGCAGCGGCGCGGCGGCGGTCGCGGAGGCCCTGGCGGCCGCCGGGGACGTGGAGGACGTGCTCACTGCGCGGCTCCGTTCTCGTTCTGCGGGCCTGTCGGGCCTGCTTCCGGGCCTGCTTCCGGGCCGGTGGTCGGGCCGGTGCTCGGGCCGGTGGTCGGGCCGGTGGTCGGGCCGGTGTCCGAGCCGGTGGTCGGGGTGGTGTCCGAACCGGTGGTCGGCGTGGTGTTCGGGCTGGTGCTCCGGCCCGCGTCCGGACTCACACCCGGACCTCCGTTCGCGCTCCCGTTCGCGCCCCCATTGGCGC
The DNA here is from genome assembly GCF_041262705.1 of Catenulispora sp. MAP12-49. Lineage (NCBI taxonomy): Bacteria > Bacillati > Actinomycetota > Actinomycetes > Catenulisporales > Catenulisporaceae > Catenulispora > Catenulispora sp. MAP12-49. The sequence continues at coordinate 608,132 of NZ_JBGCCP010000003.1, read as the reverse complement.
CTCCGTCGGGGCCCTCCCCCGGCACCGCGTTCGGGTCGGTGCTGAAGATGTCCATCGCACCCTCGACCGCCAGCAGATCCGAGTGGTGGCACGCGGCCTCGTGGTCGGCGCCCAGGGCCGGGAGCAGAGCCGGCTCGGTCTCCAGGCAGATGTCGGTCCGCAGCGGGCAGCGCGGGGCGAAGGGGCAGCCCGGCGGCAGGTTCACCACCGAGGGCGGGGTGCCCGGGATCGGGGTCAGCTTCTCCTGGGTGCGCTGGTCCAGGCGCGGCAGGGAGCCCAGCAGGCCCACGGTGTACGGCATGCGCGGGTGGTGGTAGATCCCGTCGATGGGGCCGATCTCCACCGGCTTGCCGGCGTACATCACCAGGACCCGGTCGGCCTGGCCGGCGACCACGCCGAGGTCGTGGGTGATCAGCACCATGGCGGCGCCGGTCTCCTTCTGCGCCGCGCGCAGCGCCTCCAGAACCTGGGCCTGCACCGTCACGTCCAGCGCGGTCGTCGGCTCGTCGGCGATGATCACGTCCGGGTCGTTGGCCATCGCGATGGCGATCACCACGCGCTGGCGCATGCCGCCGGAGAACTCGTGCGGGTACTGGTCGATCCGCTTGTCCGGCGAGGGGATGCCGACGATCTCCAGCAGCTCCAGCGCACGCTTGCGCGCCACCTCCTTGGAGACGTCGTTGTGCGCCAGCACCGCCTCGGCCAGCTGCCAGCCGATCTTGTAGACCGGGTTCAGCGAGGTCATCGGGTCCTGGAAGATCATCGCGATCTTCTTACCCCGGACCGCGGTCATCTCCTTCTCGGACAGGCCCAGCAGCTCCCGGCCCTTGAAGCGCACCGAACCGGTGATCCTCGCGGTTTTGGGCAGCAGGCCCATGACCGCCATCGAGGACACCGACTTGCCGGAGCCGGACTCGCCGACGATGCCCAGCACCTCGCCGGAGTGCAGGTCGTAGGACACGCCGCGGACCGCCTTCACGGGACCGGCGTCGCTGGGGAAGGTGACGGTCAGGTCCTCGATGGCCAGGACCGTCTCCTGCTCGGGGGCGGGGACGCCCGGGGTCGGCGCCGGGAACTCAGAACTCATGCGCGGACCTTCGTCTGGGTCGGGTCGAGGGCGTCGCGCAGGCCGTCGCCGATGAAGTTCACGGTCAGCGCGATCAGGATGATGAACAGGCCCGGGAAGTAGAACAGCCAGCCCCGCCCGCCGGTGGCCGCCGTCTCCCCGGCGGTGATCAGCGAGCCCAGCGAGATGTCGGGGAACTGGACGCCGAAGCCCAGGTAGCTCAGCGCCGTCTCGGTCAGCACCGCGGTGGCCACCAGCAGCGTGAACAGCACGATGATCGGGCCGGCCACGTTCGGGATGATGTGCCGGAAGATGATCCGCTTGTCGGTGGCGCCCAGCGCCCGCGCCGCCTCGACGAACTCCTTCTCGCGGATGGAGAGCACCTGGCTGCGCACCACACGCGCCGAGCCGGTCCACAGCAGGCCGGCCAGGACCAGGGCCAGCAGCACCCAGTTGTTGCCGAACTTCTTGCCCAGCAGGGCGCCGACGGCCAGGGCCGGGATGGTCAGGAACAGGTCGACCAGGCGCATCATCAGACTGTCGGTGACGCCCCGGTAGAAGCCGGAGACCGCGCCGTAGATCGAGCCGACGACCGAGGCCCCGACCGCCACCACGAAGGCGATCTTCATCGACAGCTGGGTGCCGGCCATCACCTGCGCCATGTGGTCGGCGCCGTTGGAGTCGGTGCCGAACGGGTGCTTCAGGGAGGGCGCCACCGAGAAGTCGTTGGTGAAGTCGTTCGGTCCGTAGTGCCAGATCACCGGCCCGAGGAAGGCGAACAGGAAGACCAGGAACAACACCACCAGGGAGGCCAGCGCCAGCTTGTGCTGCCGGAACCGGCGCAGCACCAGCTGCCACTGGCTGCGCTGCTGCACCCCGAACTCGGAGTCGACCGGCTCGCGCGCCGAGACGATGTCCTCGCCGCCGGTGGTGACGGCGTCTATCATCAGCCCGGGCTGCTGGCCCTGCTCGCCGAGGAACTCGGCGCCCCGGCCGCCCGGGGTGGGTCCCAGATCCGGTTCGCCCGGCTCGTCGTTGGCGTCCCGGGGCGGGAGGTTCTCGTTCATGGCCTTCCCTCCTATGCCAGCCGGATGCGGGGGTCGAGGACCGCGTAGAGGATGTCCGCGACCAGGTTGAAGACGATCACCAGGGTCGCCGCGATCAGCAGCCACGCCAGCACCGCGTTGGTGTCCTGGGTCCGGATGCCGTTGAGGAACATCGTGCCCAGCCCCTGCCACTGGAAGATCTGCTCGGTGATCACCGTGCCGCCCATGATCGCCGCGACGTCCAGCGTCACCTGCGTGGTCATCGGGATCAGCGCGGTGCGCAGGCCGTGGCGGACCATGACCCGGCGCGGGGACAGCCCCTTGGCCCGGGCCAGCCGCATGTAGTCGCTGTTGAGCACGTCGAGCATCGAGGCCCGCTGGAACCGGGCCCAGGTGGCGTAGGAGACCAGCGCCAGGGTGATGGTCGGCAGCACCAGGTAGCCGGCCCAGTTCCCGATCCCTCCCCACTCCCCGCCGGGCGGCCCCAGCGTCTTGATGTTGGTGCCGGTCGCGTTGTTGATGTCGGTGGCCCAGATCTTGAGCAGGATCGCGAACCAGAACACCGGCAGCGACAGGAAGAAGAAGCCGATCAGGGTCGCGACGTAGTCGGTGACGCTGTACTGCCTCGTCGCCGAGATGACGCCGACGATCACCGCCAGGACCAGCGCGATGATGATCGCGCAGATCACCAGCCGGAAGGTGACCCAGGTCCGGCGGCCCAGCTCGGAGTTGATGTTGAAGGCCGCCCCCTGCACCGAGGGGCCGAAGTCCTGGTGGACCACCAGGTTCCGGATCCAGTTCCAGTACTGGACCAGCAGCCCGTGGTTCAGTCCGAGCGCCGCCTCGCGCGCCGCGACCTCCTGGGCGGAGGGCGGCGGGTTCTTGGCCTTGAAGTCGGCCAGGGGGTCGGCGCCCCAGGCGACCAGCAGGAAGACCAGGAAGGTGGACAGGATCAGGATCGGGATCGACACCAGGATGCGGCGGATCGTGAAGGCGAGCATCTTCGGGCCTGCTTACGTGTCGGGCGGACGGGACCGGGCCTTCTCACCTGGTACCGGCCGGATCCGCGGGCGAGCGGGTCCGGCCGGAGCGACCGCTAGGACTTCAGGCCCCACTCGCCGACGTTGTACGTCGGGCCGATCTGGGTCGGGTTGTCGCGCACGTTGCCCAGGGTGTTCTTGTACGCGATCATGGTCGGCTTCTGGTACAGCGGGAGCGTGTACGCGTCCTTGGTGACCTGCGCGTCGGCCTGGTTCAGGTCGCTCTCACGCGCCGTCTCGTTGGGGTTGACGGTCGCGTCGGCCAGCCACTTGTCCACGTTCGCGTTGCTGTAGTACCCGTAGTTGCTCATCGGGGTGCCCTGCACGGCCGTGGTGTAGATGGGCTGGTTGGCCGAGTTCGGGAACGGCGTGTCCACCCAGGCGAAGACGATGATGTCGTACGTGTGCTGGGCGTCGGACTGGGTCAGGGTCTTGCCCAGGTTGTCGGTGGAGCTGACGTTGACGGTGATCCCGAGCTGCTTCATCGTCTGGGCGAACAGGTTGCAGGTGTCCTGGCGGATGGCGTTGCCGACGGTGTAGCGCATGTTGAACGCCGGCACCGCCTTACCGTTGAGCGCCAGCGCGGAGCCCACGCCGGTGTAGCCGGCCGAGGTGAGGATCTGCTTGGCCTTGGCGAGGTCCCCGGATTCGGGGTACATGGCCGAGACGTTGTCCTGGTAGCCGGGCTGACCGGGCACGACCATGCGGTTGTTCAGCACGGCCGCCTGGCTGTCGAACTGCTTGACCGTTCGGTTGAGCAGGCCCAGCCGGTCGAAGGCGGTGAACATCGCCTGCCGCAGCGCGACCTTGGCCGGCTGCGTCTGGTCGACGTTCTGCGGACCTCCCAAGGCGCTGTTGCGCAGGTTCAGGTCGATGTGCTCCCAGACCAGGCCCTGGTTGATGTGGTAGCTCACGCCGTTGATGCTGGAGACCCGGTTCACCAGGTCCAGCTGCGGCTGCGGGTAGATCCCGTCCACCTCGCCGTTGGCCAGCGCGGTCGGCTCCTGCGCGGAGTCCGTGATGGCGCGGAAGTCGATCTCGTCCAGGGGCGAGGGCTTGCCGTAGTACGCCGTGTTGCGGTTCTCCTTGATCAGGCTCTTGTCCGCCGACACGCCGCCGGAGGGGATCACGAACGGACCGGCCGAGACCGTCGGCGGGTTGGCGTCCAGCCAGGTGAAGGAGGCCGCGACATCGCCGTGCTGCTTGGCGATGTGCGAGGGCAGGAGCGAGGTGAACAGGCTCTTCCAGTCCGAGAAGGGCTGGTTCTGCTTGAAGGTGACGGTCACCGTCTTGCCGTTGTTGCTGCCGACCACCGACTCGATCGCGCTGTAGCCGGTGGTGCTGGCCACGTCGACGTTCGGGTTGGTGCCGTTCTGTGCCTGCCACAGATAGATGAAGTCGTCGGCGCTGACCGGGGTGCCGTCCGACCACTTCGCGTTCGGCTGGATCTGGTAGACGATCTTCTGCGGGGTGGTCGCGGTGGCGTTGGTGACCACCGGGTCGCCCGCGATCAGGTCGGTGTTCAGCACCAGCGAGTAGTCCGGCTGCGGGACGTAGACGTCCGGGTAGATCCCGTTGGTGGTCTGGGCGTAGTCGAACGTGTTGCCACTGGATGTCAGCGGGTTCCAGGCCTCGACGGTCTTCTCGATGGTCCAGGTCACCTTGCCGCCCTGCTTGACCGTCGCGGAGTTCACCGTGTTCCGGCCGGCGGTGCTGGAACCCTGGACGGTGCCGTTGCCTGAGCTGGTGCTTCCACCGCCGCTCTTACTGCTGCCACAGGCGGTGGCGGCCAGCACCACAGCCGCCGCGATAGCTCCGGTCTGCAGCGCGAGTGTCCTCCTGTTGACGCCCATCTCTCTCCTCCTGTCGGGACACACGATGCGAACGCGCTGCTTGGAGCGCATTCGCCACTCTATTCCCGACATAACAGGAGGTTCAGCGTGAAACTGCCAAAAGAGTGACGAGTGGTGATCAAGCGGAAGTAGAAACGCGAAGGACCGGCGCCGCACGGATGTGCGGCGCCGGCCCTTCGAATTTCACACCGGGGATGCAGATACCCCCGGCAGCGGCTCAGTCCTCGCGGATCCAGGACATCATCGAGCGGAGCTTCTTGCCGGTCTCGGTGATCGGGTGCGCGGCCTCGGCCTCGACGTACTTCTTGTAGTTCGGCAGGCCGGCGTCGTACTCGGCGATCCAGTTGTTCGCGAAGCTGCCGTCCTGGATCTCGGCGAGCACCTGCTTCATCGTCGCCTTGGTCTGGTCGTTGACGATGCGCGGGCCGGTGACGTAGCCGCCCCACTCAGCGGTCTCGGAGACCGACCAGTTCATCTTCTCCAGGCCGCCCTCGTACATCAGGTCGACGATGAGCTTGAGCTCGTGCAGGCACTCGAAGTAGGCGACCTCCGGCTGATAGCCGGCCTCGGTCAGGGTCTCGAAGCCCGCCTTGATCAGAGCCTCGGCACCGCCGCAGAGGACCGCCTGCTCACCGAACAGGTCGGTCTCGGTCTCCTCGGTGAAGGTGGTCTTGATGACGCCGGCGCGGGTGCCGCCGATGCCCTTGGCGTAGGACAGCGCCAGCTCCGTGGCGTTGCCGGTGGCGTCCTGCTCGACCGCGATCAGACACGGCACGCCGCGGCCGTCGGTGAACTGCCGGCGCACCAGGTGGCCGGGGCCCTTGGGGGCGACCATGCAGACGTCGATGCCGGCCGGCGGCTTGATCAGGCCGTAGCGGATGTTCAGGCCGTGGCCGAAGAAGATCGCGTCGCCCTCGGCCAGGTTCGGCTCGACGGCCTCGGCGTACACCTTGCGCTGGACCGGGTCCGGCACCAGGATCATGATCACGTCGGCCTCTTCACAGGCCTCGAACGGGGTGACGACCCGCAGCCCGGCCTCCTCGGCGGCCTGGCGGGACTTGGACCCCTCGTGCAGGCCCACGCGCACGTCCACGCCCGAGTCCCGCAGGGACAGCGCGTGCGCGTGGCCCTGGGACCCGTAACCCAGGACCGCGACGCTGCGGCCCTGGATGATGCTCAGGTCCGCGTCGTCGTCGTAGTACATCTCAGCCATGGTGGTCGCTCATTTGCTTTCTGTGGGTGCGGTTGTGGTTGTCCCGGGAGCCGTTGGCGGCGTGGGCGTGGGTGCCCTCGTGGTGTGCCCGGACGTCCTCGGGGGTGACCGTGCGCAGCGGCCGGTCCGCGATCGAGCGGGAGCCGCGGCCGATGGCCACCATGCCGGACTGGACCAGCTCCTTCACCCCGAAGGGCTCCAGAACACGCAGCAGCGCCTCGATCTTCTCGCTGTCGCCGGTGGCCTCGACGGTCACCGCGTCCGGGGCGACGTCGACGATCTTCGCCCGGAAGAGCTGCACCGTGGCCATGACCTCGGCGCGGCTCTCCTGGTCGCAGCGGACCTTGACCAGCAGCAGCTCGCGCTGCACGCTGGCCGCCGGGTCCAGCTCGACGATCTTGAGCACGTTGACCAGCTTGTTGAGCTGCTTGGTGACCTGCTCCAGCGGGTGGTCCTCGACGGTGACCACCAGCGTGATGCGGGAGACGTCCTCGTGCTCGGTCGGCCCGACCGCCAGCGACTCGATGTTGAAGTCACGGCGGGCGAACAGGCCGGCGACCCTGGTCAGGACGCCGGGCTTGTTCTCGACCAGGACGGAAAGAGTGTGTCGAGACATTGTCCTTATTCCTCTCCGTCACCGCTGTGCTGAATAAAAGCGAGAACTTCTCGATGTCTCATTCTTCGCCGTCTCCGAAGTCGGGCCGGACGTCCTGTGCGGCCAGGATTTCATCATTCGACACCCCGGAGGGGACCATCGGCCACACCATCGCGTCGCGGTGCACCACGAAGTCCACGACCACCGGCGCGTCGTTGATCTCCATCGCCTTCTCGATCGTCCGGTCCAGGTCCTCCGGCGACTCGCAGCGCAGGCCCACGCAGCCGTAGGCCTCGGCCAGCTTCACGAAGTCCGGGATCCGGCGGGAGTGCAGGTCGGTGTTGGAGTAGCGCTTGCCGTAGAACAGCGTCTGCCACTGCCGCACCATGCCCAGGCTGCCGTTGTTTATCACGGCCACCTTGATCGGGATGTCGTTGATCGCGCAGGTGGCCAGCTCCTGGTTGGTCATCTGGAAGCAGCCGTCGCCGTCGATCGCCCAGACCGTGGAGTCCGGCATGCCGACCTTGGCGCCCATCGCGGCCGGGACCGCGTAGCCCATGGTCCCGGCGCCGCCGGAGTTCAGCCAGGTGTAGGGGTTCTCATAGGAGATGAACTGCGAGGCCCACATCTGGTGCTGGCCCACGCCCGCGGCGAAGATCGCGTCGGGTCCGGCGATCCGGCCCAGCCGCTCGATCACCTGCTGCGGCGCCAGCGAGCCGTCGTCGGGCAGCTCGTAGCCCAGCGGGTAGGTCTTGCGCCAGCCGTTGAGCTGCTCCCACCAGCCGGCGTAGTCGCCGCGCCGGCCGGCCGCGTGCTCGGACTGCACCGCGACCACCAGGTCGGCGATCACCTCGCGGCAGTCGCCGACGATCGGGACGTCGGCGGTGCGGTTCTTGGAGATCTCCGCCGGGTCGATGTCGGCGTGCACGATCTTGGCGTTCGGCGCGAAGCTGGACAGCTTGCCGGTCACCCGGTCGTCGAAGCGCGTGCCCAGGGCGACGATCAGGTCGGCCTTCTGCAGCGCGGTGACCGCCGCGACCGTGCCGTGCATGCCGGGCATGCCCAGGTGCAGCGGGTGGCTGTCCGGGAAGGCGCCGCGGGCCATCAGGGTGGTCACGACCGGGGCCTCGGTCAGCTCGGCCAGCACCCGCAGCTCGGTGGTGGCCCGGGCCTTGAGCACGCCGCCGCCGATGTACAGCACCGGCCGCTTGGCCTCGGTGAGCATCCGGGCGGCCTCGCGCACCTGCTTGGCGTGCGGCTTGGAGACCGGCCGGTAACCGGGCAGGTCCATCTCGACCGGCCAGGAGAAGTCGGTCGCCGCCTGCAGCGCGTCCTTGGTGACGTCGATCAGCACCGGGCCGGGGCGGCCGGTCGAGGCGATGTGGAAGGCCTCGGCGACGGTGCGCGCGATCTCGTCGGCCCGGGAGACCAGGAAGCTGTGCTTGGTGATCGGCAGCGTGATGCCGACGATGTCCGCCTCCTGGAAGGCGTCGGTGCCGATGTGTGTGCTCGCCACCTGGCCGGTGATCGCGACCATCGGGACCGAGTCCATGTGCGCGTCGGCGATCGGCGTGACCAGGTTGGTCGCGCCGGGGCCGGAGGTCGCCATGCAGACCCCGACCTTGCCGGCGGCCTGTGCGTAGCCGGTGGCCGCGTGGCCCGCGCCCTGCTCGTGGCGGACGAGGATGTGGCGCAGCCGCGTGGAGTCCAACAGCGGGTCGTAGGCCGGGAGGATCGCGCCGCCGGGGATCCCGAAGACGGTGTCGACCCCGCTCTCCTCAAGCGACCGGATCAACGAGGCGGCGCCGGAGATCGCCTGCTGATCGCTGCGGTCTGTCATGACTGTCTCTCTTCTTGAGATTGCCGTACTTGGCCAACAAAAAACCCTCGGAGCCGAAAGGCTCAACGAGGGGAGGCGCGTGGCTGGTTGTGAAACTCAGCCCACGCGCCTGGCAAGTACGAGAATCGACTGTCGTGTCGTCATGGTCGTAACCCTCCTCCTCGGCCCGCGGCTGTGTCAAGCATTGATCGGTGCGGTCTCGCCATGCGAAACCGCCCAGGTGGCCGCGAGCGGTTCGGCGACGACCCGGTTCCGGCCTCCGGTCTTGGCCCGGTACATCGCCGCGTCCGCCCTCCTGAGCAGGTTCGACGCCGAGCCCCCCGGCTCGGAGAACGCGACGCCGACCGAGGCGCCGAGATGGTGCTCCAGACCCTCGATGCGGTACTCCTCACACAGCCGGCCGCGGATCCGCTCGGCCACCACCAGCGCGCCGCCGACCGTCGTGCCGACCTCCAGGACGATCACGAACTCGTCCCCGCCGAACCGGGCCACGGTGTCCCCGACCCGCAGCGAGCCGGAGATCCGGATGGCGGCCTCGACCAGCACCCGGTCGCCGGTCTCGTGGCCGACGGAGTCGTTGACGCCCTTGAAGCCGTCCAGGTCCAGGAAGATCACCGCGACCGGCTCCCACTCCGCCTGCCGCTGGGTCAGCGCGTGCTCCAGCCGGTCGGTGAGCAGCGCGCGGTTGGCCAGGCCGGTGAGCGTGTCGTGGTAGGCGTGGTGCTGCAACGTGGCGGCGGCGCGGCGCAGGTCCTCGGTCAGGCGCTGGTTCTCGAACAGCGTCAGCGCCTGCCGGGCCACCAGCGCGACCAGCACCGCGGCCCCGGCGATCAGCACCACCGGGTCCATCCGGCGCCCGGTGTCCAGGCCGTCGGCCAGCACGCCGCCCAGGCTGAAGGCCCCGGCCAGGTACGGCAGTATCCCCCGCACCGTCCGCAGCAGCGCGGCCCAGCGGGAGGGCGAGTCGATGAACCGGGTCCCGGGGGCCGGCACGTCCGGCGCGGCGAGCGTGAGCGCGACCTCGCGGCCGGTGGCGGCGTCGCAGTCGTGCAGCCCGATCGAGCAGCCGGCGCCGCACGCGGAGGCGTGCCCGGCGGCGGCCGTCTTGCCGGCGCGCTCGGGCCGCCAGCCGTCGCCGTACCAGGCCGCCACCGCGATCACCAGATAGCCGGCGAACCAGCCGGTGTCCAGGATGCCGCCGGAGCGGTAGCCGTCCCGGACCGCGGGCATGGTGAAGATCGAGTCGCAGACCACGATCATCAGATAGCCGACCCGCACCCCGGTGCCGATCCCGCCGCGCTCCCCCGGCGTGCGGGCCCGCAGCGCCAGCAGCAGGCTGACCAGCACCAGGTCGAAGGCCGGATAGCCGAGGACCAGGAAGGTGCGCACCGGGGAGTCCACCCGCTCGATGGCCAGCGCCAGCGCCAGCACCCAGGCCACCACGAACAGCGAGCCGGCCACCAGCGTGGTGTCCAGCAGCAGCCGGACCCGCACCGTCAGGCTGACCTGCTCGCCGTGCGCGGTGACGAAGGCGGCCAGGGCCAGCGGGCCGAAGAACAGGAAGGACCAGTCCGCCGCCGACGGGCTCGGCGGGGTGACGTCCAGGACCAGTTCGTACCAGGCCCACACCGCGTTCCCGATCGCGGCGGCCAGGCAGGACATCCCGGCCAGCAGCCAGGAGTAGCAGCGGAAGCAGGCCATGCGGTAGTGGCGGACCATCACGACCGTGCGATGGATGCACGCCGCCGCCGCGAGTCCCGCGGCGGCGGCCAGACCCGCGTCGCCCATCAGAGCCGGGACCGCGCCCGACGGGCCGGCCAGGGCCACGGACGCGTGCGCGGCGATCAGCACGGCGGCGGCCTTATAGCCCGGCGGCACGCCGGGCAGGCGCGCCCCGGGCAGCCGCCGGGTGTCAAGGGCCCGCATCGGCCCTCGGCTGTCCAGTCCCATGGCAGTGCGTCACCAACCCTCGCTGACTTCCGACGGAAGGCTGACTCTAGGGCACTGACCCCTTACGCACCGTCATATTAGCGGGAGATAACCGAGACGAGGGCGGGAATCATCACCGATCGGGTCAATAGCCTGCCTTTCAGAGGACTCTTCAGGACCTCTTTCAGAGCACTGTCTCACCCTTGGCGAGCAGACCGAAGGTCACCGCGTCGACCAGTGCCTGCCAGGAGGCGGTGATGACGTTCTCGTCCACCCCGACCGTCGACCACTCCGCGACGCCGTCGGACGTCGTGATCAGCACCCTGGTCCGGGAAGCCGTGCCGTGGTCGCCGGTGAGGATCCGCACCTTGTAGTCCATCAGCTCCAGGCCGGCCAGCGCCGGGTAAGCGGTGGCCAGGGCCGCCCGCAGCGCGTTGTCCAGGGCGTTGACCGGACCGTTGCCCTCGCCGGCGGCCAGCACCTCCTCGTCCTTGACCCGCAGCTTCACCGTCGCCTGGTTGACCACGGCGCCGTCGGCGAGCCGGTCGGCGAAGGTCCGCCAGGACAGCACCTCGAAGAAGCGCACCGGCGTGCCGGACAGCTCCCCGCGCAGCAGCAGCTCGAAGCTGGCGTCGGCGGCCTCGAAGGAGTAGCCGCACGCCTCCAGCTCCTTGACCCGGTTGGTCACCCGGCTCAGCGTGTCGGGATCGGCGGACAGGTCGAAGCCCAGCTCGCGGCCCTTGAGCTCGATCGAGGCCCGGCCGGCCATCTCCGAGACCAGCATCCGCATGTCGTTGCCGACCAGCTGCGGGTCGATGTGCTGGTACAGGTCCGGGTCGACGCGGACCGCCGAGGCGTGCAGCCCGGCCTTGTGCGCGAAGGCCGAGACCCCGACGTAGGGGGCCTGCGGGTTCGGCGCCAGGTTGGTCACCTCGGCCACCGCGTGCGCGATCCGGGTCATCTCGGCCAGCCCGGCCGCCGGGATCACCTCCCGGCCCAGCTTGAGCTGCAGATTGGCGACCACGCTGAACAGGTTCGCGTTGCCCGAGCGCTCGCCGTAGCCGTTGGCCGTGCCCTGCACGTGGGTGGCGCCGGCGTCGACCGCGGCCAGCGCGTTGGCCACCGCGCAGGCGGCGTCGTCGTGGGTGTGGATGCCGATCCGGGTGCCGGAGGCCTGGCGCACCTCGTGCACGATGTCGGCCAGCTGCGCCGGCAGCATGCCGCCGTTGGTGTCGCAGAGCACGGACACGTCCGCGCCGGCCTCGGCGGCGGTGCGCAGGCACTCCAGGGCGTAGGCGGGGTCGGCCAGGTAGCCGTCGAAGAAGTGCTCGGCGTCCAGGAACACCCGCTTCCCCTCGGCACGCAGGTGCTCGACGGTGTCCCGGATCATCGCCAGGTTCTCCTCCAAGGTGGTCCGGAGCGCCAGTTCGACATGCCGGACATGGCTTTTGGCCACCAGCGTGACGATCGGCGCTCCGGACTCCCGCAGCGCGGCCACCAGCGGGTCGTCGGCGGCCTTCACGCCCGTCCGGCGGGTTTTGCCGAACGCGGCGAGCTGCGCGTGCTTCAGGTCGAGCTCTGTTTGAGCCCGCCGGAAGAACTCTGTGTCCTTCGGGACGGCGCCGGGCCATCCCCCCTCGATGAAGCCGACGCCCAGGGCGTCCAGGTGCCGGGCGATCGCGAGCTTGTCGGCGACGGCGAGGGACAGGCCCTCCTGCTGGCTGCCGTCGCGCAGGGTGGTGTCGTAAACGTGAAAAGACTCGTAGTCGTCTTTTGCGGACATGCCCGGGACTCCTCGGCTGTGCAGGCTTCAAAAAAACGCTGCGAACATGGGCGAAAACAAAAAGGCCCCTCGTGGGAATCCACGAGAGGTCTGCGCGCTGGCGGTGGGCAGTGGGTTATCGCTGCTCCGGTGCCGGCGCGCACGCCGTAATAATCTGCGGCTGATGCTGCATGGCTACAACACTGCCACACCGGAAAGCCCTTGGGACAGTGCGTCTCGTCATGCGGGATCGGTCACATCACGCATGTGGCGCAGCGGCGAGAAGAACACCCAGGCCACCGCCGAATAGCTGCCGACCACCGCGATCCACAGCGTGGGCCGCAGCCCGACCCAGGTACCCACGATGCCGCCGAGCAGCGCCCCCAGCGGCATGGTCCCCCAGACGATGAAGCGGACGCTGGCGTTCATCCGGCCGAGCAGCTCGTGCGGGGTGATCGTCTGCCGGTAGGAGACCTGGGCGACGTTGTAGACCACCGCCATCATCCCGAAAAAGGCCAGGCCGGCCGGGTAGAACAGCGCACCCCAGCCGGGGGTCGCCAGCGGCGCCAGGAACGCCGGGATCCCCAGCACCAGCGGGGCCAGCCAGATGATCCGCGCGCTGCCGAACCGGTCGGCCAGCGGCTTGGCGACCAGGCCGCCGACCATCCCGCCGACCGCGGCCAACGTGAGCACCAGGCCGACCCCGCTGGGCTTGAGGTGCAGCGTGCGGACCATGAAGGGGATCTCCACGGCCAGCAGCATGGAGTTGAACAGGTTGCTGGTGCCGGTGCAGGCGACGACCTTGCGCAGGATCGGGTGCTTGACGACGAAGTGCAGGCCTTCCCTGACGTCGTCCCGGATCCGTCGTTCCCGGTGGCTGGGATGCGGCGGCGGCTCGGGCGTCCGGATCAGCAGCAGCGACAGCGCGGACAGGCCGTAGCTCGCGGCGTCGGCGACCAGCGCCCGCGCCGCGCCGAGCGCGCCGACCAGCACGCCGCCGAGCGAGGGCCCGGCGAACTGCGCGAAGGACTGCGTGACCCCGAGCTTTCCGTTGCCGTCGACCAGCTCGCCCCGCTCCAGCAGCACCGGGAGGTAGCTCTGGTAGGCGACGTCGAAGAACACGGTCAGCACGCCGGCCAGCAGCGCGACGATCAGCAGGTGAAGGTAGGTCAGGTGCAGGCCGGGCAGCGTGGCCAGCGGCACCGAGGCCATCAGCAGCAGCCGGCCGAGGTCGCACCACATCATCAGCCGGTGCTTGGCCACCCGGTCCACGATCGCGCCGGCCGGCAGCGCGACGAGCAGGAACGGCAGCGTGCTCATCGCGGTGAGCAGGCCGACCTGGAAGGTGCTCACGTCCAGCAGCACCACGGCGGCCAGCGGCAGCGCCAGCAGGGTGATCGCGCTGCCGATCTCGCTGACCGACTGCCCGCCCCACAGGAGCAGGAAATCGCGGTGCCGCCACAACGAGCGGCGGGGCGCGGAGCCGGTCAGGATGTCTGTCACTCCCCGACCTTGCCTCGCGCCCCGCCGACTTTCAACTACTTAATAACAAATCGCCCGGACGGCGCCGGTCCGGATTACCCGGCCCGACTAAGCGATCTTGCGCAGCCAGTGGTGCAGGTCGGGGGCCTTGCCGGTCTGGATGTCCAGCAGCGCCTCGCGGATCCGCAGGGTCACCGGGCCCGGCTCGCCGGCGCCGATGGCGAACTCGCCGTCCTTGCCCTTGACCCGGCCCAGCGGGGTCACCACGGCCGCGGTGCCGCAGCCGAACACCTCGGTGATCTCCCCCGACGCCACGCCGTCGCGCCACTGCTCGACCGTGATCGTCCCCTCCTCGGCCGGGATGCCGAGGTCGGCGGCCACCGTGAGCAGCGAGTCGCGGGTGATGCCGGGCAGCAGCGAGCCGGTCAGCGCCGGGGTCATCAGCCGGGCGTCGGCGCCCTGGCCGTAGACGAAGTACAGGTTGTTGCTGCCCATCTCCTCGACCGTCTTGTGGTCGAAGCCGTCCAGCCACACCACCTGGTCGCAGCCCTGCTCCACGGCCTGGGCCTGGGCCAGGAAGCTGGCCGCGTAGTTGCCGCCGCACTTGGCCTCGCCGGTGCCGCCCGGAACGGCCCGCACGTAGTCCTCGGACAGCCACACCGTCACCGGCTTGACGCCGCCGGCGAAGTACGAGCCGGCGGGACCGGCGATGAGCATGAACAGGTACTCCTTGCTCGGCGAGTTCACGCCGAGGCCGACCTGCGTGGCGAACATGAAGGGCCGCAGGTACAGGCTGCGCCCCTCACCCTCGGGCACCCACTCGCGGTCGACGCTGACCAGCGCGTCGATCGAAGCCAGGAACAGGTCCTCGGGCAGCTCCGGCATCGCCATCCGGGCGGCGCTGCGGTTGAAGCGCGCGGCGTTGGCGTCGGGGCGGAAGGAGACGATCTGGCCGTCGGCGGTCCGGAAGGCCTTCAGACCCTCGAAGATCTCCTGGCCGTAGTGCAGCACCGAGGCCGCCGGGTCCAGGCTCACCGGGCCGTAGGGCTCCAGGACGGCGTCGTGCCAGCCCCGGCCCTCGGTGTAGCGGATCGTGACCATGTGGTCGGTGAAGATCTGACCGAACCCGCCGACCGCCTTCAGCGCCTCGCGCTCCTCGGCGGACTTGGGGGTGCTGCTCGGCTTGAGATCGATGGTCAGTGACATCTCGCGCGTCCTCCTTGACGGCCTAGACGGCCAGCTCTGGCCCGGTGTGCAGCCGAGGTGCGCAGCTCGCAGCGCCCCTCCCAGGGAAAATCCCATTATCTGAGACGTTACCCCAGGAGCGGGGCGAGGCATACCTCGCCTCGTGCGCGCATCGCGGCGCGACGCGAACCGGCCTGGCGTCTTCGTGCCGCCAGGCCGGTTCCGGGTGTGGATGTTGTACAGCGGCGGGTTACAACCCGGCGGCCTTGACCGCCAGCGCGTCGCCGATCTCGGAGGTCGTCCGCGGCGTGGTGTTCGTGGCGCGCTCGGCGAGGTCGGCTTCGACAGCCGCCTCGATCTTGCGCGCGGACTCGGTCAGGACCGAGGAGTCCTTGGTCCGTCCGAGGTGGTCCAGGAGCAGGGCCGCGGACAGGACCGCGGCGGTCGGGTCCGCCTTGCCCTGCCCGGCGATGTCGGGCGCCGAGCCGTGTACGGGCTCGAACATCGACGGGAAGGTGCCGGTGACGTCCAGGTTCCCGGACGCCGCCAGCCCGATGCCGCCGGTCACCGCGGCGGCGAGGTCGGTGATGATGTCGCCGAACAGGTTGTCGGTGACGATCACGTCAAACCGCTCCGGCTGGGTGGCCAGGAAGATGGTCGCGGCGTCGACGTGCAGGTAGTCGGTGGCCACCTCCGGGAACTCGGCGGCGACCTCGGTGAACACCCGGCTCCACAGGGAGCCGGCGAAGACCAGCACGTTGGTCTTGTGGACCAGCGTCAGCTTCTTGCGCGGCCGGGACTGGGCCCGGGCGAAGGCGTCGCGGACCACGCGCTCGACACCGTAGGCGGTGTTGAGGCTGACCTCGGTGGCCACCTCGTGCACGGTGCCCTTGCGGATGGTCCCGCCGTTGCCGGTGTACGGGCCCTCGGTGCCCTCGCGGACCACGACGAAGTCGACCTCGCCGGGCTCCTTGAGCGGACCGGGTACGCCCGGGAACAGGCGCGAGGGCCGCAGGTTGACGTGGTGGTCGAAGGCGAAGCGCAGCTTGAGCAGCAGCCCGCGCTCCAGCACCCCGGAGGGCACGCTCGGGTCGCCGATGGCGCCGAGCAGGATCGCGTCGTAGCCCCGGAGCTCCTCGAGCACCTCGTCCGGAAGCGTCTCGCCGGTGGCGTGGTAGCGGCGGGCCCCGAGGTCGTACTCGGTGCCCTCCACCTTCACGTCCTGCGGCAGCGCGGCCTGCAGGACCTTCAGGGCCTCGGCGGTGACCTCGACGCCGATGCCGTCGCCGGGGATCACGGCCAGCCGGATGGAGGAGGGTGCTGTCATGGTCCTACGGTAAACCGTGTCTCGATGGGCAAGCTGCGAGTGTTCGCTATGTGGACGTCGCGCCTCAGCGGCTGCGCCGGTCCAACGCCTGCTGCAGCGCCTCGCGGGCAGCGGCGGCGGCCTCGGCGGCGGAGGCGGACGTGTTGCGGGGACGGCGGGTGCGGGTCATGGCGGACTCCAGACAAGGTCTTGATCGCGGATTGTCGTCGTAAGGGGAGGACGACTCCGAAGGGGTGCCGGAGTACAGCTGGCAAAGGACTACCGCGGTAAGGGTGGCCTGCGGCGCAATGAAAACACTAGGACATCCGACTAAATCTTGTCTGCGTCGCGAGCCGATGTTCTTACGATGTGAGACCGCCGCGAAGCGTCCCCTTCCGTCCCCGTTCGCCGCCCACGTGCCGCTTCGGCCCCGGCGGCGAAGAATCAGGAGCTATGAGCCAGGCCCCCGCGCACACCCCCGCCACCGGCGCGCACCAGCGCGAACACCGCCGCGAACGCTACGGCGACCGCCTCTTCCGCCCCGAGCGCACCGCGACGGAACTCCCCCGCCTGTCCGCCCTCGCGGCCATGTACGACGACCACACCCAGCGCTGCCTGAGGGCCCTGGGCATATCGCCCGGATGGCGGTGCCTGGACGTCGGCGCGGGCCCCGGCCACCTGGCCCGCTGGCTGGCCGTCATGGTGGCGCCCGAGGGCACGGTGACCGCGATGGACCGCAGCACCCGGATGCTGGAGACATACGCGAACCCCACCAACCTCGACCCCCTCGAAGCCGACGCCCTGGAAGCCGAGCCCGGCACCTACGACCTCGTGCTCTGCCGCATCATGCTGATGCACACCCGCCGCCGCACAGACCTGCTGGCCCGCCTGGCCACCTGGCTCCGCCCCGGCGGCTGGCTGCTGGTCGGCGACGACGTGGACTTCACCACCCCCTCCTCCCCGCACGCGGCCCTGCGCCAGACCTTCGCCGCGATGCGCCGCATGCTGAACACCACCATCGGCACCGACTTCCACTTCGCCCGCGACTACCCCGGCCGCCTCCGCGACCTGGGCCTGACGGACATCGGCGTCGACGCCGCGACCCCACCCCTGCGCGCCGGCAGCCCCGCGAACGAGTTCTGGCTGCGCACCTGGGACCAGCTGTGGCCGCGGATGGAACTGGACGAGGCGGTGTACAAGGAGGCGCGGCGACTGTTGCAGGACCCTGCGGTGGTGGATCTGTCGCTGACACACATCACGGCTTGGGGGAGGCGGCCGGAGTAGGCGGCACCCGTCAGAAGAAGAGCCAGTGCGCACCGTGACGGGGACGGGCGTCGGGCTCGACGAGATCGTCGACGCCGTCGAGGCAACCGGGGCCGCCGGCTCGGTGCGTGCGGGTCACCAGCAGGCAATGGGTCCGCGCCGCGGCTCGCGAGCGACGCTCCAAACAGTTCGCGAGCATGGTCATACTGCTGGATCCGTTGATGCGAACGAGAAACCGGAGTTCGCGCGGAAGGTCGTCCCGGTACTTGAACGGGACGTGATGGTCGGTGCGGGACACGCTGGCTCCAGCGGCTGTCCCGTCAGAGGGTCTGACGGCGCCTAATGGTCGGCGCCGGTGAACCGCCCGCTCAGTCGTGTACGCATGCCTCTGATACTGCCCGCTCGGCCGCTCTCGGCGCGAACGCATTCCGCTCCCGCACGCCGACGGGCGGCCCCGGAACCCGGGACCGCCCGTCGCAACGTTCTCCAACGTTCTGCCTCACCGGCTCACGCCGGTGCGTTCAGCGCTCAGTTCTCCAGCGAGATGCTGTGCACCGCGGTCGCGCCGATGGCGGCCTTGATCTCCTCCAGCAGGCCGGCCGGCACGACGGAGTCCACCGTCAGCGCGACCAGGGCCTCGCCGCCCTTGGCGGCGCGGGCGACCTGCATGCCGCCGATGTTGATGCCCGCGGCGCCCAGGACGCCGCCGAGCTGGCCGACGACGCCGGGGCGGTCGGTGTAGCGCAGGAAGAGCAGGTGCTCGGCGATGGTGACGTCGAGCTGGAAGCCGTCGACCTCGACGATCTTCTCGATCAGGCGGGGGCCGGTGACGGTGCCGGAGACCGAGACCACCGTGCCGTCGGCCAGGACGCCGCGGACCGTGGTCATGTTGCGGTAGTCCGGGCTGTCCGAGCTGGTGGTCAGCCGGACCTCCATGCCGCGCTCGGTAGCCAGCAGCGGGGCGTTCACGTAGGACACCGAGTGCTCGACCACGTCGGCGAACACGCCCTTGAGGGCGGCCAGCTCCAGGACCTTCACGTCGTGCTGGGTGATCTCGCCGCGGACGATCACGTCCAGCTGCGTGGGCGCGGCGCCGGCCAGGGCGGTGAACACCCGGCCCAGGCGCTCGGCCAGCGGCAGGCCGGGGCGCACGTCCTCGGCGATGGTGCCGCCCTGGACGTTCACCGCGTCCGGGACCAGCTCGCCGGCCAGTGCCAGGCGCACCGACTTGGCCACGGCCACGCCGGCCTTCTCCTGGGCCTCGTCGGTGGAGGCGCCCAGGTGCGGGGTCACGACCACCTGGTCCAGGTCGAACAGCGGGGACTCGGTGCACGGCTCGGTGACGAACACGTCCACGCCGGCGCCGCCGACCCGGCCCTCCTTGATCGCGATGGCCAGCGCGGCCTCGTCCACGATGCCGCCGCGCGCCGCGTTGATGATCCGGACGCCCGGCTTCACCTTGGTCAGCGCCTCCTCGCCGATGAGCCCGATGGTCTCCGGGGTCTTCGGCAGGTGCACGGTGATGAAGTCGGACTCGGCCAGCAGCTCGTCCAGGCTCACGACCTTCGCGCCGAGCTGCCCGGCCCGGGCCGGCTGCACGTAGGGGTCGTAGGCCAGCAGCCGCACGCCGAAGGGCGCCAGCCGCTGCGCGACCAGCTGCCCGATCCGGCCGAAGCCGACGATGCCGACGACCTTGTCGTCCAGCTCCACGCCGGTGAACTTGCTGCGCTCCCACTTGCCGGACTTCAGCGAGGCGTTGGCCCTGGGGATGTGGCGCGCGGTGGCCAGCAGCAGCGCGATGGCCAGCTCCGCGGCGGAGGTGATGTTCGAGGTGGGGGCGTTGACGACCATCACGCCGGCCTTGGTGGCCGCGCCGACGTCGACGTTGTCCAGGCCGACCCCGGCGCGGGCGACGACCTTCAGCTTGCCGGCCACGGCCAGCGCCTCGGCGTTCACCTGGGTCGCGGAGCGGACCAGCAGGGCGTCGGCCTCGGGCAGCGCGGCCAGCAGCGCGGCGCGGTCGGCGCCGTTGCAGTTGCGGATCTCGAAGTCAGGACCGAGGGCGTCGACCGTCGCCGGCGAGAGCTCCTCGGCGATCAGGACGACGGGTTTGGCGGACACCACAGGCTTGGTCACGACAGCTCTTCCTTCACGCAGGTCAGGAGTGAATTCGCCCGGATTCCACGACGCTGTGATGTGGGCTGTACGGGCCTCAGTGTAGACCTTGGACGGGTCGTCTCACGTTCGTCGCCGCGTAATGAGACGGCATGTCGCCTATACAAACTGGAGTGCCACGGGCGCGCCGCCGGAGCGTGCGGGCGGCCCGGCCGGGCATACAGGCCGCCATCTCGCGTGACGCAGCGCATACAAGGCGGCCTCCGAGGCGGCGCCGGGAAGACGTAGCATCGTGTGCATGAGTATCGCCGTCGAGCATGGGATCACGGAGGACGCCATCCACAAGGCGCTCTCCCGTGTCCAGGACCCTGAGATCCACCGGTCGATCACCGAGCTGGACATGGTGAAAGAGGTCCACGTCGCCGCCGACGGCGCCGTGCAGGTCGCCATCTTCCTCACCGTGGCCGGCTGCCCGATGAAGGACCGGCTGACCAACGACATCAAGCGCGAGGTCGGCACCATCGCCGGCGTCACCGCGGTCGAGGTCGAGCTGGACGTGATGAACTCCGAGCAGCGCGAGGCGCTCAAGACCAAGCTGCGCGGCGGCCAGGTCGAGCGCGAGATCCCGTTCGCCCAGGCCGGCAGCCTGACCCGGGTGTACGCGATCGCCTCGGGCAAGGGCGGCGTCGGCAAGTCCTCGGTGACCGTGAACCTGGCCGCGGCGCTGGCCGCGAAGGGCCTGAAGGTGGGCGTCGTGGACGCCGACATCTATGGCCACTCGATCCCGCGCATGCTCGGCGTGACCGAGCCCCCGACCCCGATCGACGACATGATCCTGGCGCCCACCGCGCCCTCGGGCGTGAAGGTCATCTCCATCGGCATGTTCACCCCGGGCAACTCCCCGGTGGTCTGGCGCGGCCCGATGCTGCACCGCGCGATCCAGCAGTTCCTGGGCGACGTCTACTGGGGCGACCTGGACATCCTGCTCCTGGACCTGCCCCCGGGCACCGGCGACATCGCGATCTCGGTGGCCCAGCTGGTCCCGAACGCCGAGATCCTGGTGGTCACCACCCCGCAGCAGGCCGCCGCCGAGGTGGCCGAGCGGGCCGGCACCATCGCCGTGCAGACCCGCCAGCGCATCACCGGCGTCATCGAGAACATGTCCTGGATGCCCTGCCCGCACTGCGGCGAGCAGGTCGACGTCTTCGGCAGCGGCGGCGGCCAGACCGTGGCCGAGGCCCTGACCCGCGCCACCGGCACCAAGGTGCCGGTCCTGGGCCAGATCCCGATCGACGTCCGGCTGCGCGAGGGCGGCGACAACGGCCAGCCGCTGACCGCCTCCGACCCCGACTCCCCCGCCGCCCAGGTGCTGATCGGCATCGCCGACAAGATCGCCACGCGAAGCCGCGGCCTGGTCGGCATGTCGCTGGGCGTCTCGCCGGTGCGGAAGTAGTCCTGCGGGACGGCCTGACCGATTGACCCGCTTGATCGCCTGGGAGCCTGACCGCGTGGCAGCCTGATCTCATGGCAGCCTGGCAGCCCGACCGCATGCCACGATGAGGCATGCGGTCCAGACCCCCGCTCGGCGACGGCCTCGAAGCCCGGCTCGGCACCCCGAAGCGGGTGCGGAGCCTGGCCAGCAGCCCCCGCTCGGACGTCTGGCGCGCCACCTTCGGCGGCACCCGGGCGGTGATCAAGCACCTGGTCGCCGGCGACGGCGCGGATGACCGCTTCGCACGGGAGGTCGCGGCGCTGGAAGCCGCGTCGGCTGTGCGGCCCCCGGTCGTCCCGCGCCTGCTCGGCGCGGATCCGGCGCAGCGCACGCTGGTCACCGAGTACGTCGAGGAGCGCCCGCCCGCCGCAGACTGGATCGTCCCCTACGCGGCGGCCTTGGGCCGGCTGCACAGGGCACCCACCGAAGGCGTCGACCTGCCTCGCTGGTCCGGGCCGACGAGCGCGGACATCGAGGCGTTCCTGAGGCTGGCCGCATGGCTCGGCGTACCGGCCACGGACCAGACCGGCGCCGAACTCGAAGCCCTCCTGACCCGTCTCGCGACCCGCTCCGCCCGCGCGGACCTGCTGCACGGCGACCCCTGTCCGGCCAACGACCTGCACACGGCGGACGGAGTGCGCTTCATCGACTTCGAGCAGGCATCCCTCGGCGACGGCATGGTCGAGCTGGCGTACCTCCGCATCGGCTTCCCGACCTGCTGGTGCTCGACCGGACAACCGCCTGAACTGCTGGCCGAAGCCGAGGCCGCCTATGCCGAGGCATCAGGCCACCCGATCGACGAGCAGGCCCTCGCCGACGCCTGCACGAGCTGGACGATCCGCGGCGACGCCGGACATCTGGCTGGACAACAGCGTGGCGGCGAAAGGATCGCCGGGTGTCGGATCAGCGGAAAGCCCGAGAATCCACCAGTTGGTGGGCCGAGCCGAGGATCCGCCGTCATCTGAAACGCGCATCAGCACGTTCTCCGATCATGGTGTCGCGGACCGTCGGATTCGGTTACGACAGGCTCGCTTGCCGGTGCTGGACCGCTGATTCCTGGGCCTGCGCGAGCGCCACGTCCTGCTGGCGCAGCGTCTTCGCGGAATCGCCCACCATCCGCGACAAGGCGCTGAAATAGGAGTCCAGGACCTCGCGATGGACCCCCCACCGCTGGCTGAAGTCCGCCAGGGCCGCCGCCAAGCGCGGACCGCCCAGCCCACCGCCGGGCGCCGAAATGCTCTTGGCCGTCGCGTCGAACTGCGACCGCGTCACGTCGAGCTGGCCGGCGAACAACTCCAGCGCGTCGACGTCCACGTTCAACTGATCTGCCATCCGTGTAACCCCGTACAGATGTCCCCCGATTCGCGAGAACGCTACAAGAGTCAGAGTTTTGATTCAAGAGCATTGATTCACCCGCGGCCGCCCCTCACCTCGGGGAACGGTGAGGGCCGGTCCCGGAAGACTCCGGAACCGGCCCTGGATTCACTGCCGATCGCTGTCGATCACTGCCGATCGCCGCCGGCACCCCCCGCGGCGGGACGCTCCTAGTTCAGGAACAACCCCGCGAACGTCCGGCGCGCACGCCGTCCGCTCTCCTTGCGCAGACGGCTCGCCTCGCGCAGCAGGCGCTGCCGCTCGGCCTGGTCGCGCAGCTCCTGTGATCGGTAGCGTGCGGCTTCTTCGTACTGGAATAGCATCTGGAAACTCCTTGTGGGATCGCCGGTCTCGGCGGTCGCTGAAATCTGTGTCGGGTACTGCTTGAACTGCGTGTCCTGCTGTGCCTGCTGCGATTTGCCGGCGCGGTGGCCGGGGCCCTGCAGCATGCGCTGGCGCGGGAGACCGTGGACGCTCATGCCGGGATCGCAACCTTCTTGGCGGCCTCGACCGCGGCGGCGGCCTCGGCGGCGATCTGGGCCTCGACCAGGGCGGCGTCCTTGCGCGGACGGCCGCGCGGCCGCTTGCGGGCCACGATCGCCCCCTGGACGAAGAGCTCACCGCCCCAGACACCCCACGGCTCGCGGCGCTCGAGGGCGCCGGCCAGGCAGGCGGCCTTCACCGGGCACTCGACGCAGATCGCCTTGGCGAACTCGACGTCGGCCGGGGTCTCGGCGAAGAACACCTCCGGGTCGTAAGCGCGGCACGGCAGGGTGGTGTCGATCTGCTCGACGACCGTGTCGAACATGTTCTGCACTGTGAGTCACCTCGTCAGTTGTCTTCTCCCGGCTTGAGTTCTTCAGACCGGGTCTTGCGGTACCGCTCCCGCCACGGGGTCACCGTCGCGGGCCGTACTGTCGTGCGTCGAGAAACACGAAGGCCGCGGATCCCTTATCGGGATTCCGCGGCCTCAAGTCCTGCCGGTTGAAGAAGTTCTTCATCCAGGTGGACTGGAGGTGCGGAAGTCCCACAGGGTCATCGGCTTGCTGCCGTTGTCGCCCTTGCTGCTGTCGTAGTCGCGCTCGGAGATGCCACTGCCGTCGTTCTGCGGTCGCCCGTCGCCCAGACCCAGGCCCGAGTTCCGGTCCAGACCCAAGTTCCGGTCCAGACCCAGACCCGTTGCGGGGACCAGAGCCTCTTGTCCCAGCTGACGGACATAGCCGTGCCGCTCCAGCAGACCCGCGCCGAGGGCGATCAGGCCCAGGGTCGCGGCCGCGCCGGCCAGGCCGGCGCCGGAGACCGACTCCACCTGCCAGACGGCGGCCGCCGAGCCGAAGCACTCCTGCCCGGACACCAGGCGGCAGGCGGCGGCGAAGTCCTCGGACGCACGGAAAACCTGCGCAGGGGTCGTCTCCTGCACGCGGACGGCAGCAATGCCGGTCATGTTCCTCATCGAAATTCGCCTCCTTCACTTCGCCTTGGTGTGGACGGAGCCGCTGGCAGTCGGCACCACACGTCTTACAGATGGATTCTTCAGTTGAGGCACACAGTGGTGCTTCGGGCGATTCCTCGCCCGCATCGGAAGGTTAGGTGATCCCCGTTATGGGCCGCAAACTATTTTTGACCTGCGGTTTCGCCCTTGAGCCAGAGAATTCGGCTCCGATGGCCCCCACCATGGTCGACATAGTTGCCCCCAACCTCGACGCGGACCATGCTGTCAGAACCGCACCGGCCTGTCACCCCTTTCACACGAACTTTCTGGAAAACTTCGCGGGAGGATGGGCCAGGATGGGTGGCCGCGGGGAGCACCACAGCGGACAGCGCGAGGGATACAGGGGCGGGATGGACACCAACCAGGGCGCCGGCGACCCACCGGACGACGACGTCTTCGGCCCGGTCGAGGACGGCGAAGAGGTCTTCGAGTGGATCGACGACCAGGACGGCGCGGACGAGCCGGGCGAGCGTCCGGCCAAACCTCCGGCCCGCACCCTCCGGGAGCGCGCGACCGCCATCCGCTCCGGCGGCCGGCGGCTGCGCGGCTCGCGCCGCGAGATCGCGGCCGTGGCCGCGGCGGTCGTCCTGGCCTGCGCGATCGGCGGCGCGTGCACCGCCTGGTTCGACACCGTCGCCGGAGCGGCCGACCGCGCCGACGTGGTCGCGCTCGCGGTCGACGCGGTCGTGGACGGCGACCCGGCGGCCTCCTCCTACAACGCCGCGAACACCACCGCGGTCGGCCAGTACGTCGTCGAGATCGCCAACAACAGCCCGGACGCGGTGACCCTGGCCTCCGTGCAGGTCGACGCCGGCACCCTGATGACCAGCAGCGCCTGGAAGCCGGCCGGCGGCTCGCCGCGGATCCCGGCCGGCGGCACCGCCAAGGTGGCGCTCACCGTCCGGCTGTCCTGCCCGCTGGTCATCCTGAGCCAGCAGACCGGGATGTTCGCCGACGCCCCGGGCACCGGCGGCGGGACGTCGCTGGCCTTCCCGGCCGTGCACGTCCAGGCCCGCGACTCCGACGGCGACCTGCACGACCTGGTCCTGGCGACCCGGGTCGCCACCTCCGACCAACTGGCGGCGGGGCAGTCGGCGTTCCGCAGCCCCGGTGGCGCGGCCGTCCCGGGCATCATCTCCGCCGACGCCGGACCCTGCACCCAGTACACGACGGACCGCACCGTGCAGCGCCTCAGCGCGGGCGCCGGCGCGGCCCGGTTCCCCAGCGACGTCATGTTCGCCTACGACAACGTGCTGTCCTCCTCCAAGGGCAGCTTCGTCCTGGGCTTCACCGTGAAGAACACGTCCAACCACGGCGTGACCCTGACCTCGCGCGGCGACACGACCTACATCGACGACCCCCAGCTGCGCACCGAGTGGTCCCCCGCGGTCATCCACCTCGATCCGGGCCAGAGCCGGCCGGGACAGCTGACCGTGAACATCCACGACTGCACCAGCATCCTGACCGACGCCCCGGTGCTCGGGGAGACCATGATGCAGGTGGACGACGGGAGCGGCGACACCCCGCAGCCGGTGTTCATCGAGCAGGCGCTGACCGGCTCGCTGCGGATGACCGGCGAAGTGGTCGAGCAGGAGAAGGCGGCGTGCTCATGACCGACCTGATCGAGTCCGAGGACGAACTGCTCGACCCGCAGCCCGGCCCGGCTGCCGCCGCACCGCCGCACCGCCTGGCGGCGGCCCTGCACCGGCTCCGCGACCGCACCCCGCTGGCCGCCGGCCGCGAGATCGACCCGGAGCGGCGGCGGCGCCGGAGCCTGGCCGGCCTGCTGGCCCTGGCCCTGGCGGCCGGAGCCGGGGCCACCGGGGTGGCCGTGCACAGCCGCGACGTCGGCCACGCCCGGGCGCACGCCCAGGACCGGATGCTGCTGCACGTGCTCGGGGGCAGCGCCACGCTGAGCTTCGGCAACCTCAACGGATCCGGATCCGGATCCGGAAGCTCCGGCGGTTCGGTCTTCGGCGGGACCTCCGGCCAGGACTCGCTGCCGGCCTACTTCACCGTCGCCCTCCGCAACGACGGCGCGAAGCCCCTGGAGGTCACCGGGCTCCGGATCGCCGTGCCCGGGGTCGCCGTGCTCGATCCGGCGCCGGCCATGACCCTCGGCCCCGGCGACACCGAGGCCCTCACCACCAAGATCGGCGTGAGCTGCGATGCCGCCGCCCTGCCGGAGTACCCCTCCGGGGTGACGGCGACGGTGCGCACACCCGCCGCCAAGGACAAGGCGGCCGGCTCGCCGGCCACCGTGCCGCTGGCCTTCGACCCGGGGCATCCGGCGCTGCCGGCGTCCGGCGCCGAGGAGGCGGCCGCGAACCCCGAGTTCCTCGGCTCGCTCGACGCCCTCCAGTTCCAGTCCTACGTCACCAGCAGCTTCTACCGGCTGTGCGGCGACGTGCTGGCCAGCGTGCCGTCCCGGGTCAGCGCCACCGCGGTGACCGGCACGCCGAGCCCGCAGAACCCGGTGGTGAGCTACTCGCTGCACATCGACGCCGACTCCGACGCGCCGCGGATGGCGGTGCCCCTGCCGAAGTCGTCGACCGTCCCCGGAGTGAGCGCGCAGACCGACCTTTCCGCACCGGAGCAGATCGGCGCCGAGGGCTTGGACGTGAACGTGACCGACCGGATCACCGACTGCTCCGCGCTCGGCGACTACCTGGCGGTGCGCGGCGGAGCCTCGGTGGCCGCGGCCGCGCTGAACGCGGCGACGCCGATCGGGCTGCAACCGGTCGATCCCCGGTTCCGGACCACCCCGACCCAGCTGGCCGCGGCGGCCCAGCCGGTGTTCGTCGGGATCACGCCCGGGACCGCGGACCTGCAGTCGGCGCTGCTGGCTCAGCTCGCGTCGGTCTGCCCCGACATCTGACCGGCCTTGTAGTCCGACGTGTGCGCGGAGATAAGCCCCAGCACCTCGTCCCCGTAGCGGTCCGCCTTCGCCTTGCCGACCCCGGCGATCTTCGTCAGGGCGGCGGGCGTGGCCGGCAGGGACTCGCCGATCGCGGTCAGGGTGGCGTCGGTGAAGACGCAGTAAGCGGGCAGCTTCTGCTTCTTGGCCTGCCCCGCGCGCCACTCGCGCAGTTCCTCGTACAGCTCGGGGTCCAGGGTGCTGGGACAGGTCTCGCAGCGGCCGATCTTGCGCTCGGCCGCGTCGATCAGGGACCGGTGGCAGACCCGGCAGGTGATCGGTTCCACTGTCCGGCGCGGGCGCTCCTCGCTGTCCGCCGACGAGCCGGAGGGGCGGCGCCGTCCGGAGCCGCCGCCTCTTATGACGCCGCCCGCCGCGCCCTCGCGGGTGTCGCGGCCCACGCCGCCGCGCAGGCCGTCCAGGAAGCGCGACGGGGAGCGGGAGGCCCGGCCGCCCGGGGAGCGCGCCAGGGACCACGACAGGAACAGCCGCTCGCGCGCACGGGTCACCCCGACGTAGAGCAGGCGCCGCTCCTCCTCGATCTGCTCGGGGGTCTCGGCGTAGGTGATCGGCATCATGCCCTCGGTCATGCCGACCAGGAAGACCGCGTCCCACTCCAGGCCCTTGGCGGCGTGGAAGGTGGACAGCGTGACGCCCTCGACGGTCGGGGCGTGCTGGGCGTCGGCGCGCTCGCGCAGCTCGGCGCTGAAGCGGTCCAAGCCCGCGTCCGGGTGCGTGCGGCCGTACTCCTCGGCCAGCGAGACCAGCGCGGCCAGCGACTCCCAGCGGTCGCGCAGGCGGCCGGCTCCCTTGGGGGCCAGCGGGGTCCAACCGTGGCTGGAGAAGATCGCGCGGACCTCCGAGGCCAGGGTCTCGCCCTCCCCGTCCTCGCCGGGGCCGCCGGCGCCGAGGCCGGGCAGCGTGTCGGCGGCGTGGTCGGAACGGGCCTTGGCGGCGCCGCGCAGCCAGACCTGGATCGCCTCGCGGACCTCGGGACGCTCGAAGAAGCGCTCGACGCCGCGCAGTATGTAGGGCACGCCGGCGTCGCTCAGGGCCTGCTCGTACTCCTCGGACTGCGCGTTGATGCGATACAGGACCGCGACCTCGGAGAGCCGGACCCCGGCGTCCACCAGCTTCTTGATCTCGCGCGCCACCTCGCGGGCCTCGGTCTCGGCGTCCGGGTGCTCGGCGAACTTCGGGCGCGGACCGTCGGCGCGCTGCGCGATCAGCTGCACCCGGGCCTTGGCCGCGCGGCCCTCGGCGCGGTCCAGCAGGGCGTTGGCCAGGGCCACGACCTGGGGCGTGGAGCGGTAGTCGCGGACCAGCTTGACCATCGTCGGGTCCTCGAAGCGGTCGGCGAAGTCCAGCAGGTAGCGGGGGTCGGCGCCGGTGAAGGAGTAGATGGTCTGGCTGGCGTCACCGACCACGCACACGTCGGCCCGCTCGCCGAGCCAGCAGTCCAGCAGACGCTGTTGCAGGGGGTTGACGTCCTGGTACTCGTCGACGGTGAAGAAGCGGTACTGGTTGCGCACCGTCGCGGCGATGTCCGGGCGCTCCTCCATGATGCCGATGGTGAGCAGCAGCACGTCCTCGAAGTCGATGGCGTTGCGGTCGCGCTTGGCGCTCTCGTACTCGGCGTAGACCTTCGCCACCTCGGCGGCGTCGCGCGGCGGCGTGCGCAGCGCCTTGGCCGCGGCCCCCGCGTAGTCGTCGGCCACCACCTGCGTGGACTTCGCCCACTCGATCTCCCCGGCCAGGTCGCGCAGCTCGGCGCGCTCGGCGTTCAGCCGCAGGCGGCGCACCGCCTCGGCGACCAGCGGGATCTTGGAGTCGATGAGCTGCGGGGTCGGCCCGCCGACGGCCTTGGGCCAGAAGTACTGGAGCTGCCGCAGCGCCGCGGCGTGGAAGGTCCGCGCCTGCACCCCGCCGGCCCCGAGCTGCCGCAGCCGGCCCCGCATCTCCCCGGCCGCCCGCTGGGTGAAGGTGACGGCCAGCACCTGGCTCGGGATGTACTCGCCGGTCCCCACCCCGTACGCGATGCGGTAGGTGATGGCCCGCGTCTTGCCGGTCCCGGCCCCGGCCAGCACGCACACCGGCCCGTGCAGCGCCTCGGCGACGGCCCGCTGCTCCGGGTCGAGCGCGTCCAGCAGCGCGGCGGCGGGGACCGGGCCGGAGCCGGGATGAGTCTGCGGCATCCGACCATGTTCGCATCAACCGCCGACACCCTTCGCGGGGCATGCGGAAGAATCACAGCCCCGCCCGGGTTGCACAGACCGGATGGTCCCGACAGCCGATGAGGAAGTGGAAGATGAACGACCAGATCACGATGTACTCGACGACCTGGTGCGGCTACTGCCGCCGGCTGAAGAGCCAGCTCGAGCGCGAGGGCATCGGATTCGCGGAGGTCGACATCGAGCAGGTGCCGGACGCCGCCGACTACGTGATGAGCGTCAACGGCGGGAACCAGACGGTCCCGACGGTGGTCGTGGTGGCGCCGGGCGGCGAGAAGGTCGCGATGACCAACCCCTCGCTGGCGCAGGTGAAGCAGGCCGCGGGCATCTGAGCCCGCGCTTCGGCTGACACAGGACGTCAGGCCTCCGGCTGTCCGGCCGGAGGCTCTTCGGCTTCGGCGGGCTCCTCGGGAACCGGCTCGCCCTCTGCGGCACCGCTTTTTTCGTGCCCTGCGACGCGCAAGCTAGCGCCGGCGCTGCTTCAGCAGGCGGATCAGGCGGCGTATGACGAAAACCATCGGGGTCCCCTAGGTCGAGCGGCTTCCCGTTCTCGGGCTCGTCAGCGAAGGTACCGCCTGCCACCAGGCACGGGCCTCAACCCTGGGGTTGACTCCGGGGTGGAACGCGGGTGGAAAGCCCGGCCACGTTCGGGTGGCATCGGAACACTCTGGGTTACGCCACGATCACGGTGCGACTACACCTGGTGCCATGACCAAGACAACAGGCGTCTTCCTCGCCCTCCTCGTCGTGGGCATCACGGTGACCACCGGCGGGCATACCGCGAAAACTCATGCCACGGGGCCGGTATGTCCGGCGACCTCCACCACTGCGTCGACAGGCCATACGGCCTCGGCTGCGGGCCGCTAGGCAGCTCGCGCTCTCAGGGCGCCGGCGAGGCGTTCGCGGTGGTGTAGAGCTGCTTGGCGCTCGCGTCCAGATACGGTCCCGCGAGCCAGTTCCCGCCGTGCGCGTTGTGCGCGCTGCCCACCGAGGTGTTGGTCACCAGTGACACGTCCCCCGCGGACTGCCCGGGGGCCCGCGCGAACCATCCGCCGCCCGAGGCTCCGCCGGTGAGGTCGCAGCCGGCCCGGTACTCCTTCGCGTCCGGTCCGAGCTCGGTGACGTTCAGCAGCTGGACCGAGTCGGCCGTGCAGCCGTACTGCGACATCCCGTTGAACGGCTGCGCGGCGGGGTAGCCGCGGATCGACATCTGCGGCGTCTTGGCCTGCTCGGTGGGAGCGTTGAACCACATCGGCACCGGCTTCGCCCCGGTCGACTGCACCGCGGAGTCCAGGGTCTGGCCCCGGGAGTTGCGGCCGACCTCGATCACCGCGTAGTCGTGCGCCAGGTCGCCGCCGTGCTCGTCGCCGGTCTTGACCCACTCCGGCGAGGTCCAGACGTGGACCGCCGGGAACGTGCCGAGCGGCGCGTACGCCGACAGGTCGCTCGGGTCCACGTTCGGGTCGCCGTCGGGGTTGTCGAAGGCGGGGACGAAGACCATGTCCATGTGCCAGGTGCCGCCCTTGCCGTCGTGGACGCAGTGCCCCGCGGTCCACACCAGGCTGGCGTTCTGGCTCTTGATCACGGTGCCGGAGCACACGTAGTAGTTGCCGGAGTCGGCGTCGCCCTGGCGGTAGAAGAACAGCTTGCCGGTGACCGCGCCGGTGTGGTTGGTGTACGGGCCCGGCACCTTGCGCGCGTCGACCGGCTGGGGCAGGGGCGCGTTGTCGAAGGAGGGCAGCGACTGCTGCCCCGTCAGGCCGCCGTCCTTGCCCTGATGGGCACCGCCGGCCGCGGAGGGGGTGTTCGGGCTGAGCACCGCGCCGACGAAGTCCTTGCCGAACTCGCCGCCCGAGGACTGCTGTCCGATGACGCCGGAGCTGGAGCAGGCACCCGCCAGCGACACCACGGCCGTCACCGCGACGAGCGCCGTAACCGCTCGGCTCTTGATCCTCAGGCCCCGGCGTGGGCGTATCAGCATGGCGTCGCCTCCCCTCCCTTCAACGCCCACGACACTACCAATGGTTCTCTAAAAGAAGCCTGAGTCGCGGCTGGATCGATGAGGGAAGGGCGTCAGTGCGCCACCGGGTCGCCGCCGTACCAGTGGTTGACCAGACGACGCGAGATCGAGATCTCCGAGGGCAGCATCAGGAGTTCGCCGGAGTTGACGGCCTCCTTCAGCTCGGCCCGCGAGTACCACTTCGCCCAGTCGAGCTCGGCACCGTCCAGCTTCAGGGCCGGGTCGTCCACGGTCGCTGTGAAGCCGAGCATCAGCGAGCGGGGCAGCGGCCACGGCTGGCTGCCGAGGTAGCGCACGGAGGTGATCCGCAGGCCGGCCTCCTCCGCGCACTCGCGCGCCACCGCCGCCTCCAGCGTCTCGCCGGGCTCGACGAAGCCGGCCAGCACCGACGCCCGGTTCGGCGGCCAGGCCGCGTTGCGGGCCAGCAGCAGCCGGTCGTCCGGGTCGGTGATGGCCATGATCACGGCCGGGTCGGTCCGCGGATAGTGCTCGGTACCGCAGTGGTCGCACTTGCGGACCGAGCCGGCATAGGTCACGCGGGTCGCGTGGCCGCACACCCCGCAGAAGCCGTGCGTGCGGTGCCAGTTGTCCAGGCCGATCGCGTGCGCCAGCACGCCGCCGTCGCGGTCCGGCAGGGTCGAGGCGACCTCGCGCACGTGCCGTAGTTCGCCGAGCGCCGGCACGTCTTCGGCGGCCGGCGGCTGCGGCGAGGTCAGCGCCGCGCCGGGGGTGGAGGCGGAGCCGGCGGTCGAGGCCGTCGGCTTGCCGTCCGGGCCGGGTGTACCGACGCTGACCGCGAAGTACGCCACGTCCTCGTCGTCCACGCCGAGGAAGTAGCGCTGAGCGGCGGGGTACCGCGCGTCGAACACCGCGCCGGGGTGGAACACCAGCCCGGGGCCCGGGTCCAGCACCGCCTCGGCCCGGCTGTCGTCGACCGCGAACACCCGGGTACCCGGGTCGGCCCACGCCGCCGCCAGCCAGTCCTCGTCGGTGCGCCGCTCGGCGGCGCGGTCGACGACCGACCGCGCCAGCAGCATGCGGCCGAGTTCGCCCTCGAAGTAGCGCGCTTGCTCGGTCATCGATGGACCTCCCCGAATAGTTCCGGCTGCCCTGAGGGCTTCAGTGCTCGTGTGCTCGAGTGCTTGTCAGCGCTTCTCAGCGCTTCTCAGCCAGGTCCGACCACAGGTACGCGGCCGCCTCGGCACCCTTGAGCAGCAGCGGGATCGTCATGCTCTCGTTCGGCGAGTGCCAGCCGTCCGAGGGCAGCGACACACCGAGGAACACCACCGGCGCCTCGATGACCTCCTGCAGGTCGGCCTCGGGACCGGAGCCGCCCTCGCGGGTGAACAGCACCTCGCGCGGCTCGTCGGGCTCGCCGAACGCCTTGCCCATGGAGCGGGTGATCGCCTGCACCGCCGGGTGGTCCAGCGGGGTCATGCAGGGCTTCACGCCGTCGGACTCCCAGTGGAGCGCGCCGGTCAGGCCGGCCGGGATGTTGGCGCGGAACCAGTCCTCGAACTTCTTCGCCACGTCCAGCGGGGCCTGGCCGGCCACCAGGCGCATCGAGATCTTGGCGTGCGCCTCGGCCGGGACGATGGTCTTGTGGCCGGGGCCGGTGTGCCCGCCCCAGAAGCCGTTCAGCTCGAACGTCGGCCGCGCCCACACCCGCTCCAGCGTGGTGAAGCCGGCCTCGCCGGCGGTCGCGGAGGACTTGGCGTTGCCCAGCCAGGCCTGCTCGTCGAAGGGCAGCTTGGCGAACATCTCGCGGTCGGTCTCGGTGAGCTCGACGATGCCGTCGTAGAAGCCGGGGACGACGACGCGCTTGTCGTCGTCGTGCACCCGGCCCATGAGCCGCACCAACTCGGTCAGCGGGTTCGGGATCGCGCCGCCGAAGGAGCCGGAGTGCACGTCGTTGGCCGGGCCGCGCAGGTCGATCTGGCCGGTGATCATGCCGCGCATACCGGTGCAGGTGGACGGCGTCTCCCGGTCCCACATGCCGGTGTCGGAGACCACGACGACGTCGGCCTTAACCCGGTCCCGCTTGTCCTCCAGCAGAGGGCGGAAGTTCGGCGAGCCGGACTCCTCCTCGCCCTCGGCGATGATCTTCAGGTTCACGGCCGGCGCGGTCCGCCCGGTCACGGCCAGGTGCGCCCGCAGGCCCAGCAGGTGGAACGCCAGCTGGCCCTTGTCGTCGGCGGCACCGCGCGCGTACAGCCGGTCACCCTTGACCGTCGGCTCAAAAGGCGGCGTGTCCCACAGCTCCACCGGCGTCACCGGCTGCACGTCGTGGTGGCCGTAGACGGCCACGGTCGGCGCGCCCTCGTCCCCGGACGGCCACTCGGCGAACACCGTCGGCAGCCCCTCGCCGCCGGCGGTCTCCCAGATCTCGACGGTGGGGAACCCGATCTCCCGCAGCTTCGCCGCCAGCCACTCCGCCGACCGCCGCACCTCCGGCGCGCTGGCCGGATCCGAGGAGATGGACGGGATGCGCAGCCACTCGTTGAGCTCGGCGAAGAACTCGTCGGCATGCTCGGCGACGTACGGACGGACGGCCTTGTCCGAAGCAGAAGTCATGCCGGAGACCTTACTCCTGCCGGGTGTCCCCGATCATGCCGGCGATCTGCACGAAGTAGGGGCCGGCGGGCGGCCGCGGTGCCTACACCCGCAACCGCCCGCCGGCGCTTCCGCTTCCGTTACCCGACCAGATCGGCCGGCACGCCCTGCAGCGCCACAGGACGGATGAACCGCCGGATCGCCTCGGTCCCCACCGACGTGCTCCAGGACGCCGAGGTGGCCGGCCACGGACCGCCGTGCTGCATGGCCTCGACCACCGCCACGCCGGTCGGCACGCTGTTCCAGACCACACGGCCCGCCCTGGCCACCAGCGAGGGCAGCAGTGTGCGGGCCGCCTCGCGGTCCGCGGCGCTGTCGTCGTCGGCGATGATCGTCGCCGTCAGCTGGCCCTCCAGCGAGTCGGCGAGCGCCGCGTACTCCGCCGGGTCCGCGCGCACGATCACCGTCGCCGGGCCGAAGTGCTCCTCGCGGTAGTCGCCGGCGAAGTCCTTCGCAGAGATCTGCGCCGCGAACGGCTTCCCCGCCCGCTCCGCGTCCGCACCCACGCCGGTGATCTGCTCCTGCCAGCGCCGGTGGGCCGCGGCCATCCCGTCGGTGAGCATCGGGATCGGGCCGTTGTCGGCGATGAGGTCGCCGGTCAGCGCGCCGAGCGCCTCGCCGTCGGCGTTCTCCGGCACGAACACCACGCCCGGCTTGGTGCACAGCTGTCCGCCGGAGCCGGTCACCGCCCCGGCCAGGGTCTCGGCCCACTTCTTGCGGCCGGCCTCGTCGGCGATCGCCCCGGGCAGCACGAACACCGGGTTCACGCTCCCCATCTCGGCGTAGACCGGGATCGGCTCGGGACGCGCGGCCGCGGCGTCCATCAGGGCCCGGCCGCCGCCCAGGGATCCGGTGAAGCCCACCGCCTTGATCGCAGGGTGCTGCACCAGCTCGATGGAGAGCTTGTTGGGGTCGCCGTCGGTCGACTCGGCGTCCAGGAAGCCGAAGGTGCCCTCCGGCGCGCCGGCTCCGGCGACCGCCTCGCTCAGGATCTCCGCGATCCGCCGCGACAGCCGCGGCTGCGCCGGGTGCCCCTTCACCACCACCGGGCAGCCGGCGGCCAGCGCCGAGGCGGTGTCGCCGCCGGGGACGCCGAAGGCGAACGGGAAGTTGGACGCGGCGAAGACCGCGACCGGCCCGAGCGGGACGTCGACCGTGTACACGTCCGCCCCGCCGAGCGCGGCGCCCGGCGAGCTGCGCCGGGACAGGTGGCGCCCGGCGGCGACGTGGTCGCCGTACAGCCGCAGCTGGCCGGTGGTGCGGCCGACCTCGCCGTTCAGCCGGGCCGCGGTCAGCCCGGTCTCCGTGCCGGCCAGCTCGACAAGCTCCGCGTGCGCCGCCTCAAGGGCGTCCGCGCACGCGTGGAGCAGGTCCCGCCGGCGTTCGGCGCTCCAGGAGCCGTAGACGCCCGCCGCTGACGCCGCCGCCTCGGCGGCCCGATCCAGTGTCGTGTGATATGTCACCGAATCAGGGTAACCCGGTCCGGCCGAGCGCCCAACCCCTCGACCGCTATGTGGGCGGTGCGGCCCGGCTCGGGCGGCGGTTACTTGGCCGGCGCGGCCTGCGCCCAGAAAGTCGCCGACTCCGCCTTGAGCTTGCCGATGAACTGCTGCGGGGTCAGCTTCCCGGTCATGAAGGCGACCGACTCCGGCTGGAACACCGTCGTGTACCACTTGGAGTCGTCGCGCATCAGCGCGTCCTGGTCCGGGAAGACCGTGCGGTTGGTCAGCGCGGTCTGCACCGAGGCCAGCACCGCGGGCGCGGGGATGTCGGTGCGCGGCGTCATGTTGCCGGCCTCCGTGGAGATCTTCGACAGCTGGGCCTTGGCCATGAAGTAGAGGACGAACTTCTCCGCGGCGTCCGCGTTCTTGCCGGCCTTGGGCACCGCGAACCCGAAGAAGTTCACGCCCGCGGAGTCGTTCGAGGGCAGGCCGCCCTGGTCCGGCATCGACGGGAACACGAAGCTGTCCACGTTCGTCGTGCGCTTGGTCTCGCTGGGCACCCACGTGCCGCCCAGGATCAGCGCCGCCTTGCCGGCGGCCCAGGCGTTCTGCTGGTCCTTGGCGTGGGTGCTGGTGGTCCCGGTGTCCTCGGTGTTCCAGCCGGGGGCGAAGTAGCCGCCCTTCACCAGCGCCTCCAGCTTCTGCGCGCCGTCCAGCAGCCGGGCGTCGTCCCAGCGGCTGTCGTCGGTGGCCGCGGCGGCGTCGTGCTGCTCGGCGGTGCGCTTGAACTGGCCGGGGCCGAGCTCGCGCTCGAACATCCACTCCACCCAGTAGGCGGCGTTGCCCCCGCTGGCGTCCAGGGCCAGCGGCGCCTGCCCCTTGGCCTTGATCTGCCCCAGCAGGTCCACGAACTGGTCCCAGTTCAGCGGCGGGTTCGTGGACAGCTGCGGATAGCGGGACTTGTCGAAGAAGACGGCTTCGGAGGCGACCTCGTAGGGCACCATCACCTCCGCACCGCTCGCGTCGGTGAGCAGCGGCGTGTACTTGTCCGGCACTACGTCGGTCAGGTTCTGGTTCTCGCCGGGAACCGGCTGCTGGTACAGGCTGGTCAGGTCGGTGACGGCCACGCCCTCCGCTGCGGCGCCGAGAATGGTGTTGATGCTGCCGTCGGACAGGTCCGGCACCGGCTTGCCGGCCTTGAGCGCGGCGGCGACGTCGTCCAGCACCCCGCGGCCGTGCCACTCGACGGTGACCGTGACCCCGGTGGCGGCCTTGTACGCGGCCAGCGCCTCCTTGATCACCGCGGCCTGCGGCTCGTTCTCCTTCCACATGGACCAGTACGTGAAGGACTTCGAGCCCCCGGACCCGACGGATCCCCCGGACGCCCCCGACGACGTGCTGCTGGAGCAGGCGGGCACGGTCGCGGCGATGACGAGCGCCGCGGCCGTCACGGCTATGTTCCGCCTCTGATGTCTTCCCCTGGACTGCGATGGCATGGAGGCAGGGTACGACTATCGGGAAAGCGCTTACAACGCGGGGCCGCCCCGTTCGAGCACTGATCACCCGGCGTTCATTCGCGCACCAGCCCGGCCGCGCGGAAAACGGCTTCTCAGCCGTCCCCGAACAGTTCCTCGAGCTCCTCGCGGTCCGGCAGTCCGGTCGGCCGGAAGGTCTGGCCGCCGCGCACGTAGACGAACGCCGCGGAGACCGCGGACAGCGGCACGCCCTGCATCTCGGCCCAGGCCAGCCGGTAGATCGCCAGCTGGGTCTCGTCCGCGTCCTGCGACCGGGAGGTCTTCCAGTCGACGACTTCCCATCCGTCAGTAGTCTTATATACGGCATCGATACGTCCGCGCACCACCCGGCCGGCCAGCACCACCTGGAACGGCTGTTCGACGGCGGCCGGCACCGAGTCGGCCCAGGGGGTGCGCAGGAACGCCTCCTGCAGCTCCTTGAGATCCACCTCGTCGGTGATCTCCTCGTCGGCGGCGCCCGGCAGGTCCTCGTACTCGAACAGCGCCTGCTGCCCGAACAGCGACTCGATCCAGGCGTGGAACTTGGTGCCCAGGCGGGCCGAGGGGGCCGGCGGCTGCGGCATCGGTCGGGCCAGCTCGCGGCGGAAGCGCGAGGGGTCGCTGCGGTATCGCAGCAGCTGGGAGGCCGACATCGAGGAAGGGAGCGGGGCGTAGCGCTGGATGGAGTCGCCGCGCTTGAGCTCCTCCAGCAGCGCTTCCAGGTCGCGGTCCCAGGAGGCTATGGCGGCGCGGTCCTCGGCGGTGGCGGCGGTCTCGGCGTCGACGGCCGACGACTCGGCTGGCTCGGCCGACTCCTCGGAAGCACGCTGAGCGGGCAGGAGGTCGGTGATCGGCTCGCCGTCCTCGTCGAAGAACGGGACAGCTTCCAGGGTGGCGCCTTGCACGGCTGCCGCCTCGCCGGCACCGCTGCCGGGCTGTTCAACGACTTGAGGTTCCTCAGAATCCGGCTCGGTGCCGATCGGCTCGCCGAACGCCGCGGCCTGCCGCCGGTACAGCGCCGCGACCACCATCTCGGCCCCGGCGCGCCGCCGCTCCGCGGCCTCGGCGTCCGGCAGCACCGGCCAGTGCGCCTCCGCGGCGCCCAGACTCGGGTTCACGGCGTCCGGGTCCGGCTCCGCGGCCCAGGCGACGATCTCGCCGTGGCCGTCCTGGCAGTGCTCGAACAAGCCGGTGAGCCAGGTGTCCGGCCCGCGCCGGCGCTTCTGGGTCGGGCCCCACCAGTGCCCCGAGGCGGTCAGGTAGTAGCGCGGCCGGGTGACCGTCACGTACTCCAGCCGCAGGTCCTCCCAGGACTCGTACTCCTTGGCCTGCTCCTTGAAGGACTTGAACGCGGCGGTGTTGCCGGCGTCGTCCAGGGCCGGCAGGTGTTCGGCGTCGCCGCGCAGCGGATAGGGCAGCACCGCGCCGGACCCGATCCACGACTCGCGCGGCTTCTGCGCGGCGCCGGCCAGGTGCGGCACGAACACCGCGTCCCACTCCAGACCCTTGGACTTGTGCATGGTCAGCAGCTTCACCGAGTCGCCCTGCGAGGGCAGCGAGGCGTCGATGCCCCGCTCGTGCCGCTCGGCGGCCTTCAGATAGGCACGGAAAGCGGTTACTGACTGATCGCCCTCCAGGTCCTGGAAGTCCGCGGCCCGGCCCAGGAACGCCGCCAGCGTCTCGGCCGAGCGCTGCGCCACCAGCTTGGGCGAGGCCGCGACCTCCACGTCCAGCCCGGTCACCGAGATCACCCGGTGCAGCACGTCCAGGACCGGCTCGGACAGCCGGCGGCGCAGGATCCGCACCTCGGAGGCGAAGCGCGCGAAGCGGACCCGGGCCTGCTCGGAGAACGGCAGATCCGGTCCCGGGTCGGCCATCGCGTCGGACAGCGAGACCACCTCGGTCGGGTCCGAGCCCGCGACCGCCTCGGCCAGCCGGTCCCGGCCGGCCCGGTCGGCGTATTCGGCCGGGTCCCGCACGAGCTCCCGGGCCCGCATGCCCAGCAGCGCCAGGTCCCGGGCGCCGATCCGCCAGCGCGGGCCGGTCAGCAGCCGGACCAGCGAGGCGTTGGCGATCGGCTCGTCGAGCACGTCCAGCATCGCGATCAGGTCGGCCACCTCCGGCAGGTGCACGAGCCCTGAGAGCCCGACGACCTCGACCGGCAGCCCCTGCGCGTGCATCTCCTCGTACAGCGGCGGGATCTGGTTGCCCTTGCGCACCAGCACCGCGATCTCGCGCAACGCGATCCCGCCCCGGTAGTGCGCGTCGGCGACCATCCGCGCGACCCACCTCACCTCGTCCTCGGCGGTCTCGGTCAGCCCGACGCGGGTCCAGCCCTGGTCGGCCTTCTCCGCCGAGGGCCGCAGCTGCCGGACCCCGGTGTGCCGCTGGCGCAGCGGGTCCGACACCACGTTCGCGAACTCCAGCAGGTGGCCGCCGCTGCGCCGGTTCTCGCTCAGCGCGTAGCCGCGCGAACGGGCGCCGTCGGCGTTCGCGAAGTGCTCCGGGAAGTCGTCGAGGTTCGCCACCGAGGCGCCGCGCCAGCCGTAGATGGACTGGCAGGGGTCGCCGACCGCGGTCACCGGGTGGCCGCCACCGAACAGGCCGACCAGCATACGGCGCTGCGCGACCGACGTGTCCTGGTACTCGTCGAGCAGCACGACCCGGAACTTCTCGCGCTCGATCGCCCCGACCTCGGGCCGCTCCTCGGCCAGCCGCGCGCCGAGCACCATCTGATCGCCGAAGTCGATCAGGTCGCGCCGCACCTTCAGGTCGCGGTAGCGCTCGACCAGCTCGGAGAGCTCGATCCGCTGCCGGGCGATCTCGGCGGCCTTGAGGAAGTCGGTGTAGCCGCGCTTGGCCTTGCCGTTCCTGGGATCGCGGAAGGACTCCGCCTGCCCGATGAAGGCCTCCTCGTGCTCGCGCAGCGCCTCGGGCGTGACCAGGTGCTCGGACAGCTCGCCGTCCAGGGCCAGCACCTTGTCGGCGAGGTCGGCGACCTTGCCCTTGAAGTACCGCAGCTCCTTGGGGCCGCGCACCGCGGTGACGGCCAGCTGGTAGCGCGTGGCGTCGGCGAGCAGCCGTGCCGAGGGCTCCAGGCCCAGACGCA
Organism: Catenulispora sp. MAP12-49; assembly: GCF_041262705.1. Taxonomy (NCBI): domain Bacteria; kingdom Bacillati; phylum Actinomycetota; class Actinomycetes; order Catenulisporales; family Catenulisporaceae; genus Catenulispora; species Catenulispora sp. MAP12-49. The sequence goes on along the minus strand of NZ_JBGCCP010000003.1, from coordinate 568,233 downwards.
GCCCGTGCTCCTTGATCAGGCGGTCGGCATAGGCGTGGTAGGTCGAGACGGTGGGCTCGCCGACGGACTCCTCGATGTCCGAATCAGGGTCGTCGAGCTCCTCTTCCTCAAGCTTGCGCAGGGCTTTGCGGATGCGCTCGGACAACTCCGCGGCCGCCTTGTTGGTGAAGGTCAGCCCGAGCACCTGGTGCGGTCCCACCTGCCCGGTACCGACCAGCCACACCACGCGGGCGGCCATCACCGTGGTCTTCCCCGACCCCGCGCCGGCCACGATGACGGCCGGCTCCAGCGGCGCCGTGATGGCTTCCAGCTGTTCTTCCGTGTAAGGAACCCCGAGCAGTGCTTTCAGATCTTCGGTGTCCCGGATCAAAGGAGTTGCTTTCCCTCGGGCTGTTTCGGGCAGCACTTGCGGAAGACGCAGGTGCCGCACTGTTTCTCGCCGTACGCGGCGAAGTTCTCGTCCAGGACCCGCGCGGCCATGTTCGCGAGCTTCTTCTCGATCGGCGTCTGGCCGGGCTGCTCCAGCGAGGGGTCCTGCTCGGCGGTCTTGGGCAGCCCGGCCGCGTCGCCCTCGCGCAGGAACACCAGCTCGGCGCCGCCGGACTCGTTCGAGACGCCCTGTATCGCGCCCTCGCGCACCACCAGCTGGTAGACCGCGAGCTGCGGGTGCTCCTGGGCCTCGTTCTTGGTCGGCACGTTCTTGCCGGTCTTGAAGTCGACCACGTAGACCAGCCCGGCCTCGTCGGTCTCCACCCGGTCGAAGGACCCGCGGATGCGCAGGTCGAAGCCCTCTCCTTCGCCCTCCTCGGAGCCGACGTTGAGCCGCACGTCGAAGTCCTGCTCCGAGGAGTGCAGCAGCCGGCCGCGGTCGGTGACGTGCCAGGCCAGGAACCGCTCCAGGGCCGCGCGCGCCTCCTCCTTCTGCTGCGGCGACTGCCACTGGGCCTCGAAGGACAGCCGGTCCCAGACCCGGTCCAGCCGCTCCATCAGCACGTCCAGCTGCGCCGGGGTGTCGCCCTTGGCCACCTCGTCGGCCAGCACGTGCACCACGTTGCCGAAGCCGAGCGCGACGGTCTTCTGCTCGTGCGCGGCGGCCTCGTGGTCCAGGAACCAGCGCAGCGAGCAGTCGTCTATGGCCGCGACCTGGCTGGCCGACAGCAGCAGCGGCTTGGCCGGGTCGCGCACCGGCTGCTCGGAGGCGGTCTCCTCGACCAGGCCCCACCACTTGTCCGGGTGGGCTGAGGGCACCAGCGGCCGGCCGTCCCCGGACTGCGCGTCGGCCAGCCGGGCCAGCCGTTCGGCGGCGGCCTGCCGCAGCTGGTCGGAGCTCTTCGGGTCGGTCAGGACCCGGCGCAGGTCGGCGACCAGGGCCGGGATGGCCAGCGCCCGCTTGCGCAGGCCCGGCAGCGGCTGCACGTCGACGCCGAGTTCATGGACGAAGCGCGAGGGCGCCTCGGCCGCGGCGTCGTCGCCGATCAGGGAGCTGTCGACGGCGCTGACCACCAGCCGCTCGCGGGCCCGGGTGGCCGCGACATAGAACAGACGGCGCTCCTCCGCGAGAAGCGTCGCCGCCGTCGGGATCTCCTCCATCGACCGTAAACCGTTGCGGCCGATGAGGTCGGCCTGGAGCAGCGAACCGCGCAGCCGCAGGTCCGGCCACAGACCGTCCTGCACGCCGGCGACGATCACGAAGCGCCACTGCAGGCCCTTGGACTTGTGCGCGCTCATCAGGCGCACCGCGCCGCCGCGCGAGGACTGCGCCGCCATCGAGTCGCCGGCCAGCTCCTGGGCCTCCAGGTCGGCGATGAAGTTGCGGACGCCGCGGCCGGTCGCGCGGTCCTCGGCGCGGGCGGCGTAGTCGAAGAGCACACAGACCGCGTCCAGGTCGCGGTCCGCCGAGCGGCCGATGTTGCCGCCCCGCTGGGAGGTCCGCTCCAGGTGCTGCGGCCAGTTGTGGGCACGGTTGCGACCGCGGTCGTCCGAGCCGCCGCTCCACAGTTCCCACAGGGCCTGCTCGACCGAGCCGCCCCCTCGCAGAATCTGGCGGGTGCGCAGCAGGAGCATGCCGAGGCGCCGGGCCGGCTCGGAGACGTCCTCCTCCATGGCGACCAGACGTCCCGGCTCGGCCAGGGCTTCGCGCAAGAGCACTTCGCTCGGGCGGACCCCGTTGACCGTGGGGTCCGTGACCTCGCGCGGTTCGGCGGCGACCGCGTTCTGGTTCGCGACACGCTCCTCGGCGCGCAGCGCGCGAGCGAGCTTACGGAGTTCGAAGGCGTCCATCCCGCAAAGCGGTCCGGACAGCAGCGAGCGCGCGACCTCCGGCGTCAGCATGTTCTCGTTGTCCGCCACCCGCAGCGCCTGCAGCAGCACCGCGACCGCGGGCTCGGCGGCCAGCGGCAGCTCGTCGCCGGAGGTGTCGACCGGCACGCCGGCCGTGATCAGCGCCCGCCGCAGCGCCGGGATCGAGCGGGTCGCGGAGCGGACCAGCACCGCGATCTCGTCCCACGGGACGCCGTCCTCCAGGTGCGCGCGCCGGACCATGTCGACGATGTTGTCGAGCTCGGTGGTCGGGGTCGGGAAGGTGAAGACCTGCAGCGAGCCCTCGATCGGCGCGCCGTCGACGACCGGCCCCTCCGCCGCCAGGTCGCGGTGCTCGCGCACCTTGTCGGTCGGCAGCAGCGGGATCGGCATGCGCCGGGTCAGGTTGCGCGAGGCCTTCAGCAGCGCCGGGCCGCAGCGGCGGGAGGTGCGCAGCACCGCGGTGTCGGCCGGGGTGCCGTCCATGTTCCGGAAGGCCTCGGGGAAGTCGAGGATGCCGCGCACATCGGCGCCGCGGAACTGGTAGATCGACTGGTCGGGGTCGCCGAACACGACCAGGTCCGCGCCGTCCCCGGCCAGCGCCTGGAGCAGGCGGACCTGCGCCGGGTCGGTGTCCTGGTATTCGTCCACGAACACCGCGCGGAAGTCGTGGCGCAGCTCGCGGCGCACGTCGTCCTGCCCGGCCAGTAGCACCGCGCGGTGCACGAGCTCGCCGTAGTCCAGGACGCCCTGAACGTCGAGCACGTCGAGGTACTCCTCGAAGAACGCCGAGGCGGCGTACCAGTCGCCGCGGTCGGCCCGCCGCGCGGCCTGCGCCAGCTCGGTCGGGTCCAGGCCCAGCTCCCGCGCGCGGGACAGGACGGTCCGCAGTTCCTCGGCGAACCCGCGGGTCGCGAGCGCCGCCCGCAGGTCCTGCGGCCAATGGATGCGCTCGCCGAGCGCTCCCCCGCCTATTCCTACATCGATGCTGCCGGAGACCAGGTCGCGCACGAACACGTCTTGTTCGGGGCCGGAGAGCAGCCGGATCGGCTCTGTGAACAGCTCGGGGTCCTGGAAGCGCCGGACCAGGGCGTAACAGAAGGAGTGGAACGTGGTCGCCAGCGGCGCGACGCCGGACATCGACAGCCGGCGGCCGATGCGGTCGCGCAGTTCGGAGGCGGCCTTGCGGCTGAAGGTGAGGATCAGCACCTGGTCCGGACGCAGCGCCGCGCGGTCGGGATCAGTCTTGGAGATGACCGCTTCCACGAGCGTGTGCGTCTTGCCGGTCCCGGGCCCTGCCAGCACCAGCAGCGGACCGCCGGGGTGTTCGACGACACGGCGCTGCGCCGGGTCCAGCGGCGGTCCGCTGACCTGAGGCGGGGCCTGCATGTCGAACACGGTTTCGAATCCTTTGCCGGCGGGTATACCCGAGCGATACACCACGGTCCTCTATGACAACACAGACCACCGACCGTCACGCCCGATTCGGCAATGGATCACGCCCGCGCGCGCCGATCATGCCAGAACGGCGGAAGGGCCTGTGGGATCGCCCCACAGGCCCTTGCCACCAACACAGGCCCTCGCCACTGACAGCGCACCGTCCTACTCGCTGCGCAACACCTCAGCGATCGACGACCGCGCCGCGGACCGCGCCGGGACCAGCGCCCCGAGCACCGCGATCCCGACCCCGGCCAGGAACATCCAGGCCAGCAGCGGCGCCGAGTAGACGTGGACCATGTTCGAGGTCATGTCCAGGCCCTGCGCGTGCTCCATCAGCGGGACGACCAGCGCGTGCAGGCCGTAGCCCAGCGGCAGCCCGACGATCCCGCCGAGCAGGCCGAGCATCCCCATCGAGGTCACGATCATCACCACCACCTGGCGCGGGGTCATGCCCACGGACTTCAGCATCCCCAGGTCGCGACGGCGCTCGCGGGTGTTGAGCAGGACGGTGTTGAACACGCCGAGCGCCGCGACCAGGCTGAGCACCAGGGTGATGACCGCCGAGAACACCTGCATCTCGGCGTTCGGGTTGCCGTAGTCGCGGATGCTGACGTTCCAGGAGGAGTCCAGCGCCTGCAGCTTCGCCGCCAGTGCCTTCTTGTCGGCGCCGGCCGCGGCGTGGACCTCGAAGCCGTCGGCCTGGCGGCCCGGCGACAGCTGCTGCAGGACGCTCCAGTCCGCGTCCAGGGAGCTGTCGCCGCCGGTGATGCCCTCGCCGACGATGACCGCCCGCACGCTGCGGCCGTCCGCCTGGACGGTCAGGCTCTGGCCGATCGCGAGGTGGTGCAGGTTCAGGAACCGCGCCGGCGCCACGACCTGGTCCGGGCCGTTCAGCCAGTGCCCCTTGACCAGGGTCCAGCCCATCTTGGCCGAGTCGCCGCCGTAGTACTGCACGCTGATCGCGGAGGTCATCCCGGTGACCCCGACCATGTCGCCACTGGTGAGCGCCACACCGTCGACGCCGGGAGTGGCGCGGATCGCCTGCTCCATCGCCGCAGCGTCCTTGGTCGCCGGCCGCGCCGGGTCGTGGCCGATGTCGAAGGCCACCGCGCCGGTACGGTCCGAGGCCGCGCTGAAGTCGGTCATGGTGCGGGCCAGGCCGTTGGCGAACACCACGGTGGTCACACCGATCAGCACCGCCGCGAAGGTCAGGGCACTGCGGGCGGGCCGGGCGAAGGGCAGCCCCAAGCCCATGCTCACCGAGCGGGGCAGCCGCGAGCCGGCCAGCTTGCGCTGCACCTTCAGACCCCGGCCGCGCTTGGGCGCCGAGCCCGCGGAGATCGCGGCGATCGCCGACATGCCCGCCGCGCGCCGCGCCGGGACGTAGGCGGCCAGGCCGACCACCAGCGGCACCCCGAGCAGACACACCGCGTTGGTCAGCAGGCTGACCATCGGAGCCCCGCCCAGGGACATGAAAGCCTTCTCCAACAAAGGCGCGGCGACCACGTTGCCGAGCGGGACGCCGACCACGGTCCCGATGACGGCCGGCACCGCCATGGTGGCCACGTACACCCGGACCACCTGGCGCGGGGTGAAGCCGATGGTCTTGAAGACCCCGATGTCCCGGTAGCCGGAGACCACGGCGCCGCTGACCACGTTCAGCACGATCAGCACCGCCACCGAGACGGCCAGGACGCCGAAGGCGATCATCATCGGCAGCAGGGACTCCAGCTTGGCCACCATCTCGGCGCGGGTGGTGCGCCAGGACTGGAAGCCGGTGACGGCGCCGGCCGGCAGGCCCGCGGTCGCGGTGGCCACGTCCGCCTTGACCTGCGCGTCGGTGGCGGAGGAGGAGAAGCGGTAGAGCATCTGCAGGTGGTCCGGGTGCAGCGCCGAGATCTGGCTCGGGGCGACCCAGCCGTCGGCGGTGGCCGAGATCGAGTACGCGTAGCCGACGATGGTGAGGGTCGGCAGACCGGGACCGGTGACGGTGCTCGCCGCGGCCGGACCGCCCGAGGCTGGCGAGCTGTCGTAGTACGGCAGGCCGACCGGCTGGTTCAGCACGATCTCCCCCGGCGCGGTCGCCCAGCGGCCCTGCCACAGGTGCACCCGGTCCACGTCGCCGGACCCCGGCTGCGGCCGACCGACCACGGTCGCCTGCCGGGTGCCCCCGCCCAGGCCCATCGCGAACGAGACCTGGGCGGACTGGAACGGCCCGGATGCCCCGGTGACGCCGGAGGCGTGGGCGGTGGCGGCGAGCTGCTGCTCTGTGGTCCTGGCGCCGTTGAAGGCGACGACGGCGTGCGCCCCGTTCTGCTGCCCGAAGACCTGCTCGAACGGGCCGTTCGAGGCCTGCAGCAGTCCCAGCCCGAGCACCGCGCTCATCGCGGACAGGGCGACCACGAGCCCGATGACGAAGGTCTGCACCTTGCGGCGCTTCACGGCGGCCCGCGAGGCGCGCCAGACCGGTCCCTTGGTGATTCCGGTGATTCCAGCGATCCTCATGGCGCTCACGCGGTCCTCTCGACGGCGCGCTCGGCGACGATCCGGCCGTCGGCGACCTCGACCAGGCGGCTGGCGCAGCGGGCGGCCAGGCGCGGGTCGTGGGTCACCATCAGCAGGGTCTGCCCGAGCTGGTTCAGGTCGATCAGCAGGTCCATGACCTGCTCGCCGGAGCGGCTGTCCAGCGCGCCGGTCGGCTCGTCGGCCAGCAGCAGCGCCGGCCGGTTCATCAGGGCCCGGGCCACGGCGACGCGCTGGCGCTCGCCGCCGGACAGCTGCTGCGGGTAGGTGTTCTTACGGTCGGCGATGCCCAGCTCGCCGAGCAGCTCCAGGGCCCGGCGCCGGGCCTGGCCGGCCGGGACGCCGGTGAGCTGCGCGGCCAGCGCCACGTTGTCCAGCGCCGGCAGGTCGTCGATGAGGTTGAAGAACTGGAAGATCATCCCGATCCGGCGGCGGCGGAACAGCGCCAGGCCGGTCTCGTTCAGCGCGCCGAGGTCCTCGCCGTGCACGACGACCTGCCCGGAGCTGGGCCGGTCCAGGCCGGCCACCAGGTTCAGCAGCGTGGACTTGCCGCAGCCGGACGGGCCCATCACGGCGACGGCCTCGCCCTGGCGGATGTGCAGGGTGACGCCGTCGAGGGCGGCGGTGTCCCCGAAGTCCTTGCGGACGTTGTCGAGGCGGACGATCGGTCCGGTGGACCCGGACTCGGGGGACGAGGCGGTCCCTGCGGACTCGGCGGCGGTAGCGGTCATGTGATCAACGTATGGTTGGGCGGCACCACGGCGGATCGGTCCGTGGTGGTAATCGTCGGGACCTCTCATCCTGGGGATGTAGACATGACGTGGGTGCTGGTGGGGGCGCTGCTCGCGGCTTGCGCCACCGCGGGACGGCTCGCGGTGCTGCTGCGCCGGGAACGCGGGAAACACACGCGGGCCATCGAGGAGCGCGGCTGGCTGCTGGAACGGGAGCGCGAGAGCGCCGCGCAGCAGGCGGTGGACGAGGAGCGGGCGCGGATCGCGCGGGAGCTGCACGACATCGTCAGCCACAACGTGAGCATGATGCTGATCCAGGCCGGCGCGGCGCGGCAGGTGCTGACCGCCGCCCCGGGCCCGGTCGCCGAACGTCCCGAGGCGTCCGGTGTGGCCGAGGACGCGCTGCTGGCGGTGGAGAGCGCGGGCCGCGAGACCATGACCGAGCTGCGGCACCTGCTCGGCGTGCTGGCGCCGGCCCAGGACGGCAGCGACGTCGGCGACCCGGACCTGACCCCGCAGCCGACGATGGCCCGGCTCTCAGCGCTCGTGGACAAGATCGCGTTCGCCGGGCTTCCGGTGGACGTCCGGATCTCCGGCGAGCCGCGGCCGCTGCCCGGCGGCATCGACGCGACCGGGTACCGGGTCGTTCAGGAGGCGCTGACCAACGCGCTCAAATACGGCGGCAAGAGCGCCGAACTGACCGTGCGGTACGACGACCGCTATCTGCGGATCGAGGTGCTGACCGCGGGAAGCGGTTCGCTGGCCGATATCGGCGCCGACGCCGCCACCACCCCGCCCGGCGAGAAGATCGGCACCGGCCGCGGCCTGATGGGCCTGAAAGAACGGGTCGCGGTCTACGGCGGCGATCTGGACGCCCGCCGACGCCTCGGCGGCGGCTTCCGAGTCCGCGCGAAGATACCTTTGGACGCGCCCACCCGTCACCCACCGCCGCCCGTTATGGAGACGCTACGCGCCACTGTGGACAATATATGAATCCCCGTGTCCTGATAGCCGACGACCAGGCCCTGGTCCGCACCGGTTTCCGCCTGATCCTGACCGCCAACGGCATCGACGTCGCCGGCGAGGCCTCCGACGGCCTCGAAGCCGTCGCGGCCGCCGCCGAACTCAAGCCCGACGTGGTCCTGATGGACATCCGCATGCCGAACCTGGACGGCCTGGAGGCGGCGCGCCGGATCCTGGCCGCCGACCCGGCGATCCGGATCCTCATGCTCACCACGTTCGACCTGGACAAGTACGTCTACGAGGCGCTGGCCGCCGGCGCGTCCGGCTTCCTGCTCAAGGACGTCACGCCCGAGCACCTGGTGGCCAGCGTGCGGTTGGTGGACACCGGCGACGCGCTGCTGGCTCCGTCGATCACGCGGCGGCTGGTGGAGAAGTTCGCGGCCCCCGACCCCGCGGCCGGCGCGGCTGGCAACCGCGCCCCGGCAGTGCACCGCGACCTGGCCGCGCTGACCCCGCGCGAGCGGGAGATCCTGGGGCTGATGGGCCGTGGCCTGTCCAACACGGAGCTCGCCGGACGCCTGGTCCTGTCCGAGGCCACGGTGAAGACCCACGTCGCGCACATCTTCACCAAACTGTCACTGCGGGACCGGGCGCAGGCGGTGGTGGTCGCCTACGAGACCGGTCTGGTCGCGCCCGGGGACGAGGTGTGAGGCCGCCCGCGCTCTCCCCTTAAAGCTCTCCGATTCAGGCTCTCCGGCTTCTCTCCCCATAAGGGAAGTCCCCTATTCCCCGACGAAGTCGCTCGGCACTTCGTCCATGGCTCCGCCGCCCGCGGGGCCGTCGTCCCCGGGCCACCAGCGGGCCCGGGCCATGTCGACGCGGGCGCCGTCCGGCTTCAGCGGCGTGCCCTCCTCGCGGTAGTTGGCCAGCGCTTCGCGCTCGTGGCCGGGCAGGAAGCCGCCGTCGCTGCGCACCACGCGCCACCACGGGGACCCGCCTCCGTACTTGGCCATCGCGGTCCCCACCTGGCGCGGGCCGCCTTCGCCGAGCCATCCGGCCACCTCGCCGTAGGCCATCACCCGGCCCGGCGGAATCCGGTCCACCACGTCGAACACCCGCTCCACGTACGGAGGCAGTTCGGGTGGTTTGGTCACGTCCATCACTCCTGTCGAGGTAATCCGCCGCGCCGCAGGGAACCCCCTCGTGGGACGATCAACACCAGTCGCCGCACTCGCGGGGCGCCAGGGACTATCGTCCTTGTGTCCGGCACAGCGCAACACGACAACAAGAGCAGAAGACAGGTGGACAGTGGCAGGGGAGCCCGGCACCGCCTCGCCGGCCCGACCAGGTCCGGTGGAGGCCGCCATGGCTGCCGTCGGCCTGCCCTCCGCCGGGTCTGAAGAACCCGACATGTCCCTGGTGCCCGGAACCGACGATAGCCCAGGCACAAGCGGCGCGCGGGCGGTACGGGCCGCCGTTGCGCCACCCGCGCCGGTCATCGACGAGCCGCCGGAACCGCGCCGCATACGACGCCCGGCAGACCTGCTCCGCTCGGCGGCCAGCTTCGTCTTCATGCTCCTGTTCTTCGTCATAGGGATGGTCGCCGGCGGCACCACCCGGGGCGCGGAGTCGGACATCTCCAAGCTGTCCGCCGACCAGAAGCTCCCGCTGGGCCTGGTCCTGGCGGTGACGTCGGCGCTGCTGGCGGTGGTCCCCATCGTGCTGGCCATCGACCGGCTCTACCGGCGCGACACGCGGCGCGTGGTGGACTCGGTGCTGGCCGCCGCCATGGCGTACCTGGCCGCGGTGGGGCTGAACGCCATCGTCGCCTCGCCGCACACGCCGAAGACCATCCGGGACGCGCTCACGCTGCCCACCAACGCCGCCGGTGACACGGCGGCGTTCCACATCTACCTGACGACCGTCGTGGCGTATCTGACGATCATCGGGTTCTCCAACAGACACAACTTCCAGACCGCGACCTGGATCGCGCTGATCGCCTACGGCGTGGTGACGCTGATCCAGGGCGACGCGACGATCATCAGCCTGGCCGAGACCGTCCTGCTGGGCCGGCTGGTGGCCTTCGGCTGGCGCTGGGTCCGCGGGGTGATCAACGACCGGCCCACCGGCGAGGCGGTCCATCAAGCGCTGTCCGACGCCAGGATGGACCCGCTGTCGGTCCGCCGGGTGCCGGACACCGAGGACGTGCGGCGCTACGTGGTCGCCACCGAAGCACACGGCGACGTCGACGCGATCGTGCTGGACCGCGACCAGCAGGCCGCGGGCCTGGTCTACCGGCTCTACCGCCGGGTCCGGCTGCGCGGGCCCGCACAGCGCCGCAATCTGCTGAGCCTGCGCCGGATGCTGGAGCAAGAGGCGCTGATGTCGTACGCGGTCACCGCCGCCGACATCCGCACCCCCCGGCTGCTGGCCGTGCGCGACCTGGGACCGGACACCGGCATGCTGGCCTACCAGCTGGTCCCCGGGCGCACCCTGGAGCAGCTGGAGCCCGACGAGCTCACCGACGACCTGCTCAGCCAGCTCTGGTCCACGCTGGCCGAGCTCCACGAACACCAGCTGGCGCACCGGCGGCTGTCCGCGCACGCGTTCCTGATCGACGAGGACGGCCGGCCCTGGCTGACCGACCTGCGCCTCGGCGAGGTCGCGGCGGGCACGCTGTCCCGCCGCCTGGACACCGCCGAGATGCTGACCGTCACCAGCCTGTACTTCGGCCACGAGCGCAGCGTCGCGGCCGGCGTGACGCGCCTCGGCGAGGACGACGTCGCCGCAGCGCTGCCGATGCTCCAGCCGGTGATCCTGACCCGCAACACCCGTGCGGCGCTGAAGAAGTCGAAGGGCCTGCTGACCAGCGTCCAGGAGGCGGTCCAGGCACTGCACCCCTCGGTGGAGCCCGAGCCGGTGAAGCTGGAACGGTTCGGCCCCCGCGCCCTGTTCTCCGCGGTCGGCCTGAGCTTCGCGGCGTACCTGCTGCTGGCCTCGAACTACTCCTGGTCCGGCCTCACCGCGGTGAACTGGTGGTGGACCGGCGCGGTGGCCCTGGCCTCGGCGGGCACCTACGTCGCGGCGGCGATGGCCCTGGACGGCTTCGTCCCGGAGAACCTGCGCTGGGGCCGCACGATCATGTCCCAGGTGGCGGCCTCGTTCGTGACCCTGGTGGCGCCGGCGGCGGTCGGCGGCGTGGCGATCAACACCCGCTACCTACAGCGCACCGGCCTGCCGACCCGCGCGGCGGTGACGGCGGTCGGCGCCCAGCAGATCATGGGCCTGGTCCAGCACCTGCTCCTGATCCTGATCTTCGGCGTCATCGCCGGCAGCTCCGGCGACAACAGCGGCGGCGGCTCCCACGCCTCCAGCGCCACCCTGATCGCCATCATCCTGGCCCTGGCCCTCCTGGTCCTCCTGATCGCGACCATCCCCCAACTCCGCCGCTTCGCGGTGAACCGCCTCCGCCCCCTGGTCGCCGGCATCCTCCCGCGCCTGATGGACGTGGCCCAGAACCCCATCAAGCTCGCCACCGGCCTCGGCGGCACCGTGATCCTGTCCCTGCTGTACATCTTCGCCCTCTGGGCCTCCATCCAAGCCGCCGCCACCGACGACCGCGCCGCGAAAATCAACTTCGCGGTAGTGGCCATCGTCTTCCTGACCGCCCAGGCCGCAGGCTCGATCGTCCCGACCCCCGGCGGCGTCGGCGGCGTCGAGGGCGCCCTCATCGGCACGCTGACGACCTTCGGCCGCCTGGACACCGGACTGGCGACCACGGCGGTGCTGCTGTTCCGGCTGATGACGTTCTGGCTGCCGGTGCTACCCGGGTGGATCGCGTACAACTACATGACGCGGCGCGGGGAGTTGTAGGTCGCCCGATCGTGGGATTCGGGTTGAGGGATTCAGGCCAATCCGGGCATACTTTGCGGTGTTGAACCAGCCGTGCCCACGGAGGGCCGGAAGTGAAGCCGGGAGTGACCAGACGGAGGTCGGTGCCCCGGCTTCGCGCATGTTCACGGCTCGTTCACCTCGACGACTCGGCACTTGTCGGCGAGCACCAGCCAGTGATCGCAGGTCCCGCGCAGCCACCACATGAACGCCCCCGCGATGACGTCGGCGAGCCACAAGCCCGGCTCCGCGATCGCGGGCAGGAAATCAACCCGCACCATCGCTTCGGGACGCTTCGCGCGCCGCCATGCGGCGATGACCTGCATGTCCTTGCGGTCCTCCGCCTGCCGCGACTCGAACACAGCACGTTCCGCCTGGAGGCCGTGGAGCTCCCGGAGAAGCTGTGAAAGGCAGAATCGGCGAGCCCGTTCACTGTCGATCCCTGCATCGTGCATCATCACCGTGGCGACAGCACGAACCGGCAGAGACCCCACCGCCGCGGCTAGAGCCGGGAGCCGTTCCGGCCGTTCGCGGCGCCAATGAAGGGTCTTGTCCTTCCCGCTCCGCAGCCCGCGCAACTCGCTGCGAACGTCATCCATTTCCACATCGGCCACCACCACGCCGATCAGCGTATTGACCCACAAACACGTCGACCGCCGCCCCAAGCGTGGGGCAGCGGTCGACTTCACTCAAAATAGCGAAACAGCGAAAATCAGTAGCTCGGCTTCTCCGGCTCGATCTGGTTCACCCAGGCCAGGACGCCGCCGCCGACGTGCACCGCGTCCTTGTACCCCGCGGCGTGGACGACGGCCAGTGCCTCGGCGGAGCGCACGCCGCTCTTGCAGTGCAGCACGATGCGCTTGGTCGGGTCGAGCTTCTCCAGGGCGCCGCCCATCAGGAACTCGCCCTTCGGGATCAGCGTGGAGCCCGGGATGCTCACGATCTCGTACTCGTTCGGCTCGCGGACGTCGATCAGCTGGATCTTCTCGTCGCCGTCCAGCCACTCCTTCAGCTGGGTCACGGTGATGGTCGAGTCCTTCGCCGCGTCGGCCGCCTCCTCGGAGATGGCGCCGCAGAAGGCCTCGTAGTCGATCAGCTCGGTGACGGTCGGGTGCTCGCCGCAGACCGCGCAGTCGGGGTCCTTGCGGACCTTCACCTGGCGGTAGGTCATCTCCAGGGCGTCGTAGATCATCAGGCGCCCGACCAGCGGCTCGCCGATGCCGGCCAGGAGCTTGATGGCCTCGTTGACCTGGATGGAGCCGATGGAGGCGCACAGCACGCCCAGGACGCCGCCCTCGGCGCAGCTGGGGACCATGCCCGGCGGCGGGGGCTCGGGGTACAGGCAGCGGTAGCAGGGCCCGTACTCGGACCAGAAGACCGAGGCCTGGCCGTCGAAGCGGTAGATCGAGCCCCAGACGTAGGGCTTGTTCAGCAGCACGCAGGCGTCGTTGACCAGGTAGCGGGTCGCGAAGTTGTCCGTGCCGTCGACGATCAGGTCGTACTGGGCGAACAGCTCCATCACGTTGGTGGAGTCCAGCCGCTCCTCGTGCAGGTTGACCTGCACCAGCGGGTTGATCTCCTTGATGGAGTCGCGCGCCGACTCGGCCTTGGAGCGGCCGATGTCGCTCTGGCCGTGGATGACCTGGCGCTGCAGGTTGGACTCGTCGACCACGTCGAACTCGACGATGCCCAGCGTGCCCACGCCGGCCGCGGCCAGGTACAGCAGCGTCGGGGAGCCCAGGCCCCCGGCGCCGACGCACAGCACCTTGGCGTTCTTCAGGCGCTTCTGGCCGTCCATGCCCACGTCGGGGATGATCAGGTGGCGCGAGTAGCGGCGCACCTCTTCCACGCTCAGGTCCGCGGCCGGCTCGACCAGCGGGGGTAGGTTGCTCACAACAGCTCCCAGAGAAGTCTTCGAGGCGCCTGGGGTAATCCGCGGCATTCAACGACAACCGTCGCATGCTCCGCCCGATTCCCGGTCGCCTCGTCCATTTGCCGAGATCCCTTCACGATCGCTCCGGGGCCGGACCGATATCAAGATCAACAGCTGTTCCGATCCGGTTCCGAACCGTCCGGGTGGAAACAACCTACTCGCGCGTAGACTGCTGACCATGACCACTACCGACGCCGCCTACGCGGACAACGCCACCTCCCGGCAACGGTCCGCCAGGCTGCCTCGGAGCGCCCGCCGCAACCAGCTGCTCGGCGCGGCCGAAGAGGTGTTCGTCGCGCAGGGCTACCACGCCGCCGCGATGGACGACATCGCCGAGCGCGCAGGCGTCAGCAAGCCGGTGCTCTACCAGCACTTCCCGGGCAAGCTGGAGCTCTACCTGGCGCTGCTGGACAAGCACTGCGACGCCCTGGTCGCCCAGGTGCGCAGCGCTCTGGCCTCCACCAGCGACAACAAGCTGCGGGTCGCGGCCACCATCGGCGCCTACTTCGACTACGTCGAGCACGAGAGCGGCGCCTTCCGCCTGGTCTTCGAGTCCGACCTGAACAACGAGGCGGCGGTCCGCGAGCGCACCCACCGGGTCACCCAGGAGTGCGCCGAGGCGATCCGCGACGTCATCGCCACCGACACCGGCCTGTCGGACGAGGAATCGATGCTGCTGGCCGTCGGCCTGACCGGGATCGCGCACGTCACGGCCCGGTATTGGCTCTCCAGCGGCGGCGGCCAGATCCCCCGCGACGCCGCGGCGCGGATCGTGTCGCAGCTGGCGTGGCGCGGTATCGGGAACTTCCCGCGCAAGGATTCTGTCTAGATAGCTGGCACGCTTGGACCGTCGGCGAACCCTCGCCGGCCGTCCGGCACGCGCTTTGTTGCACCCGAGCACCTAAGGAAGCCTTCGTGGAAATCAAGATCGGCATCCAGCACACAGCCCGCGAGCTGAGCCTGGAGACCAACCTGACGTCCGAAGAGGTGGAGGCCGCCGTGGCCGCCGCCCTCAAGGACGACAGCGTGCTGACCCTCACCGACGAGAAGGACCGCAAGATCCTCGTCCCGGGGAGCAAGATCGCCTATGTCGAGCTCGGCGAGCCGACCGGCCGCCGCGTCGGGTTCGGGACCATCTGATCCGATTCGGGTGATCCCGGTGGGGTAAAAGGGGCGTATGTCCTTTTTCACACTGCTGTGGCTGGCGGCCCTGGGGCTGGGCATCGGCGCCCTGGGCCGCGCCGTCGTCAAGGACGGCACCCCGATGGCCACCTGGATGACCGCCATCGTGGGCGTGGTCGGGGCCGTCGGCGGCGGCTCCATCATCCACGCGATCCTCGGCGACGGACACACCTTCGTCGCCACGCTGCTCGGCGTGGCCCTGGCCGCGCTGCTGGTCATGGCCATCACGAGCTGGCAGCGGACCCGGGGTGAGGGGTCCTGAGCCACAGACCGGCCCCACGAACGCGCCGCTCCCCCGAGCGGCGCTTTTCTGTGCGCCGGCGGCTACGCGCTGAGCCCCAGCGTCGCCATCCGCGCCCCGTGCGCCTCGGTCAGCCGCGTCAGCATCTTCCCGAACTCGGCCAGGTCCACGGTGTTCTCGCAGTCCGGCGCCGTCAGCACCCCGGCCAGCAGCGCCGCGAGCGCCGCACGCCGGACCGCGATGTGCTGCGCCTGGGTCAGCGCCTCGCCCATGATCCGGCGGCCCCACAGTGCCAGCCGTCCGGCGATCTTCGGGTCCTGCTCGATGGCGGCCCGCACGTGTTCCACGACGAACGCGCTGTGCCCCAGGTCCTCCAGCACGCCCTCGACCACGGCCCGCGAGTCCGGGTCCAGGTACCGCGCCGCCTCGCGATAGAAGTCCGCGGTGAGCGTGTCGCCGATGTAGGCCTTGACCAGCGACTCCAGCCAGCCCGAGGGCTTGGTGTGCTCGTGGAAGGCGTCGACCGGCCCGGCGAACGGCTCCATCGCCTCGGTGGGATCAGCGCCGAGCTCGGTCAGCCGGTCCCGGACCCGCCGGAAGTGGTCGAACTCCGCCGCCGCCATGCCCGCGACCTGTGCTTTGCCCTCGAGCGTCGGGGCCAGCGAGGAGTCGGCGGCCAACCGTTCGAACGCCGTGAGCTCTCCGTATGCGACCAAACCCAGAAAGTCAGTGACAGCGATCTCATACGACATGGCGGTCGCCGAAGAAGTCATAGGGGCAGTCTATTCAGGTCTTTTCCGTCGGGTACACTGTCCGTGACTAGCAGGATGCCCGGTCGGTGGCCCGATCGGCTCCGACCCACTGCGGCAAACCGGATCCACAGCGGATCCCCACAAAGCCGCGAGGTCGCTCGCTCCTCCGGAAGACTCATCACCGGGGTCGACGCGAGCACGTACGCAAGCAGCACACCTAGCACCGTGCTGGCCCCTCGCGCAGTGCCGCTCAACAGAAGAGGCATACATCATCAGCGCTGTCACTAACGACATCGAGAACGACATCGAAGAAGGCTCCGGCACCGCCGAGGCCACCCCCGAAACCACCCCCCAGATCGTCGAGAAGACCTTCCGCGACCTGGGCGTCGACGAGCGGATCGCCGAGGCCCTGTCGGCCGGCGGGATCATCACCCCCTTCCCGATCCAGGCCGCGACCATCCCGGTCGCGCTCACCGGCGCCGACGTGATCGGCCAGGCGAAGACCGGCACCGGCAAGACGCTGGCGTTCGGCATCCCGGTCCTGCAGCGGATGGTGCGCGAGATCGCCGCCGCCGCGTCGGCCGCGGAGAACGCCGCCGTCGGCACGCTCGGCGCGGGCGCCGTGGCGTCCGAGTCCGCCGATGCCGCCGCCGAAAGCGCCGACACCACCGACTCCACCGCCGCGGCTTCCGCGGCGGGCACCGGCGCCGCCTCCCGGGGCGGCCGCCGCCCCCGCGGCCGCGGCCGCAAGCCCGCCGGCCCCGCGCCGACCGGCAACCCCGGCCGTCCGCTCGGCCTGGTGGTCGTGCCGACCCGCGAGCTGGCCGTGCAGGTCACCGAGGACCTCGCGGCGGCCGGCAAGGTCATGGCCGCGCGCGTGCAGTCCGTGTACGGCGGGCGCGCCTACGAGCCGCAGATCGCCGCGCTGTCGGCGGGCGTCGACGTGGTCGTCGGCACCCCGGGCCGGCTGCTGGACCTGGCCAAGCAGGGGCACCTGGACCTGTCCGGGGTGCGCATGCTGGTCCTGGACGAGGCCGACGAGATGCTGGACCTGGGCTTCCTGCCCGACGTCGAGCGCATCGTCACCCAGATTCCGAACGACCGCCAGACCCTGCTGTTCTCGGCCACGATGCCGGGCCAGGTCATCGCGCTGGCGCGGCAGTACATGAGCCGCCCGACGCACATCCGCGCGGCCGACCCGCACGACACCGGCACCACCGTGGCCAACACCACCCAGCGGATCTACCGCGCGCACGCGCTGGACAAGACCGAGATGCTGGCCCGCATGCTGCAGGCCGAGGGCCGCGGCCTGACCATGGTGTTCTGCCGCACCAAGCGCACCGCCGCCAAGGTCGCCGAGGAGCTGGACTCCCGCGGCTTCGCCGCCGCGGCCGTGCACGGCGACCTCGGCCAGGGCGCCCGCGAGCAGGCGCTGCGCGCCTTCCGCAACGGCAAGGTCGACGTCCTGGTGGCCACCGACGTGGCGGCCCGCGGCATCGACGTCGAGGGCGTCACCCACGTGGTGAACTTCCAGTGCCCCGAGGACGACAAGACCTACCTGCACCGCATCGGCCGCACCGGCCGCGCGGGCGCGTCGGGCACCGCCGTCACCTTCGTGGACTGGGACGAGGTCCCGCGCTGGAACCTCATCAACAAGACCCTCGGGCTGGACTTCCACGAGCCGCGCGAGACCTACTCCACCTCGGAGTGGTTCTTCGCCGAGCTCGACATCCCGGCCGACTCCAAGGGCCGGCTGCTGAAGTCCGAGCAGACCCGCGCGGGCCTGGCCGCCGAGGAGGTCGAGGACCTCGGCGAGACCGGCCGCGGCGCCGGCGTGCGCGCCCGCGCCACGACGACGCGCACCACCGAGCGGCCCGCCCGCCCGAAGCGGGAGCGCGTGCGCACCCGCGCCGGCCGCCGAGCCGACGACGAAACAGGCTCCGACCAGGCGCTGACGGCCTCCGACGCGGCGGCCGAGGTGCTGGACGAGTCCGGCGCCGAGCGGCCGAAGCGCAGCCGGACCCGGACGCGCAGCCGCGGCGGGGCGAAGCTGGAGACCGCGGTGGCCGAGGTCACCGAGGTTGCCGAGGTGGAGACGGTCGAGGACGCCGGCGAGGCTGAGAAGCAGCGGCGGACGCGGACCCGGAGCCGGTCCGACGTGGCCGGGGCGGGCAGCATCGCCGCCGAGACCACCGGGGCCGACACCCAGGCCGCCGTGCCGGGCACCGACGCGTTCGAGACGCCCGAGACCGAGAAGCCGAAGCGCACCCGGACGCGGAGCCGGTCCGACGCCGCCGAGGTCGCTCAGGCAGCCGAGCCGAGCGGCATCGCCACCGAGGCCACCGAGGCCGCGACCGACGCGACCGACGCGACCGCTGAGGCCGACAAGCCGAAGCGCAGCCGCTCCCGGAGCCGGAAGCCGGAGACCGCCGAGGCTGGCTCCGCCGCGCCGCACTCGGCCGCCGTCGGCAGCGCCGAGGCCGTCGAGGCCATCGAAGCCGTCGAGGCCGTCGAGGCCGCCGCACCGGTCACCAAGCCCCGGACCCGCAGCCGTTCGAAGGCTGCCGAGCCGGCCGCCGCCGAGGCCACCGTCCCGGCGCAGGCCACCGGGGCCGACGCGGGCAAGCCGAAGCGCACCCGCCGCGCCCTCGGCGACGGCGAAGGCCTGACCGCCACCGGCGTCGCCGTGACTGGCAACTACAACTCGTAGTCACCTGCGCCGACGGCCCGAGACCTCCTTGCGAGGCTCGGGCCGTCGGCGTTTTTCGCGCCGAATCCGCCACGCTGGTCCGGGTCGGCGAGCCGGTCGCGGGAAAGCCCTGATACCGGACGCGATCGGCGACGCCCGACGCCGGTCAACTACCCTCGTCCCCATGAGCACCCCGCCCTTCGTCGACCTGCCGCCTCACACCGTCGCGGTCCAGCTGCCGACCGCGGGCGGGCCGCTCGCCGCGCTTCGCGCCACGCCGCCCGCCGGGGCTTCCCTGCGCGGAATCGCGGTGCTGGTGCCCGGCTACACCGGGTCGAAGGAAGACTTCGTCGCGGTGCTGGAGCCGCTGGCGGAAGCCGGGTACGACGTCGTCGCCCTGGACCAGCGGGGGCAGAACGAGTCGGCGGGGCCTGAGGATCCGGATGCTTACACACTCGTCCAGCTCGCCGAAGACCTGGCCGAGGTCGTCGACGACCTCACCGGCGGCACGGAGCACCCCGTGCACATCATGGGCCACTCCTTCGGCGGCCTCGTGGCCCGCGAATACGCCCTGGCCCACCCCGGCCGCGTCCGCAGCCTCGCGCTCCTGGACTCCGGCCCCGGTGCCATCCCGGGCCGTTCCGCCGAGCAGGCGAAGCTCCTGGTCGCCGCCGCCGGGTTCATGACGTCGGCCGAAATCTGGGCCGAGATGCAGAAGATGGCCGCGGCCGAGGGCGCACCGCAGCACCCGGACCCGGCCGTGCGCGCGTTCCTGCAGCGGCGCTTCGAGAGCAACGACACCGGGATGTTCGTCGGCATGGGCACCGCGATCCTGGGGGCCGGCGACCGGACCGACGAGCTCGCCGCCGCCGGTCTGCCGATCCTCGTGGCGGCCGGGGTCGGCGACGACGCCTGGCCGGTCGAACTCCAGAAGGAGACGGCCACACGCCTGGGGACCGACCTCGTCCTGATCGAGGACGCCGCGCACTCCCCCGCCGCCGAGAACCCCGCCGCCACCGCGCGGCTGCTCGCCGGCTTCTGGGCGCGGCACGACTGAGGCCGCGGATCCAGCCGCCGGGCCGGAACCGCCGCCTCAGAAGGGTCGGGCGGGAAAGGTCAGAAGGGCTGAGCCACAAAGGCCGCCTCAGAAAGGCTGAGTCCCGCTCGACCGCGCGACCAGCTCCTCGTAGACAGCCGGGTCCGTGGTCTCGTCGCCGAGGCGGATGTTCGGCTTGCGCGAGCCGTGCCAGTCCGACGAGCCGGTGGTCAGCAGCCCCAGCTCCTTGGCCAGCGCGCGCACCTGATCGCGCTCCTTGGGCCCGTGGTCCGGGTGGTTCATCTCGATGCCGTCCATCCCGGCCTCGGCGAACGCCGCGATGTCGGCCTCGGACACCACCGGGCCGCGCCGCCAGGCCATCGAGTGCGCCATCACCGTCACGCCGCCGGCCGCCTTGACCAGGGTGATCGCGCGGATCGGGTCCATGTCCAGCTTCTCCACCCGCGCGCGGCCGCCCTCGCCGAGCCAGTCCGCCGTGAACGCCGCGTCGACCGAGGGCACCACGCCGGCCTCGACGAGCGCCGAGGCCACGTGCGGCCGGCCCACCACGCCGCCGTCGGCGATCTCCTGGACCCGCTCCCAGGTGATCGGCGCGCCCAGCTCCTGGGCCTTCGCCACCATCGCCTCGGCGCGGTGCGTGCGGGACTCGCGGATCTCGGCGAGCGCCGCGGCCAGGTCCGGGTGTTCGGGGTCGAACATGTAGCCCAGCATGTGCAGGCCGATGCCGTGGATCTTGCACGAGATCTCCACGCCGGGCACCACGGTCTGGATGTGGGACCAGACCCCGGCGTCCCGCCCGTACTGGAGCGCCCGGCGGGCCTCGGGCCAGCCGGCGGTCCCGTCGTGGTCGGTGATCGCCACCACGTTCAGGCCGGCCGCCTCGGCCATCGCGACCAGCTCGGCCGGCTCGTACGTCCCGTCGGAGGCGGTGGTGTGGGCATGCAGGTCTATGCGCATGACCACACGCTATCGAGCCCTGCTCCGCCCCGCTCTATCGCGTGATGGTCCCGCCGTCCACGACCATCGACTCCCCGTTGACGAAGGACGCCTCCTCCGAGCACAGCCACACCGCCGCCGCGGCGATCTGTTCCGGCTGCCCCACGCTGTGTTCAATAGCGCCTCCGGCGCGGGCTCCGGTGTTCTCCCGCCATTGATTGGACACCGCCGGCCGTTCCTCGGCCGAGGTGCGGATCATCGGCGTGTCGACGACCCCGGGGCAGATCGCGTTGATCCGCAGCCCCGAGTTCCGGTACTCGCGCGCCGCGGTCTTCGTCAGCCCGAGCACGCCGTGCTTCGACGAGCAGTACGGCGACAGATACGGCACCGCGACCAGGCCCGCGGCGGAGGCGATATTCACGATCGTCCCGGCCTTGTTCGGCAGCATCGCGCGAATCTCGTGCTTGAGCGACAGGAACACCCCGGTCAGATTCACGCCCAGGACCCGGTTCCAGTCCTCCAGCGAGGTGTCCCCGATCTTCGCCCCGGTCCCGGCGACCCCGGCGCAGTTCACCGCCGCGTCAAGCCGGCCGTACTCGGCCAGCGTCGCGGCCACCGCCGCCTCGACCTCGGCCTCCACCGACACGTCCGCGCGCACGAACAGCGCGGTCCCGCCGGCCTTACGGATCAGCTCGACCGTCTCCGGCCCCGAATTCTCCCCGGCCTCGGTCCGGTCCACCACCACGACCGCCGCCGCGCCGCGCGCCGCGAACAGCTCCGCGGTCGCCCGGCCTATCCCGCTCCCGCCACCGGTCACCAGTGCGATCTTCCCCAGAGCTGTCATGCCGCGCACGGTAGGCCACACCGCGCCAAGCGTCCATGCTCACGCCGGTAATAGGCTGGCCGTCGTGGACCAGGACCTCCCCACGTGGGACGACACCAAAGCCGCCGAAGTCTTCAACGCCCACCGCAGGCTGCTGACGTCCGTGGCCTACCGCGTGCTGGGCCGCTGGAGCGACGCCGAGGACGTGGTGCAGGACGCGTGGCTGCGCTGGAGCGCCGCCGACTACGCCTCGGTCGAGGACCCGAAGGCCTTCCTGGTCACGGTGACCACCCGGCTGGCCATCGACCAGCTGCGCAAGGCCCAGACCCGCAAGGAGTCCTACGTCGGGCCCTGGCTCCCGGAACCGGTCCTGACCCGGGACGCCGTCGACACCGCCCCGGACGCCGCCGACCGCGTCGTCCTGGACGACACCGTCTCGCTGGCCATGCTGCTGGTGATGGAGACGCTGTCGCCGCTGGAGCGCGCCGTGTTCGTGCTGCGCGAGGCCTTCGACTACAGCTTCGCCGAGATCGCCGCGATGCTGGACCGCACCGAGGCCGCGGTGCGCCAGCTGCTGGTCCGGGCCCGCAACCACGTGCACGACAAGCGCCCGCGCTACCCGCTGGACGACGTCAAGCGGCAGAGCATCGCCGAGCGCTTCCTGGCGGCCTGCGTCGGCGGCGACGTCGCACCGCTGCTGGAGATGCTCTCGCCGGAGGTCACGGTGATCTCCGACGGCGGCGGCGTGGTCAAAGCGGCGACCCGGCCGGTGGTCGGGCTGGACAACGTCTCCCGGTTCCTGCTGGGCATCGCCAAGAAGTACGAGAAGTTCGTCGAAGACGGCATGGCCATCCGCATGGAGATCGCGCCGATCGGCATCAACGGCGACCCGGCGCTCATCGCCTACGCCGACGACAAGGTGCTCTACGTCTACGCGCTGGACTTGGACGAGGACGGCAAGATCCGGACGGTGTTCGCGATGGCCAACCCGGAGAAGCTGAGCGGGGTGCGCGCGCTGGAGGGCGAAGCGGGCTGACCTGGGATCACACTCCGTGACGCAGGTCACAGGGGCCCGTGTCACAGATCCCGGACCGGGCCCGTCCTTGCCATCGAGAACGGCGGAGAGAGCCGCCGAGCCGATTCCAAGGAGCTCACCATGCGTATCCTGCTCGCCGGTGCCAGCGGCGTCTTCGGCCGCGTCCTCACCCCGGCCCTGATCGCCGCGGGCCACGAGGTGGTCGGCATCACCCGCACCCCCGACGGCGTCCGCGCGATCGAGGCCATGGGCGCCGGCGCGGTGGTCGCCGACGTCATGGACCACGACGGACTGCTCGCCGCAGTCCGGGGTCAGCGTTTCGACGCGGTCATCAGCCAGCTGACGGCTCTGAAGAAGCCGCCGATGCGCAACAAGGACATGGACGTCACCAACGCCCTGCGCACGGTCGGCACCGAGAACCTGATGGCGGCGGCCAAGGCCACCGGCGCCCACCGCTTCCTGACCCAGTCGATGATCTTCGGCTACGGCTACGGCGACCTCGGCGCGGCCCCGATCACCGAGGACGCCTTCTTCGGCCCCTCCCCGCGCAAGGCGTTCGCCCGGCACGGCGACGCGATGCTCCGCAACGAGCAGATCGCCTTCTCCGAGCCCGGCATCGACGGCATCGCCCTGCGCTACGGCCTGTTCTACGGCGCCGAGGCGACCTACTCCTCGGTGGAGATCCTCAAGGCCGGCAAGCTCCCGATCGTCAAGGCCGGCACCAACTCCTTCGTCCACCTCGCCGACGCGGCGAGCGCCACCGTGGCCGCGCTGGAGCGGGGCAAGGGCGGCGAGGCGTACAACGTCGTGGACGACACCCCGACGCAGTTCGCGAACGTGGCGCTGGAGATCGCGACGGCCTTCCAGACGAAGACCCCGCGCACCCTCCCGGCCTGGATGACCAAGCCGATGCCCTACCTGAACTGCTTCATCACCGGCCGCTGGATCATCAGCAACGCCAAGGCCAAGGAGCAGCTGGGGTGGCAGCCGCAGTACCCGTCGTTCCACGAGGGCGTGAAGGCGGACATCGAGGCGGCGGGGAAGTAGGCGGCGCACAAGCCCCGCGTCCGGCGTCGGAGGGGGACGCCGGAGCATGAAGTGGCCCCCTGATCCGGTGAGGGAGTCGGATCAGGGGGCCGAACGTGCGCCGGTCTGTATCTGCCTATCGGGATCGCTACAGGTCGATCCCGGTCAGCACCAGCACGCGCTCATATGTGTAGTCCTCCATGGCGTACTTGACGCCTTCGCGGCCCACACCGGAGCCCTTCACACCACCGTACGGCATCTGATCCGCGCGGAAACTGGGGGCGTCGCCGATCACGACCCCGCCGACCTCCAGATCGCGGTGCATGCGGAAGGCGGTGTGCAGGTCGTTGGTGAAGACGCCGGCCTGCAGGCCGAACTGCGAGTCGTTGACCAGCCGGACCGCCTCGTCCGCGCCGTCGAAGGCGCGGACCACCAGCACCGGGCCGAAGACCTCCTCGGTCACCACCTTGGCGTGGCTCGGGGCCCCGGCGATGACGGTGGGCTCGTAGCTGGCACCGTCGCGGCCGCCGCCGGTGAGCAGGGTGGCGCCGGCGCCGACGGCCTCCTCGACCCAGGCCTCGACGCGCTCGGCGGCGGCGGTGTTGATCATCGGGCCGACGTCGGTGGCGCCGTCGGCCGGGTCGCCGGTCTTCTGCGCCTCGACCGCCTTGACGACCTTCTCGACCAGCTTGTCGTACACCGCGCGGTCGGCGAACACCCGCTGCACCGAGATGCAGGACTGCCCGGCCTGGTAGTTGGAGAAGGCGGCGATCCGCTGCGCGGCCCAGTCCAGGTCCTTCTCCGAGGAGTAGTCGGCCATCACCACGGCCGCGGCGTTGCCGCCGAGCTCCAGCGTGACGTGCTTGTGCGGCACCTGCGCCTCGATCATCGCGCCGACCGGGCCGGAGCCGGTGAAGCTGACCACCGGCAGCCGCGGGTCGGCGGTCAGGGCGGCCATCCGGTCGTTCGGCACCGGCAGCACCGACCACGACCCGGCCGGCAGGTCGGTCTCGGCCAGCAGCTCGCCCAGCAGCAGCGCGCTCAGCGGCGTGGCCGGCGCGGGCTTGAGCACGATCGGCGCGCCCACCGCGATCGCCGGCGCGACCTTGTGCGCCACCAGGTTCAGCGGGAAGTTGAACGGCGCGATCCCCAGCACCGGCCCGCGCGCGAAGCGCCGCGTGATGGCGGTGCGCCCGGCGGCGTTCGCGTCGGTGTCCAGGCGCTGCAGCTCGCCGTTGAAGCGGCGCGCCTCCTCGGCGGCCCAGCGGAAGACCGAGACGGCGCGGCCGACCTCGGCCCTGGCCCACTTCAGGGGCTTGCCGTTCTCGGCGGTGATGATCGCCGCGATCTCCTCGGCGCGCTCGGCGATGCGCCGGGAGACGTGGTCCAGCGCGGCCGCGCGGACGAAGGCGGGCTGGTCGGCGGTCTCCTTGGCGGACGCGACGGCCGCCGCCACGGCCTCCTCCACCTGCTCCTCGGTCGGCACCGAGACCGTCGCCACCAGGCGGCCGTCATACGGCGAGCGCACCTCGTAGCTGTCGGTCCCCGCGACCTGCTTACCCGCGATCCAGAACGGCGTTGCCTGCTCAGTCATGGAATTCAGGGTAGGCGCGGGCAGGGGATCCCGCCGGTGTACGCGGTGGCCAGTCGACGGGGGCGGCTGTGCCATCAGGGCCACACGGTGAACTCGTTGCCGTCCGGATCGGCCATCTCGACTTCGCCCTGCGGACCTGGACCGGAGCCCGAGTCGGCGCGGGCGGCGCCGAGCCGGACGAGCCGGTCGAGCTCCGGGTCCAGGTCACCGTCGGCGGCGAGGTCGAAGCGCAGCCGGTTCCGCCCGGTCTTCGGCGTGAAGGGCGGGCCGCCCCAGGTGATCTTCGGACCGCCGTGCGGCGAGCGGATCGCGGTCTCCTCGTCCTGGTCCCACACCAGCGGCCAGTCCAGCGCCCGGCTCCAGAAGTACCCGACCTGCTGCGAACCGTCGCTCGCCAGAGCCCCGACGAATCCGCACTCGGCCAGGAACTTGTTCCCCGCCGCGATCACGCAGAACTCGTTGCCCTCCGGATCGGCGAGCACCACGTGCGTCGCGTCCGGCCCCTGCCCGACGTCGTGATGCCGCCCGCCGAGTTCGAGCGCCCGCCCGACCGTCCGCTGCTGCGTCTCGGGGGAAGCGCTCGTCAGATCGAAGTGCATCTGGTTCTGCCGGTCCTTCTCCGCCTCGGAGGGCAGGAACCTGAGACGGAACCCGGTGTCGTCGTCCGGGATCAATGCGATGCCGTCACGATCGTCAGCCTGCTGCCAGCCCAGGACGCCGCCCCAGAACCGGGCCAGCTTGAGCGGATCGTGCGCGTCGACGCAGAGGGCGACAAGCTGAGCGGCCATCCTCCGACCCAACCACGTCGGGTGCGGCCGTGCGACTGCATTTCCTCTGTCCCGCTGCTGCTACCCCTCGCGCACCCGCAGCGCCAGCCACAGCTCCATCCGTGCGTCGGCCGAATCGGCGGCGGTCAGGTCCTTCCCCAGCAGCTCCCCGGCCCGCGCGATCCGGGCTCGCACCGTGTGCCGGTGCACCCCGAGTTCCGCGGCCGCCGAGTCCCACTGGCCGTTGTGCGCCAGCCATGCGCGCAGCGTCGGCACCAGCTCCGAGCGGTCCGCCTCGACCAGCGGCCGCAGCACGCCGGCCGCGAAGTCCCGGACGCCCTGGTCCTCGAACAGTGCCGCGAGCCCCGAGCCGGACTCGGCGAAGTACACCGCCGGCCGGCCGGTCTTGCGCGCCGTCGCCAGCGCCTCGCCGGCCTGCCGGTAGGCGCGCCCGAAATCGGCGTAGCCGATCGCGTCCGACACGCCGCCGGTGAAGCCCTCGAAGTCGGCCGGGGCGACCAGCACGCGCTCGCCGTCCTCTTCGAGCACGAACTCCCGGTCGGACACCGCCTCGTCGCGCACCGAGTCGCGCGCGACGCGCACCGGCTCGGGCGGCAACGGCACCCGCAGCTCCCCCGCGGCCTCGTGCGCGGCGTCGACGTGGCCGGCCAGCAGCAGCCGCACCACCGCGCGGCGCAGCGTCAGCTCGGCGACGGTCACGTCCTTGGTCGGCTGCTCGACCCCGAGGGTGAGCAGGGTGAGCGCGACGGCCAGGATCTGGCGGCCGGTCGTGTCCGGCCCGCTGGTGCGCTCCAGCAGTCCGACCGAAAGGAAGCCCCTGACCCGCTTGCCGGCGCCGAGCGCGTGCACCTCGACGTGCCCTGACTCGGTGAGGATCGAGGAACTGCTGGGCAGCGTGTGGCCGCGCAGCCGGGCCAGCTCCGGCGCGAGGTCCAGCCCGGGCACCGGTCCCGCGCTGTGCAGGACCGAGCCGTCGGCGGCGGCCAGCACCGCCCACGCGCCGGGCCCCAGGCCGCGCACGAGCGAGCGCACCAGCGAGCGCTGCGGCTCGTGGGCCAGCGCCGACTTCACCAGGTCCTGCTGGGTCCGGTACCCCTCGGTGATAGCGCGGTATTCCTCGGCCGCCAGCGCCTTGGACACCGACTTGGCGATCGCGATGAACGGCGTCGCCTTCGGCACCTCCAGCACCGGCAGGCCGTGCGCCGACGCGGCGGCGGCGAAGCGCTCGGGCACCGAGGCGTTGTTCAGCCCGACGCCGAACCCCAGGCCCGCGACCCCGGCCCGCACCAGCCCCGACAGGAAGGCCTCCAGATCGAACCCCGGGTCGGCCAGGCGCATCCCCGTGGTCAGCAGCAGCTCGCCGCCCTCCAGGAACGGCGCCGGGTCGTTCAGCTCCGTGGTGTGCACCCACCGCACCTCGCGCGAGGTGTCCCCGGCCGGCCCCTCGGTGGTGAGCAGACGCAGGCCCAGAGGTCGGTCGGCGAGCAGGGAGGCGATCGTCGGGGGCACAGCCCCAGCCTACGTCGCCGGTCCCTGCGGGCATCGCCGCTGATCGCCCTTCGAACAGCGGTGCTCCTCCCCGTACTATGAAGCACGCTATGACGACCACCACCACGTCGGCCGACGCCGCCCCCGCCGCCGAGGCGCCGCTGCTCCTCACCACCGAGGCGCCGCGCACTCTGTCCTTCAGCGACCAGGCCGCGTTCTGGGCGAACCTGGGCGTCAGCCTGATCGGGTTCTCCTCCGCCGCGGTGGTCCTGATCCCCACCGGCTACTCGCCGCTGCCCGTCCCGGCCTCGCTGCTGGCCCTCGCGCTGGGCACGGTCGTCGGCATGATGATGACCGCGCTGGCCGGCGTCGTCGGCACCCGCACCGGCGCGCCGTCGATGGCGGTGCTGCGCGGCCTGTTCGGCACCAAGCTGTCCTGGCTGCCGAGCCTGGCGAACATCTTCCAGCTCATCGGCTGGGGCGTGTACGAGATCACGGTCATCGCGCAGGGCGTGTACGCCATGCCCCACACCCACGTCATCCCGCGCCCGCTGGTGGTACTGGCCGCCGGGGCGCTGTGCACGTCGATGGCGATCTGGCCGCTGTCGGTGCTGCGCGTCCTGCGCAAGTACGTGACCGGCGCGGTCGCGGTGGCCATGCTCTACTTCACGGTCCAGCTGCTGCGGAATCCGATCCCGCACCAGACCGGCACCTCCTGGAGCGGCTTCTTCCCGGCCGTGGACGCCGCGCTGGCGCTGTCGGTGTCCTTCCTGCCGATGGCCGCCGACTACATGCGGCACGCGCGCAGCTCCCGCCAGGCCGGCGGCGCGGCGGTGCTGGGCTACAGCATCACGCAGTTCTGGTGCTACGCGATCGGCATCGTGGCGCTGCTGCAGGCGCCGAACGCCGATGTCTTCCACACCATGCTCGGCGTGACCGCCGGCTGGCTGTTCTTCCTGGTGCTGGTGCTGCGCGAGTCGGACCAGTCCTTCGCCAACGTGTACTCCACCGCGATGTCGATCCAGAACCTGCTGCCCCGGGTGGACCGGCGGATCCTGGCCGGCGGGGTCGGCGTGCTGGTGACGGTGATCGCGCTGTTCGTCCACGACCTCGGCGGCTTCTCCTACTTCCTGGGGCTGATCGGCTCGGTGTTCGTGCCGCTGGCCGCGGTGCTCGGCGTCGACTACTTCCTGGGCCGAGGCCGCCAGGGCCGCTGGGACCTGTCCGAGCGCTCCCCGGCACGGCCGGTCATGCTGCTGCCGTGGGCCATCGGCTTCGTGGTCTACCAGGTGCTGAACCCGGGCTCGGTGGACTGGTGGGCGCACGGCTGGATGCACGTCCAGGACTGGGTCGGGGTGCACCCCGGCTGGTGGGCCTCGGCCTCGCTGTACTCCTTCGCCGCGGCGGCGCTGGCCACCGGCGCGATCGTGGCGGTCGACCGGCGGCGCGGGGCGGCTGCGTGAGCGAAGACGGCGACGACCTCGTCTTCGGGATGGGGGCGGAGTCGGTCGTGCGGCGGGACTGGCCGAGCCTGGCTCGGCCCGAGATCGAGGCTGTCCTCGGCGAGGAGATCGCCGGGATCCAGTGGCGCAGTCCCCGCCCCCTGTCCACCACGGCACGCATCCTGCTGGCCGACGGCCGGCGCCTGATCGTGAAGCGGCTGCCCTTGGGCCTGCGCACACCCGAGGCGCTGGCCGAGGAGCACGGCTTCATGGACCACCTGCGCGAGCGCGGGATCCCGGTCCCGGAAGCCCGGACCGCCGGAGTCCGCGGCGACTTCGTCTACGAGGTCCAGAACCTCGGCATCGGCGAGGACCTGTATCAGAGCACCTTCTCCTGGTCGCCCTACGACCCGAGCGATCACGCCGCACCCGCCGGAACGATGCTGGCCCGCCTGCACACCGCCGCTGCGGGCTACGAAGCCCCGGCCCGGCCGTGGCGGCCGTTGAAATCAGGCTTCTCCGTCTTCGGCTCAGGGGACCCGATCGCGGCCATCGAGCAGATCGCGGCGCAGCGGCCACAGCTCGGAGACTTCCTGGCGGCCCGCGATTGGCGCTCGGACGTTGAGCGCCTCATGCTCCCCTTCCACCGGCGGCTGGCGCCGCTGCGCGACGACCTGGCGCCGCTGTGGACCCACAACGACTGGCACGGCACGAACCTGTTGTGGGACAGCGGCCGCGACCAGCCGGCCGTCACCGCGGTCCTCGACTTCGGTCTCGCCGACCGCACCACCGCCGCCTACGACCTGGCCATCGCGATCGAGCGGTTCGCCGTGGACTGGGTCGGCCTGCGCGACGGCGCCCCGGCCCCGGTGTCCACGCATCAGCTCCAGCAGTTCCTGGACGCCTACAAGGCCGTCCGGCCTCTCAGCGCCGCCGAATCCGCCGCGCTGCCGCTGCTGTTCCCGCTCTGCCACGCCGAGTACGAGCTCTCGGAGATCGACTACTTTCTGTCGGTCGTCCCCGGCGGCAGCGAGAAGAACGCCGAGATCGCCTACCGCGACTGGTTCCTCGGCCACGCAGCATGGACGCTGTGCCGATCTAAAAGCGGAGCCGAGGAAGGCAAGGCCTTCCTCGGACTCCTGGGAGGGGACGGGCCGGTCTGCATCTGACACCGGCCCACAGCGTCTGCCCTTAGTGCCCCTCAGCCTCCTGCGTGTGCTTCGACATCGAGAACGCGACGGCCCAGGCGACCACCAGGATGGCGGCGCTGATCGCGAACACCAGGACCGCGGCGGTCGGGACGCTGGTCATCAGCGAGCCCGCCTTGTCGAAGAACACCGTGCCCAGCGCGGCGATCCCGAAGGCGCCGGCCAGCTGCTGCATCGCGTTGAGCAGGCCGGAGGCCGAGCCGACCTCGGCGTCGTCCAGGTCGCCCAGGACGCTGCCGAAGATCGGGCCGAAGATCAGGCCCATGCCCATGCCGGAGACCAGCAGCGGGGCGATCAGCGTGACGCTGGTCGTGGTAGCGCCGTAGCTGTGCACCAGCAGCGCGGAGATCACCGTGCCGAGGGACATCACCAGCATGCCGGTCTGCAGCGTGCGGCGCGGGCCGATCTTGGGCATCAGCGCCTGGGAGGCGCCCATGGAGGCGATGGTGCCGATGGACCAGGGCAGCATCGTCAGGCCGGCGTGCAGCGCGGTGAAGTGCAGGCCGATCTGCATGAACAGGGTGTAGACGAAGAACACGCCGCTCATCGCCGCCGAGAAGGAGAACAGCACCGCGATGCCGCTGACGAACGAGCGCTTGCGGAAGACGGTCGGCACCACGAACGGGTCGCGGCCGGCGGCGTTGCGGCGCCGCTGGTGCAGGGCGAAGACGCCGAACGTCGGGACGGAGGCGGCCATCATGGCGAACATCCACGCCGGCCAGCCGGACTCGCGGCCCTGGACCAGCGGGTAGACCAGCAGCATGACACCGGCGGTGGCCAGCAGCATGCCGATGATGTCCAGCTTGGGCTTGGTCCCGCCCTGAGCGTGGTCGTCGTGCGGCAGCACCCTGGCGCCGAAGGTCAGCGCGATGATCCCGACCGGGATGTTGACCAGGAAGATCGCCCGCCAGCTCAGCCCGAACAGGTCGGCGCCGACCAGCCAGCCGCCCAGGATCGGGCCGAAGGTCGCGGCCAGGCCCATCATCGGGCCGAAGATGCCGAAGACGGAGTTCATCTTGTCCGCCGGCACCATCGCCCGCAGCATGCCCAGGCCCTGCGGGATCATCACCGCGGCGAAGGCGCCCTGCAGGATGCGCGCGCCGATCAGCTCGCCCGAGGACTGAGCCAGCGAGCACAGGGTCGAGCCGACCATGAAGCCGGTGATGCCGACCATGAACATCCGCTTGCGGCCGAAGACGTCGCCGAGCCGGCCGCCGGTGGTCAGCATGACCGCGAAGGCCAGGGTGTAGCCGGCGACGATCCACTGCAGCGCCGAGGTCGAGGCACCGAGGTCGGTGCGCAGGACCGGGCTGGCGATGTTCATGATCGTGGTGTCGAGCAGGTCCATGATGTCGGCGCCGATGATCGCGAACAGCGCCAGGATCACGGCCTTGCCGAGCTTGGACTTGGCCGGACTTTGCGCCTGTTCTCGGCCTGCGTCGGGCGGTGGGCCCTCGGGCTGGTCGACGGTGTGGTTCGAGGTGTCGATGGTGCTGGTCATGATGGGCCCCCTCCGGGCGAAGACTGTGGCTGCGGCTTATCCGGGTGAACATCGTTCGAGACGAGCGAACGGCGTTCGTCGGCGCGTATGTTCACGATATATCTCGTGTGCTGGATGTCAAGCTATATCGCGAACCTCGGATCGTGGCGGCGGTTTCGCTGACGAACGCCGTTCGCATCTCTACGAACACCGTTCTACACGCGAACGGCGTTCGAGTCAAACACTGTTCGTACTTCCGAACAGCGTTCGTCAGGCGTACAGTGTTCGGTAGAGGAAGGGAGCCAGACCCGATGGCCAAGCCGGCAGCACCGAACGAGACTCCGGGCGTCCCGACGCCCCCGTGGGAGCGCGCGACACGCAAGGCCAAGGCGCCCGCGCGCACGCCGCTGAGCCAGGAGGCCATCGTCGACGCGGCCCTGCGGATCCTGGAGACCGAGGGCTACGACGCGCTGTCCATGCGCCACGTCGCCGCGGAGCTGGGCACGGGCGCCGCGTCCCTGTACGCGCACGTCGCCAACAAGGACGAGCTGCTGAAGCTGTGCATCGACCGGGTGTTCGGCGACGCGGACTTCGCCGAGCCCGACCCGGACCACTGGGTGGACCAGCTCCGCGAAATGATGCGCACGACCCGCCGTATCCTTCAGGCCCACCCCGGCCTGGCCCGCGCCATGCTCGGCCGAGTGCCGATGGGCCCGAACGGGATGCGGCTGATCGAGGGCTTCATGGGCGTGCTGCGGGCCGGCGACCTGCCGGACAAGGTGGCCGCCTGGGCCGGCGACGTGGTCTCGCTGTACGTGGTGGCGAGCGTCTTCGAGGACGACATCCGCTACTCGATCCACGGCGAGGCCTCCGAGCAGGACATGGAGAACTGGGCCGATGAGATGAAGACCTATCTCAAGGCCCTGCCGGTCGCGGTCTTCCCGAACCTGGTGGCGCTGGCCGACCCGCTGTTCGAGACCGGCGGCCCGGACGGCCGGTTCGAGTTCGGGCTGGACCTGATGCTGCGCGGCCTGGCCACGCACTCGCGGCGGGCATCCGGCCCGGAGACGGCGAAGTAAGACAAGCAGGTCGTAGGCGCGGAGGCGGCGAAGTGGGGCGAAACCTGGCGAATCGGTCTTTCGCCGCCTTTATGGCAGACATCTGCAAAACAGTTACCTAGTCTCCATCTCAGCTCACAGAGATTGGAGACACAGGATGTCTTCTCCCCGCCGCCGGACCGCGGCCGCCGTAGCGCTGTCCGGCGCAATATCGGCTGCCCTGCTCGCCACCCCGGCAGCGCCCGCGGTCGTCGTGGACGGAACCGCCCTGGCGGTCGTCCACGGTTTCCGCGACAGCACCTCCGCGAACTGGTCCGGGTACGCCGCCACCGGCGGGGGCTACAGCTCGGTCAGCGCCGGCTGGACCGAGCCGGCCGTCACCTGCCGGTCGCAGACCTCGTACGCCTCGTTCTGGATCGGCCTGGACGGCGACGGCAGCAACTCGGTCGAGCAGATCGGCACCGAGTCCGACTGCTCCGGCGGCCGCGCGGTGTACTCGACGTGGTACGAGATGTACCCCAACGGCCCGGTGGACCTGTCGAGCCCGATCTCCCCCGGCGACGCCATGCAGACCTCGGTCACCTCCGGCGGGTCGGGGCACTTCACCCTGGTCCTGGCCGACCGGACCAAGGGCTGGACCCGTACCGTCCAGGCGCAGCTGAACAACCCGGCGCTGGCCTCGGCCGAGGTCATCGCCGAGGCGCCATCCGACGCCGGCGGCGTGCTGCCGCTGTCCGACTTCGGGACGGTGGCCTTCAACGGCGCCAGCGCGAACGGCACCCCGCTCGGGTCGTTCCGGCCGGACCCGATCACCATGGCGAACGGCGGGACCACCAAGGCGGCGCCCGGCCCGCTCTCAGCGGCCGGGGACTTCACCGTCACCTGGCGCTCCGGCTGAGCACCGCCCCTCGGCCGGGCGGCCGGCCGGGGGGGCCGCTATCCCCGCAGGTCCACCAGCACCGGCGGGGTCCGGAACCCCTCGGCCGTGGCCAGCGACACCAGCGCGTGGCCGGTCGGGATCTCGTTGATGATCTCCGAGGGCGACCAGACGTAGCGCTCCACCGGCTTGGTCGACACCGAGCGCTGCTGCGCCACCGACGAGCCCCCGGTCAGCGCCAGCAGCTGGCCGGGGCGCTTGGCGTTGCGGCCCATCGACTTCACGCTGCGGGAGCGCTCCGGCGGACCGGTGATGGTGCCGGAGCGGGTGGTGTTCTCCTGGCCGGTGGTCACCGTGGTCTCGGCGACCCACTGCTTTCCCCAGAAATCGGCGATGTAGGTGGCGTCCTGCGGGTCGATGCCCGCGAACACCGCCTTGCAGCCGGTGTTGGCGAAGACCGTGGCCCGCAGGTCCTCGGGGAACTCGCGCATGGACTGGGCCAGCAGGATCAGCCCGGCGTTGGCCGCGCGAGCCCGTTGCAGGCCCTGGACCACGTACTCGTCCACGAAGCGGCCGGCGTCGTCGACGATCAGGCCCTTGAAGATCGACCGGTCGACGTCCGGCGCGGACACGGTCTGTACGAACTGCGAGACCGCCAGGCGCGCCAGTATCCTCGCGGCCTGCGGGTAGGCGCCCTCCGGCAGCGCGATGCGGACCCGCACGGGCTTGTCGATCTGCCGCATCGAGAACTTCCGGCCGCCCCTGCCGTCGAACAGCTCGACCAGCGCCGGCCGGTCCAGCAGCCGCAGCCGCTCCACCAGCAGCCGCGGGCCACCCTCGGTGAGCTCGGCGATCAGCTCCTTGAGCGTCGGGTAGCGGCCCTCGCGCTCGCGGAACCAGCTCAGCGCGGCGTCCAGGCCGTTGTGCGCGGCCGCGTCGGCCTCCGGCTCCACACCCGGCGGCAGCAGCGCGCCGGCGAGCCGGTCGGCGGCCTCGGCCGGGTTGCGCGCGCCGCCGTAGAGGTCGAAGCCCCACTCCGAGTCCGGGTCCAGCGGGTCGATGTCCACGTCGAAGAAGCCGGGCAGCGCGTAGTCCCCGTGCGGGTCGATGACCACGACCGAGGCCATGTTGGTCAGCGTCTGCAGGCCCAGCAGTTCCACGATGGGCCGGGCGAAGCTGCGGGTCTTGCCGCTGCCGGTGGGCCCTATCACCAGCAGCGAGGTGCGCAGGACCTCGGCGTCCAGGGCGAAGGTCTGGCCGGCGTGGGTCGCCGGGTTCTTCGCCGAGACCGAGGCCACGCCCAGGCGCACCTGGCCGGTCATCAGGTCGTGCTCGCCGAGCCGGGCCGGCAGGTCGCGCTGCCCGGAGGGGTGCAGCCAGGCGTGCGGCCCGGCGTCCTCGATCTCGGCGGCCACCGCGGCCAGCCGGTCCTGGTCACCGCGGGCCTGCCGGATCACCCGGACCACGCGGACGTAGTCGACGTCGGTGAGCTCGCCGTGGTCGGCGGCCGAGTCCAGCCGGCTGGCCGCCGCGACATGCCCGGCCTGGCGCAGGTCCGTCCACATGTCCGGCTTGGGCGGCGGCGGGGCCTTGCGCTTCTTGGCCGCGCCCACCAGGGCCCGCACGCGGTCGCCGTGCTGCTCCCACAGCACCCGGCCCACCGGCACCCAGCCCCCGGCCCAGCCGCAGGCGCCCAGCACCGCGGCGAGGTACACCAGCCACAGCAGCGCGCCGCTCAGGCCGATGGTGGTGAGGATGATCGACGCCGGCACCGCCAGCACCACCCCGGCCAGCGGTGCGTACAGGAGGTATCGCAGGGCCCGTTGCCGGGACTCGCGGCTGACCCGGACCGCGGCGGCGGCCGCCGGGTCGCGCCCGTAGGCGAACACCCCCGGCACGTCCACCAGGCGCGGGCCGTGCACCCAGGACTGCACGTCGGGCCGGGTGCGCTCGGTCCATGCGGTCCCGGTCCAGAAGCGCACCTGCGGGGCCCCGGAGGGGTCGGCGTACCAGCCGGGCGGCAGCGGGCCGGGGCCCTGGCCTTCAGTCGTCACACGTTCTGTGTATCAGAACTACGACGCGCTGAAAGGGAACGGCGCCCGACTGTTGCCCGACCCCGCCACGGCCGCCCACTCGCCAATTCGGCTCAACCCCGCCCCCGGACCCGCCACCGCGTCCTGTGCCGGGCCGTCACGGCGCGCTTAGGCTGCGAGAGAACCGCGCGACTATCCGCCCAGGAGGCACCATGACCCAGCTCAAGCAGGAACGGCGTCTCGTCACCGAGATCCCCGGCCCGAAGTCCCTCGCGCTGTTCGAGCGGCGCAACAAGGTGGTCGCGCGCGGCATCTCCACGACGCTGCCGGTGTTCGTCACCGACGCCGACGGCGCGGTGCTGCTGGACGCCGACGGGAACCAGCTGCTCGACTTCGGCTCCGGGATCGCGGTGACCTCGGTCGGGCACGCCGACACCAACGTCGTGCGCAGGGCCTCCGAGCAGCTGGCGAAGTTCACCCACACCTGTTTCATGGTCACCCCCTACGAGTCCTATGTCGCGGTCTGCGAGGCCCTGGACGAGCTCACCCCGGGCGACCACGAGAAGCGCTCGGCGCTGTTCAACTCCGGCGCCGAGGCCGTGGAGAACGCGGTCAAGATCGCCCGGGCGTACACCAAGCGCCAGGCGGTCGTGGTCTTCGACCACGGCTACCACGGCCGCACCAACCTGACGATGGCGCTGACCGCCAAGGTCGCCCCGTACAAGGACGGCTTCGGCCCGTTCGCCCCCGAGGTATACCGCGTCCCGATGGCCTACCCGTACCGCTGGCCCACCGGCCCGGACAACGCCGCGGCCGAGGCCCTGGAGCAGACCAAGACGCTGATCGAGAAGCAGGTCGGCGCGCACAACGTGGCCGCCGTCCTGATCGAGCCGATCCAGGGCGAGGGCGGCTTCATCGTCCCGCCGGAGGGCTTCCTGCCGGGCCTGGCCGCCTGGTGTCAGGAGAAGGGCATCGTCTTCATCGCCGACGAGATCCAGTCCGGCTTCTGCCGCACCGGCGACTGGTTCGCGGTCGACCACGAGGGCGTGGTCCCGGACCTGATCACCACCGCCAAGGGCATCGCCGGCGGCCTGCCGCTGGCCGCCGTCACCGGCCGCGCCGAGATCATGGACGCCGCCGGCCCCGGGGGCCTGGGCGGCACCTACGGCGGCAACCCGGTGGCCTGCGAGGGCGCCCTCGGCGCCATCGAGACCATGAAGGAGCAGGACCTGGCGGGCAAGGCGCGCAAGATCGAGGCGCTGATGAAGGACCGCCTGGCCAAGCTGGCCGCCACCGACCCGCGCATCGGCGAGGTCCGCGGCCGCGGCGCGATGATCGCCGTCGAGCTGGTCAAGCCGGGCACCAAGGAGCCGGACGCGGCCCTGGCCGCCGCGGTGGCGAAGAAGTGCCACAGCGCCGGCGTCGTGATCCTGACCTGCGGCACCTTCGGCAACGTCCTGCGCTTCCTGCCCTCGCTGGTGATGAGCGAGGCGCTGCTGGACGAGGGCCTGACCGTGATCGAGGGGGCCTTCGCCGCGGTCTGAGTTCACCGCAGCCTGAGCTCGCCTGCATACGCCTTCGCCGCGGCCGGTACGGAATCCCGTACCGGCCGCGGCCTTTTCGCGCCGCCCCGGCCGACCCCCCCCACCGGACTACTCAGCGCGCATCGCCACATACCCGGCGTTACCGTCGCACTGTGCCGCTGAAGTAGGCCTAGAGAGACGGAGGCTGGCTGGTGAGGGTGCTGATGGCGACCGGGGGTGCGGGACTGGTGGCGGCGGCGATAGCCATGGCGGGCATGGGCCCGGTCTTCGCGGCGACGACCACGGACACGATGTCGGCCCCGACGCCGGCCAAGCCGGCGGACCCGACGGTCCAACCGAACCCGGCCTCCCCCGGCACCCGCGTCTGGGTCTACGACGCCAACGAGTGCACAGCCCCCAGCGGCACCGCGACCAGCCAGGCCCTCGCCGCCCCGATCGCCCTGGCCCCCCTGGCCAACATGACCGGCGGAGGCGGCACACTCCGCGAAGGCCTGGCCGCCGGCACCTACACGATCACCCTCCACTGCGGCAGCACCCTGACCGCCACCGTCCACGTCAGCCCGAACGGCGCCCCCACCGGCGCCGCAGCCGCCGGCGACGGCTCCGCCGAGGACCACCTCGGCATCGGCGACGCGGCCGTCGGCAGCGCCTTCCTGGCCGGCGGCATGGCCTTCGCCACCGCCTCCTTCATCCGCCGCCGCCGCGCCGCCACCCGCGGATGAGCGAGCCGACGGTGGTCGGCATACCGATCGGCGGCGCGGTCGCCGAACGGGTCGCCGAGCGGGTCGGCGGGAGTACGTCGGCAATCGGGAAGCCGGTACCGGGGACGCAGCGGGCTTTGCCGGACACGCCGGCGACTGACGCCGACCAGCCACGCGAGGACCCGCCTGATCTCGCCGACGCCGCGCACATCGCCAGCACAGCTGTGCCAAGTCCGCCAGCGGCTGCCGACACCGCGCAGCCTCTCGATGGCAGTCCAGCGCGCCAAGCTTTTCCGAGCCCACCGCCGCCATCCGCCCCAGTCCCAGTCCCAGTCCCGATCTTCCACGTGATCGGCGACCCCGCCACCCTCGAGCGCCCGGCCATCGCCGCACCCGGGTCGCCCGCGCCCGAGTCCCATCTCGAAGTCGGCGTCCAGGGCCAAGCCCGCGCCCGCGTTCCCTCCCCGCCGAAGCCGGCCGGCGTTCCCGCCGAGGTCGAGGTGCGCCATCCCGGCCGGGCGCTCGCCGTCGCCTCCGTGGCGGCCCTGGTCGTCGG
The DNA here is from genome assembly GCF_041262705.1 of Catenulispora sp. MAP12-49. Taxonomy (NCBI): domain Bacteria; kingdom Bacillati; phylum Actinomycetota; class Actinomycetes; order Catenulisporales; family Catenulisporaceae; genus Catenulispora; species Catenulispora sp. MAP12-49. The sequence continues at coordinate 529,943 of NZ_JBGCCP010000003.1, read as the reverse complement.
CTCGGGGTTTCTCATCCGGGCCCTGACCCTCGCCGATCCCGTGCCGCCGCCGGTGCCGCCGGCGTGGGCGGGGCGGGTCGTCGGCGCGGTGGGGCATCGGGCCGCTCCGCTGGGGTATGCGCGGCCGACGCGCGTCACCATCGCGCGGGTCGGCATCCACGCCGATGTGCTCGCGCTCGGGCCGACCCGGGACGGCGGGGTCGGGGTGCCGCCGGTCAAGGAGCCGTTGACGGCCGCCTGGTACGACCGGGGTCCGGCGCCCGGGCAGGCCGGGCCCGCGGTCATCACCGGCCATGTCGATTCGCGGTTCGCGCCCGGGCACCGTGCCGCCTTCTACGAGCTCGGCGCGGTGCGTCCCGGGGACGATGTCGACGTCACGCGCGCCGACCAGCGGGTCGCGGTCTTCCGCGTCGACTCGGTCGCGCTGGTCCCGAAGGCCGGCTTCCCCACGCGTGAGGTCTACGGCCCCACCGGCTACGCCGCCCTGCGCCTCATCACCTGCGGCGGCCGCTACGACCGGCGGACCGGGTACGCCGACAACGTCATCGTCTACGCGCACCTCGTCGGTTCCCGCTGAGACAGACGGCGCCCACCCCGCGCCCGCCGCCTCGACATGCGGCGGGCGCGGCTCCGTCATAGCGTCGGACTCATTGATCTTGTCGCCCAGGAAGGGACCGACATGACAACTCCGGCGGACGGCGGCACCACCAAGTCCCAAGCCGCACAGCAAGCCGCGGAGGACGCCCGGTACGGCCCGCGTGTGGCTCACGAGTGGATGATCCTGGGCGTGGTGAGCCTGGCGCAGCTGATGGTGGTGCTGGACGTGACCGTCGTGACCATCGCCCTGCCGTCCGCGCAGCAGGATCTGGGCTTCAGCAACGCCTCGCGGCAGTGGATCGTCACCGCCTACGCCCTGGCCTTCGGCTCGTTGCTGCTCGTCGGCGGCCGTTTCGCCGACCTGTTCGGGCGGCGGACGGCGCTGATCGGCGGGCTGGTCGGGTTCGGGCTGGCCTCGGCGCTGGCCGGGATCGCGCCGAACGTCGGGGTGCTGATCGGCGGCCGGGCGCTGCAGGGGATGTTCGGCGCGCTGCTCGCGCCGGCCGCGCTGAGCGCGCTGACCACCACCTTCACCCGTCCGGCGGAGCGGAACCGGGCGTTCGCCGTGTACGGGGCGGTCGCCGGCGCCGGCGGCGCCATCGGGCTGCTGCTCGGCGGGCTGCTCACCGAGTACCTGAACTGGCGCTGGACGCTGTTCATCAACCTGCTCATCGCCGCTATCGCCCTGCTCGGCGCGCTGGCCTACGTGCCGAACCACCGGCCCGAGAACCGCCCGTCCCTGGACCTGCCGGGCACTGCCTACGCCTGTACCGGGTTGTTCCTGCTGGTCTTCGGCTTCTCGCGGGCGGAGGCGAAGGGCTGGAGCTCGCCGCAGTCCTGGGTCAGCCTGATCATCGGCGGTGTGCTGCTCGTCGTCTTCGTCTGGTGGCAGAGACGGGCCGCGCACCCGCTGCTGCCGCTGCGGGTGCCGGGTGAGCGCAACCGCGGCGCGTCCTACCTCGGCATGTTCGTCACCGGCGCCGGGATCTTCGGCGTCTTCCTGTTCCTGACCTACTACATGCAGCAGATCCTCACCTACTCGCCGGTCAGGACCGGGCTGGCCTTCCTGCCGATGGTCGCCATGCTGATGATCTCCGCACAGATCGCGACGATCAGCCTGCTGCCGAAGGTGGGCCCCCGACCCGTGGTGCCGCTGGGCATGCTGCTCGGCGGGATCGGCATGCTGTGGCTGACCCGGCTGGACCTGACCAGCACCTACCCCGCGCATGTCCTGCCGCCGCTGCTGGTCCTCGGCTTCGGCCTGGGCCTGATCTTCGCCCCGGCGATGGCCATGGCCACCTACGGCGTGCGCGCCGACGACGCCGGCGTCGCCTCCGCGATGGTCAACACCTGTCAGCAGGTGGGCGGCTCCATCGGCGTCGCCCTGCTGTCCACCCTGGCGGCCAGCGCCGCGACGGACTACGCCAAGGGCAAGACCCCCTCGTCGCTGGTCACCGCGCAGGCCAACCTGCACAGCTACGCCACCGCCTACCGCTGGTCCGCCGCGTTCTTCTTCGTCGGCACGGTGATCTGCTTCCTGCTCTACCGATGGGGCGCGCCGAAGGGGGACCCGGAAGAACAAAACGCCGCCGTCCCCATGTGAGCGGCCTAGTCGGTGTCGCGGCGGGTGACCACCAGCAGCGGCACCACGACCGAGATCGCCAGGTACAGCAGGCACACACCCCACGCCTCCCCCGTCCCGAGCACGTAGTCCGCGGGCATCCGCGGCGTGCTCCGCGCCGGGGTGGCCATCGCCTCGCCGACCTTGGTGAACGTCAGCCGCACGGCCTGCGCGCGCACCCCGTTCGGTAACAGAGCCGGGATCACTCCCATCGCCACGAAGACGATCCCGAAGAACGTCGACACGGCGGCCGTGGTCCGCCGCAGAAGCACCCCGACGCAGAACCCGAACATCCCGATGAACGCCATGTAGAACCCGCACCCGAGCACCGAGACCACCATGTCGTGATCGGCCGGCGAGAAGTGCACGCCGCGCTGCGCGAACAGGATTTGCGCGGTGCAGAACGCCGCGAACGCGAGCACCTCCCCCACGACCAGCAGGACCGCGAACAGCAGCCCGGCCTTCGCCGCGATCACCACCCGCCGCTGCGGCACGGTCGCGAACGTCGTGCGGATCAGCCCGGTGGTGAATTCCGAGGACACCACCAACACACCGAGCACACCGAACGCCAGCTGCCCGAAGACCGCGCCCTGCAACGCGTCCGTCGGCTCGACGTCCCCGGTCTTCGCGACCAGCGCATAGGTCGCCGCGAGCCCGATCGTCCCGGCCGCCGCGACGTACAGCGCGAACCACGTCGAGCGCACGCTCCACAGCTTGATCCACTCCGATGCGATCACGCCTGCCCCCTCGGTGTCCGACTGCTGTGATCATGACTGCGCCCCCCGGTATTCGACCGCGGCATCGGTCAGCCGCAGATAGGCGTCCTCCAACGACGTCGTATGCCGCGCCAGGTCGAGCACCAACACCCCGGCTCCGTACGCCAGCCGGGCCACGACGTCCGCGGCCAACCCGACCACCCGCACCGTGTCCGGGCCCTCGGGCGTGACCTGCGCCCCGGCCGCCGCCAGCACCGTGATCAGCCGGCCGGGATCATCGGTGCGCACGCTCAGGAACCCGCCGCTGTACCGCTCGATCAATTCGCGGGCCGGGATGTCGGCGATCAGCCGGCCGCGCCCGATCACCACCAAGTGGTCGGCGGTGTTCTCCATCTCGCTCATCAGGTGGCTGGAGACGAACACCGTGCGCCCCTCGGCCGCCAACGCCTTCATCAGATCCCTGATCCAGCGGATGCCCTCCGGATCGAGGCCGTTGACCGGCTCGTCGAACATCAGAATCCCGGGATCGCCGAGCAGTGCGGTCGCGATCCCCAGCCGCTGCCGCATGCCGAGGCTGAAGCCGCCGACCCGGTGCCGGGCCACGTCGGTCAGCCCGACCCGGGCCAGCACCTCGTCCACCCGCCGCCCGGAAAGCCTTCCCGCCGCGGCCACGGCCCGCAGATGCTGACGCGCGCTGCGGCCGGGATGCACGCCCCCGGCGTCGAGCAGCATGCCGACATGCGTCAGCGGCCGCTCCAGCGCGGCGTAGGGCCGGCCGTCGACCCGGATCCGGCCGGACGTCGGCAGGTCCAGGCCGAGGACGGCGCGCATGGTGGTGGACTTCCCTGCGCCGTTCGGCCCCAGGAACCCGGTCACCCGGCCCGGACGCACGCTGAACGTCAGGTCGCGCACCGCGTATCTGTCGCCGTAGCGTTTGCTCAGGTCCTCGATCTCGATCATGTATCAAGGGTCGGAGAAACCGGGCGCGGGCACATCGGAGCACGGGCCGATCCCCCGGTCTCCTACCCGGGTATGGTTTCCGGCCGACGGCGTTGATCACCGCGTGTCCGCGGGCTTACCGTCAGCAGATGGCCGATGTCGCGGCACGTCCCGTCCCGCTCGCCCCGCGGATACCTCGGATGCGCCCTTGGCACTGGGTCGCGCTGGACACCGCGCTGGCGCTGATGTTCCTGCTGCCGGTGGGAGGGGCCCGGCCGAGCGGCCCGGTGCACCAGAATCCGTGGTTGGCGCTGCTGGTCATCGCGGTGACGCTGGTCTTCCCGGCCCGCCGCCGCTTCCCGATGGCCGTCTGCCTGCTGCTCACCGCCGCGACCATCACGCTGGCCACGTCCGTGCCGCCCTACGACGACTACGGACCGTTCGCGATGATGTTCGCGCTCTACACCGTCGCGACGACCCGCCCGGGCCGCGTCACCGCGCTGGCCTCCGCCGGGGTGCTGGTGGTGGCGGTGGCGATCTTGACCGACCTGCACTACCCGCCGTCGGTCGTCGGGCTCAGCGGGGTCGCGATCGGCGTCGCGCCGTCCCTGACCGGCTATCTCGTGCGCCAGCAGCGGCAGTACCGCTCGGCCTTCGCCGCCGTGCGCGCCCGCCGGATAGAGGCCGAGGTAGCCTCCAGAATGGCCGAGGAGAAACTGCGCATCGCGCGGGAGCTGCACGACGTCGTGGCGCACGCGCTCAGCCTGATCACCGTGCAGGCCGGGGTGGCGGTGTTCCGCCAGCACGAGGCCGAGCAGATGCGCACCACGTTGACCGCGATCGAGGAGACCGGCCGCACGGCGATGGGTGACATGCGCCGACTGCTCGGCGTCCTGCGCGCCGCGCCGACACCGAACACCGACGGGCCCACGGCGTCTGCCCCCACAACGTCTGCCCACGAAACGGCGCCGGAGCGCGAACCGGTCCCGGACCTGCCCGACATCGGCGCCCTCATCGCCCAGGCGGCACAGGCAGGCCTGCGTATCGGCCTGCGGGAGGAGGGCGAGCGCCGGGCCATCCCGGCCGCCGTCGGCCTGGCGGTGTACCGCATCGTGCAGGAGTCGCTGACCAACATCCTGCGACACGCCCGGACCGGTTCCGGCTCGGTGCTGCTGCGCTTCGAGCCGCACGAGGTGACGGTCACGATCGCCAATCCCCCGCCGCCCGACGGTCTGCCGCCCGCCCCCGTCGGCCCGCCCGGGCATGGCCTGCGCGGCATGGCCGAGCGCGCCGCGCTGTTCGGCGGCACGTTCTCGGCCGGGCCCGCGGACGGCGGCGGATTCGTGGTGACGGCGGGGTTCCCGGCATGAGCCGCATCCTGATCGCCGACGACCAGGCGCTGCTGCGCGCTTCGCTGCGGGCCCTGGTCAACGGCTACGACGGCTGCGTGGTGGTCGGCGAGGCCGCGAACGGCGCGCAGGCCGTGGAAATGGCCGGCGAACTGCGCCCGGACCTGGTCCTGATGGACGTCCGGATGCCGGTCCTGGACGGCATCGCGGCCACCCGTCGGATCACCGCGGCCGACCCGGCCGTCCGGGTCCTGATCCTGACCACCTTCGACCTCGACGAGTACGTCTACGAGGGCCTGCTCGCCGGCGCCAGCGGCTTCCTGCTCAAGGACTCGCCGCCGGCCGATCTGGTCAAGGCGGTCGAGGTGATCCGCGGCGGCGAGGCCCTGCTGACCCCGGCCGCGACCCGCAGGCTGATCACCGAGTTCGTCAGGGGACGCACAGCGGCGAAGCGCTCCGTGGCGCCGCCGGACGCCGCCCTGGACCAGCTGACCGCGCGCGAACGCGAGGTCCTGGCCCTCGTCGCGCGCGGCCTGTCGAACACCGAGATCGGCGCCGAACTCTTCGTCTCGATGTCGACGGTCAAGACCCACATGTCGGCGCTGCTCGCCAAACTCGGGGCCCGCGACCGGGCCCAACTGGTGATCAGCGCCTATGAAGGCGGCGTGGTACGGGCCGGATAGGACCGGCCCGCGCACCGGCGCTCAATTGCCCCCGGCCACCCGGAGCACCGCACCGGTGGTGAAACTCGACTCCTCGCTCAGCAGCCAGGCGATGGCCGCCGCGATCTCCTCCGGCTCCCCGGGCCGGCCCAGGGGCAGCATCGCGCCGCGCTTCTCGGCGCGGTCCGCGTCCCCCATGTCGGCGTGGATGCGGGTGCGCGTGACCCCGGCCTGCACCGAGTTCACCCTGATCCCTTCGGGGCCCAGTTCCTGCGCCAAGCCCACGGTGATCGAGTCGACGGCGGCCTTGGCTCCGGCGTAGTGCACGTATTCGCCCGGCGAGCCGCGTGTGGCCGCGCCGGAGGAGACGTTCACGATCGCGCCGCCCCCGCGCAACGCCATCTCCTTGGCCGCCCGCCGACAGCACAGCAGATAACCGACCACGTTCACATCGACCACCCGGCGGATGTCCGCGGCGTCGGCGTCGACGAGCCGGGTCAGCGGCCCGGTCACGCCGGCGTTGTTCACCAGCCCGGTCAGCCCGCCGAGTTCATCGATCGCCGTGTCGAAGAGCCGCTCCACATCCCCCTCGTCGGTGGTGTCCATCTTGACCGCCACGCAGCGGCGCCCGAGATCGCGGACCTCGGCGGCCGTCGCCGACGCCGCGGTGTCGTCGCTGAGATAGCTGAAGGCGATGTCGTGGCCGTCGCGGGCCAGGCGAAGCGCGGTGGCCCGGCCGATGCCCCGGCCGCCCCCGGTGATGATGGTGACGCGTTCCATACCGGCACGCTAGCGGTCGGCGTATGCGAGAGTTGCTCTTGATGACAGATGCGCAGATCGCCGCTTCCGCCTCGGGCACCGGCGAGCCCGGTACCGTCCGGGAAGAAGTCCCGGCCGCCGGACCGGGCACGGGGAAACCGGCCCCGGACCGGCGCCGTGCTCTGCGGCAGCCCGAGATCCGGATCCCGCTGATCCTGCTGGGCGTCTTCCTCGTGCTGTGGGTGCTCGTCCTGGCCCGGCCGACCTTCCTGACCTCGTTCGACCTGTGGGCCCGGAACCACGTCCAGGACGTCGCGCACGCGACGGACGGCAAGCACCGCTGGCCGCTCTTCAAGGGCATCGCCGACCTCGGCGGCGGCGTCTCGGTCCACGGGGTGCCGTTCCAGATCCAGGTGCCCGTGGTCGCGCTGGCGCTGGTCGGCCTCAACGCGGCGGCCGTGCGCCGCAGCTGGCGCCCGGTCCTGGCGATGACGGCCGGCTACGCGGCCCTGCTGGTCGTGCTGTTCCTGAAGGCGATCGGCAACCGTCCCGGCCCTAGCATGGCCGGCCAGGCGATGTCCGGCGGCCTCGGCTACTTCCCGTCCGGCCACACCGGCAACACGATGCTGGGCTACGGGACCGCGGCGCTGATCCTGGCCTTCGTGTTCACCGGGCACCGGGCGCGGATCGCGATCGCCATCGCGATGACGCTTTGGGCGCTGGCCGTGGGCTTCTCGCTGGTGTGGATGGACTACCACTGGGTGTCGGACGTGCTGGGGTCGTACGCGTTGTGCGGCGCCGCGCTCTTCGGCGTGGCGCGGGTGCTCGGGTTCCGGATCAGCCGTTCTTGAAGGCGAGGGCCAGAGCGTTCCGCACGGTCTGCGCGCGGATCGCCTCGCGGTCGCCGTCCAGCCGGAGTTCTTCGGCGACCGGCTCGGAACCCGCGCTCGCGTACCCGATGTAGACGAGTCCCACCGGCTTGCCGTCCTGTTGCGTCGGACCGGCCACCCCGGTCGTCGCCAGGCCCACCGTGGCCCCGAACAAGCGCCGCACGCCCTCCGCCATCTGCCGTGCCACCTCGGCGTCCACGGCGCCCTCGCGGGCCAGCAGGTCGGCGTCGACGCCGAGCACCGAGGCCTTGATGTCGGTGGCGTAGGCGGTCACCGAGCCACGGAAGACCTGCGAGGCGCCCGGGACCGAGGTGATCGCCGCCGCCAGCAGCCCTCCGGTGAGGGACTCCGCGACCGCGACCGTGAAGTCCTGCGCGGTCCCGTCCGCGACGAGCCTGGCCGCCAGCTCCGCGGTCCCGTCCGCGGCCCCGTCCGCGCTCACCGCTTCACCCCGGCCAGCCGCAGCCGGACCGCCCGCACGACGTAGTCCACCCCGGTCACCACCGTCAGCACCAGCGCGGCGGCCATCGTCACCACGCTCACCCAGTGCCACCACTGCGCCGAGGTCGGGATCAGGTAGAAGAGGATCGCGAAGCCCTGCAGGAAGGTCTTGAGCTTGCCGCCCTGGCTGGCCGCGATCACGCCGTACTTCAGCACCCAGAACCGCAGCAGCGTGACGCCCAGTTCGCGGGTCAGTATCACGATCGTGACCCACCAGTTCAGCTCGCCGAGCGCGCTGAGGATCACCAGCGCGGTGCCCATCAGGGCCTTGTCGGCGATGGGGTCGGCGATCTTGCCGAAGTCGGTGACCAGGTTGCGGGACCGGGCGACCTTGCCGTCCAGGGTGTCGGTGATGTTGGCGACCACGAACACCGCGCAGGCCATGCCCCGCCACGCGGCCGACTGGCCGTGGTCGTGCGCGAGCAGGTACCCGAAGACCGGGACCAGCAGCAGCCGCACCATCGTCAGGATGTTGGCCATGTTCCACAGACCCGCCGGGGACGCCTCCTGCGTCAGCGGGTCTGGGGGCGCGGGCTTCACCCGACCAAGCTTAGGGGAGTGATCGCCACGGCGTGCAGATCCACTCCCTCGCTCCCGACCACCTTCGCCGGCACGATCGCGCCCGGCACCAGCTCCACCTCGGGGGCGCCCGGCTCCAGGGCCGGGACCAGCATGACCGAGCCGTCGACCTCCGGGCCCTGGAACGCCGCGCGGCCCTCGGCCACGCCGTCGTGCGCCACGGATTCCACGAGCACGTCGATACGTTCGCCGATCCGGTCCTCGGCACGCTGCGCGGTCAGCTCCTCGGCCAGACCGGTCAGGTGCGCCACGCGCTCGGCGATCTCGTCCTCGTCGAGCTTGCCCTCGTAGCCGGCGGCCTCGGTGCCGTCCTCGTCGGAGTATCCGAACACGCCGATCGCGTCCAGCCGCGCCTGCGACAGGAACGTCTCCAGCTCCTCGAAGTCCGCGGCGCTCTCGCCCGGGAAGCCGACGATGAAGTTGGAGCGGACCCCGGCGTGCGGGACCCGGGTGCGGATGGCCTCCAGCAGCTCCAGGAACGAGTCGGTGCCGCCGAAGCGGCGCATCCTGCGCAGCAGCCCGGGGGACGAGTGCTGGAAGGAGAGATCGAAGTAGGGCACGACGCCCTCGGTGGAAGCCATCACGTCGATCAGCGTCGGGCGCATCTCGGCCGGCTGCAAGTAGCTGACCCGGAGCCAGTCCACGCCGTCGATCGCGGTCAGCTCCGGAAGCAGCGTCTCCAGCAGCTTCAGGTCGCCGAGGTCCTTGCCGTAGGAGGTGGAGTTCTCCGAGACCAGGACCAGCTCGCGCACCCCCTGGCCGGCCAGCCAGCGGGCCTCGTCGAGGATGTCGTGCGGGCGGCGGGACAGGTAGGAGCCGCGGAAGGCCGGGATCGCGCAGAACGAGCAGCGGCGGTCGCAGCCGGAGGCCAGCTTCAGCGGGGCCGAGGGGCCGTCGTCCAGGCGGCGGCGCACCACGCGGCGGGTCGGCGGGGCGACCGGGGACAGGGTCGGGTCGTCGGGGCGCTCGGCGGCAGCGGTCTCAGTCCCGACTGCGGCGGTCGCGGCGGTCGCGGCGGCGTCCTCGGTGTCGCCGGCGTCGCCGTGGCCCGGCACCGCGACGCCGCCCTTGGCGGCCTGCCGGTCCACCGGGGTCAGCGGCAGCAGCGTGCGCCGGTCGCGCGGGACGTGCGAGACCGGGCGCTCGCCGTGCAGGATCGAGTTCAACCGCGAGCTGATGTCCTGGTAGTCGTCGAAGCCCAGGACCGCGTCGGCCTCCGGCAGCGCCTCGGCCAGCTGCTGCCCGTAGCGCTCGGCCAGACAGCCGACGGCGACGACGGCCTTGGGGCCGGCCCCCGAAGCACTCTCGGCCTTCGCGTCGGCGGCGGCGATCAGGGTGTCGATGGAGTCCTTCTTGGCGGCCTCGACGAACCCGCAGGTGTTCACCACCGCGATGTCCGCGCCGTTGGGATCGTCGACCAGATCCCAGCCGTCGGCCGCGAGCCGGCCGGCCAGCTCCTCGGAGTCCACGTCGTTACGGGCGCAGCCCAGCGTGACCAGGGCCACAGTGCGGCGCGGAGATGCCTGAGGAGTCGCTGGGGACACGGTGCCGGACATGGCCACCAGGCTACAGCGCGAAGAATAGTTGGCCAGACACAATAGTTGTGTGCTTACAATGGTTATACAGACACAATCTTTCTTGGGGAGGCTCCGTGCCCGAGAGCGCGCACCGTCGTTATCTCATCCTGGCCATCTGCTGTATGAGCCTGTTCATCGTCGGCGTGGACAACACCGCGGTGAACGTGGCCCTGCCCTCTATCCAGCGCGACCTGCGGGCCCCGGTCTCCGGGCTGCAGTGGACCATCGACGCCTACACCCTCACCCTGGCCTCGCTGCTGATCCTGGCCGGCTCGCTCGGCGACCGGCTCGGCCGGCGCCGCGTGTTCATGACCGGTACCTCGTTGTTCGTCGTCGGCTCGGTGCTGTGCGCGCTGGCGCCCAACCTCGGGGCGCTGGTCGGCTCGCGTGCCCTGCAGGGCGTCGGCGGCGCCATGATGAACCCGGTCGCGATGTCGATCATCACCAACGTGTTCACCGACAACAAGGACCGCGCCAAGGCGATAGGCGTGTGGTCGGCGGCGTTCGGGGTGAGCATGGCGGCCGGCCCGGTGGTCGGCGGCCTGCTGCTGAGCGCGGCCAGCTGGCGGTCCATCTTCTGGCTGAACGTGCCGATCGGGGTCGCGGCCGTGCTGCTGACCGGGATCTTCGTGCCGGAGTCCAAGGCCCCGAGGGCCCGCCGCTTCGACCCGGTCGGGCAGGTGCTCGGCATCGCGTTCCTGGCCGGCGTCACCTACGCGATCATCGAGGCGCCGCGGGTCGGGTGGGTCTCAGGGCAGACCATCGTGGTGTTCGTCGCGGCGATCGCGGCGGCGGCCGGGTTCGTGGCCTACGAGCTGCGCCGCGAGCAGCCGCTGATCGACCCGCGGTTCTTCCGCAGCCTGCCGTTCTCCGGCGCCACGCTGATGGCGGTCGCGGGGTTCCTGGCCCTGTCCGGATTCCTGTTCATGAACACCCTGTATCTCCAGGACGCCCTCGGCTACAGCGCGCTGAAGGCGGGACTGCTGACCCTGCCGATCGCGGTGGCCAGCGTCATCGTCGGCCCGCGCTCGGGACGCTGGGTCGCCAACCACGGCCCGCGGGTCCCGCTGATCGCCGCCGGCGTGCTGCTGGCGCTCAGCCCCCTGCTGCTGACCGGGCTGAGCGCGACGACGCCGGTGGCGCTGCTGCTGGTCGCCTACGCGATCCTGGGCGTGGGCTTCGGCACCCTGAACCCGCCGATCACCAACACCGCGGTGTCCGGAATGCCGCGGGCGCAGGCCGGCGTCGCGGCGGCGGTGGCCTCCACCAGCCGGCAGGTCGGACAGACCCTCGGCGTGGCGATCATCGGCTCGGTGGTGGTGGCCCGGGCGACCGGCCCGGCCCGCACCGGACTGCCGGCGGCCAGCCACGCGGGCTGGTGGATCCTGTTCGGCTGCGGCCTTGCAGTGTTCGTACTAGGTATGCTCACGACCGGTAAGCACGCGGCGGCGACGGCCGCGCGCACCGCGGCCCGGCTGACCGAGCCGGCCGAGCCGACGACCGACACGGGGATCCCCGCACTGCGATGACCGACTACCCCAGCCACGACGCGTACCGTGCGCACGCCGCGATGCAGAAGCTGGTGCTCCACCAGCGCGACGTACGCGGCGCGGTGGAGAGGGCGACCGGCCTGAGCTTCGGCCGGTCGCGCGCGCTGCGCCGGCTGGTGCACGGCCCGCTGCGGATGAGCGAACTGGCCGCCCGTCTGAGCTGGGACAAGCCCTACACCACCACCGTGGTCGACGACCTCGAGGAGCGCGGCCTGGTGACCCGCAGCGTCGCCCCGGACGACCGCCGCGCCAAGATGGTCGAGCTCACCCCCGAGGGGCACTCCGCCGCCGTGACCGCGATCCGGATCCTCGCCGAGCCGGCCCCGGGGCTCCTCCGGCTGAGCGCCGAGGAGCTGGCGGTCGTGGCGGAGCTGCTGGAGAAGGCTTCAGACGAGAGCGAGTGCTGACTCGGCGACCACGGTCACGAAGGACACGGTCGCGAAGAACGTGTCAGCTGTGAGATGGCCGAGCCAGGCGGCGGCGTCCTCCTCGGTGAGGTAACCGGCGGTCACCGCGCGCTCGGTGGTGCGGCGCAGCCCCAGGATGGTCTCGGCGGTCTGGAAATCTGTGAACACCACGGCCTCATTGCGAACAGCCCGCAGGGTGTACCCGGCGTGTGCGGCGAGGCGCGGCAGCTGCCGTCCGACGGCCTGATTGCGGTTGACGCGCTCGGCGACGTACCGGGTGAAGGCACGGCTGACCGCCAGATCGGTGTGGTCGACGGCGAGCGTGTCCCAGTCCGGCTCGGCCAGGGTGAGACGGCCGCCGGGCCGCAACACCCGATGGATCTCGCGCAGCACCGCTGCCGGATCGGCGACGTGCATCAGGACGCGATCGGCGCGGGCACGGTCGATGCTGTGATCCGCGAACGGTAGCTGGTGGGCGTCCGCGTGGCGCACCTGGACAGTCGGCCGATCAGCCATCCGTACCCGGGCGGTCGCGACCATCTGGGGATCCTGGTCGATACCGAGCACCGTTCCCGCCGGACCGGCCGCTTCGGCCAGGGCCGCGAGATCGGTCCCGGGACCGCAGCCGACGTCCAGCACGCGGTGGCCCGGTGCGATGGCGAGTGCGGTGATCAGGTCCTGCTTGTAGGAACGGGCGGCATCGGTGGCCGCGACCGCGTCCAGGTAGGACGCCGAAGCGGCGCTGGTGACTGCTGAGCTGGTCATGCTTCATCGAAACAGCGGACGGTGAGCCCGTGGTGGAGAAGCTGTGCGGGTTGTGTGCGAGTACGGACAAGGGCGGCGACCACATGGTCGCCGCCCTCATCGTTTCCCTGGAACCCGCGCTCAGCCGGCCACCTCGCCGGTCGGGTTCAGCGTCACGTGCACGACCTGGCCGTCGCCGCCGGCCGAACCGAGGTCCTTGCCGTTCAGCGTCATGTGGACCGCCGCGGCGTTGCCGAGGGTCACGCCGAGCTGCTTGGGGTCCTGGAAGCTCTGCGTGCTGCCGGCCGGCAGCATGTTGTCGAACAGGACGTGGCCGTCCGGGCCGGTCACGTTCAGCCAGCTGTCGGAGCCGACGGCGGCGATCTTGACCGCGACGCCCTTGGGCGCCGGCGGGAGCGGCGGAGGCGTGGGCTTGACCGCGACCGGCTTCGGCTTGGGAGCCGGGGCCGCGGCCGGGGCGGCCTTGCCGCCGTCGTCGCCGATCAGCTGCACGCCGGCGAACACCACCAGGCCGAGCAGCGCCACCAGCATCGCGGCGGTCCAGTTCGCCGACTTGGGATACCGCTCGATCTTGCCCGGGTCGTCCTTGCGGCGGGGCTGCGGCGGCCGAACCGATCCGGAGCCGCCCTTGCCGCCGGTACCGGCGCCGGCCGCGGCCGCCTTGCCCGCAGCGGCGCCCTTGCTCGCGGCCACCAGCGTCGCGCCCTCAGCCGCCGGCCGGATCACCCGGCTCGGCGCGCGCCCGGCGAACCGCGCCGCGTTGTCGCGCGCCGCGCTGGTCGGCACGGCGTTGGTCGGCACCGCGTTGGTCGGCATCACATTGGAGGCCGGCGCACCCGCCCGCCTGTCCGATGCCGCACCCGCGCCCGGCTTCTGTTCCTCGGCCGAGGCGGCCGGGGCCTTGGGCGCCTCGGCCCGCGACACCACGCGCGACCGTCCCCGCACCGGCAGGTCGGTCGGTACGTGCGGCGGGTGCTCTTCCAGCAGCGGCTCCGGGTCGATGCCCACGACCTTGGCGATGGCCCGCACGTGCCCGCGGGCGTAGACATCGCCGCCGCAGTGCATGAACTCCCCCGCCTCGATCTCGCGCAGCATGCCCGGCCGGATCCGGGTGGCCGCCACGACTTCCTCGATCGACAGGCCCGCGTGCTGCCGGGCCAGCGCCAGGCGCCGGCCGACGATCTGCGAGTCGGTCAGGTCCGCCGGGTCCGCCGCGGCCTCGGCGGCCTTGGCGGCCGGGACCTTGTCGGGATCCGGTGTCGACCCCGGCTCGGAGGCCGCAGCCGGCACGGCGGCCGTCGGCGCCGTCACCGGCGTCTCGGCAGCCTTCGTGCAGGGCTCGGCGGCGTCGGTCCCGGTGGCCGTGGCGGTGGCGGTGGCCCTCTCGGCGGCGACGTCGGTGGCAGTGCCGGTGCGCGCCGCAGTCCGCGCACCGACACTGCCACCAGCGCCACCACCGGCGCCTCCCGCTACCCCGCCGCCGGCGACCTCATCCCCGACGAAGCGCCCGCCGCGCAGCGCGTCCGCCTCGTCGAGCCCGACACCCGTGCCGTCCCGCTCGTCCTCAGCCCGCTGACCGCCCATGCGACACACCTCGATTCACCCGATCCGTAAGCCCGCCGGACCTCCCGCCGCGCAGACCCCCGCACAGACGGCTATGCCCCATATCGAGTGGATTGAGGCGAACCGGAGAGTGGATTCGCCCATATGTCGTATTGATAGGTCGCGCGGGTCAGTTCCATCGACTTGTCGACAGGGCACGAACGGCGCACGTGCGATGGCGCGGGGCGGCGAAGGCAGACCACCGTGAGGGGGGACCGCACTACCGAAAGGACTGGACGATGGCCGGGAAGTTCGAGGTCTACAAGGACAAGGCCGGGAAGTTCCGATTCCGCCTCAAGGCCGGGAACGGCGAGATCATCGCCGTCGGCGAGGCGTACGAATCGAAGGCGAGCGCGATCAGCGGCATCCAGTCGATCCGCGCCAACGCCGAGGCCGCCACCCTGGTCGACCTGACCGACCAGGCAAAGAACGTGCCCGCCGGGCACACGACGGGATCCGGGCACACGGTGCCGGCGGACCAGAGCATGCCGATGGGCAAGGGCATGCCCATGGGCAGGAGCACCGGACCGAAGTAGGCCCGCAGGCCGCCGGCGGGTGCGGGCAGCGCTGCCGCCCTATCCCGCCCCGGCCTCGGCCCGGATCGAGTCCAGCAGGCCCTCCAGATCATCGGGCCGCACCAGCACGTCCCGCGCCTTGGCCCCCTCCGAGGGCCCGACCACGTTCCGGGTCTCCAGCAGGTCCATCAGCCGCCCGGCCTTGGCGAACCCGACCCGCAGCTTGCGCTGCAGCATCGAGGTCGACCCGAACTGCGTGGACACCACCAGCTCCGCGGCCTGCAGCAGCAGGTCCAGGTCGTCGCCGATCTCCTCCTCGGCCACCTTCTTCGACGCCGCCTGGCCGGTGACGTCCTCGCGGTAGGCCGGGGTCAGCTGGTCCTTGCTGAACTTCACGACCGCCGCGATCTCGGCCTCCGACACGTACGCGCCCTGCAGCCGCTGCGCCTTGGAGGCGCCCATCGGCAGGAACAGCGCGTCGCCCTGGCCGACCAGCTTCTCCGCGCCCGGCTGGTCCAGGATGACCCGGGAGTCGGCCAGCGAGGAGGTGGCGAAGGCCAGCCGCGAGGGCACGTTCGCCTTGATCAGGCCGGTCACCACGTCCACCGACGGCCGCTGGGTGGCCAGCACCAGGTGGATGCCGGCGGCCCGGGCCAGCTGGGTGATGCGGACGATGGAGTCCTCGACGTCGCGCGGGGCCACCATCATCAGGTCGGCGAGCTCGTCGACGATCACCAGCAGGTACGGGTAGGGCTGGTACACCCGCTCCGAGCCCGGCAGCGGCTTGAGCTTGCCTGCCTTCACCGCGGCGTTGAAGTCGTCCACGTGCCGGAAGCCGGACTCGGCCAGGTCGTCGTAGCGCAGGTCCATCTCCCGGACCACCCACTGCAGCGCCTCGGCGGCCTTCTTCGGGTTGGTGATGATCGGCGTGATCAGGTGCGGGATGCCCTCGTAGCTGGTCAGCTCGACCCGCTTGGGGTCCACCAGGATCAGCCGGACCTGGTCCGGGGTGGCACGCAGCAGCACCGAGACGATCAAAGTATTGATGCAGGTGGACTTGCCGGCGCCAGTCGCGCCGGCCACCAGCATGTGCGGCATGCGGGTCAGGTTGGCCACGATGTGCCGGCCCTCGACGTCCTTGCCCAGCCCCACCATCATCGGGTGGGTCTGGGTGGTGGCCTCCGTCGAGCGCAGCACGTCGCCCAGGGAGACGTTCTCGCGGTCGGTGTTGGGGATCTCGATCCCTATGGCGGACTTGCCGGGGATCGGCGACAGGATCCGGACGTCGGCCGAGGCCACCGCGTAGGCGATGTTCTTGCTCAGCGCGGTGATTCGCTCCACCTTGACCGCGTGGCCCAGCTCGATCTCGTAGCGGGTGACCGTCGGGCCGCGGGTGAAGCCGACGACCTTGGCGTCCACGTTGAACTGCTTGAAGACCTCGACCAGCGCGGCCACCACGGCGTCGTTGGCCTTCGAGCGGGTCTTCGGCGGCGCCCCGACGCGCAGCATGTCCGGCGGCGGGAGCTTGTACTCGGCGTTCGGGTCCGCGCTGGCCGCGTACAGCTCCATCGCCGCCTGGACCGCGTCCTTGGGCGAGACGCCGGCCGCCGGAGCGGCGGAGCCGGCCTTCTTGCCGCCGGCCTTGCGGGTGCGGGCGACCGGGATCGTCACCTGGGTGCCGTCGTCCTCGGCCGGCACCGCGTCCGGCACGGCGTCGCCGGCCGCGGTGCCGGACTCCTCCAGCATCGGGATGAAGATCGTCGGCTCGTTCTCGACGGTCTGCTGCAGGCGCTGGTTGCGGACCTCGTTGTCCGAGGGGTCGTCCTCGGGGAGGATCCCGTACGGGTCGTCCTCCTCGGTGGCCGACGCGTCCGGGTCCTCGCGCTCGCCGAAGATCATCCAATGCAGGAACCCGCCCGCGTGCCCGCGGCCGGCGCGGATCCGCTCCGGGATCCGGTAGACCGGCGTCGCGGTGATGACCAGGACCCCGAACAGCAGCAGCAGGATCAGCAGCGGCACGGCGACGAACGAGGACACCGTCGAGACCAGCGGCGCGGAGATCGCGTAGCCGATCCAGCCGCCGGCGTCCCGCATCGCGGTGGCCCCGTCCGAGGGGTGCGGCATGTGGCCGGAGATGTGGATCAGGCCGACCGCGGCGACGGTGAAGGCCCCCCAGCCGATGGACATCCGGTTGGTGTCGGCGGCCTCCTCCGGCCGCCGGATCACCCGCACCGCCAGGCCGAAGACCAGCAGCGGCGTGAACGCGCCGACCCGGCCGAAGCCGCCGGCCACGACCGCGACGATGGCCTGCGGCACCGCGCCGGGGAACCCGTGCCACAGCGCCGCGGCCATCACTATCCCCAGGCCGATCAGCGCGAAGCCGACGCCGTCGCGCCGGTGGTCCGGGTGCAGCGACTTGGCCCCCTGCGAGGCCCGGCCGGCGCCGCGGCGCGAATTGGTGGCCAGCCTGCCGATCCCCTTCTCCAGCGGCCCGGCGGTACGCGCCGAGCGGGAGCGCGGGTTCTTCGGCGGAGGTGCGGCGGCGGGCGCGGCGCCGGACGCGGCAGCCCTGCCGCGTCCCTTTCTCGCGGCGGTGCCCTTGGCCGCCCCCGCCGATCCGGCCGACCCCGAGGAGGACTTCGCACCGGACTTGGACGCGGATGTGGCTGCCGTTGCCTTGCTGTTCTTGGAGGGCGTACGGGTGGCCATGATGACCAGGCTACCGGTGATGTCCCACCGGCACCGCCCGCCACACGCAAGTTCGCCCGCGCGTGCGAGCCGTTACCCGCCCGACGGCCGATTCCCGTCCGGGCGGCCGTTCAGGCTAAAGTAGTTCGGTCGGCCCCTTGTGGGTGCCGCGCAGTATTCGCGTGTGCGCCCTTCCCGAGCGGGTCGATCCCCCAATTCATCAGCTGGTTCGTCCGCGTCTGCACGACGCGCCGGGACTATCGAGGAGGGCCGTCGTGGCCGGTGCCAAGAAGGAAAGCAAGACAGCGCGCGCATCCGTGCGGGCCGGTGCCGGTGGTGCCGGCGGCGGGCGTGTCTTCGGTGACATGAAGCGGTTCACGCCGCTGGGTGGCGGCTTCTGCTACTTCGCCGCCGCCGACGGCAAGAACCTGCACCTGAAGGTGGACTCCGAGGAGCTGTTCGGCCTCCTGTCCGCCATCGAGGGCGCGGACCGCACGAAGATCGACGCCGAGGTGACCGAGCTGGCCGCCAAGTTCGGCGAGAAGGTCCCGGCGTGGAAGGCGCTGGCGGAGAAGCTGACCGCCGGCGAGCTCGCCGAGGCCGCCGCCTGACGCGAGGCTTCGCGCCATCACGCATAGCGAGCCCCCGACCGCACGCGGTCGGGGGCTCGCGGCGTATCATGCGAGCGACGGCAGCCGGCGGGGTCGTCGGTTGTCAGGGGGTTGCCGCACCGCCGGCCGGGGCGGGCGCGGGCTCGGCGAAGAGGGGGTGGGGCGTGGTCGGCATCCCCATGACCAGTGCCGACCTGGCGAACATCGGTTTTGAGACCTCTCCCCTGGTGAACCTGGTCCGCGGCCTGGACCAGCTGGGATCCACCCGTCCTTTACGCTCGGCGCACCGGCGCTGGCTGGCCGGGGCCCTGCGGCACGTCCCCGAACGCTGCCGGCCGCTGATGGAGCTGCTGAACGCGATCCCCAACTACGCCCCGGCCTTCCTGATCCCGGACCTGCCGCCGAGCGGGCGCCTGCACCGCGGCCTGGACGAGGAGCTCGACGCGCTGCGCGCGGTCCGCGACACCGAGCTGGCGCTGGACTTCACGATCTTCGACACCTGGGACCGCCGCCCCTCCCGGGCCTACGACGCCCTGCGCGACCACGGCGACCGGCTGATCCCGGTGCTCACCGACGCGATGCACGCGCTGTTCACCTCCTGCCTGGCCGACGACTGGCCGGACATCCGCCGCACCCTGGACGCCGACATCGGGCGCCGGGCCCGCCAGATGGCCACCGACGGCCCCGGCGCGGTCCTGAACGACCTGCATCCCAAGCTGAGCTGGGAACCCGAGCAGCTCTCGCTGGCCGTGGCCAAGGTCCCGGACTGGCGCTACGACCTGCGCGGCGACGGGCTGACGTTCACACCGTCGGTGTTCGGGCACTACGTGGGTTCGCTGATAGCCCCCGGCAGACGTTCGATCATGGCCTATCCGGTCTCGGATCTGGACGCCGCCGCCGCGCTCACCGCGGAAGGGCCGCCCCACGACGGCCTGGCCTCGCTCATCGGCCGGGCCCGCGCCGCCGCGCTGCGCGCCATCGGCGACGATCCCACGACCGGGGAGCTGGCGGTACGCCTCGGCGTCAAGTCCCCCACCGCCTCGGCCCACGCGGCCGCGCTGCGCTCGGCCGGGCTGGTCGTCACCGAACGCACCGGGCGCAGCGTCCGGCACCGGCTCACCGGCCTTGGCGCCGAACTGATAGCGGCGAACCGCCGGTAGCCCCCGCCGGCCCCGGCAGTCCGGTCCACGACGGGAATCCCATATGGCCGGGACCGCCCCGCCCGCAGGATGCGGGCCGACGATCCCGGCCACCCCCGTTACCCCCGTTTTCCCCGTTCCCCCGTACGAACCCCCGCCCCTGACCCCCCGGTGAGGTGCCGATGCTTGGGTTCCCCCTGGCCGAGGAGGCGGCTCCGCCCCACGAAGGCCGCCCCTCGTCCCGCATCCATTACAGCTCGCACCGAACGCGGCGGGCCATCCTTTCGATGCAGCACCGAAAGGATGGCCCGCCAAGACCTACCAAAGGCCCAGACCCGCTAAGGGGCCCAGCCTTGCCGGACGCCTCCGGCCCGCGCTCAGACCTCGACGACCACCGGAAGGATCATCGGGCGGCGCCGCGTGGTGTTGGAGACCCAGCGTCCGACCGCCCGGCGCACCAGCTGCTGCAGCTGGTGGGTGTCGCCGATGCCCTCGGCCGCGGCGTCCGCCAGCGCCTGCACGATCAGCGGCTTGGCCTGCTCCAGCGTCTGGTCGTCCAGCCCGAAGCCGCGGGCGGTGATGACCGGGCCGGTGACGATGCTGCCGGTGTCGGCCGACACCGCGACGAACACCGACACGAAGCCCTCGTCGCCCAGGATCCGCCGGTCCTTCAGCGAAGCCTCGGTCACCGAGCCCACCGAGCTGCCGTCGACGTAGACGTAGCCGGCGTCGACCTTGCCGGTGATGCGCGCGACGCCGTCGACGAGGTCCACGGTGACGCCGTCCTCGGCGATCACCACGCGGTCCTCCGGCACCCCGGTCTTGATCGCCAGGTCGGCCGCGGCGCGCAGGTGCCGCCACTCGCCGTGCACCGGCATGAAGTTGCGCGGCTTGGCCAGGTTGAAGAAGTACAGCAGCTCGCCGGCCGCGGCGTGTCCGGAGACGTGCACCATGGCGTTGCCCTTGTGCACGACCGTGGCGCCCCAGCGGGTCAGGCCGTTGATCACCCGGTTCACCGCGTTCTCGTTCCCCGGGATCAGCGAGGACGCCAGGATGACGGTGTCATCGCCGGTGATGCGGACCTGGTGGTCCCGGTTGGCCATGCGCGACAGCGCGGCCATCGGCTCGCCCTGCGACCCGGTGCACATCAGCACGACCTTGTCGTCGGGCAGGTCGTCGATCTCCTTGAGATCGATGATCAGGTCCGCGGGGACCTTCAGGTAGCCCAGGTCCCGGGCCACGGCCATGTTGCGGACCATGGACCGGCCGACCAGCGCCACCTTGCGGCCGTGCGCCGCGGCCACGTCGCAGACCTGCTGCACCCGGTGCACGTGCGAGGCGAAGGAGGCCACGATGACGCGGCCCTTGGCCCGGCCGAACACCCGGTCCAGCACCGGGGTGATCTCCCGCTCGGAGGTGACGAAGCCGGGCACCTCGGCGTTGGTGGAGTCCGCCAGCAGCAGGTCGATGCCGGCCTTGCCGAGCTCGGCGATGGTCGCCAGGTCGGTGAGCCGGTTGTCCAGCGGCAGCTGGTCCATCTTGAAGTCGCCGGTGTGGAACACCGTGCCGGCCGGGGTCTTGATCGCCACGGCCATGGCGTCCGGGATGGAGTGGTTCACCGCCACGAAGCGGCACTCGAACGGCCCGATCTGCTCCACGTCGCCCTCGGCGACCTGCAGCGAGTAGGGCCGGATCCGGTGCTCGGTGAGCTTGGCCTCGACCAGCGCCAGGGTCAGCTTGCTGCCGATCAGCGGGATGTCCGGGGCTTCCTTGAGCAGGTAGGGCACCCCGCCGATGTGGTCCTCGTGGGCATGCGTCAGCACCACGCCGACCACGTCGTCCAGCCGGTCCCGGATGGAGCTGAAATCCGGCAGGATCAGGTCGACGCCGGGCTGGGCCTCCTCCGGGAAGAGGACGCCGCAGTCGACGATGAGCAGCTTGCCGCCGTACTCGAAGACGGTCATGTTGCGACCGATCTCTCCGAGACCGCCGAGCGGGGTCACTCGCAGCGCGCCTCGCGGCAACGGCGGGGGTCCGGAGAGTTCCGGATGCGGATGGCTCATGCAGTTTTCCTTTGTGTTCCGCGGACCTCTGGTCCGCTCCTTGCTAGATCTTCACGCCGCCTTGGGCGAGAAACGTCTTGAGCCGGTCCTGCTGCTCCTCGGTCGCCTCGACCAGGGGCAGCCGCACCGGGCCGCCGGGCAGTCCCAGCATGTTCATTGCCGTCTTGAGGGAGATCACACCTGGCAGACTCGTCACACCGGCGTGGACCGGCAGCAGCTCCGCGTGCAGGCGGGCCGCCTCGGCCACGTCGCCGGTCAGATACGCGGCGATCATCGCGCGGATGCGCGGCGCCGCGAGGTGCCCGGACATGCTCACCACGCCGACCGCCCCGACCGAGAGCCAGGGCAGGGTCAGCGGGTCGTCCCCCGAATAGTAGGCCAGATCGGTGGCAGCGATGACCTCGGACCCGGCGACCAGGTCGCCCTTGGCGTCCTTGACCGCGACGATCCTCTCGTGCTCGGCGAGCCGCTTGAGGGTGTCGACCTCGATCGGGATGCCGGAGCGGTGCGGGATGTCGTAGAGCACGACCGGCCGCGAGGTGGCGTCGGCCACCGCGGTGAAGTGCCGGAACAGGCCCTCCTGGGTCGGCTTGTTGTAGTACGGGGTCACCACCAGCAGCGCGTCGGCGTCGGCCTCGGCCCGCCGGGCCAGCTCCAGCGTGTGAGCGGTGTCATTGGTGCCGACGCCGGCGATCACGGTCGCCCGGTCGCCGACGGCCTCGCGGACCGCCCGCAGCAGCGCCGCCTGCTCGGCGTCGGAGGTGGTCGGCGACTCGCCGGTGGTGCCGGAGATCACCAGGCCGTCGTTGCCGGCGTCCACCAGGTGTGCGGCCAGTTTCTGCGCACCGTCCAGGTCCAGGGAGCCGTCCGCCTGGAAGGGCGTGATCATCGCGGTGATCATGCGGCCGAAGGGCGCCCCGGCCGACCAGAGGGCATTGTCTGGCCAAGGGGCCGTGGCGGGCTCGGCGGGGTGCGCGTTCTGGGGCATGGCACAAAGGTACCGGCCCGCACCGGTGATCGAATATCTGGCTTTGCTTACGCGAATCCCACAGCCGCGCTGAAAGGAGCCCTGCCGGGAATCGTCGCCCCGTGGATGGACAGACCCCGTCTCCACCGCTCGGGGGTCCGGTGGGGACGGGGTCCGCCGTGCTTAACAGAGGTGTGTGTAGCGCGTTACGGGTCGGATTGGAGCGCCGGTCGTTTTTCACTCTTTAGGACTACCAAGAGTGAGCACTTCGCGACTGACAGTCAGTCAGCCCTACGGCGCGACTCGTCCGTTCGCCTGCCAGGCCGCGTAGGTCAGCGGCATCAGCTCGGCGAAGTGCTCCTCCATCTGCTCGGCCACCATCTCGATCTCGCGCTGCGGGAACGACGGGAACGTCGCGTCCTCGTGCTTGGTCCGCAGCGACAGGAAGTGCATCAGCGCGCGGGCGTTGCAGGTGGCGTACATGGAGGAGTAGATGCCGACCGGGAGCACGGTGCGGGCCACCTCGCGCGCGATGCCGGCGTCGAGCATCTCCAGGTAGGCGGCATAGCTGGCCTCGCAGGACCGGCGGACCGTCTCCTCGGCCGCCTTGTGCTGCTCCGGGCTGCCCGCCACGAACACGTACTTGCCGGGCTTGCCCTCCTGGACCAGCTTCCGGTCCGGGCCCGGCACGTAGAACACCGGCTCCAGCTGGCGGTAGCGGCCGCTCTCCTCGTTGTAGGACCAGACGCGGTGCCGCAT
Organism: Catenulispora sp. MAP12-49; assembly: GCF_041262705.1. Classification (NCBI taxonomy): domain Bacteria; kingdom Bacillati; phylum Actinomycetota; class Actinomycetes; order Catenulisporales; family Catenulisporaceae; genus Catenulispora; species Catenulispora sp. MAP12-49. The sequence continues at coordinate 506,687 of NZ_JBGCCP010000003.1, read as the reverse complement.
GAACTCGCGGAAGACGAAGATCGGCGCGGCCACCAGGAAGGTCATCGACGAGTGCTCGAACGGCGAGCCGTGCCGGTCCCGCATGAGGAAGTTGATCAGACCGGCGGAGCGGGCGGGGTCGGCGCCGGCGTCCTCGAGCGACTGCTCGCCCCTGGTCGACACCCGCGCCGCCCACAGCACGTCGCTGTCGGAGGCCGAGGCCTTCACCAGCTCCACGGTCATGTCCGAGCGGAACCGCACGCTCCGCGTAGCTTCTGCACTCACCGTCCGAGCCTAACGGCGCCGACCTGTGACGACGCCGGCGCGGACGGTGCGACAGCCCCCGTCAGCTCCCGTCGACCCCGCCGCGCAGCGCGTCCGGCGGCATCATCGTGTCGATGTTGTAATACTGCGCGAGGTCCAGGCTCTGCATGAGGGTCAGGACGCGGTCCACCCGGTCGACGTTCACGGTGGTCGGGAACGTGCCGAAGCTCAAGCTAGCCGCGACTGTGGAGTTCGCCATGGTGCCGTAGTGGATCTGCATCTCGGCCATGGCCGTGGCGCGCTGCGAGGTCACGTTCTTGGCCTGGTTCAGCGCCCCGGTGAAGGCCTTGAACAGGTTGGTGTCGGCCACCGCGAAGTCCTGCTTGGCGAAGTAGCCGCCCATCGGCATGGCCTGGGTCGAGCCGCGCGTCAGGTCCAGCAGGTTGACCAGCTGGTTGTTGTTCATCGCGACGCTGTAGTACGGCTCGGCCATGACGGCCGCCAGGTTCGGGTTCTTGGTGCCGGAACCGGTCAGCTTGTCCACCGCCGCGCCGGGCGCCATGGACTTCAGGTGTGCCGCCGAGCTGGCCGCCTTGATCCGCAGGCTGTTGGCCAGGTCCGGCAGCGAGGTCATCAGCATGATCGTGGGGACCGTGTAGGCGTCGTTGGCGTCGTTGGTCCCGGAGGTCGGCACCAGGAACCCGTCGGCCGCGCTGAAGACGTTCTTGATCTGGTCCGCGCTCTTGATGGTCGTGGGATTGCCGACCAGCTGCACGCTGCCGTCGCCCGCGGTGTAGCCCTCGGCGACCAGCTGCAGCCGGTAGGCGCCGGTGGACTGGGCCAGGATCGCGTGCACGTAGTCGTCGTAGACCAGATCGACTTTACCGTCGTTCAGGGCCTGGAGCGCCGCCTGGTAGGAGGAATAGGAATCATCGATCGAGACATCGATCCCCTGGGCCTTGAAATAGCCCTTGTCGACTCCGGTGTAGATCGGCAGTGCGCCGATCTCGCCCTTGGGGATGCCTATTCGGAGATGATTTTGTTCCAGTGCTCCGTGGGACGGCATCGAGGACCCCGAGGACGTGCTGGAGCTGCACGCCGTGGCGGCGCCTACCGACGCTGTGAGCACCAGAGTCAGGACGATCGCCGAGGTCCTGCGTGAACGGGCTCGGGGTTTGGCTGATCGCACTGCGCTGCCCCCTACAGGGTTTTCGATGAAGCCGGTCGGCGCATCGTAATACATGGGCCGCCGGACCCCTACGTCACCGTTGAGATCGACTAGCACTAATGCACGAGTAAGGATACGCATATACGCGGACCCGTTGCCCGGTTTATCCACCTATAACGCATCGAACCGTACCTCTGTCAACCCCCGCCCTTGGCCTCGCTCGCTCTCCTGTGCTGGAATGCGTTGCTTGAAACCTAGAGACCGCGAGCCCCGTGTGGCGCCCCACCCGCCGCATTAGCGGCCCGGTTGCAAAGAAAGCTGTGAGGGCCAGTGCAGACTCGACCCGTGTCCCCGCGCCGTCCGCCGGCTCCTTTCCCGGAGCGCGGCGTGGGCGGGCCACCTCCCGGCGGATCCATATCCGACGCGGCCGCCGGCCGCACGGCTCCCGGCGAGCTTCCGCGCGGGGTCCGGGACGGCGTGCTGCCCGGACAACGTCCGGTCCCCACTCCGCAGGAGTCGGAGGGCGGCGGAGGCCATCAGCCACCCCCGCCGGTCCCCACCGGGCCGGCCAACCGCTTCGCCCCGCGCAACTGGCGCGTCCGCACCCGTCTGGTGGTGCTGGTCATCGTGCCGCTGGTGGCGACCATCTTCGGCGCCGCGGCCCGGATCGTGCAGCAGGTCGGCAACGTGCAGACCTACGACCACGCCAAGACCATGGCCGCCGCGGCCAGCCCGCTGTCGGACCTGATCGACGCGCTGCAGGACGAGCGCGACGTCAGCATCGAGATGATGGCGTTCCGGACGCCGGGGGCGAACCCCGATACGCTGACCAACCTGACCACCAGCATGGCCACGAAGCGCAAGGTCACCGACCGCGCCTCGGACGCCATGACGCCGGTGCTGAACAAGATCGACGGCTCCTATCCGGCCGACACCCTGGCCGCGATCGCCGACGCCAAGGCGAACATGACCGGCGTGGAGGCCCTGCACACCGCGGTCGACGGCTCGTACTCGAACCCGCTGAGCGTGTTCGGCCAGTACAACAAGGTCCTGGACAGCCTGGACAACCTCTACGAGTTCGTCGCCGCAGACGCCGGCGACCAGCAGTTGATCAACGACTCCCGGTCGCTGGCGGACCTGGGCAAGATGACCGAGACGACCTCGCGCGAGCGCGGCTTCCTGACGGTCCTGGCGGTCCGCTCCGACCCCAACCAGGCCCAGGCGAACTCGGCCCAGCTGCAGGGTCTGATCTCGGACCTGGCCTCCACCCGCACCGAGTTCAAGACCGTCGCCACCACGCCGATGCAGCAGTCGCTGAGCGACACCGTGGACGTCGGCGAGACCTACACCGGCGCGAACCAGTACCTGACGACGATCGCCGACAAACTGGCCAACAGCGACGCCAGCGACCAGGGCAACCAGCTGGTCCCCGGCAGCGTGTACGAGCAGTACAACGAACTGCTCGCCAAGTACAAGCAGGTCCGTGCCCAGCAGGCCCAGGCCCTGGTGTCGCGGGCCGACTCGCTGTCCAACAGCGCCCGCAACACCATGTACCTGAACATCGGCATCATCGTCGGCGTGCTGCTCGTGGTGTCCGTGGCCACCGCGCTGATCGCGCGCTCGCTCGTGCGGCCGCTGCGGGTACTGCAGAACACCGCGCTGGAGATCGCCGGCAACCGCCTGCCCGAGATGGTGCGCCGCCTGCGCGACGCGGACGGCAGCGAGGCCATCGAGCCGATCGCGCCGATCGCCTTGTCCAGCACCGACGAGGTGGGCCAGGTGGCCCGCGCGTTCGACGAGGTGCACCGCGAGGCGGTCCGGCTGGCGACCGAGCAGGCCATGCTGCGGAACAACGTCAACGCGATGTTCACCAACCTTTCGCGCCGGTCGCAGTCGCTGGTGCAGCGCCAGCTGCGGCTGATCGACGAGCTGGAGAACGCCGAGCAGGACCCCGACCAGCTCGCCTCGCTGTTCAAGCTGGACCACCTGGCGACCCGTATGCGCCGCAACGGTGAGAACCTCCTGGTGCTCGCGGGTGAAGAGCCCGGGCGCCGCTGGTCCCAGCCGGTCCCGCTGATCGACGTGCTGCGCGCCGCGGCCTCCGAGGTGGAGCAGTACGAGCGGGTCACCCTGCGCGACCTGCCCACCGTCGAGGTCGCCGGCCGCGCCGTGAACGACGTCGTCCACCTGGTCGCCGAGCTGCTGGAGAACGCGACGTCGTTCTCCGCCCCGGAGACCAAGGTCTCGGTCACCGGCAACCTGCTGAACACCGGCGGCGTGATGCTGGAGATCGAGGACTCCGGCATCGGCATGACCCCGGAGGAACTGGACGACTCCAACGAGCGGCTGGCCAACCCGCCGGTCGTGGACGTCGCCATCTCCCGCCGCATGGGTCTGTTCGTGGTCGGCCGGCTGGCCACCCGGCACGGCATCCAGGTCCGCCTGCGCCGCTCGGCCACCGGCGGTATCACCGCGCTGGTGCTGGTCCCGGCCGCGCTGCTGGCCGGCAACCTGTCCGACGCCCCGGCCGTCGGCGGCAACCGCGGCACCTTCGGCGACATCGCCGACACCGGCCAGCTCCCCGCGCTGACCTCCACCGGCCTGCCCCGGCGCCCCGGCGGCGCGGTGCGGGCCGAGCAGCGCGAGCTGCCCTCGCCCGAGGACTTCCAGGACGCGCCGGCGCAGCAGCCGGCCCCGCTGCCGCCGTTCGGCGGCGAGCGGGTCCCGACGGGCGGCGGCGACGGAGACGGCTGGGAGGACGTGAGCGCGGCGGCCCCGCCGTACCGCGGCACCGACGCCACCCCGCCGGGCCTGGCCGAACTGCTCGCCGAGACCGAGGCCATGTCGCAGGGCGTGACCCCGGTGATCCGCGACGGCGACCCGGGCGATCCGGGCAGCAGCGGCGCCTTCGCGCGGCCCGAGTTCGTGCTGCCGGAACCGGAGCTGGACAACCGGCTGTCCGAGGCGCTGGACGGAACCGCGACGTACGACTTCCGGCCGAACACCCCGCAGGCTCCCCCTCAGGGCATGGAGAACACCGGTCAGTTCCGAGTCCCGACGCCGCCCGCGGCGCCGCCGACCCCGCCGGCTCCCCCGAGGTCCTCGAGCCTGAACTTCAACTCCAGCTTCGACGATCTGCTCCCGAACATCCCGGAGATGGAACACACCGGGGAGTTCGCGGCGTACCGCGAGGCCCAGGAAGGCAACGACGACCTGCTCCTGCCGCCGCCGGCGAACCCGTTCGCCGCGCCCGGCCAGGCCCCGCAGGCCCCGGCCGCTGGCGGCTTCAGTGCCGCCGAACCGCTCTCCGCGAGCGGCCTGAACAACGACCTCGGCGCCGAACTGGCCGCCGGCGACCCGTTCGCCGCACCCGGCGAGGTGCGCATGACGCCGTTCGGCGGGCACCTGGACGACAGCGGCTTCGGCAACTCGGCGCAGGCTCAGGGCCCCGCGGCCCCGGCCGCCGGGCAGCCCGGCACCGAGTCGTTCAGCGGGCCGGCCTTCGAGCCGCCGCAGTTCCAGCCGCCGCAGGCTCCGCAGTTCGAGGCTCCGCAGTACCAGCCGCCGCAGTTCGAGGCCCCGCAGTTCGAGGCCCCGCAGCCCGGCGGTCAGGGCGGGACCGGCTACGGCAACGACGCGCCGTCCTTCGGCCGCCGCCCGATGGGCGAACCGCTGGCGGGCCCGGGCTTCGAGCCCCCGCAGCAGTTCACCGAGCAGCCCAGCGCCCCGACCGGTACCGGATACGGCAACGACGCCCCGTCCTTCGGCCACCGCCCCGTCGGTGAACCGCTGTCCGGTCCCGGCTTCGACGCCCAGCAGTACGGCACCCCGGCCGGCGCTCCGGCGAGCGACGGCCCCGGCGACCCGATGGCGGGCCTCAGGAATCCGTTCACCACGCCCGAGGCGCCCACCGTGGGCACGGGCTACGGCAACGACGCCCCGTCCTTCGGCCGCCGCCCCGTCGGCGAACCGCTCTCCGGCCCCGGCTTCGACGCCCCGCAGTTCGAGGCCCCGCAGTTCGAGACCCCGCAGTACGGCGGCCCGGCCGGTGCTCCGGCCGCGGACCTGTCCGGCTCCGGCTTCCACACGCCGGTCGGCGAACCGCTGTCCGGCCCCGGCTTCGACGCCCCGCAGTACGGCGAACCGGCCGCCCCGCCGGCCGCCGACCTGTCCGGCTCGGGCTTCCACCAGACGCTCGGCGACACGATGGGCGGCGCCGGCTACGCGCCCCCTGCCGGTGAGCCGATCGCCGCGCCGGACCCGCTGTCCTCCTCCGGCAGCAACTACGCCGACTACCCCGACCCGCTCACCGCACCGCTCGAGTCCATCCCGATGGACCCCGCGGCGCACGACACCTCGATCTTCAACGCGATCGAGTCCGAGTGGTTCCGGGTGCGGGCCGGCGAGGCACCGCCCGTTCCGCAGAGCGCTCTGGAAGCCGCCCCCGTGCGCCCGGCCGAACCGGTCCGGCCGGCCGTGCCGGCACCGCGCACAGAGCCCGCAGGAGACCCGCTGGCGGGATCCGGCATCGGTTTCCCGGCTCAGGCCCCGCAGGCCCCCCAGGCGCCCGCCGAGCCCGTCCAGGCGCCCGCGGGCGCGTCCACCCCGGCTCCGCCGACCGCCCCCGAGGCCGGTCCCGGTGCCCCGACCCCGCCGGCCGCGCCGGCCGCCGGCATCCCCGGCGCCACGGCCCGGCCCGCCGCACCGCACGAGGAACCCAAGGAGCCCATGAACGACGACCAAAGCTCCGCGGGCCAGGCCTGGCAGTCCCCGGGGGACGAGGGCTGGAGGGCCGCCGAAGTGGTCAAGAAGCCGGTCGCGGCCGGCCTGACCCCCAAGGGTCTGCCCAAGCGCGTCCCGCGGTCCAACCTCGTGCCCGGCTCGGCGGACGGCACCGGCGCCGCCAAGGTCGCGCCCTCGCCGATCCCGGCGCGCTCGGCCGAGGCCGTGCGTTCCCGCCTGGCCAGCTTCCACAATGGGCTGCGCCAGGGCCGCGACGCCGCCAACCCCGGCGAATCGCAGCCCTCCGATCCCGCCAACCCCACCGCGTCCGACGGCCAGGCCGCCTTCGGTGCTCCTGAGCCAGGAAAGCAGGACTGAGCAACCGTGAACGACCCCAACCTGACCCAAGCCGCCAGGAATCTCAACTGGCTGATCACCAACTTCGTGGACCGCGTTCCGGGGGTCGCGCACACGGTGGTGGTCTCCTCAGACGGCCTGCTTCTGGCGGTGTCCGACGGATTCCCCCGCGACCGCGCCGACCAGCTGGCGGCCGTGGCCAGCGGCCTGTCGTCGCTGACCCAGGGCGCCGCCCGCATCTTCGAGGGCGGCGCCGTGACCCAGACCGTCGTGGAGATGGTCCGTGGTTTCCTGTTCGTGATGGCCATCTCCGATGGTTCCGCTCTTGCCGTACTCGCTTCCTCGGATTGCGACATGGGCCTGATCGGCTATGAAATGGCCCTGCTCGTCGAACGCGCCGGCGACGTCCTGACGCCGGCGCTGCGCGCCGAGCTCCAGTCGTCGCTGCCGCGCTGAGAGGACGCCAGGTGACCCCCCTTCCCCCTGCTGTGACGAGCGACAGGAGCACGCGGCCGTGAGCAGCGCGCACGATTCCTCGCCCCTCGTCCGCCCATACGCGCTGACCAGGGGCCGCACGCGGGCCCGTTACCAATTGCCCATCGAGGCGTTGGTATCCACGACGGACAACGGACGATCGCGCCTCCCCGGCCGCGAGCCGGAGCACCAGCGCATCTGCGAGCTGTGCGTCGAGCTGAAGTCGGTCGCCGAGGTCGCGGCGCTGATGCGGATGCCGCTGGGGGTGGTCAGGGTGCTGTTGGGCGACATGTCGGACGCCGGCCTGGTCACGATCCAGCAGCCTGGCGAGTCCGACAGCGGCCAGCCCAACCTCGCGCTCCTCGAACGAGTCCTCATCGGGCTCCGCAATCTGTAGAAAGGAGGCCGTGCAGTGAACTACTCCCCTTACGGACAGGCGCCCGAGCCGCAGCCCGCGGTGGGCCCGACCACGTCGGTGAAGATCGTCGTCGCCGGCGGCTTCGGCGTCGGCAAGACCACCTTCGTCGGCGCGGTCTCGGAGATCGCCCCGCTGACCACCGAGGCCGTGATGACCGCCGCCTCCGAGGGCGTGGACGACCTGACGGTCGTGCCCGGCAAGGTCACCACCACGGTGGCCATGGACTTCGGGCGCGTCTCCCTGGACCGCGAGCTGATCCTGTACCTGTTCGGCACCCCGGGCCAGAACCGCTTCTGGTTCATGTGGGACGACCTGTGCCGCGGCGCCATCGGCGCGGTGGTGCTGGTGGACACCCGCCGCCTGGCGGACTGCTTCTCGGCCATCGACTACTTCGAGGACGCGGGCCTGCCCTACATCGTCGGCGTGAACTGCTTCGACGGCATGCTCACCCACGAGGTCGCCGACGTCCGCGAGGCGCTGTCGATCCCGCCGGATGTGCCGGTCGTCACGTGTGACGCCCGCAGCCGGGAGTCCACCAAGCTGACCCTGATCCGCCTGGTGGAGCACGCCATGTCACGCTTCGCGGCGGCGGCGGCATCCTAGGTAGGCGACGATCGCATAACGGCCGAGGGCGGCACCGGATCCCGGTGCCGCCCTCGCGCTTATGCTCCTTGCGACCCCCGATGTCCGAATTAGGCAGGTTGCGCATGTCCGGGACGATAGCTCTCACTCGCCGCAGCGGATTCCAGCTGCGCCCGCGGCCCTACCGGGTCTGGATCGACGGCGTAGCGGTCGGCCGCCTGGCGCAAAACGGCGCGGCCGAGTTCGTCGTCGAGCCCGGTATCCACCTGGTGGAGATCTCCCTGGACGGCATGTACTCCACGAAGGTCTCGGTGGACGTCCGCGAGGGCGCGACCCGGCGGCTGCACTGCGGCGCGCACGGCCCGCTGGCCTTCAGCGCGTTCGGACTGCTGCTCCCGGGTCTGGCGATCAAGCTGACGCTGACCCACTGAGCGCGGGCTCTACCACAGCATCGGCACCGTCCGTCACTGGAAGGTTCCGCAGGGTATGCGGCATCTTCCAACCGGCCGCCAGCCGCGAGGAGTGCACCGGCTGTCCGCCGCCGAAGAACTCGCAGAACTTCATGATCAGCGGGTCCCACGCTTCCGGGTCGATGTAGTGCGTCCCCGGGATGACCAGCTTCTCCTCGACATGCGTCCGGAGCACTTCGACCTCGAACGCGGCCAGGTTCCCCGAGCCCACCGGGTGCGCCACGGTCAGCCGGCACTCCATCTGGATCGGGCACTCCAGGATCCGCGGCGGGGAGACCAGTTCGGAGGGCTGCTCCGTCAGCCCTGCCAGCCCGAACTTGTCGCGCTCGGTGCGGTAGCCCTGCTCGATCCGGTAAGGCGCGATCTCCTTGCGCCCGGTGGTCATCGCGATGCGGTCGACATACGCGACCATGTCGGAGGACGGCAGGTTCAGGACGCACTCGCCCTCGCGGGCGATGTTGGCGGAGGTCTGTGAGGAGTTCCCCAGACCCAGCATGGCGTTTCCGTCGAGCCACCACGCCGAGGACATGGGGGCGATATTGGGGGTGCCGTCCTCGTTGCGGGTCGTGATCAGGACGACAGGGGTTCCGAAGTAGAGGACTTTGATGCCTGGAACTGTGTGCATGCCTCAATCGTCGGCCGCCGGCGCCCCTTACACCGGCGGGTTCCGGACCTGTCACCGATCTGTACCTGTCACCGAATCTGTATCTGTCATCAATAATCTGTATCTGTCATCAATCACCGGTCAGCAGCTCCAGGAACCCGGTCACCGCCGCACTGTCCGCCACGCCCTCGGGAGTCGCGGCGAACACCGACCGCGGCGCGACCTCCCGCGGATCCAGTGCCACCACGACCACGTCCGGCCGCACCGACGCGGCCGCCAGCGCCGGGACCAGTGTCACGCCGAGCCCGGCCGCCACGAAGCCCTGCTTGGCGGACCATTCCAGGACCACGTAAGGGATCAGCGGCTGGAACCCCCCGTCCTGCACCCCGGCGATCAGCGTGTCCTGCGAGCGCGGCTGGCCGGCGATCCAGTTCTCGCCCTCGAGATCGGCCAGCGACAGCATGTCCCGGCCGGCGAGCCGGTGGCCGAGCGGCAAGGCGACCGACAGCGGATCGTCCATCAGCTTGCGCAGGGACACGCCCTCGAAAGCCGGCTCGGGCTGTGCCGTCCCGATCACCGCCAGATCCAGATCCCCCTCGCGGACGTCCACGACCAGCCCGCGGGTCAGCCCTTCGGTGTGCGTCACGGCCACCGCCGGATGCACCCGGCGGAACTCCGCGACGGCCCGCGGGATCAGGGCCATGTCGGCGGTCGGGATCGCGCCGAGCCGGAGCCCCCCGCCGCCCATCGTCCGGACGGCCCGCACATCGGCCACAGCGGCCCGCAGACGGCCTACGACGGCCGTCGCGTGCGGTATCAAGGCCCGGCCCTCCTCCGTCAGCCGTACGCCCCGTGGGAGCCGGTCGAACAACGGCGCGCCGACCGATGCCTCCAGCACGGCTATCTGACGCGATATCGCCGACTGCGTGTAGCCGAGCGGACTGGCCGCCGCGGTGAATGACTTTCGATGGGCGACTTCCAGAAAGACTTCGAGCAGCGCGGTGTCCATGGCCGGCCATGCTAGCTCCGCATGAGTTCCATGCGAACTATTCGCTTCTGGTATCCATGCTCGCACCATAGCTTCGGCCCATGACCGTTTTCACTCTCGACGACCCCGCCGGCGTCCCGAGCTCGCCGCGCAAGGCCTTCTCCAACGTCGCCGTGATCCCGCTCGGCGAGCGCACGCTGCTGATGCTGGCCGGCCAGGTGGCATGGGACGACGAGCACCGGATCGTCGGCCCCGGCGACCTGCGCGCCCAGACCCGCCGTGTCATGGACCTGATCAGTCAGGTGCTGGCCGCACACGGCGCGACGCTCGCGAACGTCGTCAGCCTCCGCACATTCCTGACCGACATCTCCCGGATCCGCGAGTACGGCGAAGTGCGCGCCGAGTGCTTCCAAGGACTGCCCGCACCGACCAGCACCGCGGTCGAGGTCTCGTCGCTCTTCATGTCGGAGGCACTGATCGAAGTGGAGGCGACCGCCGTCATCTGAGACCAATTCGAATCCGTTTTCTCAGGTCAGCGGCCCGCGACAGGCCTATCCTGGCTGAGTGCCATCGGTTCGAGTCCGCGACATCGACGTCTACTACGAGATCCACGGCGACGGCCCGCCCCTAGTGTTGATCGGCGGCCTCGGCGCGGATCTGACCGTGTTCGCGCCCTTCACCGAGCTGCTGGCGCGCAGCTTCCGCGTCCTCACCTTCGACAACCGCGGCGCCGGGCGCAGCGACAAGCCGGACGTCCCGTATTCGATCCCGATGATGGCCGGGGACGTGGACGCGTTGATGGAAGCGCTCAACCTGCCGCGCGCGCACGTGGTCGGGGTGTCGATGGGCGGCCGGATCGCCATCGAGCTGGCCGCCGGCCGCCCCGACCGCGTCGACCGCCTGGTGCTGATCTCCACGGCGGCGACCGGGACCGGCCGGCTGCGGATGTCGCTCCCGGCCCGGATCCTGGGGCTGGCAAAACGCCTGCGTCTCCTGCCCGGAGCCGGAGAGGTCCATCGGCAACCGCATTACGCGCACCAGCGCCAGGTCGCCGCCAGCACGTCGTACGACGGTGCCGACCGGCTGGACGCCATCGTGGCGCCCACACTGATCCTGCACGGACGCCGCGACCGCAGCGTGACGCCGACCGCCGCGCTGGCCACCCGGGTCGGCATCCGCGATTCCGAGATCGAGTTCTTCCGCGGCGGCCACATGTTCTTCCTGCTGACGCAGCGGGATGGGGTCGTGTCGCGGATCGAGGACTTCCTGCAGGACTGGCGCGACCGGCGCTGGCCGTCGAGCCTGGCGCAGATTTAACCCACTAGGCAGAGCTTTAACGCACCAAGCACAGCTCTAACGCACAAGCCCCACCGCAGCACGCAGTCCCTTTACGAAACGGACCGGTTCATACCTCTCCGGATCGGTCAGCACCAGCCGCGCAGCCATCTCCGCGAGCGTCACCACGGTGTGCGCGATCAGTTCCGGATCGAGATCGGCCGGGGCGTCGAAGGTCCCCGTGATCCACCGGCCCAGCTCCTCCGCCGAAGCCAACACCAACCCCCGCGCCTCTTCGCGTACCGCAGTGAACTGCGGCGGCATGTCGGCCGTCGGCAGGACGATGCAGGACCACCGCTCCGGTGCCACCCGCACGGCGGCCAGGAAGCCGTCCAACGCCTCGGCGAGCACATCCGCCGGATGCGCGCCGGCTGCCAAGCCCTTACGCAGCGCCGGCAGCAGTCCCACCAACTGCTCCAGCGCCGCTGCCTGCTCTCGCTGTAGCAGTTCCCCCAACAGCGTCGCCCTGTTCGCGAACACTCCGTAGACCACAGGCTTGGTGACCCCGACAGCCGCTGCCACGGCCTCCATCGTCACCGCGGCATGGCCGTCCCGGACCACGATGCGCAGCGCGGCATCCAGCAACTCCTCGCGACGCTGCTCGATCGGCACCCGGGGCGCGTACTCGCGCCGCCGCCGCCCGTTCTCCGTCGCCACACCCGGCCCCTTTACAAAGCTACGCCCGCGTAGCATATTGCTACGCGCCGGTAGTAATTCCCGGCGTCCACTGTATAAGGAGGCACACCCGATGCCCCACCCCAGCGCCGAAGACGTCCCCGTCTCCCCCGACCGCGGACCGCTGCGCAGCCTCGACAACGGTTTCTTCGGCCCGGACTCGGTGAGCTGGAAGGTCTGGACGTCCCCGACCTCGCTGATCGGGTTCCAGCGCGCCGTGGTGCTCGAGCACTTCGATCCCCCGCTGGCCGCCGCGGTCGCCGACAGCGGCGGCATCTACGAGGATCCGCACGGCCGCCTCGACCAGACCCTCGCCTACTTCCTCACGGTGGCCGTCGGCGACAGCCGCACCGTGATTCAGGCCGCCGAATTCCTGATGCGCGTCCACGCCAAGGCCACCGGCGTGGAACCCATTACGGGGAAACGCTATAGCGCCAACAACCCGGAATCCCAGCTGTGGATTCACATAACGGGATGGCACAGCGTCCTGAAGTGTTACGAGCTCTATGGCCCCGGCCGCTTGTCCAAGGCCGATGAGGACCGCTACTGGGCCGAGTGCAGAGTCGCCGCCGAGCTCCAGACCTGCGATCCCGCAGACATCCCGCGCAATCGCGAGGAGGTCAAGGCGTACTTCGAGAAGGTGCGGCCGCAGCTGTGTTCCTCAGAGCGCGCACAGCGCGGGATGCACTATCTACTCTTCCCGCCGCTAAGGAAAGTGGGCTTCCGCGTCTGGGCCGCGTCCCGCTTCACGGCGATTCTGAGCATCCATTCGCTGCCTACATGGATGCGTCGCACAGGTGGTTTCCACCAGTGGCGGCTTATAGATCTCGGCATCCGTGTAGCGCGGCCGTTCATCCGTATAGGAACCCGCATCGCCAAGGTACCGCGTGTCGGCATCACGGTGATCTCACCGGTCGCTCCGGTCACCGGCAAAGTTCTGCGGCAGCACTACAGATCAGCGCCACCGCAGAACTCCGCGATCGTCAGTCCGACGCAAGCCCGCGAACTCCACGGCACGACGGGCTCACGCCGTCCCGGTCAGCAGGCTGTGCCGGGCGCCGGCGGCGCGGCGTTGACGATGTAGTCGTCGACGTGCGCGTCCAGGCACGGCGATCCGTTGCCGCCGTAGGCGGTGTGACCGTGCGAATCCGAGGTGAGCAGGACTCCGTTCGCCAAGGAGTCGGCGACGTGGACACCCCACTGGTAGGGCGTGACGGGGTCGCCGACCGAGGACACCACCAGGATCGGCGGCGCGCCGGGAGCGCGGACCACGTGCGGCAGATCGGTCGCCGGCCACGAGCCGCAGGGCAGCGCCATGGTCGCGCGCTCGGCGCCGAGGTGCGGCGACGCGGCTTCGGAGGCTGCCAGGAGCGGACCGTAGGCGCCCGCTCCACTCGGCCATGGCCGATCGGTGCAGAACAGCGCGGTGTCATCCTGGTATCCATCGGTATAGCCGGTCACGGTCCCCGGCGCTCCTTGCGTGCGGCTGTTCCACAGGTCCGCCAGAGCCAGGAGTTGGGTGCCGTCACCGTTCGCCGCGGCTGAGAGTGCAGGACTGGTCATCGCGTAGAAGACACTCGGCGCTACCGCGTTCAGGCGCAGGGCCGATGCCAACTCCGCCGGTCCGACTGTCCGCGTCGTCCCCTGAGCCGGCAGCGGCCTGGTCTTCACCTGCCGCTGGAGCTTGTCGATCAAGGCCATGATGCCGGCCGGCGTGGAGGCTGGACAGGTGACGCCCGGCGTCGTGGTGCAGACGTCGGAGTAGTGCTGGAGCTCGCTCTCCTCGGACGCCGCACCCTCCACCGTGATCTGGGCAGCCGTGAGGGAAGGGTCGAAGATGCCGTCCAGGGTCATGGTCCTGATGCGGCCGGGGAACAGCTCGGCATAGATGAGCCCCTGGTAGGAGCCATAGGAGTAGCCGAAGAAGTTCATCTTGTTCTCGCCGAGCAGCACCCGCAGGATGTCCATGTCCCGCGCGTTCGCGATCGATCCGAGCTGGCCCAGCAGGTCGGGCACCGAGTTCGCACGGCAGGCCGCCGTGAACGTCCGTCCGGCCGTGACCAGCGCCTGGACTCCCCGCGGGGTGGACGGTGCGGGATCCAGATGGGTGAAGGCGTCGATCGCCGCGGTGTTCCCACAGGTCACCGTGGGATCGCCGCCCTGGATGCCCCGCCGGTCCCAGGAGACGACGTCGAAGTCCGCCTGCACCGAGGCGCCGAACGAGGACACGTCGCCAGGCAGGTCCGCCAGCCCTGAATCGCCGGGGCCGCCCGGGTCGAGGATGAGGCTCCCGACGCGATGCGCCGGATCGCCGGCCGGCTTCTTGATCACCGGCAGCCGGAAGTCCCCCGCGTCGGGCCGGCCGTAGTCGCGAGGCACGACGAAGGTCGCGCACTCGTACGCCGGGATCCCCGCACACGGCTGCCAATCCAGCCGCTGCCCGTAGTACCCGGCAAGCGGCTCCGCTCCGGCAGCAGCCCTAGCAGGCGCCGCCATCCCGGCCACGACCAGGGCAATCGCCCCGAGCGCCGCCAATTGTCTTCGCATTTCTGCCTCCCCGTGTATGGGGCCGGCAGAACGCCGACCGCCGCGAGGGAGGACGAAGCGGGTTTCGCCGATCGTTGCGGCCGTGACCAGATCGATATAGCGGCGTTACGGAAAGCGACGGACCCGGGAGCGCTGATCAGCTGTGCAGCCGGATCAGCAGCGCAGCCCCATCAAGCCTGCAACCGATCCAGCTCGATGGCCTTCCGCAGCGCCTTGCGCGCGCGGGACCTGTCCCGCGCGTCGTTGTGCGCCAGGGACAACCGGTACCAGCCGCGCCAGTTCTCCGGATCGGCCTCGACCTCGGCCTTGCGCTTCTCGAAGATCTCGTCGGCGGCCTTCAGATCCGGTCGGCCGGAGGGCCGCCGCGGAATCTCCTCCGTGGGCCACAAGCCCTCGGCCTCCAGCCGGGTCCCGAGGCGCGAAGAGGCGTTGCCCATCCGCACCTCGGTGACCACGAACCAGGCACCCACGACCGGCAGCATCAGCACGCCGATCCCGAACAGCACCAGCACCGGCTTGCCGGTGGCCACCAGCCACACCCCGCGCTGGACGGCCAGCAGCAGGTAGAAGCACAGGATGACGACCAGGATCAGGGCCGTGGTGCGGGTGCGCATGAGCTTTTCAGTGCCTATCGGAATCTCTACAGGTCCAGCAACGCGTCCAGGCCGACGGTCAGGCCGGCCGGCAGCGTGCCGGTCTTCTTGCAGGCCAGCACCACGCCGGGCATGAACGAGGCGCGGTCCAGCGAGTCGTGCCGGATGGTCAGGGTCTCGCCGACGGTGCCGAGCAGGACCTCCTGGTGCGCGATCAGGCCGCGCAGCCGGACCGAGTGCACCGGGATGCTCTCGACCACGGCGCCCCGCGCGCCGTCGAGCCCTGTCTTCGTGGCGTCCGGCATCGGCGCGCTCCCGGCGGCGGCGCGGGCCTCGGCGACCAGCTCCGCGGTGCGGGTCGCGGTGCCCGAGGGCGCGTCGACCTTGTCCGGGTGGTGCAGCTCGACGATCTCCACGCTCTCGAAGTACGGCGCCGCGGTGGCCGCGAACTTCATCATCAGCACCGCGCCGATGGAGAAGTTCGGGGCGACCAGGACGCGCACGTCGGTGCCGTGCAGCAGAGCCCGGACCTGGTCCTGCCGGGCCTCGTCGAAGCCGGAGGTGCCGACCACGACGTTGATCCCGTTCCGGGCGCAGAACTCGATGTTCTGCATGGTCACGCCGGGGTGCGTGAAGTCGACAGCGACCTCGGCGCCGGCGTCGACCGCGCGCTGCGGGTCGTCGTCGACGTCGATCTGCGCGACCAGGTCCAGGCCCGGCGCGTCCAGCACGGCGCGGCAGACGGCCTGCCCCATCCGGCCGGCCGCCCCGAACACCGCGACCTTCACGATGCCCTGGCTCAGGGCGGGAGTCGTACTGGTCATCCCAGGGCCCCTTCGAACGATGACGCATCCTCGTAGTCGCCGATGACCGCGATCGCCGGGGGCTGCCGCAGGAACTCCTCGGCGACCTCCTTGACGTCCTGCAGCGTCACCGACTCGACCCGCCCCAGCAGCTCCTCGATGGTGAGGTGCTCGCCGTAGACGAGTTCGTTCTTCCCGATCCGGGTCATCTGCGACCCGGTGTCCTCCAGCGAGAGCACCGTGGAGCCGCGCACCTGGCCGATGCCGCGGCGCAGCTCCTCCTCGGTGACACCGCCGTCGGCCACCTTGGCGACCTCGTCGCGGCAGATCTTCAGCACCTCGGTGAAGTTCTCCGGCTGGCAGCCGGCGTACACACCGAACATGCCGCAGTCGGCGTGGTGCGAGGAGAAGCTGTAGACCGAGTAGGCCAGCCCGCGCTTCTCCCGGACCTCCTGGAACAGCCGCGAGGACATGCCGCCGCCGAGAATCGTGGACAGGATGCCCAGCGGATAGCGGCGGCGGTCGTTGCGCGCCACGCCCGGCACGCCGAGCACCACGTGCGTCTGCTCGGTCTGCTTGGACACCAGGCGCAGGCCCGAGTGCGCGACCCCGCAGTCGCCGCCGATGCGCGGCACGACCGGTTGCCGGTCGGCGTCCCGGACCCCGCGGGCCTGGGCGAACGCCGCGTCCACCAGGGCCACCACCACGTCGTGGTCGAGGTTGCCGGCCGCGGAGACCACCAGGTGGTCGTCGGTGTAGTGGGAGTGGTAGTACTCGGCGATGGCGTCCCTGGTCAGGGCGTTCACCGACGCCACCGAGCCCAGGATCGGCCGGCCCAGCGGGGAGTCGCCGAGCAGGGCGTAGGCGAACTCGTCGTGGATCTGGTCGGCCGGCTCGTCCTCGGTCATCGCCATCTCCTCGAGGATGACGTTGCGCTCGGAGGCGACGTCCTCGGGGCGGATGAGCGCCGAGGTGACCAGGTCGCAGATCACGTCGATGGCCAGCGGCAGGTCGGTGTCGAGCACGCGCGCGTAGTAGCACGTGTACTCCTTGGCGGTGAACGCGTTCATCTCGCCGCCGACCGCGTCGAGCGCCGCCGAGATGTCCAGCGCCGACCGCTTCGCCGTGCCCTTGAAGAGCAGGTGCTCCAGGTAGTGCGTGGCGCCGGACTCCTCGGCGTGCTCGTCGCGCGAGCCGATGCCGGTCCAGATGCCGAACGTCACAGACCGAACGGATGGCATGGTCTCCGTGACCACGCGCAAACCGCCGGGCAGGACGGTGCGGCGCACAGTGCCGCTGCCGTTCTGCCCGGCGATCAGGGTCTCAGCCGGGTTCAAGAGGATTACTCCGCCTTGGCCTCGGCCGGCTTGGCCTCATCCTCGGCATCCGGCAGCACCGGGATCAGGGACAGCTTGCCGCGGGAGTCGATCTCGGCGATCTCCACCTGCAGCTTGTCGCCGACCTTGATCACGTCCTCGACGTTCTCCACCCGCTTGCCGCCGGCCAGCTTCTTGAGCTGGGAGACGTGCAGCAGGCCGTCGCGGCCGGGCATCAGGGAGACGAACGCGCCGAAGGTCGTGGTCTTCACCACGGTGCCCAGGTAGCGCTCGCCGACCTCCGGCATCGTCGGGTTGGCGATCTGGTTGATCGTGGTCCGCGCCGCCTCGGCGGCCGAGCCGTTGGCGGCACCGATGTAGATGGTGCCGTCGTCCTCGATCGTGATCTCCGCGCCGGTGTCCTCCTGGATCTGGTTGATCATCTTGCCCTTCGGGCCGATGACCTCGCCGATCTTGTCCACCGGGATCTTCACCGTGATGATGCGCGGGGCGAACTCGCTCATCTCGTCCGGGACGTCGATGGCCTCCATCATGACGTCCAGGATGTGCAGGCGGGCGTCCTTGGCCTGCTTCAGGGCGGCGGCCAGGACCGAGGCCGGGATGCCGTCCAGCTTGGTGTCCAGCTGCAGCGCGGTGACGAAGTCCTTGGTGCCGGCGACCTTGAAGTCCATGTCGCCGAAGGCGTCCTCGGCGCCGAGGATGTCGGTCAGCGCCACGTACTCGGTCTTGCCGTCGATCTCGGCCGAGACCAGGCCCATGGCGATGCCGGCGACCGGGGCCTTCAGCGGCACACCGGCGTTGAGCAGGGACATCGTCGAGGCGCAGACCGAGCCCATCGAGGTCGAGCCGTTGGAGCTCAGCGCCTCGGAGACCTGGCGGATCGCGTAGGGGAACTCCTCGCGCGGCGGCAGGACCGGGACCAGGGCGCGCTCGGCGAGGGCACCGTGGCCGATCTCGCGGCGCTTGGGCGAACCCACGCGGCCGGTCTCACCGGTGGAGTACGGCGGGAAGTTGTAGTTGTGCATGTAGCGCTTGCGCGTCTCGGGGTTCAGCGTGTCCAGCTGCTGCTCCATCCGGAGCATGTTCAGCGTGGTGATGCCCAGGATCTGGGTCTCGCCGCGCTCGAACAGCGCCGAACCGTGCACCCGCGGCACGACCTCGACCTCGGCGGACAGCGGACGGATGTCGCGCACGCCGCGGCCGTCGATGCGCACCTGGTCGCGGATGATGCGCTCGCGCACCAGCTTCTTGGTCAGGGCGCGGAACGCCCCGCCGATCTCCTTCTCGCGACCCTCGAACTGCTGCGCGAGCTTCTCCACGACCAGCGCCTTGACGCGGTCCAGCTCGGCCTCGCGGTCGTGCTTGCCGGCGATCGTGAGCGCGTTGGCCAGCTCGGCCTTGGCGGTGGCGGTCACGGCCTCCAGGACGTCGTCCTGGTAGTCCAGGAAGCGCGGGAATTCCGCGGTCTCCTTGGCCGCCTGCGAGGCCAGCTCCTGCTGGGCCACGCACAGCGCCTTGATGAAGGGCTTGGCGGCCTCCAGGCCGTCGGCGACGACCTCCTCGGTCGGGGCGGTCGAACCGCCGGCGACCAGGGACACGGTCTGGCTGGTGGCCTCGGCCTCGACCATCATGATCGCGACGTCGCCGTCGTCGAGCACCCGGCCGGCCACGACCATGTCGAACACGGCGTCGGCCAGCTCGGTGTGGGTCGGGAAGGCCACCCAGCGGTCCTGGATCAGCGCGACGCGCACGCCGCCGATGGGACCGGAGAACGGCAGGCCGGCCAGCTGCGTGGAGGCCGAGGCGGCGTTGATCGCCACGACGTCGTACAGGTGGTCCGGGTTCAGCGCCATGATGGTGGCCACGACCTGCACCTCGTTGCGCAGGCCCTTGGCGAAGGACGGACGCAGCGGCCGGTCGATGAGCCGGCAGGTGAGGATCGCGTCCTCACTGGGCCGGCCCTCCCGCCGGAAGAAGGAGCCGGGGATACGGCCCACGGCGTACATGCGCTCCTCGACATCGACCGTCAACGGGAAGAAGTCGAGCGAGTCCTTGGGGGACTTCGAGGCGGTGGTCGCCGAAAGGACCATCGTCTCCTCGTCCAGATAGGCCACGACAGACCCGGCAGCCTGACGGGCCAGCCGGCCCGTCTCGAAACGCACGGTGCGCTGACCGAACGGACCGTTGTCGATCAAAGCCTCGGTGGTGAAAACACCCTCGGACAAGAGGTACTCCTCAGTTCGAATGCGGCGGACTGAAGAGGACGCGTTTGTCGTGGGCCCACGCCGCCGTGCGGCGGCCCGGTCTTCGATCGAAGCCCCCGGGCGTAGAACGTCCCGAGGGCCACTACCGAAGATCGGCGCCCAACCGGCCACTTCGACGCGAGCCACGTCGCGCAGTGCCTCTTCAGTTCCCTAAAACGTATGGAACTTTTCCGGTACCCACTCTAACCGGAAAAGTCATCAGCTTGGTCCGGCCCAGCACCCACCGGGTACACGACAGGAGCGGTCCGTGACGAACGGACCGCTCCAGTTCACAGCACAAACAACCCGGCCGAACCTACCGCCGCAGGCCCAGCTTCTCGATCAGCGCGCGGTACCGCACGATGTCGGTCTTCTGCAGGTACCCCTGCAGCCGCCGCCGCTGGCCGACCAGCAGCAGCAGCCCCCGCCGGCTGTGGTGGTCGTGCTTGTGGAACTTCAGGTGCTCGGTGAGCTCGTTGATCCGGTACGTGAGCAGCGCGATCTGCACCTCCGGGGAGCCCGTGTCGCTCGCCCCGGTCCCGTACTCCTCAACGATCTTCTTCTTCGTAGCAGCGTCCAGGGACACAGTGACTCCTCGTAAGATTGTGGTCGCTGAGCGCCCCCGGTCGTCTCCACGGGGAACCACACAACTCGCGGCCGCGTGCCAACGCTACCACCCCGACCACACCCCCAAGCCCAAAGCCCCACCCGGGGAGGCCCCACACCCCATGAGCACCACAACCACAAAAACAACCACCCCCACCTTCCACACCTGCCTGGACCACCTGGCAACCCTCCGCCGAGCCCTGGCCGACCTGGAATCAACCCTGTCAGCCCCCCACGCCCACCACTGGCCCACCATCGACCCCACCCTCCACACAGGCCCAGCGGCGTGGCGCACAGAGAAAGACGACGCCGCCACATATGTATATGGACTGCTGAACGAAGCCGACCCCCTAGGCAACACCCACACAGACCTGGTCCACCACCTCCAAGCCTGGTACCACCGCATCCACGAAACGGTCACCGCATTGACAACCTACGCGGAGCGCACCCGCGCGACATACGCCGCCGCCGACGACGCGGTCGCGACTGCTGCCGCCGCCGCGATGCGGGCAGCGGAGGGTGACGTGAACTGCTTGGGCGGCTTGGGCGGAGCGATGCCGTGAGCGAATCCCAGTTCGAGTACGGCCACTTCACCCTCGACGAGCTGCGGAGCCTGGCGGCTTCGCCGCAGGTCGGGACTATGCAGGCTATGCCTGCGTCGTTTCGCGCCCTGGCCGACCGGGTCGGAGAGGTCGCGGACTTGCTTTCGCACGCCCAGGCGGACTTGCCGAACTGGTGGCGGGGACAGGCCGCGGAACAGGCGGCGGCAACGCTGGGGCGTGCCGCGGCTGAGGCTCGAGATTTCCACGGAAGCGCCCTGGCCGCTGCCACTGCTGTCGGCCGGTGCGCGCAGGTCGTCGCTGAGCAGCAACATCAGATGATGAACGTACCTGACCTGCCAGAACCCGGCGTCACTGCTGTGGTCCAGCGTCCCGCTACGCCATTCGAGGCACTTGAAGCAGCGCGGCAAGACGCCAAGTATCAGGCGGCGCACGAGCAAGCCGTGCAGGTGGTCAACGGCATCGCTGCTCAATATGTAGAAACCCGTGGGCAGCTTTCAAACGTCGGATTCGAATTTGATAAAGGTTTTACCCCCGCCGAGGAATCAAAGATGCTCAATTCGATGGGAGATTCCGGCAAGAGCGATTCACTGACAGCAGAGCCACCTGCGGCCGGGCTTCCGCAACCCTACGAGCGTCACCGCCTACCCCCAAGAGACACTGCAAATAGTCTCAACACCTCCTTCAAGAGGCGCGCGCCGCTGGTAGCCCTTCACGGTGACCACCAAGCTTCCGACTCGATCCCCCTTGAGCCTTCATCGGGCAGCAAAATTCAACATGGCGAGAGTACCTTAAACTTGATCAGCACTGCCACTTCACATAAGTTCCCCGCAAAAACCCTGGGCGAGAATAGTGAGGCCTCAAGAGCGGTCCATGATGCCCCTGCCGCCATCACAGGAACAGCGTTAACCCGCCCCACCGGCGATGACGCATTCGTAAGTAGCGTGCAGGAAATTCACGCAGAAGGTAAAAAAGTGCGGACCCCAGAGGAGACCCACCATCAAAACCGTTCACCCATCACAACGCGCACAAAGTCCAACCACCAAACAACTGACGTCGCTAACGCAAGTTCATCTTCAGCAACGACCGAAACCCACTTCTCGCCCCAAAAAGCCGACGACGATGCACTTCCACCTCGACCTATGCCCCAGCAGACCTATCAGTCGCAGCACGATGGGACCAGCGACGAAACCGCGCCTATGGTTCCTCCATTTAGCAGCGTAGGTTCCATACACCGTACGCGCGAAGAACGTAATCCTCGTCCGGAATATCTCAAAGAGCGAAAAAGCGTATGGCTACCCAACACAGTCGCAGCACCCGCCGATGGAGTCATCGGTCCAGACTGGCCCAAGCACCTCTAGTAATTGGGCTTACCGTGGTGCCAACGTACCTTGCTAGCACGTCAACAGATACTCAATGGGCCCTACGCTATCTTCAAGCCAGCAAAGTCTGGAATATTACACGTGGAGCGCGAACGGTCGTTGCAGTCGTCGATACCGGAGTTCAGTCAAATAGCGACACCACAATCAATCTTCTTACCGGCGCAGACTTCTCAGACGCAACCGGCGCCAGTATTGGAGATGGCCGTCTCGATAAGGATGGCGACGGACACGGAACTGGCGAAGCATCAATTATCGGAGGCGCCGGAGCGAGAACACTCGGACTATCGCCCGAGTCGGGTATTCTTCCAGTGCGAGCCACAGATGGTTCTAGCAGTGGTTTGATTTTTGGCGTCGCCCCAGCAATCGAGTTCGCCGTTTCACGCAAAGCATCAGTAATTAACTTAGCTTTGGGGTTCGACCGGGACGACCCTGACATCCATCGTGCGGTTCAGGACGCCCTTGCCCATGATGTCGTGGTCGTGGCGGCCGTCGGAAACGATGGGAGCTCGCAGCAGTACTATCCGGCGGCGTGGCCTGGGGTGGTTGGTGTGGGGGCGATTGATAGTTCGGGGGAGGTGTGGAGTCAGTCGAATACGGGGGCTGATGTGGCTTTGGTGGCGCCGGGGGTGCATATTATGCGGGATGATAATCGGGGGCGGGTGGGGTATTCCGATGGGACTTCGGAGGCTACCGCCTATGTTTCTGCTGCGGCTGCTTTGGTGCGGAGTGCGCACCCGGGGTGGAGTGCTGCGGAGGTTGTTGCGGCTTTGGAGGGGACTGCTGATAAGCCTGCTGCTATGCGGGGGGCTGCTCGGGATGATCGGTATGGGGCGGGGATTTTGGATGTTTTGGCGGCTGTGCGGCTCGCTGCGCCGCCGGTTGTTGGAGGTGTGGTTGGGGCGCCCGTGCGGCGGGCCGGCGGTGGGTGGGGGTGGTGGTGGCTTGTTGGCGGGGGTGCGGTGGGTGGTTGTGGGCTCGTTCTTGTTGGGGTGCGGCGGTGGGTGCGGCGGGCGTAGTGCGTCGCGGGGGGGGCGGGGCGGGTGGCTTGGTAAGGCGTGTCGTGGGTCTGATTTGAGGTCTCTTATATGACTTGTTTCGAGAGAGTCGTTTGCCCTACATAGACCATTTACGCCAGCTATCGTTGGTCCTGTCAGAACAGGCGTGCGGGGAACACGTCGAAGGGACACGACGATGGTCAACCCGCTGCGCCAGCTCAGCGATGCCACGACCTGCCTCGCGGGGCTGGATCCGCTCGCTTATGACACGAGCGGCAGCCTGGCTGTCGCGCGGGCTGCCGAACAGGTCTCGCGTGCGGCTGAGGGGGTGCTTGTTCGGTGTGTCCGGACGTGGCATGACCGTGGTGATCCGGTGCAGACGCCGGAGACTACGCGGGAGGAACTGTCGTGGCGCGCCACTGATGCCGCCCGGAAGGCCCTGATCGTTGATCTGGGGCGGACTAAGGGTGATGCCGGGCGGTTGATTGCCACGGTCAAGGCGCTGAGGAAGGATCCGGCGACCGAGGATGCGCTGCGGACCGGTGACATCTCTGCTCCGCAGGCCAGGATCATCGCCGAGACTCTTGCTGCGCTCGTGCACCAGCCGGACGAGGTCGTCGACCGGGTTCGCAGGGCGCTGATCGCTCGGGCGATGGCTGAGGGGGCCGAGAGCCTGCGGGAGCATGCCGAGGATGCCGCTCATCGGGTCGCGCCGGCCACCGCGCTCAATCGGGCCAGGGTGGCCGAGGAGAAGCGGGGGTTCCATATGACCCCTGTGCTCGACGGCTATGTGCCTGGTGGGTTTCTGTCCACCACGGGTGGTGATGCGTTGCTGACGGCCTTGGACGCGCTCGGCGATCCGCGAGCCGGTGGCGCTGACGAGGTGGCCGACGGTGCCGAGGACCTCGCGAGGGTCCGGGCCGATGCCCTGGTGCGGCTAGCCGAGGACCGGCTGCGGTCCGGTGACCTGCCGCAGCGCCACAACGGCCCGACGACCATGACCATCGTCATGCGGGCCGACACGGCGCAGGCGCTGCCGGGGGCGCCGGGGGCGCGGACGGGGCGGGGGCGCGCCGTTCCCGCGGCGGAGGCGCACATGTTGCGGTGCGAGGCCGCGTTGCGGGCGGTGCTGGTGGACGGCGAGGGCGAGGTGTTGTGGCAGGGGCGCAAACGGCGGCTTGCCACGCGGGCCCAGTACGAGGCCATGGCGGTGCGCGATGGGGGCTGTACCGCGCCGGGGTGCGGGCGGCCGCCGCGCGAGTGCGATGCGCACCATGACATCCCGTGGGCTGCGGGCGGTCATACCGACCTGGACCAGATGCGCCTGCTGTGCCGTCGGCATCATCGGGAGTTGCATGACGAGCTCTGGCAGCGACAGCACGGCTGGCAGGAGTCGGAGGTTCGGACGTACAACGAGCAGCGCCGGTTCCAGAAGCCGCGGGCTCCCTGGTACACGGACACGCCGGCCTGGTATCCCGGGCCGAGTCCGTGGCGGCCTGATGCCGCGGAGGCCGTGGCGGGTGCCGGGGTCGCGGGTGGTGAAGCGTGATGACCGGGATCGTTCGGCGGCTGCGGAGGTCAGCCCTTCAGATTGCGCACCTGGCCGTATACGCCAAGCACGGCCATCAGCACCGGGAGCACGGCGAGGAAGATCACGCCCTCGAGCAGGTCGACGGCGCGGGCCCAGCGGGGCGGCATGATCGGCTCGGAGGTGCCGCGGCGGGGGCGGATCGAGGCCAGGCCGAGGGCCAGCAGGGCGATCACGACCAGGAACGGGGCCAGCCACATCGCGCGCAGGTCGGGGACCGCGTTGGCGGCCATGGCGATGAAGGCGATCACCAGGCCGGCCAGACCGCTGAGGGCGAGGGCCAGGACCTGGGCGCGTTCGCGGAACAGGCGCGCGCGGCACAGGGTCACGCCCGAGACGAGGAGCGCGAGCGCCTGGCCCCACACCGTGTGGGAGGCGTCCGATGCGGTCTGCATGGCGTCGATCGGGGTGACGAGGAGGGCGACCGAGAGCACCAGCAGCGTGCCGACGCCCGCCGTCAGCCCGGTCAGGACCTCCAGGGTGCGGGCCACGCGCAGGCCGACCACGTAGTTGTTGACCGGGGAGCCTTCGAAGTCGCCGGGTTCCACGCCGCTGGTCGGGGGTTCGATGACGAAGCGGGCGGCGGCCATCGCGGCGAACGGCAGCAGTTCGATGACCAGCGCGCAGACCGCGGCGACGACGGCGATGCCGGAGGCCGGGCTGGCCTTGGTCACCAGCAGGCCGATACCAGCACAGGTGGCGACCAGCCCCACGGTCGCGCCTGCCACCGGCACCGCGATCCGGCGGCCGAGGCCGATGATCGCGGCCAGGGCCATGACCAGGACGGTGGCGGCGCCGGCCAGGAAGTGGGCGCGGCCGAGGCCGTGTCCGGCTGCGGCGTCGGCGGGCAGCAGACCGGTGCCGGCGATGAAGGCATAAGGGAGCGACGACGCCGCGAGTACGGCTGCCGCCGTGTAGTCACGCTGATGGTGCGCGCCGGTCGCCCAGGCCATCGCCTCGGCGACGGTGGGCCAGGCCGCGAGGCTGCCGAGGCCGCCGTCGCGGACGCTCTTCGCAGCCCGGGTCGCCGTGGCGCTGCCGAGAAAGTGGGTCGCGGTGGGCCGGGAGTCGGGATCTTCGGAGGCGAAGGACGCGAGGTCGAAGGTCATCGTCGTGTTGGCGGAGCCGTCGTCCGGATCACCGGACGAGTAGCCGTAGTCAGCGGTGGGCTCGCCGTAGTAGCCGTCCGGTCCTTCGCCTCGCGCCGGGGGCTGATTCACTCGATCGTGTCTGCGCTCGGGACGGTCACGATCCGGAGGGCCGGACGGAGCGCCCGGGCCCGCACCGTCTCCGTACCCGTAGTAGCTTCCGCGCCCGACAGCAGACCGGTCGTACCGCGCGCGCCGGATCGCGACGCCGAACAGCAGCACCGTGATCGCGCCCGCGACCATGCCCTTCCAGCCGTGGAACGTCCCGGTGTTGGAGAACCAGAGCACGCCCGCGCCGAGCGCCGAGGCGACGACGACCACGGCCAAGGCCGTGGCGCGCAAAGCGGCCGTCGTCCACTGCGAACCGCCGGCGATGACCGCTTGGGCGACCACGTCCGCGATGTCGTCGTGGACCGCGACCTCGGGGAGGTCGTCGGCCGGGCGCAGGCGGAGTACGCCGCCGTGGAGCACGCCCTGCTCGGTCAGCGACGCCGCGGTGTCCAGCGGCTCGCCGTCAGCGCCGGTGAGGACGTAGCCGGTCAGTGCGGCAGCGAGGGCGGCGGAGGTCGGGAGCGGGTCGCCGACCAGCCGCAGGAGTTCCGGGAGGAGTTCGGCCAGTGGCACGTCCTCCGGAAGCGCCACATCGACGCGGCGGGTGGGCGCGATGACGGTGACCCGGCAGTGGCCGCCGACCGCGACGGGCCGCCCGGCGACCCCGGAACCTGCAGTCATGCCGTTATGGTAGCCAGCCGGTCACTCCGAATACCCTTCACCAGTGAGTACGACCTCTGTCACCCGCGGACCGCGTCGCCCGTCGCCGGAAATGCCCAGCGGCACCGTGGTCCTCCAGCCGCCGCCGGAGGTGCCGCGCGGGGGCGGGGAGGGGCACTGGGCCCTGAACCTGCTGCCGATGGTGGCCGGGCTGGGATCCGTGGTGTTCTTCTTCATGCCGGGTGCCAATGCCCTGATGATGATCGTGGGCGGCGTGACCTTCGCCTCCAGCCTGGTGTTCGGGGCGGTCACGGCGGTCCGGCAGCGTGCCGGGGGCACGAGCCGGCTCGTCGACGCCCGGCGCGACTATCTGCGGCATCTCGCGAACATCCGCTCGGAGGTGACGGCGGCGACGCGTGCCCAGAAGACGGCGGCGAGCTACGCCCATCCGGATCCGGACCGGTTGTGGAGCCTGGTCGCCCTTCGCGAGCGCCTGTGGGAGCGGCGGCAGTCCGATCCCGACTTCCTGACCGTGCGGATCGGGCGCGGCGCAGCGCGCCTGGCGACGGAACTCGTGCCGCCGGAGACGGCTCCGATGCAGGAGCTGGAGCCGATGTGCGCGGACGCCTTACGCCGGCTGCTCGCCGTCCACGGCACGGTGCCGGACCAGCCGGTCTCGATCCCGCTGCGCTCGATCGCGCGCCTGGTCGTGAGCGGCGGACCGGGGCCGTCGGCGGTGTGCGCGCTGCTGGCGCAGCTGGTGACGTTCCACTCCCCCGACGACCTCAAGATCTGCGTGATCGCGGACAGCGACCGGGTCCAGCGCTGGGACTGGCTCAAGTGGCTGCCGCACGTCCAGCACCCGAGCGCGCAGGATGCCGCCGGTCCGCAGCGCATGATCTACGACGACCGGACGGACGCCGAGGCGGGCCTGGAGCAGCTGCTGGCCGAACGGCCGCGGTTCACGGGGATCGTCTCGCTGCTCGACCGGCCGCACGTGATCGTCCTGTTCGACACCGCCTTGGCGCCGTTGTCGGACTCGTATGTCTCTGCCTCCGCTTTGTCCTCGTCGACGGGATCAGCCGCGTCGTCCACTCAACTGATCTCCGACAGCGGTCTGCTCGGAGTGACGATCGTCGAGATCGGCGGGGCGGGTGCCGCGCGCCCGAAGCGGAACCAGATGGCGCTGCACATCACCCTCGACGGCACCGCGGCGGTGGAACTGCCGGACGGCCGGGCCGGCTCCGACGAGCGTGCCTTCCCGATCCGGGTCGACACGCTGACCCTGGGGCAGGCCGAGGCTCTGGCCCGCCAGTTGGCTCCGTTGCGGCTGTCGGCGGGAGGCGGGGACGAGCCGCTGTTGTCGGCGCTGGAGTTCACCGACCTGCTCGGGATCGAGGATGCCGCCGAGATCTATGCGCCGAGCTTGTGGCAGCGTGGCTCGGCCTCGCCGCACGACCGGTTGCGCGCGCCGATCGGCGTCGGCGAGGACGGTCAGCCTGTCGTGCTGGACCTGAAGGAGGCCGCGCTCGGCGGTATGGGCCCGCACGGCTTGTGTGTCGGCGCCACCGGTTCGGGGAAATCCGAGCTGCTGCGCAGTCTGGTGTCGGCTCTGGCCCTGACGCATTCCAGCGAGCAGGTGAACTTCATCCTGGCCGACTTCAAGGGCGGTGCGACGTTCGCCGGGCTGGCGACCCTGCCGCATGTGGCCGCGGTGATCACCAACCTCGCGGACGACCTGACGCTGGTGGACCGGATGCGCGACGCGCTGACCGGCGAGCTGAACAGACGCCAGGAGTTGCTGAAGCGTGCCGGGAACGTGAAGAACGTGCACGACTACGACCGGGTCCGCGCCGCCGATCTGGTGCCGCTGCCGTCGTTGCTGGTGGTCGTCGACGAGTTCTCCGAGCTGCTCACCGCACGGCCGGAGTTCATCGAGATGTTCCTGCAGATCGGCCGGATCGGGCGATCCCTCGGTGTGCATCTCTTGTTGGCCTCGCAGCGCTTGGAGGAAGGACGGCTGCGTGGGCTGGACACGTTCTTGTCCTACCGGCTGGGATTGAAGACGTTCTCGGCCGCGGAGTCACGGGCCGTGCTCGGTGTCTCCGACGCCCACAACCTGCCGAGCGTGCCGGGGTCCGGATACCTGAAGTTCGACAACGAGTCGATGGTCCGGTTCAAGGCCGCGTATGTGTCCGGGCCGTATGGAAAGGCCAAGGAGACCGCGGCACCGGCGGCGCGCAGCGCGCTCCACCGGAAGCCGGTCTGGTTCACCGCGCTGCACCAGGCGCCGGTCGTGGCGCTGCGGGCCGGGTCGGCCGAGCCGGATCCGAGCGACCCGGCCTCGGTCACCGCGCTGGACGCGGCCATGGGGTACCAGAAGACGTCCGCGACGGTGCTGGACGTGATCGTGGACCGGCTGACCGGCTTCGGCCCGGCGGCGCACCGGGTCTGGCTGCCGCCGCTGGCCGAGCCACCGACGCTCGAGGCGTTGCTGCCCGGGATCGAGGTCACCACCGAGCGCGGACTGTCGGCGACGCGCTGGTACGGGACGGGTCAGCTGCGGGTGCCGGTGGGCATCGTCGACCGGCCGGCGCTGCAGCGTCAGGATCCGCAGGTGCTGGACCTGTCCGGGGCCGGCGGTCACGTGCTGGTGGCCGGCGGGCCCCGGTCCGGGAAGTCGACGACGCTGCGGACGCTGGTGTTCGCACTCGCGGTGACGCACACCCCGGCGCAGGCGCGCTTCCTGGTGGTGGACGTCGGCGGCGGGGCGCTCGCGCCGCTCGCCGAGGTGCCGCATGTCTCGGCGGTCGCCGGCCGGGCGAATCCCGACCTGGTGCGACGGATCGTCGCGGAGGCGGTCGGGGTGCTCGACCGGCGCGAAGCCGCGGGCGGGACGCAGGCCGAGGCGGACCAAGGGCAGGTGTTCTTGGTCATCGACGGGTGGTCGGCGTTCCGGGCCGAGTTCGAGGCGCTGGAGCAGGACGTCGTGGACATCGCACGGCGCGGGCTGGCGTTCGGCGTGCATCTGTTGGCATCGACCGGGCGGTGGGCCGATGTGCGGGCCCCGTTGAAGGACGCCGTCGGGACACGGCTGGAGCTACGGCTCGGTGATCCGATGGAGTCGGAGATGGATCGGCGGGCGGCGGCGGAGGTGCCGCAGGGAGTGCCGGGCCGAGGCGTGACACGGCAGAAGCTGCACACGCTCGGCGCGGTGACGGCCGTACCACCGGAGGAATTGGCCGCGGCGATCGCGAAAGCGTGGCGAGGGCCGGTGGCGCCGCCGGTGCGGATGCTGCCGTCGCAGGTTGCCTATGACGAGGTGGTCGCGCACGGACGAGCAGACACGGGAGGCCGGACCAACGCAGGCGTGGTGATCGGGATCGATGAGGCCCGATTGCTGCCGGTGGCGCTGGACTTCGAGGCCGAGCCGCATTTCGTGGTGTTCGGAGAAGGCGAGGCCGGCAAGTCGAACTTCCTGCGGATGGTGGCGACGGGCCTGGTCGAGGAGGTCACGGCCGGACGGCTCGAAGCCCGGTTCATGGTGATCGACTACCGCAGGAGCCTGATGGGCGTGGTGCCGGAGGAGTTCAGCGCCGGGTACGCGGTCGCCGGGCCGGCGGCGCTGTCGATGATGTCGCAGCTGGCCGAAGCGTTGCGGGACCGGTTGCCGGGACCGGACGTGACCGCGGAGCAGTTGCGGACGCGGAGTTGGCGGACCGGGAAGGACGTGTACGTATTCGTCGACGACTACGACTTGGTGGCGTCGCCGACCACGAATCCGCTGGGACCGCTGGTGGAGCTGCTGCCGTACGCGCGGGATGTGGGGCTGCACGTGGTGATCGCGCGGAACAGTGGCGGGGCCGGGCGGGCGATGTTCGACCCGGTGTTGCAGAAGCTCCGGGATCTGAATACCGCCGGGTTGCTGCTCTCCGGCGACCGGGAAGAGGGACCGCTGGTCGGCGGGGCGCGGCCGAGTCGACAGCCGGTGGGGCGGGGGCAGTTGGTGCGGCGGCGGGGCGGGACGGTGCTGGTGCAGACGGCTTTGGTACCGGAGCCGCAGTGGGACGCGGTGTACCAGGGTTCAACAACCGACGGGTAGGTGGGGAGGATCAGCAGAAGAAAGAATCACAAGCCGAGGCTGCCGGAACCCGCAGTATCGGAGGAACCAGCAGCACCGGAGAAACCAGCGCTATTGGTGGAACCGGCAGTACCGGAAGGGCCACCATAGTCGCCGGCACTGCCATCAGCAGGCTGACCCGCCTTCGCCGGATCCAACGCCGGCCCCAGCGGCACCAACCGCAGCCACGGCGCCGGCACCTCGCACGAAGCGATCCCGTCGTACCCCAACCGCATCGCCGCCGCGCCTACCAGCTGATAGCGCAGACCGGTGTCGGTCACCAGGTAGTCGGGGGCCGTCGCGGGGTCGCTGCCGGACTCGCGCACGATCGTCCCGTGCCCGGCGTGCACCACCACGACCGTGCCGACCGCCGCCAGGGACTGTGGCAGCGAGGAACGCACCGCCACCTCCACGTGCGCGCGTCCCTGCTGGTCGAAGACGCCGGAGAAGGTCGCGCACAGGACAGCCGCGCCGCCCTCAGCGCTCTGCGAAGCCGCTGAGAAGTGCGGTGGGAGGGCCGGCCACGACAGCGTCTGCGAGGCCGCCGTCGTCACCAGCATGTCCGGGGTCACCGTGCCGGGCGGCAGGGTGGTCTCGGTGAACCTGAACTCGCCCAGACGGGGATCGCGCCGGTAGAGGTCGTACATCGTCGGTGTCACGGCCGCGATGCCGTCACCGGTCACGAGGTAGTACTCCACGACCGCACCGTCGGGGCCGAGGGTGCGGCCGAACATGCCGATGCGGTTGAAGCCGTCGGGGGCCGGGCGCGGGTCCGGGCCGCCGTAGTGGCCGGAGATGGTCGGCACGCCCAGGACGTCGCCCGCCGACAGGCCGCCCAGCCATGCCTCCGGGACGTGGCGCGGCCTCACCGCGCCGGTGCCGAAGGCCGCCGCGACCGAGGCCCGGTCGCCGACTCGGTACTTCAGACCGTCCTCGACCACCCACTGCTGGCCGGATTCGTCCTGGACCAGGAGGGCGTCAGGGCCCGACAACACGCCCGGGTCGGCGGGGCCGCCGACCGTGAAGCCGATCTCGACCGCTGTCTTGCCGGTCGGGGTCACACAGGCCGACCAGTCCTTCAGGTCCAGGTCGCCGGCGGCCGGCAGCGAGCCCGGGACCCGCGCCAGGCCCACGGCCGGACCGACATGCTGCAGAAACGGTGCCAGCTGCGCGGGCTTCGGCTGCGCCAGCTTCGGGGTCGGGCCGAGCATCAGCTGCGCCGACGTCGAGTTCAGGACCGGGTGCAGACGTCCGTCGAGCATCACGTACTGCGTGCCCGAGCCGTCGGCGATCAGGTCCTTCTGCCACGCGTCCTTGGATCGCGGATGGAGGTAGCCGATCACGCCGGCCGTCCCGAGGGCGACCACGACCACGATCGCGGCCACGAACGTCGCCCGGAACGGACGCGGCGCCCCTTCGCCGACGCCGTCCGCACCCGGCCGCAGCAGTGCTCCGATGACCCGGCGCCGCGAGAATTCCGCCGCGGTCAGCTGCTCCTTTCGCGTCGCCATTCCCCGTACGATACGTCCTCATGCGGACCTTCGCTGGCATGGGTCTGGTGCTGGCGGGCCAAGTCACCGCCGCGAGTGGTGTGGCCGCGGCCTGGCGCCTGCGAACCCGCCGCAAACAGCTGGAAACGGCGGCAGCCGACACGCCGTCGGTGGCGTTGAGACTCGGCGGCGCGGACATCGTAGAGCTGGATGATCAAAAGTCACATAAAGGCTGGAATGAGAACTGGAACAAGAACTCGAAGAGCTTGAACTCGAACAGCTTGAAGCGGTCCAGGCCGCCGATTCCCGATCATGTCAGCGCCGTCCTGGAGATCGAGCCGGTGGACGCCGTCCTGCCCTCGGCCGACCCTCCGGCGCCGATCCCGCCGCGGATCCTGGCCGGCCTGCGCGAGGATCCGCTGCTCGGGCTGGCAGACGTGCGGCTGGTCCAGCACGTCCAGCCGACCGGCGCCGGGCTGCCGGAACGCTCCCAGGCCGGCGCCTCGTACCAGAGCCTCAACCAGGACGTCGCCCGCCGCCTCGGCACCGAGCCGGTTCCGGCCGTCCGCCTGACCTGGCTGGCGTTCCGCCTGGAACTGCCCGGCAGCCGCCGCCAGACCCTGGCCGCCCGCGCCGCCGGCCCGATCCTGGCGCGCGGCGGCGGCATCACGGGAGCGCACCGGACGCTCGACAAGGCCACGCGGGCCGCGTCGGCGAAGCTCGCGCTCGCCGGCTATCGCACGATCACCCTCGCCGACACTGACTACACGACGCATACAGACGGTGATTGCCGGCCCGGTTCCGGCAACGACCTGGCCGAGACCCGCGCCTGCCCCGATACGCATAGAGATACAAACAGCGCAGGCAGTAGAGGCAGTACAGGCAGCAAAGGCAGCGCGGGCAGTTCAGGCAGCAAAGGCAGCACGCACAGCACCGACAGCAGCACACGGGCAGCCCCCGGAGGCGTGCTGATCGGCATGGACCCGGCCCATCGCCCGGTGACGCTCGGCTTGTTCCACCGCACGACCCTGAGTACCGCGATCATCGGCAGTCTGCACCTCGCCCAGATACTGGCTCTGCGCTGTGCCGCGGTAGGCGCCCGGGTGATCATCGAAACCGCACGCCAGGGCGAGTGGGACTCAGTCCTGCTGCACTCCGGCCTGGACGCGGCGCGCCTGATCGTCCAACCGGTCGGCCGTCCCGTCGGCCACCCCGGCTGGCCCGCGCCGAGCATGGCCACGCCGCTGCTCGTGCTGCGGGACTGCGGTGCGCGGCCGCCCTACGCGGAGGTGCCCCGCGGGCCCTGGACTTCGATCGTGACCCTGCTCCCCTACTTCGATCCGCGCACCGCCGGCTATCTCCGCGATGCGGATCTGGTGGGCCTGCAGCGGTTGCCGCGCGAGGAGGCGGCGATGGCGCGGCATGTGCTGGCGCTGCCCGACAAGGACACCGCCGCGTTGGCCGACCTGCCCGATCCGATGGTGCTGTGGCGTTCCCGAAAGCGGACCACGCGCTATTGCGAGTTCGCGCCGACGAAGTGGGAAGAGGCCTTCCTCGGCGAGCCGCTGCGCTGAGGCTCGGATCGCCCGAGGCACCCGCCTGAGCACCGTCCCGGCACAGATCGGGCAGCGTAGGGTTGGGGCATGACGAGCACCCCGGACCCCGAAGAAGTCCCCTACGGCGAGGTCGTCGGCTTCCTGCGCGACCTCATCCGGATCGACACGTCGAACCCGGTCAAGCCCGAACGGCCGGCGGCCGAGTACGTCGCCGAGAAGCTCGCCGAGGCCGGGCTGGAGCCCCAGATCTTCGAGTCCGAGCCGGGCCGGGCCAGCGTGGTGGCCCGGTTCGAGGGCTCGGACCCGAGCGCCGACGCGCTGCTGCTGCACGGACACCTGGACGTGGTGCCGGCCGACCCCGCCGACTGGACCTTCGACCCGTTCGCCGCCGAGGTGCGCGACGGCATGGTGTGGGGCCGGGGCGCGGTCGACATGAAGGACATGGACGCGATGATGCTCGCCGTCACGCGCCGCATGCTCCGCGAGGGCCGCAAGCCGCGCCGCGACGTGGTGCTGGCCTTCCTGGCCGACGAGGAGGCCGGCGGCAACTACGGCGCCAAGTTCCTGGCCAAGCAGCACCCGGACCTGTTCGACGGCGTCTCCGAGGCGGTCAGCGAGGTCGGCGGCTACTCCTACGAGGTCTCGCCGGACCTGCGCTTCTACCTCATCGAGACCGCGCAGAAGGGTCTGGCGTGGATGCGCCTGCAGGCCCGCGGCCAGGCCGGCCACGGCTCGATGATCAACGACGACAACGCGGTCACGGCGCTGGCCGAGGCGGTCGCACGGATCGGCCGCCACGACTGGCCGGTGACCCTTACGCCGACCGTCACCACCTTCCTCGCCGAGGTCACCGAGGCGCTCGGGGTCGACTTCGACCCGAAGGACCCGGCCTCGGCACGGGCCGCGGTGGCCAAGATCGGCCCGCTGGCCCGGTTCATCGGCGCCACCCTCCAGCACACCGCGAACCCGACGAAGCTGGAGGCCGGGTACAAGGTGAACGTGATCCCGGAGCGGGCCTTCGCCGAGATCGACGGACGCTTCCTGCCAGGCCTGGAGCAGGAGTATTTCACCGAGATCGACAAGCTGCTCGGTCCGGACGTCACCCGCGAGTTCACGCACTACGACATCGCGCTGGAGGCGCCGTTCGAGGTGCCGCTGGTGGAGAAGATGATGGCCTCGCTGCAGGCCGAGGACCCGGCGGCGCGCATAGTCCCCTATTGCCTGTCGGCCGGCACCGACAACAAGACGTTCGGCGTGATGGACATGGGCCGGGGCCTGATCCGCGGCTACGGCTTCGTGCCGCTGAAGCTGGACCCGAGCCTGGACTTCGCGGCGATGTTCCACGGCGTGGACGAGCGGGTGCCGCTGGACGCGCTGGAGTTCGGGAGCAAGGTGCTCGACCGGTTCCTGACAGTGGCCTGATTCGGCCTGATTCCCTGATTCCCGTGAAACATTGAAGCGACTGCACGAAAGCCCGGCCCCGCAAGCGATGCGGGGCCGGGCTTCGTCGTGAGTAGCGAGAATCCGGTGAGGGCTCAGCCCTGTGGACTCAGTCCTTGTCCGGCGACGACCGTTTGTCCGGCGAGGACCGCTTGAACGGGTTCTCCGGCTCCGGATCGGTCAGCGCCAGATAGCCGCCGCTCGGTTGGTACGAGCTGAGCTGCTGGGTCCGGTTGTTGGGGTCGGCCACCATCGACGGGACCTGGACCGTGCGCCGGTGGTCCTCGTCGAGCGCCTTCGGGTCGATCCCGCTCTCCCCCAATGCACGGCGGCCGGCCTTCTCGTAGAGGTTCACGTAGCCGCAGCGGACCGTGAGGCACTTGGCGATCCGGCCGGTGATCGACTCGAAGAAGTCCTTGCGGTAGGCCTCGTCGGTGACCGCGGAGACCGCGAAGAAGAACGCGGAGAAGGTGGTCAGCAGGATCGCGGTGCGCAGCAGCGGTTCGGAGAAGGCCAGGTTGGTGCCTGGGACTCGCGCCTGGAAGCCGAACAGCGTGCCCGGATCGATGATCTTCATCCAGGCCTTCGCCTGCTCCTCGTTGGCGAACCCGCACGCCTGCATGTACGCCTCAGGGTTGTGCGCCGGCCTAAATGGGAGTTTCGGGCACTCCGGCGTCCGCAGCCAGTCCGCGACCTGTCCGTCGGTCACCGCCAGCTTGCCCAGCGACACGAAGTAGACGAACACCACCACCGACAGCAGCAGGATCTGGATCACCTGCGTGAAGGCCAGCACGAACAGCATGTTGACCCGCTGCCGCCGGTTGGTCCGCAGCTGCGGCAGCTCGTCGTCGAGGTCGCCGACGTGCTCGTGCAGCGGCGTGTCGGCGGCGGCCGCGATCACGGCCTCCAGGTAGTAGTCGCCCTGCAGGTTCTTGACCTCGCCGGGCAGCCGCACCATCAGGAACAGGAAGGTGATCGCGGCGAAGAACAACGTCGTGTACCAGAGCTGGCTGCGGTTGTCGAAGGACGAGGCGATGTGCCACATGTCCACGTTCAGGAACAGGAACGTCCCGAACAGCGCGAGCATCGGCAGCGCCTTGCTCGCCAGGTTCCCCAGGTTCCCCAGTTCCTCGAACGAGTGCCGCAGCGCCCATTTGAGCACCGGCAGGATCGCGTAGGCGGTCAGCAGGTACACCAGGGCCAGTACGCCTATGTTGGCGAAGAAGTCGGCCAGCACCGCGCTCCAGCGCGCCCCCGACAGCTTGCCGACCACCGGCCCGAGCAGCACCAGCAGCGTGATCTCCACCGGACCGATCTTGCGCGGCCAGCGGTACCAGCGCTGCGGCTGCCGGACCAGGTTGGCGACCAGGATCACGACCGCGACCGCGGCCAGCCCGAGGGCCCCGCCGATCAGCCGGTCCTTCCAGGTCACGCTCTTGCTCGTGAGCTCAAGGCCCATCTGGAAGACGACCAGGACGACGAACAGCGGCAGCGCGCGGTTGAAGACGTCCTCGGTCGCCTTGTAGTTCTCGATGAAGTGCGGCAGTCCGCGTTTGATGAACCACTTCTCGACGTCGTCGAGGTGCAGGTGCGCGTCGGCCAACGCGCGGCGTTCGTCGCGCTTCGCGGCCATGGCGCGCGCGCCGCGAGACATGGTGGGCGTACTCACGGTCCCCCCGGAGAGTGAGCCTATTGAGGCAGAGGCTGGATGAAGACCCGCCGATCCTAAGGCATGCCAACCCCCTGTCACACCGAGACAGAACCCTACCTCAACGCCTGGACGGCCCCGGCCTGCGGAATCTCCTCCGGCGCGTCCCGCCCGGCCTTACTCGGCCTCCAATGGCACCACCAGTTCCGGCCCGTTGTTCCGCACCGAGTTCACCGCCGGCGAGACCGGATAGGTGTCCAGGCGCGGGTCGCGGCCGGCGTCCAGGAGGCCGAGCAGGGCGTCGGCGTCACCCTCGCCGGAGCCGTAGTCGGGGTCCAGCCAGGCGTCATAGTGCGTCCGCGGGACGATGACCGGCATCCGGTCGTGGATGTGGTGCAGACCGCCGACCGAGGCGGTGGTGAGGATCGTGGCCGACCACAGCCAGGCCGCCGGGTCCTCCTTGTCCTCGACCTCCGGATCGCGCCAGAGTTCGTACAACCCGGCGAAAGCCAGGGCGTCGCCGGAGCCGTCGTGGATGAAGAACGGCTGCTTCACAGGCTTGGGGCCGGCCGGCTTGTACCACTCGTAGTAGCCGTCGGCCGGGATGATGCAGCGCCGTTTCATGAAGGCGCGCTTGAAGGACGCCTTCTCGGTGATCGTCTCGATGCGCGCGTTGAACATCTTCTGGCCGATCTTGCGGTCCTTCGCCCAGGACGGCACCAGGCCCCAGCGGACCTCCTTGAGCTTGCGCACCGCCTCCGAGCCGGGTCCGGCGTCCCGCGGGTGCCGCTCGATCGCGGCCACGACCGAATCGGTCGGTGCCACGTTGTAGTTCGGTTCGAAGGTCTGGGCGAGCTGCTCGGCCACCTCCGACTGCCCGATGCCGAGCTGGTCGGCCAGCTGCGAGGGGTCGGTCCGGAGCACGTAGCGTCCACACATGCCATCGAGCTAACCACGAGTCGCCCACAGGAACCCAGCCGGCATACGGCGTCGCCAGCGGTGATCGGCCGCACCGACTAGATTTGACCCATGACCTCCGCCGAGAAGACCCTGTGGTCCGCGCCGTCCGCAAGCCGCCCCGTGACGGCGGACGTCCGCGTCCCGGGCTCGAAGTCGGCGACCAACCGGGCGCTGCTGCTGGCCGCGCTGGCCGACTCGCCCTCGACGATCACCGGCGGGCTGCGGGCCCGGGACTCGGTGCTGATGGTCGGCGGGCTGCGGGCGCTGGGCGTCGAGGTGGACGCCGGTGAGAAGCTCGACGCCCCGGTGTGGCGGGTCACCCCGCCGGCGCAGCTCCGCGGCGGCGCGGACGGGACGCCGGCGAAGGTCGACGTCGGCCTGGCCGGCACCGTCATGCGCTTCCTGCCCCCGGTCGCGGCGCTGGCCGCGGGCCCGGTCTACTTCGACGGCGACCCCTACGCGCGCTCTCGCCCGATGGGCACGCTGCTGCAGGCGATGCGCGACCTCGGCGTCCGCATCGACGACGGCGACCGCGGCACCTTCCCCTTCCTGGTCGAGGGCGTCGGCGAGGTGCCCGGCGGGCTGGTGGAGCTGGACGCCACCGCCTCCTCGCAGTTCATCTCGGCGCTGCTGCTGGCCGGCTCCCGGTACCGGAACGGTGTGGAGGTACGGCACGTCGGCGGACCGATCCCCTCGCAGCCGCACATCGACATGACCGTGGAGTTCGTCCGGGCCGCCGGCGGCACCGTGGACGCCTCCGAGCCGGGGCGCTGGGCCGTCACCCCTTCGGTTCTGCGCGGCCGCGAGTGGAACATCGAGCCGGACCTGTCCAACTCCGCCCCGTTCCTGGCCGCGGCCCTGGTGACCGGCGGAACGGTGACCGTCGCCGACTGGCCCGCCGCCACCACCCAGGCCGGGGACGCTTTGCGGCACCTGTTGCGGGAGATGGGTGCCCGTGTGGAACTCACCCCCGCGGGGCTGACCGTCTCCGGCGGAGCCGGCGTACACGGCATGGAGGCCGACCTGCGCGACGTCGGCGAGCTGACGCCGACCCTGGCCGCCATCGCCGCGCTGGCCGACTCCCCGTCCCGGTTCACCGGCATCGGGCACCTGCGCGGGCACGAGACCGACCGGCTGGCCGCGCTGGCCCGGGAGATCAACGGCCTGGGCGGCGACGTCGTCGAGGAGCCGGACGGCCTGCTGATCCGGCCCCGGCAGCTGCACGCCGGCGCCTTCGCCACCTACGACGACCACCGCCTGGCCACCGCCGGCGCGGTGCTGGGCCTGGCCGTGCCCGGTGTGGAGGTGGAGGACATCGCCACCACCGGCAAGACGCTGCCGGACTTCCCGGGGATGTGGGCGGCGATGCTGGGCGCCGACGATCACCAGGCCCCGACCCCGACCGGGGCCCGCATCTGATGGCGGGCGGCGGCCGGAAGCTCGACAGCTACGACGAGAGTGATGTGCGGGTCCGGGCCAACCCCAAGGGCAGCCGGCCCCGGACCAAGAGCCGGCCGGCGCACGAGGACGCGGCGACCGGCATGGTGATCACCGTCGACCGCGGCCGCTACACCTGCCTGGTGCCGGACAAGAAGAAGCCCCGGACCGTGATCGCGATGACGGCGCGCGAGCTGGGCCGGCAGCGGATAGTGGTCGGCGACCGGGTGGGCCTGGTCGGGGACCTGTCCGGGTCGCCGGACGCGCTGGCCCGGATAGTGCGGGTCGAGGACCGGCAGACCGTGCTGCGCCGCACCGCCGACGACACCGACCCGGTGGAGCGGGTGCTGGTGGCCAACGCCGACCAGCTGGTGATCGTCGCCTCCTTCACCGACCCGGACCCGCAGCCCCGGATGATCGACCGCTGTCTGGTCGCCGCCTACGACGCCGGCATGAAGCCGCTGCTCTGCCTGACCAAGGCCGACCTGGTCATAGCGTGGGAAGAGGACGCCGTCCTGGAGATGTACCGGCCGCTGGACATCCCGATAGTGGTCTCGGCCAACGGCTCGGGATACAAGGACCTCACCGCGCGGTTGGCCGGGCGGACCTCGGTCCTGGTCGGCTCCTCGGGCGTGGGCAAGTCGACCATGGTGAACAAGCTGGTGCCGACCGCGGGCCGGGCGACCGGCCGGGTGAACGCGGTGACCGGGCGCGGGCGGCACACGTCGTCCTCGGCGCTGGCGTTGGAGCTGCCGGGCAAGGGCGGCGGCTGGGTGATCGACACGCCCGGCGTGCGCTCGTTCGGGCTGGCGCACGTGGACGTCAACCGGCTGATCGACCACTTCCCGGACCTCGCCGCGGGCACGGAGAACTGCCCGCGCGGCTGCCAGCACGACTCGCTGGCGCCGGAGTGCGCGCTGGACGCGTGGGTCGCCGAGGGACATGCGGGCGCGGCGCGGCTGAACTCGCTGCGGCGGCTGCTGGACGCGCGGTTGGGCGGGGAGCCGGCGGCTGTCGTCGTCGAGAACTGACCCGCGAGCTGCTCCATATCCGGGCTCTGCACAGGACGGCCGAAAATGCCGACGCGTCCCGCACTGCCTTTCGCGTATCGTGAGGCGCGCCGGTCGCGGGACTTGCGACGCGACTTCCGGAACCTGCCTTTGGAGCAACGATTCGCAGCTCGCGCCTTCCTTCCCCGACCGGCATCAAGGCGTATGGGCGCGATGTGGTGGCGGCGGAAGACGTGCTGCTGTTCGTCAATGCGGCGACCGCCTCCACCGGGCAGCGGGAGTTCTCGCAGGACGCCGAACAGCAGACGATGTCGCTGGACTTCCTGCACGAGTACATGCGCGTCAATTACCGCGAGCTCTACGCCGCGACACTGGCGCTCGGCATCAACGACCACAACGCCGCGCTCGCTATACGCGGTCTGCTGGGCGACGTACGGGACATCAGTGCAGAGCAGAAAGCTATAGAGGGACGCCTTATAGCGCGGACCCTGCTGACGCTGCCCCCGCCGCGCGTGTTCCGTCTCTTCAAGGCGTTGCAGCGCGACGGCGTCAACAATCGGCGGACCCGCGCCATCATCCGGGACTGGATCACCGGCCTCGACAACCCGGCGTACCACGCGGTCAAGTACCGCAGCGGCTTCAAGGCCGGGCTGAAGCACGCACACGTAGACCTCGGCGACAACGAAGTGCGCGACTTCTTGTTCGGGCCGCTCCAGCGCAAGCCTTATAAGACACCGATCCTGGAGACATGGCGTCAGGCGCACTACGACGGCAACGTTCTTTATAAGCTCCCCTACACGGTCGCAGAGGGCTTCGCCGCTAAGCGCGGCATCAAGCGTGAGGTCTTCCTGGAGCGCATAGGCAAGCAGATGACTCCTCTGGAGAAGTTGCGCACCGACAGGGAACCAGTGGACCCGCTCGCGCTTCTCGAAGGCAGCGCCAAGTACTGCGGGACCGATCAGATACCGTGGCTGACCCGGCTCGCGATCCGCATTCTGGCTTTGCCGCTGGACGAGCGCGCCGCGCGGCGTGCCGAGCTCACGACGGGCATGCGCAGGTGGGCCCGCGCCGAGGCCGGGGACCTGACCGGAACATGGGGTCGCGTCACGGCGGTGCTCGACGACAGCTTCTCGTCCTTCGGCTCGCCGGTGAAGCGGCGCCGGCCGCTCGCCGTGGCGCTGGCGACGCACTTCCTGCTGGAGGCGCTGGCCGCGCCGGGTCAGTACACGCCGCTGTGGCTGTCCGGGCGGGACGATCCGCTGCTGGCGTATCCGAGTGGCGCGACACCGCTCGGGACGCGTCTGCTCGACGCGTTGGAGACCTCGCCGGAGCGGATCGTGGTGGTCTCCGACGGCTGGGACAACAGCCCTCCCGGGCTCGCCGGCGAGGTGCTGCGGGTGTGGCGCACCCGGCTGGACCCGGAGCAGCGCGTGGACATCGTGCACGTCAACCCGGTGTTCGACGCCGAAGGGCTGGATGTGCGGGCCCTGAGCCCGCTGGTGCCGTCGGTCGGCATCCGCAATGCGGAGGACCTGGTGCTGCTGGCCGAGCTGGCGCAGTTCGCGCAGGGCCGGGTCGGGCTGCCGGAGCTGATGGCCTATCTCGACGGCCGGGTACGGAGGTTCCTCGGTGCGGATTGATCTCATCGGCCTGCGGGCCGGGCCTTCGCAGACGTGGGGAGCGCTCCGTCTGGTGCCGCTGCTGCGCGACAAGCCGGTCGAAGGCCTGCGGCTGCACAGGATCGCATACTCCGAGGAGCCGCGCTGGAGCGAGGTGAAGCTCACCTCGAAGGTCTCGTACTACTCCTACATCCCGCACGGCTTCGTCGCCGACTGGAACCGGGACAGCGGCGACAGCAGCCAGTCGGCGGCGTACGGAACGCAAATCGTGGACGAGCGCGGGAGCGTGCGCGGCATGCCAATGCCGGTCCACCGCCGGATGACGCAGAAGCTGGGCAAGCAGCGGGCACGCTTCCTGCCGCTGCACTTCGCCATCGAGGGCTACCTCACCCTGCACTTCGGCGGACCGGACATCGCCTGGCGCGAATGGTCGGACCGGGTGCTGCGGCATGGCCTGTCGCCGCGTGTGGAGGCCTCGTACCGAGGCACAGCGGTGGCGGGGCTTCGGGACGCGCTGAAGGTCTTCGAGATCCATGAGGGGCAGTGCGGCGTGCTGCTGTACGCGGCCGACGCGCTGGCGGCGGCGTTCGCGGTGCCACACCCGGAGGACTACCGAGAACTGCATCCGACGCTGGTGCTGGACCACTTCGGCGAGATGATCTATCAGTACGCGCTCATGATGCTCGCGGTCCAGGAGTTCCGGGTCGACATCGCCGACGACGGCATCGAAAGCCTGGCCCAGTTGCGGTCCGCCGCCGAAGCGCAGAGCGCGATGTGGGCGGAGTTCAACGACCGTGTAATGGCGAACGCGCTCCTGGACCACGACTACACCGCGGAGCGCGGGTACCAGATGGGTGAGTTCGACCTGGTCCGTTTCCGGCCGCGCTTCAAGCCGGGCGAGGAGAACCACATCGGGGAGGCGATCACCGACCGGGCCGGCGCGATCGCCTACCTGAAGACGTTCCGGCTCTCGGAGGCGCAGATCCGGCGCGGCTACCTGCTGGAGCTGCTCGCCTCGCACGACTGGCGGCTGTCGGCGGCGGCCGGAGCGATCGGGACGACCGCCGAGGACCTGCGCGGACGGCTCCGCGCCGCGGGCTTCGAGATGATGCTGCGGCAGAAGGAGAAGCGGTAGGGCCTGCTCACTGCGAGTTCGTAGAACTCACCGGCGCGTCGGGGCAGGCGCCGTCCTTGATGTACGGGTCCGGGTCGACGGTCACGTCGTCGAACAGCGGCATCGGGCCCGAGTCGGTGCTCGTCGCTGTCGCTGTCTCGTTCTCTGACGCTGTCGCGGCCGCGACATCGGTATCCGGCACCGTGACGCACAGCGAGCGGTTGTCCTGCTTGTCGTGGACGGTGACCTCGCCGTCCGTGGTGAAGGACGTCGAAAAGACGTACTCGACAGGGATGAACACGCCTGCTGGACTCGAGTTCTGCTGTTGTGCGTACTTCCGTGGCGAGGCGCCGCAGTCCGCTGCGTTCGGCAGGAACTGGGTATCCGACGACGGCAGATCCTCGGACTCGACGACCGCGGTCGCCCGGCAGATGGCCGGGCCGTCGACGGCTGTCGAGAGCACGTTGGCGGCCGCCAGCCGCAGTTGGCTCTTGTCGTCCTCGACCCGGGAGGCAGAGAACGCCATGATGATCACGCCGATCAGAGCCGCGCCGACACCCAGCCCGACGACCGGGCCGCCCGCCGACTGCCCGGACTTCGTCGTCTGCTCGGACTCCGTCGCCTCCTCGGACTCCGTCGTCTGCTGGTCCGGCACGGCTTGCGCGGCCCGGCGTTCGAGGTCTTCTCGCTGAGCCTTGTCCATGACCGCCGTCGGCTCACTCGCCTCCGGCTCCGGCTCTGATTCCGGCTCTGATTCCGGCTCTGATTCCGGCCCTGGCTCCGCCTCCGGCTCCAGTTCCGAGGCCGTGCCCGAGCGCGCCTCGAACCACAGCATGCCCACCCCGAGCAGCAAGACAGCCGCCCCGACGGCGATCAGCGTCCAGCCCACCCCGGTCCACGTACCATCCGGCCCGGGTTTGCACGTCGAGCAGCTCGTCCGGACATAGTCCGCCCACCGCGCAGCAGTCACCGCGTTCACGAATCCCCCGTCCCCCTTCGTCGAGATCGACGATACTCCGGCGGACACGAAGCGGCCGGGACACGCATCGCGCGTCCCGGCCGCTCGCTGTACCCAGAGCGAACAGATCGCCGACTACATCGACGTCGCCCGCAGTATGGCGCTGATCGTGCGCATGGCGACCGACAACGTCGCCAGGTCGTAGGTCTCGGTCGCCATGATCTCGTCCAGCACCGTGCGCGAGCGCTCCACCGCCGCGCGGTCCTTGTCCAGCCAGGCCTCGTAGCGCTGCTCCGGGGTGTCGTCCTCGGCGCCGGAGGCCAGCAGCGCGGCGGTCAGGCCGGCGTGCGAGGCGTACAGCTCGTCGCGCAGGGCCGCGCGGGCCATGGTCTGCCAACGGTCCAGGCGCGGGAGCTCCACGATCTTCTGCTGGATCGCCGCGATGCCCATGCGGTCGGCCAGGTCGAAGTAGACGTCGGCGACGTCCAGGACCGGCTTGTCGGTCGCGCGGGCGGTCTCCACGATGTCCAGCGCGCCGAAGATGGACGGCATGCCGGCCACCGCCGAGGCCAGCTCGCCGGGGACGCCGGCGATGATCAGGTCCTCGCGGTGCTCCTGGTAGCGGGTCAGGTGCGGGCCCTTGAGCAGCTTGGGCAGGTGCGCGGCGATGTCGCGGACGCCCTCGCGCAGCTGCTCGATCTGCGCCGGGATGTCCAGCGGGTGCCTGCGGTTCTGCAGGAACCAGCGGGAGGCGCGCTGCGTGAGCCGGCGGATCTCCATCCGCATCGCCGTCTGCACCGCGGCCGAGACCTTGTTGTCCAGCTCCTCGATGGCGGTCAGGTAGCCGCCCATGTCGAAGACCTCGTTCGCGGCGCTGTAGGCGCGGGCGATCTGGTCGGCCGCGGCCCCCGACTCCTCCCGCATGCGGAAGGCGAAGGTGATGCCGGCGG
Source organism: Catenulispora sp. MAP12-49 (assembly GCF_041262705.1). Classification (NCBI taxonomy): domain Bacteria; kingdom Bacillati; phylum Actinomycetota; class Actinomycetes; order Catenulisporales; family Catenulisporaceae; genus Catenulispora; species Catenulispora sp. MAP12-49. Next base: position 461,836 of record NZ_JBGCCP010000003.1, on the reverse strand, counting down.
CGTTCACCAGGTCGTTGACCACCTGGGTGGTGATGATCTCGCGGCGCAGCGGGTGCGAGTCCATCAGGGCCCGGTAGGTCTGGCGCAGCGGCGTCGGGAAGTACTTCGCCAGGCGCTCGACGTAGTACGGGTCGTCCGGCAGCGAGGAGGCGAACAGCTCGTCGGCCAGGACGATCTTCACGTACGCCAGCAGCACCGAGAGCTCGGGCTGGGTCAGCCCGCGGCCGGCCGCGCGGCGGTCGGCCAGCTGCTTGTCGTTCGGCAGGAACTCCAGCTCGCGGTCCAGCAGGCCGTCCTTGACCAGCCGGCGCATCAGCCGGCCGTGCGCGTCGATCAGCTCCGGGGCCTGCCACTGGGCGTTGGCCAGCGCGATGTTCTGGTCGATGTTGTCGCGCAGGACCAGGCGCGCGACCTCGTCGGTCTGCTCGGCCAGGACCTTGTTGCGCTGCTTGACCGTCAGGTCGCCGGCGTGGACCGCCTGGTCCAGCAGGATCTTGATGTTCACCTCGTGGTCGGAGGTGTCCACGCCCGCGGAGTTGTCGATGGCGTCGGTGTTGATCCGGCCGCCGGTGTTGCCCGGGCCGCCGGAGGTCGCGTACTCGATCCGGCCGAGCTGGGTGAAGCCCAGGTTGCCGCCCTCGCCCACGACCCGGGCGCGCAGGTCGGTGCCGTCGATCCGGATCGCGTCGTTGGCCTTGTCGCCGACCTCGGCGTGGCTCTGCGAGGAGGCCTTGACGTAGGTGCCGATGCCGCCGTTCCAGAACAGGTCGACCGGCGCCTTCAGGATCGCGTTGAGCAGGTCGTTCGGCGCCATCCGCAGGACCGAGGACTCCAGCCCCAGCGCCTGGCGCACCTGCGGGGAGATCGGGACCGACTTCGCGCCGCGCGGGTACACGCCGCCGCCGGCGCTGATCTTGCTCGTGTCGTAGTCCCCCCACGAGGAGCGCGGCAGGTTGAACATCCGCTGCCGCTCGGCGAAGGACTCCGCCGCGTCGGGCTCGGGGTCCAGGAAGATGTGCCGGTGGTCGAAGGCCGCGACCAGCCGGATGTGCTCGGAGAGCAGCATGCCGTTGCCGAACACGTCGCCGGACATGTCGCCGACGCCGACCGCGGTGAAGTCCTCGCTCTGGGAGTCCACGCCGAGCTCGCGGAAGTGGCGCTTCACCGACTCCCAGGCGCCGCGCGCCGTGATGCCCATGCCCTTGTGGTCGTAGCCCACCGAGCCGCCGGAGGCGAAGGCGTCGCCGAGCCAGAACCCGTAGTCGATGGCCAGGCCGTTGGCGATGTCGGAGAACGTCGCGGTGCCCTTGTCGGCGGCCACCACCAGGTAGGTGTCGTCGCCGTCGTGGCGCACCACGCCGGCCGGGGGCACCACCTCGCCGGAGACCAGGTTGTCGGTGATGTCCAGCAGACCGCTGATGAAGGTCTTGTAGCTGGACACGCCCTCGGCCAGCCAGGCGTCGCGGTCCACCGAGGGGTCCGGCAGGTTCTTGGCGTAGAACCCGCCCTTGGAACCGACCGGCACGATCACCGAGTTCTTCACCATCTGCGCCTTGACCAGGCCCAGGATCTCGGTGCGGAAGTCCTCGCGGCGGTCGGACCAGCGCAGGCCGCCGCGCGCCACCTTGCCGAAGCGCAGGTGCACGCCCTCGACCTGCGGGGAGTACACCCAGATCTCGAACTTGGGCAGCGGGGCCGGCAGGTCCGGGACGGCGTGCGGGTCCAGCTTGAAGGACACGTAGGTCTTCGGCTCGCCGTCCGGGCCGGTCTGGAAGTAGTTCGTGCGCAGCGTGGCCTGGATGACCTTGAGCAGCGAGCGCAGGATGCGGTCCTCGTCCAGGGACTGCACGTTGTCCAGCGCGCCCTCGATCTCCTCGACGATGCTCTCCCACAGCTCCGGCGTCTCGTGCGAGTACGCCGGGGAGAACTTCGCCTCGAACAGCTTCACCAGCAGGCGGGCCACGCGGCGGTTGTTCGCCACCACCGTCTCCACCAGCTCCTGGCTGGAGGTCATGCCGCCCTGGCGCAGGTACTTCACGTACGCGCGCAGGATCACCACCTGCCGCCAGGTCAGGCCGGCCAGCGGGACCAGGGTGTTGAACCGGTCGTTCTCGGCCCGGCCGGTCCAGATCGCGGTGAACGCCTCCTGGAAGCGCGTGCGGGCGGCCTCGTCCATGCCGTACTCGGCGATCGAGGCCGGGTCGCAACGCAGCCCGAAGTCGTAGATGCGCGAGTAGGGCTGGTTCGGGGCGTCGATCTCCAGGTCGTAGGGGAACTCGTCGACGACCTCGACGCCCATGCGCTGGAAGACCGGCAGCACCTCGGCCAGCGAGACCGAGGAGCCGACGCGGTAGATGCGGAAGCGGCGGTCGCCCGGGGCCGAGTCGACCTCCTCGTACAGCCGCACCGCGCTGCCCTCGCCGGAGGCCTTCAGCCCTTCCAGGACCTTGACGTCGGCGACGGCCATCTCCGGGCGTTCCTCGGCCTTGTACGACTCCGGCAGCGCCGCGCCGTAGGCCTCGCGCAGCTCCCGGGCCTGCGCCTCGCCGAAGTCGCCGAGCAGGGCGTCGGCGAAGTCGTCGTCCCAGGTGCGGGTGGCGGCGGCCAGCTTGGCCTCGATGGCATCCGCGTCCGCGTCGGCCAGCGCGGTGCCCGGGGCGACGCGCACCACGAAGTGCAGACGGGTCAGCACCGACTCGGTGTTGCGCACCGTGTAGTCGATGACCGCGCCGTTCAGCTCGTGCATCAGGATGTCCTGCATGTGCAGGCGGGTCATGGTGTCGTAGCGGTCGCGGGGCAGGTACACCAGCGCCGAGTAGAACCGGCCGTAGGCCTCCTTGCGCAGGAACAGCCGCAGCCGGCGGCGCTCCTGCAGCTGCGAGACCGCGATCGAGATCTCGGCCAGCTCCTGGGTCGGGATCTGGAACAGCTCGTCGCGCGGGTAGGTCTCCAGGATCTGGAGCAGTTCCTTGCCGGAGAAGGAGTTCTGGTCGAAGCCGGACTCGGCCAGCACCGCGCGCACCTTGCGCTGCACCACCGGGATGCGCAGCACCGACTCGGTGTAGGCGGGGGCGGCGAACAGGCCCAGGAAGCGGCGCTCGCCGACCACGTTGCCCTCGGCGTCGAACTTCTTCACGCCGACGTAGTCCAGGTAGGCCGGGCGGTGCACGGTGGAGCGGGTGTTGGCCTTGGTCAGCACCAGCAGCCGGGCCTCGCGGGCCTTGGCCCGGGCGTCCGGGCCGAGCTTGGAGAAGCTCTGCGACATCGGCTGGTCGCCGCGCAGGATGCCCAGGCCCGTGCCGGGCACGGCGCGCAGCGTCTCCTCGCCGTTGTCGTCGGTGGTCAGGTCGTATTCGCGGTAGCCCAGGAACGCGAAGTGGTCCTCGGCCAGCCAGCGCAGCAGGTCGGAGGCGTCGGACAGCTCCTCGCCGCGCACCGGCGGCTTCTGCTGGTCCGAAGCCGGGTGCAGGTCCTCGGCCAGGGACAGCGCGGTGGCCCGCATCTTCGGCCAGTCCTCGACCGCCTCGCGCACGTCGCGCAGCACCCGCTGCAGGTCGCCCTCGATCTCGGCGTAGCGCGTGCCGTCGGCGTCCTCGCGCGCGGACAGCCGGTCGATCTCGATGTGGATCCAGGACTCGACGGTCACGTCCGGACCGGACTTGTCCTGGTCCGGGGCCATGATCTCCAGCAGGTCGCCGACCAGGTCGCGACGGACGTGCATGACCGGGTGGATGATCACGTGGATGCCGCGGTCCTGCCGGGACAGCTCGGAGGTCACCGAGTCCACCAGGAACGGCATGTCGTCGGTGATGATCTCGACCACGGTGTGCCCGCTGGACCAGCCGGTGGTCTCCACAGTCGGGGTGTGCACGCGCACCTTCGCCGTGCCCTGCGGCCGCGAGGCGGCCAGTGCCGCGTGCGACAGCGCCGCCGAGCGGATGTCCTTGGCCGCGGTGCCGATCAGGTCCTCGGGAGCCGCGTGGCGGTAGTACTCGTCGAGGTAGGCCTCCATGGCGGCGTCGCCTTTAGCCGGCATCAGCACCGCGGCCGAGGCGCCGCCCCCGGCATCGGTGCCGGGTCTGGCCGCCTGGCTCAGCAGGTCGGCCTTCGCCTGATCAAGCTTGCCCAGTTTCGCACCCGTATACGTGCTCTGCATGGCCGTGTGAACTCTATTCTGTCGCGCGCCGTTGCGTGACTAAGTGGTTTACGAGGGGACTCGCGCTACTGCGTGTGAAGTTGTCGTCGGACCAGGCCGGCGCGCATGGAGTCATATTCGAAAAGACGACAGACACGCCGAAAAGTCACGTCTAAAGGAAACTTCTGAGCTCCCACAGGAGTGGGAAGTAGTGCAAGCCCAGACGAGAGCGCAGGTAGGGCGCGCCTGTCGAGCCGCCGGTTCCGGACTTGGTGCCGATCTGGCGCTCCACCATGGTCACGTGCCGGGCCCGCCACAGCGCGGCGGCCTCGTCGTGGTCGAGCAGCGCCTCGGACAGCTCCCACAGCTCTCCATAGCCGTCGCGGTCGCGGGCCACCTTGACCAGCGAGTCGCGCAGCTCGTCCTCGGAGCCGGCGGGCAGACCCGCCTGGGCCACGGCGTGGACGAAGCCGTCCCACAGACTCGGGGCTTCCAGCCGCTCGGCCAGCCGCTTCTGCTCGACCTCGGTCAGGCCGCGGAACCGCTTGAGGTAGGTCGGGTCCTTGGCCCCGGAGGCGAATTCCAGCTCGCGGAACTGCGCGGACTGGAAGCCCGAGGCCGGGGACAGCAGCTCACGGAAGACCAGGAAGTCCTGCGGGGTCATGGTCTCCAGGACGGCGATCTGCTGGATCAGCACGTCCTCGATGGTCGCGACCCTCTTGAGCAGGTGCTTGGCCCACCACAGCCGCCCCGCCAACATGGCCGCGGTGGCCGCGTCGACCTCGTGCAGGAGCTGCTTGAACCACAGCTCGTAGACCTGGTGGATGGTGATGAACAGGAGTTCGTCGTGCGCCGGCGGATCCGATTCCAGGACCTGCGCGGACAGCAGCTGCTCCAGCCGGAGGTACGAGCCGTAGGTCAGCTTCGCCCCCTCCTCGCCGAAGTGGTGGCTGGTGACCGTTTCGTCGCCGAAATCGGAGGAGGCGCCTACAGGACAGCCGACGACGCTGTCGGCTGACGGTTCTTTCGTCACGTGTGCCAGGCTACCGCCGCCCGGGCGGGCGCCAAGCCCGCTTTCCGATGACGGATTGGCAGCTCTTCGGCAATCCGCTGTACACCTTGGCCAGGCACGGCGGGCCGTCGCACCAAAGCGGCGGGACGCGCCTGGACTTGCCACCACACGGCCGTATCGGCCGTGCGTGGCATGACCCCCGGTCGTCTCAGGTCAAGTCGCGGACCGCGACGGTCTGGCCGCCGGTGGTCTCGCCGGTGGCCCGGAAACCCAGGCGTAGGTAGAAATCCTGAGGGCCGCCGGAACCCGGGTGATAGCTCACGAACATCTTCGTGCCGCCGCGGCGGCGGATCTCGTCGGCGACCTGTTCCACGGCGAACCGGCCGTGGCCGCGCTGCTGCTCGCCGAGGCCGATGTTCAGCCGCCACAGCCCGGAACGCAGGTCGGGGGTGGCGCAGGCGCCCTGGCTCCAGTCGACGTCGAGGAACGCCATGAGGAAGCCCACGACACGGTCGCCGTCCAGGATCAGCCGCGGCCAGGCCGACGCGCCGAACACGTAGGCCTGGGCCAGCGACTTCATCACCGGTGCCACCAGGTGTTCCTGGTCCCGGCGGACCTGCACCGCCACGGCCGCGTCGAAGTTCTCCGGCGTCACCGGTACCAGTCGCAGCCCGGTGGCCGTGGCGGTTTCGTTCATCGAGAGTTCCCCTCCTGAAGGTGTTCGCCGAAAAGGCTAGCCACCAAAACGGCCCGGCTTCGCCGAAGCGAAGCCGGGCCGTCCCCCGATGGCCGCGGGGCGTCAGCCGTCGGCGGCGATCGCCCGCAGCACGTTCATCCGCGAGGCCCGGAAAGCCGGCGCCAGGGCGGCCAGCAGGCCGACCACCGCGGCTCCGAGGAACACCGCGACGATGGTCCCGACCGGGATCGCCAGGGTGCTGATGCCGATCCCGGACAGCACCCGCTGCGCGGCCACTCCCCAGGCCAGGCCCAGACCGACCCCCAGGGCCGCACCGAACAGCGCTATCACCACCGACTCCAGGCGGATCATGCGGCGGGTCTTGCGGCGGCCCATCCCGATCGCCCGGATCAGGCCGATCTCGCGGGTGCGCTCCACCACCGACAGGGCCAGGGTGTTGACCACGCCCAGGATCGCGACCACGATCGCCAGGCCCAGGAGCCCGTAGACCATGTTCAGCACGCCGCCGACCTGGTCGTGGATCAGCTGCTTGTAGTCAGTCTGGCTCTTCACGGTCACCTGCGGGAAGGGCGCCAGGCCGTCCTTGAGCGCCGCGTACGCCTTGTCCTGCTGGCCCGTCTCGGCCTTGGCGAACAACAGCTCGGAGGCGGGCTGTGCGGAGGCCGGCAGCGACTTGCCCAGCGTGGCCAGCGAGACGTAGCCGTCGCCGTGGTTGAACACCGTCTTGTCGCTCAAGATCGCCAGGACCGGCAGCTTGAGCGGGGTGCCGCCGTGGAAGGCGACGGTCAGGACCGAGCCGACGGTCGCGTTCCGGGACTTGGCCTCGGCCGCCGGGATCGCGATGCCCTCCTTGGTGAACACCTCGGACAGCGAGCCGGCGGTGGTGGCGGCGTCGAAGTCCTGGGTCAGGGTCGGCGAGGAGGCCGAGATCACGATCGTGCCGCCGCCCTTGCCGTCACCGGAGGCCCCCGACACCGTGGCGTTCAGGAACTTGTTCTCGGTGACGTGCGCCAGGCCCGGCGTCGCCTCGGCCTTGGCCAGCACCTCCGGGGTGATCTCCAGGCCGCCGCTGGTGGTGATGATGTAGTCCGCGCCGACGCTCCGGTCCATCTCCGAGGTCGCCGAGGTCACCAGCGAGGAGCCGACCACGGCCATCCCGGACACCAGCGACAGCCCGATCATCAGGGCCGCGGCGGTGGCGCCGGTGCGGCGAGGGTTGCGCAGCGCGTTGCGCTGGGCCATGGTGCCGACCGAGCCGTAGGCGGCCGGCATCCAGACGCCGAGCACCCGGATCACCACGCCGGCCAGCAGCGGGCCGAGCAGGATCGCGCCGATCAGCGTGACCAGCACGCCCAGGCCAAGCAGCAGTCCCCCGGTCGCGGTGGCGCCGTTGACAGCGCCGCCGATCAGCGCCGCCGCGCCGCCGCCGGTGATCGTCAGGCCGATGCCGTTGCGGATCCAGGAGGCACGGCGGTCGCCCGGGGTGCCGGCGTCGCGCAGCGCCGCCATCGGCGTGATGCGGGCCGCGCGCCGCGCCGGGATCCAGGCCGCCAGCAGCGTGACCAGCACGCCGACCGCGTAGCCGGCGATCACCGAGGCCGGCGTCACCGCCATGTCGGAGGCCGCCAGGTTCATGCCGACGCCGTTCATGATCGCGATCAGGCCGTAGGCCAGGCCCGCGCCGGCGGCGATGCCCAGGGTGGCGCCGATGACGCCGAGCAGCAGCGCCTCGAAGCGGACCGAGAGGTTGATCTGCCTCCGGCTGGCGCCCAGCGCCCGCAGCAGACCCAGTTCCCGGGTGCGCTGGGCGACGAGCATCTGGAAGGTGTTGACGATCAGGAAGGCGCCGACCATCAGCGACAGGCCGGCGAAGCCGAGCATCACGTACTTCATGAAGCCGATGAAGCCCACGCTGTTGCGGCCGTCGGCCTCCTGCTCGGCCCGGGTCTTCACGTCGTAGCCGGCGCCGAGCTTGGCGGACACCTCGGCCTTGAGCGTGTCGTCGGCCGTGCCGGGCTTGGCGTCCAGGTTCACCCCGGTGAAGACTCCGGCCTTGCCCAGCAGCCTGGTCTGCGCGGTGGCCGTGTCGAAGTAGAACAGCGACGCGCCGGGGTTGGTGGTCCGGAAGGTCGCGATGCCGCTGACCGTGGCCGGGAAGGTGCCGGCGTCGGTGCCGGTCACGATGCGCAGCGACGAGCCGAGCGCCAGATGCTTCTTGGCCGCGGTGTCGGCGTCGACGACCACGTCGCCGGGGCCCGCCGGCGGCCGGCCGGAGGTCAGGTTCACGGCCGGGTGCGGCGTGGCGTACCAGTTGGCGCCGATGGTCGGGCCGCCGGAGGAGTTGGAGATGGCCTTGTTGTCCGGGCCGACCACGGCCAGCCGCTCGGTGCTGACGTCGCCGTAGACGGCCTGCACGCCCGGCAGCGCCTTGACGGTGTCCAGCACGGACGCCGGGACGGTCTGCTCCGGCGCGCCGGGCAGCGCGTCCTTGTCGGCCTTGGCCGAGACCGCGACGTCCGAGGCGGTGGTGGCGAACAGCCGGTCGAAGGTGGTGGTGATGGTCGAGGTGAACATCAGGGTGCCGGTGACGAACGCCACGCTCAGCACCACGGCGACCAGGGACAGCCACAGCCGGCCCTTGTGCGCGAAGAAGTTGCGGCGGGATGCCTTCAACATGATCGTTTCCCCCCGGCCGGCTCAGCGCTGCTGCGCGTCGCCGCGCAGGTTCTTGTCGTGCACAGGGTGGCCGTGGGTGTCGAACTGCCGCATCCGGTCCAGGACCTTGTCGGCGGTCGGCGCGGTCATGTCCTCCACGATCCGGCCGTCGGCCAGGAACAGCACGCGGTCGGCGTAGGCGGCCGCGGAGGGGTCGTGGGTGACCATGACGAAGGTCTGGCCCAGCTCGTCCACGGAGCGGCGCAGGAAGCCGAGCACCTCGGCGCCGCTGCGGGAGTCCAGGTTGCCGGTGGGCTCGTCGCCGAAGATGATCTCCGGCTGGCCGGCCAGGGCGCGGGCCACGGCCACGCGCTGCTGCTGGCCGCCGGACAGCTCGCTGGGGCGGTGCTTGAGCCGCGGCGCCAGGCCCACGGTGTCGATGACCCGGTCCAGCCACGCCTTGTTCGGCTTGCGGCCGGCGATGTCCATCGGCAGCGTGATGTTCTCCGCGGCGTTCAGCGTGGGCAGCAGGTTGAACGACTGGAAGATGAACCCGATCCGGTCCCGGCGCAGGTTGGTCAGCTCCTTGTCCTTCATGGCGGTGAGCTCGCTGGCCACGCCGTCCCGGCCGTAGATCCAGATCTTGCCCGCGCTGACCGCGTCCAGCCCGGCCAGGCAGTGCATCAGCGTGGACTTGCCGGAGCCGGACGGCCCCATGATCGCGGTGAACCGGCCCCGCTCGATGTCGACGTCGACCTGGTCGAGCGCGACGACCGCGGTCTCCCCCTGGCCGTAGCGCTTGGTCACGGCCTGGGCGCGGGCGGCGGTGCCGACGGTGCGGTGGGTGACCGCGGCCTGTGCTGCCGTTGTCATGATCTTCCCCTCGGGTGGCTTCAGCTAGGTCGGTGTCGATCGACGTCACTAAGGCTGCCAGCCGCCGCGGATCCACCGCCACGGAGCCACCAGGTGTCCGGCGGTGGGGTTAACCCCACCGCCCACTACCGGCCTGCTCTTAGCGTACGGAAGCCTCGCTGGCCAGGCGCTTGGTTCGTGTTGCGAACAAGCCCGGGGCCCGCTATGGTTCGTGACGCGAACGATTAAGTTCGCATCGCGAACCACTGCGAACCATCACGAACCACGAACCACCACGAACCACTGAGGCGGCGGCCCGGACCGCCGCGAGGGGACGGCTCCCATGCGCAAGAAGGTCGCGATCGTCGGCGGCGGCTACGGCGGGGCGAAGGCCGCCAAGTCCTTGGACGCGGACCTCGATGTGGTCCTCATCGATCCGAAGGATGCCTTCGTGCACAGCGCGGCGGCGTTGCGCGCGCTGGTCCGCCCGGACTGGGCGGAGAACATCTTCTTCCCCTACGGCACCCTGCTGAAGAACGGCACCGTGGTCCGCGACCGGGCGGTGGGGGTGGACGCGCACGGCGTACACCTCGCCTCCGGCGGCCGGGTCGACGCCGACTACGTGGTGCTCGCCTCGGGCTCCTCCTACGCCTTCCCGGCGAAGATGCACACCGACGTCGCCGATGAGGCTTTGGCCGCACTGCACCAGGCGCACAAGGAACTGGCCGACGCCGGCCGGGTCCTGATCCTCGGCGCCGGGCCGGTCGGCCTGGAGCTGGCCGGGGAGATCGCCACGACCTGGCCGGACAAGCGGGTGACGATCGTCGACCCGTCGGCCGACCTGCTGCCCGGCTTCCTGCCCGAGCTGGTCGCCGACCTGCGCGGCCAGCTCGACGAGCTGGGGATCGAGCTGCGGCTGGGCAGTGCCCTGGCGGCCGGGCCGACGGTCGCGCCGGGTGTCGTCGGCGAGTTCACCGTCACCGATGAAGACGGCTCGCGACTCACCGCGGACATCTGGTTCCGCGCGCACGGCTCCCGGATCCACACCGATTTCCTGGACGGCGCGGTCCCCCGCAACGAGCGGGGGCAGGTGAAGGTCACCGAGCGGCTGAGCGTCGAAGGCCACGACACCCTCTACGCCCTCGGCGACATCACCGACCTGCCGGAGACCAAGATGGCCGGCTTCGCGCTGCGGCACGCCGAGGTCGTGGCGGCGAACATCATCGCGCACGCGAGCGGCGAGGAGCCGGCGGCCGTCTACACCCCCCTGCCGATCAAGGTCGGGCTGCTGCCGCTGGGCCCGACCGGCGGCGTCGGGCAGTTCCCCGATGAGCAGGGGGCACCGTTCCAGGTGCCGATGGAGACCGTGGTGCAGATGAAGGGCTCGGAGATGATGCTCGGGCACTTCCGGGAGCTGTTCAACGTCTGATCAGGCGCCTTTGCGCAGCTGCCGGGCCACGAGGCCGGCCGGGATGGCCGCGAGCCAGATCATCAGCCCGGCGGGGGCCGAGACGGCGAACGCGACCAAGATCGCGACTACCGCGATCACCGTCGCCGTGCCGAAGTCCCAGAGCATGGCCCGGGCCAGGCGGTCGGAGATGACCCGGGCCTGCAGCCGCTCGTCGCGGCGGACGGCGAGGAAGAGCGCGAGCATCAGCACGTTGAGGACGCCCATCGTGACCGCGTAGTAGACGATGGCCAGCGGTTCGTTCCCGCCGTACTCCGACAGCAACGCGGTCGGGAACGGCAGCAGCGCCACCACCCCGAGCAGCGCCAGAGTCAGGCGCACCACGGCGGCGTCGGTCCGCTGGACCAGCCGGAAGATCCGGCGGTGGTCGCGCCAGCGGTCGGCGGTGATGGCGAACGTCAGCACGTAGGCGCCGATCTCGGACCAGGTGTCGTGCAGGGCCTTGGTGAACTGCGCGTGGTTCAGTCCGGAGGGTACTGAGACGTTCAGGACGAGCAGGGTCATCGCGATCGCGAAGATCCCGTCGGACAGGGCGATCAGCCGATCCGGGCTGTCGTCGAGCCCATCGGTGTCCGGACCGCCGTCCGGGGTGTCCTCCGGGCTGTCATCCTGGGCGGAGGCCTCCGGCGGGCTGTCGGGCACGGCACTCACCCTATCGTCGCGCCGGTCCGGTCCATCGCCGGACGCGGCGCCTCAGTCCTGCTTTTCGCAGGTGAAGTCGTCCCCGAACACGACAGGCACCTGATTCGCCATGACCAGACGGCCGAGCAATTCCGCCAGCTGTGCCTGTTCCTCGTCGGAGAGCATGACCGGCAGCTCGGCGACGCGCTGCACGGTCTCGTCGTAGAACTCCTCGGCGAGCCTCTCCCCCTCCTCGGTGAGGAAGACGCGGACCGCGCGGCCGTCGGCGCTGTCCGCCTCGCGCCGGACCAGACCGCGGCGCAGCGAGCGGTCCACCAGACCGGTGAGACTGGATTTGGCCAGACCGAGGATGCGGACGAGTTCGCCCATGCCAAAACCCTCTTCGGGCTTGCCCATCAGGACGCAGAGCAACTGGCCCTGCTGCGAGGTGAGCTGGTGCTTGCGAGCCGTCTGCTCGTAGGTGGCGTCGACCAGGAAGGCCGAGCGGACGAGGGCCGTGACGATGCTCATCTCGGCTTCCGGTTCGCGCACCATCAGGGCTCCCACATAAACGTCGAGGCCCCTCAGATATCTGAGGGGCCTCGTTGGTAGCGGGGACAGGATTTGAACCTGCGACCTCTGGGTTATGAGCCCAGCGAGCTACCGAGCTGCTCCACCCCGCGCCGTCTTGCTTCTCCTCTACTGTAACACCTCTTCGCTACCGACTGGCGCGTTATTCGCGTGGGCACCACCACACCCGCAGCGCCGGATATGGCGACGGGCCCTATTGCCATGGCGTTCTGTCGCGGGGAACCTGGCGGGATGCGACAGAGCGTGGAGATCCAGTTCCCCTCAGGTGCCGGTTCGTATGCGGTGACCCGCTGGTCGGGACCCGGAGAGACGGATCAGACACCTACCGTGATCGCCGCGCACGGCATCACCGCCAACAGCCTGGCCTTCGCGCCGTTGGCCGAGGCGCTGCCGGAAGTCGACCTCATCGCGCCGGACCTGCGCGGTCGCGGGCGCTCCCGCGAAGTCGGCGGCCCGTACTCGATCGCCGCGCACGCGGACGACCTGGTCCGCACCCTCGACGAGTTCGGGGTGGAGCGCGCGACCATGCTGGGCCATTCGATGGGCGGATGGGTGGCCGCGACCGCCGCGGTCCGGCACCCGGACCGGTTCACCGGGGTGGTGCTGGTCGACGGCGGCCTGGGTTTCCCGTTGCCCGAGGGCACCGATCTGGACCAGCTGCTCGACGGACTGCTCGGCCCGGCGATGGCCAAGCTGCGCACGGTCTATGCCAGCCGGGAGGAGTTCCTCGCGCCGTGGCGCACACACCCGTCGTTCCAGGACGGCGGATACACGCCCGAGGTCGAGGCGTACCAGTTGCGGGACATCATCGGCACCGAGCCGGAGATCCGCTCGGCGTGCATCCTGGAGGCGGTCCGGGGCGACGCCGCGGACCAGCTGCGGAATCCTGAGGTGGTCGGCGCGATCCGCCGGCTGCCGGGGCCGGCGACGTTCCTGTACGCCGAACGAGGTCTGCTGAACGAGCCCGTCGGGCTCTACTCGCCCGAGGTCGTGGCCGCGGCCGAGCTCCCCGATGCCGGGGTCGGCGTGCGTTTCGTGCCCGGCACCAACCACTATTCGATCTTGCTCGGCGACCGCGGGATCGCCGCGGTCGCCGAGTCGGTCAGGGCGCTGCTGTAGGCAGGCGCCCCGATCTCGACCGGATGGGCCGGGCGCGGGTTCGAACCCGTGCCCGGTGCGGACGCCCTCAGCGCACCTGCCCCCGGTCGAAGTACTCGATCAGCTCCGGATCCAGCGGCGGGACGTCCAGCGGCGTGCCGCCGTCGCGCAGCGAGAGCGTGGCCATGTAGCCGGCCGCCACACTCATGCGCGCCGCGACCGGCGAGGTGTCGGTGGTCCCGCCGTCGCGGACGAAGCGGGCGAACTCAGCCATGATCGCGCCGTCCGCGCCGCCGTGGCTGCCTGTCGCGTCCGGGACCCGGTAGGCGATGTCGGCGTCGCCCCGGTAGCCGGTCGGGCCGGTGTTCCAGACCTTCACCACGTCGCCGGGCCCGTCGCCGAAGTTCTCCAGCCGGCCCTCGGTGCCGATCACGGTGTAGTTCCGGAAGTAGTCCGGCGCGAAGTGGCACTGCTGGTAGGCGGCGATGACGCCGTTGTCCAGCGTCATGTTCATCACCGAGACGTCCTCGACCTCGACCCGGTGGTTCAGGTCGCGGCGGGCCGTGGGCGGCCAGTCGAACTCCTTGAGCCAGCCGGCCGGCCGTGGCGTCCCCTCCTCGCGCCGCGGCAGGTCGCCGTAGACCATCAGGTCCCCGAACGCGCTGACCCGCTTGGTGAATCCGCCGGCCAGCCAGTGGACGACGTCCAGGTCGTGCGCCGCCTTCTGCAGCAGCAGACCGGTCGTGCGGTCCCGCTCGGCGTGCCAGTCCTTGAAGTAGTAGTCGCCGCCGTAGGACACGAAGTGCCGGACCCACACGGTCCTCGGCTCGCCGATGTCGCCGCGCGCGATGACGTCGCGCATCGTCCGGACCACGCCCATGTGCCGCATGTTGTGGCCGACGTAGAGCCGGGTCCCGGTCTCGTACGCGGCGCGCAGGATGGCGTCGGAGCTCTCGATGGTGATGGCCATCGGCTTCTCGAGGTAGACCGCCTTGCCCGCGTGCAGGCACTCGACGGCGATCGCCTCGTGGGTGTCATCCGGCGTCATGATGATGACGGCGTCGATGTCGGAGCGGGTCAGGAGTTTGCGGTAGTCGTCGACCGTCTCGGTGACACCGACCCGCTCCACCGCCTTGGCCAGCGCGGCCGGATCGGTGTCGCAGAGCACGGCGACCTCGAAGCCGCGATCCGGCTGGTGCGCGGCGACGGCCAAAGAGGTGCGCAGGCCCAAGCCGATCACACCGAAGCGCAGATTGCTCACAGCAGAGTGTGCCTTTCGTAAAAGTCTTACTTGGTGCCGGTGAGGGCTATGCCCTCGGTGATGCGGCGCTGCGCGGCCAGGAACAGAATGATCATCGGCAGGCTGGCCAGCAGCGAGCCGGCCATCAGCAGCGGGTACTCGGTGAGGTGCTCGCCCTGCAGCGTGGACAGGCCCACGGTGAGCGGCATCTTGGAGTCGTCGTTCACCACGACGAGCGGCCACAGCAGGTCGTTCCACGACCACAGCACCGTGAGCACGCCCATCGAGATCAGCCCGGGCTTGGCCAGCGGCAGCATCACCGTCCAGAAGATCCGGAAGGTGCCGGCACCGTCCAGGCGCGCGGCCTCCTCGACCTCGTCGGGCAGCGACATGAAGAACTGCCGGAGCATGAACGTGCCGAAGGCGCTGAACAGGCCCGGCAGGACCACGCCGGACAGCGTGTTGAGCAGGCCGAGGTTCTGCACCAGCTGGTACTGCGGCAGCAGGTAGACCTGGCTGGGCACCATCAGGACCGCGAGCATCACCAGGAACAGGGCGTTGCGGCCGGGGAAGCGCAGCCGCGCGAAGGCGTAGGCGGCCATCGAGCAGAACAGCACCTGCGCCACGACCCGCACCACGGTCTGCAGCACCGAGTTCAGGAACTGCTGGGCGAACTTGGTGTCGTGGAAGACCTGGCTGTAGTTCGACCACTGCCACGAGGGCAGGAAGTGCGGGGGCACGCTGGTGGTCTCGCCGGTGGTCTGCAGCGAGGTGATGAGCTGCCACAGGAACGGCGCCACCATCGCCGACGCGCCGATGATCAGGATCACGTGGATCGGCCACAGCCGCTGCCTGCTACCCATAGTGGACCCACCTCTTCTGCAGCCGGAACTGGAGCGCGGTCAGCACCAGCAGCACCAGCGTGAGCACCACGGCGATGGCCGCGGCCAGGCCCTGGTTGCCGGTGACGAAGGCGTCCTCGTAGAAGAGGTAGGCGATCGTCTTGCTGCCGGCCAGCGCCGGGTTGGACTTGCCGAGCATCAGCAGGACCATGTCGAACATCTGCAGGCCGCCGATCACCGACAGCACCGAGACGAAGAAGATGCTGGGGCTCAGCAGGGGCAGCGTGATCGAGAAGAACTGCCGGATCCGTCCGGCGCCGTCCAGCGAGGAGGCCTCGTAGTACTGGCGCGGGATGTTCTTCAGCCCTGCGGCGAAGATGATCATGTTGTAGCCCAGCGAGCTCCAGATGCCCACCAGGCCCATGGCCCAGATCGTGTACCGGTCGTCGGACACCCAGTGCGGGCCGTGGATCCCGATCAGGGACAGCAGGTAGTTGATGAGCCCGTAGTCGCCGTTGTAGAGCCAGCGCCAGATCATCGCGACCGCGGCCGGCATGGTGACCACCGGGATGAAGTACAGGATCCGGTACAGGCTCGCGTACTTGCCGCTGACCTGGTTCATCAGGGCGGCGAAGACGATCGACATCGGGATGCCGGCCAGCACGATCAGCGAGTACTTGACCGTGTTCCAGGCCGCACGCGGCAGCTGCGGGTCCGACATGAAGGAGCTGTAGTTCTTGAAGCCGACCCACTGCTGGCCGCCGAAGACGCCCCACGAGGTGAAGCTGAAATAGGCGGACTGCACGATCGGCCACAGGTAGAACAGCACCAGGCCGAGGAACAGGGGCGCGATCATCGCGTAGCCCCAGGCCCATTCCTTCATGTGCGCCTTGGAGAAGCGGGGGCGCCGGCCGGCGACCGGCCGGGGGGCCGGCCCGCGCTCCGGGCCGGCCCCCCGCGCCGCCTTGCCGGCGGCGACGGAGGGGGATTCGGTGGCTGACACCCGGCTACTCCTTGGCCAGTTCGGCGTTCATCTGGTCCGCTATCTGCTTGGCGCCGGTCTGCAGATCGAGCTTGCCGCCCCAGATCTGGTCCAGGGTGGTCTGCATCGGCGTGGTCCAGGCCGCGGTGTTCTTCGACACCGGGTACGGCACCGCGACGTCCAGCTGGTCGATGAAGGACTGCAGGTGGTACTGCGGGGTCGAGGCCACCCAGGTCGCGGACAGGCCGTTGTAGGCCGGGATCACGGTGCCGGTCTTGGCCTGGATCTCGTTGGCGTCCTTGGATCCGAGGTACTGGACGAACTCCCAGGCCGCCTGCGGATGCTTGGTCTTGGCGTAGATGACGTTCGCCAGGCCGTTGATGACCGTCGCCTTCTTGCCGTCCGGGCCGGCCGGCAGCGGCGCGACGTCGGCGTCCAGGCCGGGCGCCGCCTTGTACTCGGGCATGTCGTAGTCGCCGTCGGCGAACATCGCCACCTTGCCGGAGGCGAACAGCTGGTCCGGCTGGGTGTCGGTCATCTGCTGCGCGGTCGGCGAGACGTGGTACTTGGTGACGAAGTCCAGCGCGTACTGCAGGCCGGCGATGCTCTTGGGGTCGTCGAAGCCGGACTTCTTGTGGTCCGGGGTGATGGCCTGGCCGCCGGCCTGGAGCATCGTGTTGTACAGGTTCTCCTGCGTCCAGTCCGGGGAGGCGATGCCCCACACGCCCTTGCCGGGGTCGTTCAGCTTCTGGGCCGCGCTGAGCACGTCCTGCCAGGTCCAGCTGGCGGTCGGGTATTTAACCCCGGCGGCATCGAAAAGCTTCTTGTTGTACCAGAGCCCGACGGTGTCGAAGTCCTTCGGCATGCCGTACTGCTTGCCGTCGAGGGTGTAGACGTCGTTCAGCGACTTCGGGAACGGGCTGTTGTCGAAGCCGGGCTTGTCCGACAGCGACAGCAGCTGCTTCTGGCCGGCGTACAGGCCGATGCGCGTGGTGCTCATCCAGAAGACGTCGGGGGCGGTGCCGGAGGCGGCCGCGGTCTGCAGCTTGGTCCAGTAGTCGGCGTTCGGCGTCAGCTGGATGTTGATCGTGATGTTCGGGTGCGAGGCGTGGAACGCGTCGGCGATCTCCTGCATCGCGGGCTTCTGCTTCGGGTCCCAGATGCCGTAGGTCAGGGTGACCGGACCGGAGTCGGCCTGTCCGGAAGACGAGGACTTCGAGGAGGAACAGCCGGTCGCGGCCAGGGCCAGAGCCCCGCCGACGGCCAGCACCAACGCCTTTCGGAACATCCGCGTCTCCCAACGTTTTCGTGCGCCGTCCGCGGCGTCGCCGCCTGTCAGAGGGCTGTGAGGGGTGGGTTCGGGAGGCGGGCCTCCCGTGATCCGGGACACTAGCCGCCGTTTTTGCTTGAGACCAGTGTTAATCGAGCAGGGTCACGCACGAGACGCGAAAAAGTACCCGTTCCGAGATCGGCCCGTGATCTTCAATCGGGATGACTCGGACATCTTTAAAACAGTGGCCAGGATAAATACCTGCCGTTCCCGGCTCCGCCCGCCTAAGATGGCCGCCATGCGACGGACCAGCGGCGACGGCAGCTTTCTGCGGAGCCTGAACGAGGTGGCGGTGCTGCGCGCGCTGCGCGAGACGGGGACCCCGACCCTGGCCGAGGTGGCCCGGACCGCGCAGCTGTCGCGGGCCACGACCGAGGTCATCATGGACTCGCTGCAGCGCAACGGCTGGGTGGTCGAGGCCGAGGCGGTGGCCGACGGCCAGCGCGGACGCCCCGCCCGGCGCTACACCTTCCGAGCGGCCGCGGCGCACGTCGCCGGGGTCGCCATCGGCGGCTCCGGCGTCACCGCGATGGTCGCCGACCTGGACGGGGACGTGGCGGGCCGGGCCGTGGAGCACCTGAGCCCCGAGCTGTCCGCCGCGGACCGGCTGAACGCCGTGCAGCGGGTGCTGGAGCGCGCTGCGGGCGCGGCCGACGTACCGCTGAGCCGGCTGGCCACGGTCGGCGTGGGCACCACCGGCGTCATCGACAACGAGG
Source organism: Catenulispora sp. MAP12-49 (assembly GCF_041262705.1). NCBI lineage: Bacteria > Bacillati > Actinomycetota > Actinomycetes > Catenulisporales > Catenulisporaceae > Catenulispora > Catenulispora sp. MAP12-49. The sequence continues at coordinate 443,597 of NZ_JBGCCP010000003.1, read as the reverse complement.
GCCGGGTGCTCAAGAGCGTCGCGCTGTCCAACTGGTCGGGGGTGGATCTGCAGGCCGAGCTGGCCTCGCGGCTGCCGGTCCCGGTCCTGGTCGAGAACGACATGCGGCTGGCGGTGCTGGCCGAGCACTGGCGCGGCGCGGCCTGCGAGCACGACAACGTGCTCTACCTGCACACCGGCCGCCGGATCGGGCTGGGGCTGCTGTTCGGCGGGGTGCCCTACCGGGGCTCGCACGCCGCCGCCGGCGAGCTCGGCGGCCATCCGAACAGCCGGTGGGCGGCGTTCCAGCACGTCATGGACTACGCGATGGCCGCCGACCCGGGCGAGCTGCGGGCGCCGTCGCAGGCCGCGCTGTTCGCGATGGAGCGCGCGGCCGCGGGCGAGGAGAAGGCCGCCGCGGCGTTCGAGGCGTTCGCCCGGGGGCTGGCCGAAGGGCTGGTCAGCCTGGTGACGCCGCTGGACCCGGACCTGGTGGTGATCGGCGGCAGCCTGGCCCAGACCGGCGAGCGCCTCACCGAGCCGATCAAGGCCCTGCTCGGCGAGGTCTGCCTGTATCCGCCGGACGTGCGGGTGTCAGAGCTCGGAGGCGACGCGGTCGGGATGGGCGCCGTGCGCCTGGCCCTCGACCACGCCGAGCCGGTGCTGTTCGCCTCGCTGTCCTCGGGGGCCTCTGGGTCTTCTGGAACTTCCGAGGCTTCCGGAGTCTCGGCCGCGTAGCCGGCGCGGCAGCGCGGCCAGCCCGCCGGGGACCGCGTAGACCACCAGCACGAACAACACACCGAGCAGCACCAGCGGCTGGGACAGCGGGATCCGCAGCACCGCCGGCAGACTCGCCACCGAGTCCGAGGTGGCGACCGCGCCGAGCCGGTGGTCCAGCAGCGTGTAGATCACGCCGCCGAGCACCGGGCCCCAGCGCGTCCCGGACCCGCCGAGCACCACCATGACCAGCAGCGCCAAAGTGAAGTCGGTGGTCGTGGTCTCGGGCGTGGCGCCGGCGGTGACCAGCAGGTGCACCACGCCGCCGGCCGCGCCGAGCGTCCCGGCCAGCACGAACGCGCCGAGCTGGTAGCGGAAGGGATTCAGGCCGAGCACCTCGGCGCGCCGCTCGTTGTCGCGGATCGCCTGCCAGACCCGGCCGATCCGGCTGCCGGTCAGCCACCACACCACGCCGCAGACCACGACCAGGTAGGCCAGCGCGAGCCAGTACAGGTTGACGGTGTTGACGACGCCGACGAACGCCGCGGGCACCTTCTCGGTGCTCAGCGGCAGCCCTTCCTCCCCGCCGGTGGTCTTCGGATCGCGGCTGACGAGGATGGAGCCGGCCTGCGCGAACGCCAGGGTGACCATGGCGAACCCGACGGTGCCCAGATTTCCGACACCCTTCAGCGAAACCGCGCCGAGCAGGGTGCTGACGGCGGCTCCGATCCCGATCGCCAGCACGGCGGCGAGTGCGAGCGGCAGGTGCATGTCCTTCATCGCCAGCTCCGCGCTGTACGCGCCGACGGCGACGTAGAGCGCGTGCCCGAACGACATCAGGCCGAGCCTGCCGAACAGCAGGTCGTAGCCGACGGCCAGGCCGGCGAACAGCAGGCACAGCGCGAGCAGTTGCAGCGAGCCGGGCGTGTTGACGGCGCCGTCGAAGACGCCGGGGATCTGGAGCGTCGAGTAGGGCAGGCTCAGCAGGACCGCGAGGACCGCGACCGGAATCAGGTGCTTGAGGTGGCGCTTCACGCTGTCCTCCGGATGAGCCTTTGGATGCCGTCCCGGTTCCCGCGCACGAGCAGCACGACGGCAAGGATCGCGACCGCGGCGAAGTCGCCGAGGCCGGAGGCGGCGTAGTAGTTGGTGAACTGCTGGATCAGCCCGACGGCAGCCGCGGCCAGCGCGACCCCGTCTGTGCGCCCCATCCCGCCGATCACCACGACCACGAACCCGAACACCAGCAGCGAGGTGCCCTGGTCGGGCGAGACGCTGCCGAAGTAGACGCCGCCGAGCGCCCCGGCCAGCCCGGCCAGCGCGCCGCCGATCGCGAAGACCAGGGTGAACGCCTTGCGCACGTCGATGCCGAGGGCGGTGACCATGGCACGGTCCTCGACACCGGCGCGGACGATGAGGCCATAGCGCGTCTTGGCCAGGAACAGCTTCAGCGCGGCGAGGACGACGATCGCGGCCGCGATCAGGACGAAGCGGTCGGTGGGGACCTTCGCGCCGAGCAGGCTGACGGTCCCGGCGAGCTGCTTCGGCGCTTGGAGCTGCCGGGCGTCGGCGCCCCAGATGCCCTGAACCAGGGCCGGGAGCGCGAGGCCGAGCCCGACGGTGACGAGGATCTGGTCCTTGGGACGGGAGTACAGGGGCCTGATGAGGACGGTCTCGATGACGGCTGCGAGGACGGCACCGGTCGCGATCGCGGCCGCCACGGCCACGGCGAACGGCAGGTGGCCGGTCAGCCGCCAGGCCGCGTAGGCGCCGGCGGTGACCAGCGCGCCGTGGGCGAAGTTGAGGACGTCCATCAGGCCGAAGATCAGGGACAGGCCACTGGCGATGAGGAAGTACAGGGCGCCGAGGCCGAGGCCGGTGAGGGTGAGCAGGACGAGGGTGCTCATTGCGCACCGCCCGCCGGCTCGGCGACCGACTCGGCAACCGGCTCGGCAGCCGCGCCGCGCGCCTGCCCGACGCCGAGCAGTTCCTGGGTCAGCGCCGTGTCCGCCAGCAGGTCGCGCACCGGCCCGCGGTGCACCACCTGCCCGGCCGCCAGCACCACGCCGTCGCCGGCGAGCCGGCGCACCAGCGCCAGGTTCTGCTCGACCAGCAGCATCGGCACGCGCTCGGCGGCGCGCTCGAGCACCTCCGCCACCTCGGTCACCACCTTCGGGGCCAGGCCCTTCGTCGGTTCGTCGACCACGATCAGGCGGTTGTCGTTCAGGAGGGTGCGCGCGATCGCGACCATCTGCTGCTGGCCGCCGGACAGGGTGCCGGCGGCCTGCGCGCCGCGCGTCTTGAGCTCGGGGAAGAGTTCGTAGACCAGGTCGTAGGCGTGCTTCGAGCCGCGCCGCTCGGCCAGCGCCAGGTTCTCCGTCACCGTCAGCTTCGCGAAGACGCAGCGGTCCTCCGGCGCGTAGCCGATGCCGCGCCGCACGATCTCGTGCGTGCGCAGCCGGTGCACCGGGCCGCCGGCGAAATCGATGCGGCCGGTGCGCGGGACCAGGCCGAGGATCGCCTTGACCGTCGTCGTCTTGCCGACGCCGTTGCGCCCGAGCAGTGCGGTGACGCCGGTCGGCGCCACCGCGAACGACACGCCCTGCAGGATGTGCGAGCCGCCGAGGGTGACGCGGACGTCGTCGAGTTCGAGGATCACAGCGCGTCCCCCACGTAGGCTTCCTGCACCCGCGGGTCTGCCATGATCCGCTCCGGGGTGTCGATCGCGAGCAGCGCGCCGTGGTGCATCACCGCGACGCGGTCGGCCAGGCCCAGCAGGACCTCCATGTGGTGCTCGACCATCAGGACAGTGCGGCCCTCGTCGCGGTGCAGGGCCCTGATCACCTCGACGAGTTCGGGGACGTCGCCAGAGGCGACGCCGGCCATCGGCTCGTCCAGGAGCAGCAGCCGCTCGGCGCCGGAGGCCAGCAGCATGGCCAACTCCAGCTTGCGCTTGTCGCCGTGGGACAGGTCGGCGGCGAGGGCGCCAGACTTCTCGGTGAGCCGGACGCGCTCCAGGGGGTCCAGGACCGCCCCGCGCCGCTTCGCCGCGACCTGCTGGGCCAGCGCCACGTGCTCGGCGACGGTCATGGTCGGGAACACGCTGGAGGACTGGAAGGTGCGGCCGATCCCGCGCCGGGCCCGCTTGTGCGGCGGCTCGGCGGTGATGTCCGCGCCGTCCAGCGCGATGCGGCCTGCGCTGGCCCGGTTCAGGCCGCTGACCAGGTTGAACAGCGAGGTCTTGCCCGCGCCGTTCGGCCCGATCACCGCGACGAACTCGCCCTCGCCGACCGAGAGGTCCACACCGGACAAGATCGCCGAGCCGCCGACTGTCCAGGACAGCCCGGTCAGTGAGAGGACGTCGCCCATCGTCAGCTCGCCGGGAAGCTCTTGGCCGGCGGCGCGACCTCGTTCGGGTCCAGGGTCTTCACCACGGTCGGGGTGGTGCCGTCCAGCTTGGCCTGGAACATCGGCTGCAGCAGCGCGTGGTCCGAGGCGCGGATCGTGTAGGCGCCCTTGATGCCGTCGAAGCTCCAGCCCTCCAGGTTCTTCACCATGGCGTCGACGTCGCTGTCGCCGTTCTCCGCGGCGTGCACCACCATCTGCGCGGCGGTGAAGCCGTCGGGGCTGAACAGGTCCGGCTGCTCGCCGTGCGCCGCCAGGTAGGCGTCCATCGCCTTGGCCGCGTCGTTGCTGGTGCCGTCGGGGACGTAGTGCGCCAGGAAGGACACCTTGCCGCCGGTCGAGGCGAACACCGGGTAGGAGGCTCGCACGTCCAGGCCGGTGACGGTGGTCGTGGAGTCCAGGACGCCCTGCTGCGACAGCGCGGTCCACAGCGCCTGGGCCGTGGTGCCGGCCCAGGCCACGAACAGCAGGTCCGGCTTGGCGTTCTTGGCCTGGGTGGCGAACGGCGTCAGGTCGGTGGCGCTCGGCGGGGCGAGCACCGAGTCCACCTTGGCGCCCTTGGCGCCGAGCACCGCCTTCACCGCCGCGACGTTCGCCTGGCCGAAGGCGCTGTCCTGGGCCAGGACGGTGACGTGCTTGTTCGTCAGGTCGCCGACGAAGGACGCGGCGGTGGCGATGTCCTGATACGTCTCGCGGCCCGACCGGAACGTGTACTTGTTCAGGCCGGTGACCTCGTCGGTCGCGGCCGGGCCGGAGATGAACAGCACCTTGTTCTGCGCGGCCAGCGGCGCCACCTGGAGCGCGACGCCGGAGGCGGTGGACCCGGCCAGGATGTGGTAGCCCTGGCCGATCAGGTCCTTGGCGGCGCTGACCGCCTTGGTCGGGTCCCCCGCGTCGTCGCGCTGGACCACCTCGATCTTGTGGCCGTTCACGGCGTCGGTGCCGTGCGTGGCGTAGTCGAGGCCGGCCAGGAAGCCCTGGTAGTAGTCCTTGCCGTAGTCGGCGAGGGCGCCGGTCTCGGAGTAGACGAGGCCGACCTTGATCGGCGCGCCGGAGGCCCCGGAGGAGGAGCCGCCGCCCGACGACCCGCCGGCCGCCTTGCTCGGGCTCCCGCACGCGGCCAGGGCCGCGATGGCCGCGGCGGCTATGGCGGCGGCGCTGTATCTGTGCAAAATTCTGAGTCCCGGCAGGATGCTGGTGGAATGCATGGCCGGAACGTTAAGTGCGCGTTACGGGCCCCGAAATGTGGGCCACCGCCACATCGAGGGGCGCCGCGGTGTTGGCCATCACCTCCTCGACGCCGACACCCGGCGCCAGCTCGACCAGCCGGAAGCCCTCGGGCGTCACGTCGAGGACCGCCAGGTCGGTGATGACGCGGTCGACGACACCCCTGCCGGTCAGGGGAAGCGTGCACTCCTGGAGCAGCTTCGGGGAGCCGTCCTTCGCAGTGTGCTCCATCACCACCAGCACCCGCCGCGCGCCGTGTACCAGGTCCATCGCGCCGCCCATGCCCTTGACCAGCTTGCCCGGGACGGTCCAGTTCGCCAGGTCCCCGCCGGCCGAGACCTGCATCGCGCCGAGCACGGCGGTGTCGATGTGGCCGCCGCGGATCATGCCGAAGGAGGTGGCCGAGTCGAAGAAGCTGGCCCCGGGCCGGACCGTGACGGTCTCCTTGCCGGCGTTGATGAGGTCGGGGTCGACGGCGTCCGGAGCCGGGTAGGGCCCGAGGCCCAGGATGCCGTTCTCGGACTGCAGGACCACTTCGACACCGGGCGGGAGGTGGCCGGGGATCAGCGTCGGCAGGCCGATGCCGAGGTTGACGTAGGAGCCGTCGCGGAGCTCGCGCGCCGCGCGGGCGGCCATCTCGTCGCGGGTGAGGGGCATGTCAGGAGGCTCCGTTCGGGGTGGTGGTCCGCTTCTCGATGCGCTTGTCCCGATGGTCCGGCGGGACCTGGACCACGCGCTGCACGAAGACGCCGGGCAGGTGGATCTCGTCGGGGCCGAGCTCCCCGGGCTCGACGAGCTCCTCGACCTCCGCGAGCGTCACCCGGCCGGCCATGGCCACCACCGGGTTGAAGTTGCGGGCCGAGGCGTGGAAGACGAGGTTTCCGTGGCGGTCCCCCTTGATGGCGCGGACCAGCGCGAAGTCCGCGGTGATGGCGGGTTCCAGCAGGTACTCGCGGCCGTCGAAGACGCGCGTCTCCTTGCCCGCGGCGACGCTCGTGCCGACGCCGGCCGGGGTGTAGTACGCCGGGATGCCCAGGCCGCCGGCGCGCAGGCTCTCGGCGAGCGTGCCCTGCGGCAGGAGTTCGACCTCCAGCTCGCCGGCCAGGTACTGGCGCGCGAACTCCTTGTTCTCGCCGACATAAGAGCTGGTCATCTTGGCGATGCGGCCGGCGCTGAGCAACAGGCCGAGGCCCCAGTCGTCCACGCCGCAATTGTTGGAGACGACGGAGAGCCCGGTCGCGCCCTGGTCGAGCAGGGCCGCTATCAGGGTGCTGGGGATGCCGCAGAGGCCGAAGCCGCCCACGGCGAGCGTGGCCGCCGAGGGGATGTCGGCCACCGCTTGGGACGGGGTCGGGGCTGTCTTGTCCATGAGGATGGACGGTATGGACGGACTGCTCCGTTTGATATGTCTTCGCCCGCCACAAGATCAAGCAGGGTTGTGCCTCAGAGCCCCATGACGCGCCGGATCTGGAGCGCCAGCTGGATCTCCAGGCTGCGGCCGGGCTCCTGCCAGTCGGCGCCCAGCAGCCGCGCGGTGCGGTCCAGACGCTGGGTCACGGTGTTGACGTGGATGTGCAGCGCCTCGCCGGTACGCCCGAGGCTGCGCCCGCACGCGAAGTACTGCTCGACGGTGCCGAGCAGGTCGGTGCCGCGCTTGGCGTCGTAGTCGACGAGCGGCCCGAGGGCCCTGCGCACCACGGCGCCGGGATCGCCGCCGCCCAAGACCAGCGCCAGGAAGCCGAGGTCGGAGGACGCGGCAGCGCAGCCGACACGTCCGAGGGCATGCAGGGCGCTGAGGCAGCGGACGGCTTCGGCGTGAGCGTCGGCATAAGCAGCCACCTCGGACTTGGGGCCGCCGGCACCGACGGTGACGGGATGAGCCAGACCGCCGCGCAGCGCAGCCAGCACGCGCTGCGCGGCAGGAGCGGGGTCGTCACCGGGAAGCAGCAGGACGATGCGGCCCTCGTGGGAGCCTGCGAGACCGCCTTCGGCTTTCGCCAGGCGGCCGGCGGCGAAGTGCGCGCGGGGCCGGTCGGCCGGGGCGGCGTCGGCGGCCACGACGGTGTGCGGACGGTCGAGGTCGACGCCGACGCGGCGGGCGCGCTCGGCGAGGGTGGAGGTGTGGCGGACGGGGACGGCGAGGAGGTCGTCGAGCAGATCGCCGCCCAGCCGCTCGGCGGCTTCGGCTTCGGATCTGCGCATCAGCAGATGGAGGGCGACGACGAGCGCCGCGCGCTCCAGAATGCGCTGGTCGACATCGCTGAACGACTCGGGGGCGGACAAGACGAGCGCACCGAGCGGCTCGGCGGCAGCCGCGACAGCGGCGACGACCAGGTCGCCGGAGCGGACGGCCCGGCCGGTGGCGGCGGAGAGGGCGACCAGATCGGCCGCGCCGCCGAACCCCGCGCCATGGCCCTGCCCAGCAGCGATCGCCAGCCCGGATCTCACGACCCGGGAGATGACATCGATCGCGACTTCGGCTTCAGCGGCGCGGTTCGCGCCCTGGATGCCGACCGCGGCACCCGATCCGGCGCGCTCGCCGATCCCGGTGCCGTCGAGTGCGCCGACCTCCCCGGCGACCGCCGTCACCACCCCGTCGGCGTCGAGCACCACCAGCCCGCCGCCGAGCGCCTCGGCGACCGCCGCCGCGATCCCCTCCACGTCGCCGCCGCGCAGCACCAGGTCCGCCAGCTTGTCGTGGACCGCCGCGGCCCGTTCGACCGCCTCGCTGTGCGCGCGCACCAGCTCGTTCGCCGATCGCAGCTCGCCCAGGGCGTCGCGGGTGGCCTGCAGCAGGCGCGCGTTGTCGATGGCGACCGCGGCGTGCGCGGCCAGGGAGCCGAGCAGCGTGATCTCGTGGCGGGCGAAGGGCCGGGCGGTGCGGTTCGCGGCGAACAGCACGCCGATCACCCGGCTGCCCAGCACCAGCGGGACTCCGAGGATGGCGATCAGCCCCTCCTCGCCGACGCCCTCGTCGATCTCGTTCGTGTGCCGGAAGCGGGCGTCGCCCGGGTAGTCCGGGGTGACGTACGGCTTCGCGGTCTGGGCGACCAGGCCGCCCAGGCCCGCGCCCATCGGCAGGCGCAGGGACTGGAAGCGGGCCGACACCGAGCCGTGGGTCACCCGCATGTACGTGTCGCCGCGTTCGGGGTCGTCCAGGGTCAGGTAGGTGACGTCCGCGCCGATCAGCGTGTGCGCGCGGGTCACGATCGCCTTCAGGACCGCGTCGAGGTCGCGCAGGGCGGCCAGGTCGCCGGCGGTCTCGAAGAGCGCGACCAGCTCGGCCTCGCGGCGGCGTGAGCGGGCCAGGGTCGCGCGCACCTCCAGCGCCACCCGTTTGGCCGCCTCCAGCTCGGCCAGCTCCTCGGCGCCCGCGCCGGCCACGCGGGCGGCGACCACCGGGCCGTCGTACTCGATGGCGGCGGCATCGCGGGCCAGCAGGTCGAGGAACACCGAAGCGGTGGCGAGCGCGGACATGGCGCCCAGCATCACGCGCACCTCACCGCGCTGTCCATCCACCGTCCATGGCCAACGAGGCGCCGGAGACCGAGGCCGCAGCCGGCGAGCACAGGTAGGCCACCAGCTCGGCCACCTCGGCGGGCTCGATCAGGCGCTTGACGGCCGAGCGCTCCAGCATCACCTTGGCCACCACCTCCTCCTCCGGGATGCCGTGCGCGGCGGCCTGGTCGGCGATCTGGTTCTCGACCAGCGGCGTGCGCACGTAAGCCGGGTTCACACAGTTCGAGGTGACCCCGTACGGCGCGCCTTCCAGCGCCGCGACCTTCGACAGCCCTTCCAGACCGTGCTTGGCGGTCACGTAGGCGGCCTTGAACTCCGAGGCCCGCAGCCCGTGCGCCGAGGAGATGTTCACGATCCGGCCCCAGCCGCGCTCGTACATGTGCGGCAGCGATTCGCGGATCAGGCGGAACGGCGCCTCGACCATCAGCCGCAGGATCAGCGAGAAGCGTTCGACCGGGAACTCGTGAAGCGGGGCCACATGCTGCAGGCCGGCGTTGTTGACCAGCACGTCCACGCCGCCGATCCGGTGCGGCAGGGCCGAGGCCTGGTCCAGGTCGCTCAGGTCGGCGACCAGCGCCTCGCCGCCGACCCTCTCGGCGGCGGCGTGCGCACCGTCGGCGCTGATGTCGGCCACGACCACTTTGGCCCCGGCCGCGGCCAGCCGTTCGGCGCAGGCCAGCCCGATGCCGCCGGCGGCGCCGGTGACCAGCGCGGTGCGGCCGGACAGATCCAGGGAGGCGACAGAAGCGGCAGCAGCGTCCATAGAAGGCGTCATACCCGGTCACGCTAGAGACGGTGCCCCGCGCTTCCCATGTAGTCCGCCGCCACATACCCGCAACGCGTCATGGCTGCCCCAGCCATGACGCCGGGTCATAAGGGGGCTCGCCTGCCTGCCCGGTGTCGAAGTGCGCGATCCGGTCGCCGGCGACCTCGAAGTGCCAGCGCGTGGTCATGGTGCCCCACTGCTCGTTGGTGAAGTCGGCGATCAGGTTGCGGCCGTCCGCCGACTGCTGGGTCACGTCCATCCGGCCGCGCGTGTCGAAGGCCTCGCGCTGGAGCCAGTCCCACAGCAGCCGGGGCGTGCCGTCGTCGGTCATCGTCGCGTTCTCAGTCATGGCGGCGCGCACGGCCACCGGGTCGTTGGCGTTCAGCGCGTCCACAAAAGTGCGCACCGCCGGGTCCACCAGTTCCGAGGTCGGCATCATGAGGCGATGATCGAATGCCTCGGTGCCGCTCGCAACCGGGTGGGCCCGGCGATCAAGGTCAGGACGGTCCGGCGCCTACGCGCAGCGCGCTACCCCAGGCTCCACTGCTGGTTCGCGCCTCCGTTGCAGCCCCACAGTTCGAGCAGGGTGCCGTTGACGTTCCCGGCCGGCACGTTGCCGCCGGTCACGTCCAGGCACAGCCCGGACTGCACGCCGGTGATCGACCCGTCGGGGTTCAGGTTCCACTGTTGGTTCGTCTGGCCGTTGCAGGTCCAGATGATGACCTTGGTCCCGGCTGTCGTCCCCTGACCGCTCGCGTCCAGGCACAGGCTGCCGTTGTAGACCTGGAGCGCCTTGCCCGAGGTCGGGGTGAAGGACTGGTTCGAGCCGGTGTTGCAGTCCCAGATGTCCAGCTGGGTGCCGGTCGTCGTGCTCCCGTTCGGCACGTCCAGGCAGCGGCCCGACGACGCGCCGACGAACCGGTGCGCACTCCCGACACTGCTCCCGCTGCCCGTGGACACCCGGTACATCACCGATCCGTGCGCGGGCACCGTGGCGCTGATCGAACCCGACGTCGACGTGATCACCTTCGACCACAGGTTGTCGAGCTTGTACGAGGACGACGACGCGATCCCGATCGCCGAGGCGGAGGTCGAGATGGTCTGCGCCGAGGAGTTCTCGTTGAACAGCACCACCGCCACGTCGCCGTTGGACAGCGGCTTGGCCATCACGTCGTCCCCGCCGGAGGAGGCGATCTCCTTCCCGGCCTTGCCCAGGGAATCCTGGTCGACGGCGACGACGTCCTTATTCGTGTACAGCGACAGGGTCGCCGGGGTCGCGCTGCGCAGGTCGGTCCCGGAGATCAGCGGCGCGGCCATCTCGGCCCACAGCGACATCTCCGAGCGGTCCTCGGTGAACGACATCCCGTTGCCCACTTCGAGCATGTCCGGGTCGTTCCAGCCGCCGGGACCGGCGTAGGAGGCCAACCCGACCGTGTTGTGGAAGTTGGACAGCATGCTGCTGAAGCTGGCGTTGATGTCGCCGGTGGTGCGCCACAGGTTGCCGACGCCGGCGCCCCACGTCCACACCGACTCCTGGCCCCAGTTGCACAGGCTGAACACGATCTGCCGGCCGGTCTTGGCCAGCGCGTCGCGCATCGCCGTGTAGCGGGTCTGGGCCGAGATCCCCTGGTTGTTGCAGTTGTCGTACTTCAGGTAGTCCACGCCCCAGGACGCGAACGAGTTCGCGTCGGCCTGCTCGTGGTTCAGGCTGCCGGGGTACCCGGCGCAGGTCGCGGTGCCCGCGCTCTCGTAGATCCCGAGCTTGAGGCCCTTGCTGTGGACGTAGGCGGCGGTCCCCGAGATCCCGTCCGGGAACTTGGCCGGGTCGGGAACCAGGTTCCCGTTGGCGTCCCGGCTCGAGGACATCCAACAGTCGTCGATGTTCACATACTGGTAGCCGGCGTTCTTCATCCCGGACGAGACGATGAGGTCCGCCGTCTGCTCGACCAGGCTCTCCGAGACGTTGCACCCGAAGGAGTTCCAGTCGTTCCATCCCATCGGCGGGGTCAGAGCCAGACCGTTGCCGAGTGCTTGTGCAGGTGCCGATACCGCTACGCCGAACAACGTCCCGACCACGAGGGCGAACGCTGCGAAGGCGGCGCGCAACTGTCGACTGCGCGGGGCCCGATGACGCATGGTGCCTCCCTACTCTTCCTCCTCATTCGCCCCCGTCCCTTCAACGGGAACGACGATCAACTCCCCCACCTGTTCGCGCAGCATCTGCCGCGCCGCCGAGCCCAGCCCGTCGTCGCTGACCAGCACCGAGGCTTCGTGCAGCGCGGCGATCTCCGAGAGCCCCACCACGCCCCACTTCGTGTGGTCGGCCATCACCACCAGGCGCTGGGCCGTGGAGACCAGCATCCGGTTGGTCTCGGCCTCCATCAGGTTCGGGCTGGTGAACCCGGCCTCGGCGTCGATGCCGTGCACCCCGATGAACACGCAGTCCAGGTGCAGCCGGCGGATCGCGTCGATCGCGACCGGGCCGACCAGCGCGTCGGAGATCGTGCGCATGCCGCCGGTGAGGATCACCGTCTGCGGCGGGCCGGGCAGCGCGTGCAGCAGTTCGGCGACCGGCGGCGAGTTCGTCACCACCGTCAGGTCCGGCACCCGGGCCAGCTGCTGAGCGAAGGCGTAGGTGGTGGACCCGGCCGACACCCCGATCGCCGTCCCGGGGCGCACCAGATCCGCGGCGGCCCGCGCGATGGCCTCCTTGGCCCGCCGCTGCCGCGCGGCCTTCACGCTGAACGCCGGCTCGTCGGTGGAGCCGCCGCCGCGCGCCGTGGCGCCGCCGTGCACCTTGGTGACCAGGCCCTGGTCGGCCAGCGAGTCCAGGTCCCGGCGCACCGTCATGTCCGACACGTTCAACGCCGCGACCAGTTCCGTGACCCGCACGGCTCCGTGTTGTCGGACCTCCTGGAGGATCCACGCCTGCCGCTGCGCTGCCAGCATCCGCCGTTCCGCCCCTCGTGTCGCCCGCCCGCCGCGGGTGTGTCGCGATGTCGGTCTCCATCAATGGCCGAGGCGGCGCACCCCGACCGGCGAACTCAGCCCTTGCTGCTCCCCAGCGACAGCCCGGCGATGAACTGCTTCTGCAACAGCACGTACACGACCAGGGTCGGAATCGCCACGATCATCGCGGCCGCGGCGATCAGGTTCTGGTTGCTCACGAACTGGCCCTGCAGGTTGGCCAGCGCGGAGGTGACGGGCCGCTTGTCGCCCGAGGACATCAAGGTGATGGCCCAGAAGAAGTCGTTGTAGATCCAGGTCGTCAGCAGCGTCGCCAGGGCCGCCAGCGCGGGCCGGCACAGCGGGAGCGTCAGCTTCCTGAACCGGGTCCACAGACCCGCTCCGTCGACCAGCGCGGCCTCGTACATCTCATCCGGGATCGACTTCATGTAGTTGCTCAGCACAAAGGTGCAGAAGCCCAGCTGGAACGAGACGTTGATGACGATCAGGCCGAGGATCGAGTTGTACAGCAGCCCGCTGCTTCCCAGGAAGGTCGGTATGTGGATCTGCAGGAAGAGCCGGTACAGCGGGGTGATGATGACCTGCTGCGGCAGCAGGTTCCCGGCGGTGAACAGGATCAGCAGGGCCACGTTGATCTTGACGTTCACCCGGGTGAGGACGAAGGCCAGGCCGGCGGCCAGCGCCAGGACGATGATCACCGAGGGTACGGTGATCAGCACCGAGTTCCAGAAGTAGTGGAGCATGTCCGACTGGCTCCACGCGTCGCTGAAGTTCTTCAGCGTCAGGTGGTGCGGCATCGACACGTAGCCGTACTTCTGGGTCTCCGAATAAGGGCGGAGTGCCACATACAGCGCGAAGGCGATCGGCAGCAGCCACAGCACACACGCGCTTATCAGGAACACCTGCGAGGCGAGCTGCCCCCAGCGCAGCGGCTTCCTGCGGCCGCCGCCGGCCGAGGCACGCGGCGTCGTCCGGTGGATGGTCTGTGCAGTCATCGGGCACCCTTGGGTTGGGTCTCGCGGCGGAACGTGAGGTACAGGAACGCGCAGATCGGCACCAGCGAGATGACCAGAAGGATCACGCCGAGCGCCGAGCCGAAGCCGACGCGCTGGGTCTCCCCGACGATGTTGGAGGTGACCAGGACGGACAGCAGCTCCAGGCCGTTGATGCCCTTGTTGGTGATGTAGACCAGGTCGAAGGCTCGCAGCGACTCGATGACGGTCACCACCATGACGACGATGTTGATGGGCCGCATCACCGGGAAGACCACTTTCCAGAAGGTCTGCCAGGCGTTGGTGCCGTCCATCAGCGCCGCCTCGCGCAGCTGCGGGTCCACGGCCTTCAGGCCGGCCAGGTAGAGCACCATCACGTAGCCGGCCTGGCGCCAGCTGGCCTCGATGAGCACCGACCACAGGTTCAGCTTCGGATTGCCCAGCCAGTCGATGGCGTTGCCGTTGTGGTTGTGCCCGATGACGGTGTTGATCAGGCCGTAGTTCTGGGAGTACATGAACTCCCAGATGATGCCGACCAGCGCCAGCGAGAGCATCACCGGCAGGAACAGGATGCTCTGGTACATCCGGCTGCCCTTGATGCCGCGGTCGATGAGCACGGCGAAGAACATGCCGAGCGGGGTCGCGAAGAACACGAACACCGCCAGCCAGATCAGGTTGTGCCGCACCGCCGGCCAGAACTCGGGGTAGATGGTGGCGGCCTGGTGGTAGTTCTGGACGCCGTACAGGCATCCGTTGTTCAGGATCGAGGGGACGTTCGGCTGGCAGATCTTCGTGGACAGGCCGCCCACGCCGTTCCACTTGGTGAACGACAGCCCCACGGTGGCCAGCGCAGGACCCCAGATGAACGCGAGGTCGAGGAGGATGGGCAGGCCCAGCAGGACGGCCACCACGGCCTTGTCCCGGCCGCTGAGCCGGCCCACCCGGCGGCGGCGCGGCGCGCGAGGCGCCGCGGCCGCCGCCGGGCTCAGTTCTTGGTCGGTCATGACGTGTAGATCGCCTTCGCCTGCTGCTCAGCGCTGTTCTGAAGGCTGGTGATGTTGCCGGTGCTCGGGTCGTCGATGAACTTCTGGATGATCGAGATCATCGCGGTGGCCATCGCCGGGTCGGCGTCGCGGTCCATGAACTGGGCCACGGCCTTGCAGTTGGAGATCGCCGTGACCGAGCTCTTCTGGATCGCGTCGTAGGACGGCGCCTGCAGACCGGTGGCGACGCCGACGTCCCACTGGTCGGTCTTCAGGAACGTCGACTCGGCGGCGGCCGTGCCTATGTACTCCAGGATCGCCTTGGCGCCGGCCGGGTTCTTGGCCTTCTTGCTGATCATGAAGCCGTCGGTCGGGGCGTCCATGTAGTCCTGGCCGTACGTCGGGTTGATCGCCGGGTACGGGAAGAAGTCCAGGTCGTCCAGGTTCGCGTTGTCCGTGACGTACTGCGCCGCGACCTGGTTGGTGCCCTGGAACATCATGCCGGCCTGCTTCTGCTCCAGCGTCTTGGCCGCGTCCTGCCAGATGCGGCCGTTGGCGCCGGTCTGCATGTACGGCATCAGCTCGGCCCACTTGTCGAACACCGCGGTGACGCCGGCGTCGGTCCACGGCACCTGGTGCTTCATCAGCTTCTGGTGGTAGTCGTACCCGTTGATGCGCATGTTGAGGATGTCGAAGGTCCCCAGCGCGGGCCAGCCGTCCTTGTCGGCGAAGGCCAGCGGGATGATGCCGTCGGACTTCATCTTCTTGCACAGCGTGATGAAGTCGTCCCAGGTGGTCGGGACGGTGTAGCCCTTCGAGGCGAAGTGGCTCTTGTTGTAGAAGACCACCCACGGGTAGTTGTAGATCGGCACGAAGTACTGGTGGCCGTCCAGGCCGGTGGACAGCGTCTTCACCGAGGCGCTGAAGTTGCCGCCGATCTTCGCCCAGACATCGTCGATGGGCAGCGCCAGGCCCTGCGCCGCGAAGTACTGCATGCGGTAGCCGGCGAACCAGGTGAACAGGTCGTCCGGGGTGCCCTGCAGGTAGCTGGTGATGTTGTTCTGGAACGTGTTGTGGTCGACCGTGTTGACGGTCACCTTCGGGCCGCCGGCCGCAGTGGCGGCCGCGCACAGCGCCGCGAACGCCGCCTTCGGGCTGGCGTCGGAGTAGTTGGATCCGAACGTCACCGGAGCGGTGGCCGAGCCCGCGTTGCTGCTCGAGGAACCCGAGCTCTTACTTGAGGAACAGGCGGCCAGAGCGCCCGGCACCGTCGCGAATGCCGCAGCCGCGCCCATCCCCTTGAGCAGCCCTCGACGCGCGAGAGGCCGTTCGAAGTTTTGGGGAATCCGAGGGGAAGTCATATGAGGGTCTCCCTGCCGAATGAGAATGCCACCAGGATCGAACACGAACGAACAGGTGCCGCACATCACACTCGGCCGAACGGGCACTGTCAAGGTTCCGTAACAGCGCGGAACCCATCCGTTACCCAGTTGCAACCCGAACCCTGTGGGTCTTGGACCGCGTTGTTGGCTGAACATGTCCGGAACTGTGAGGTTCTCGCGCGTCGTTCGCCACCTACACCGGGCTGGCGGACTAGCCCTGCGAGGCGCCGGTGGAACAGGACCGCGGCTTGTTTGAAGCTGTCAACAATCTTGGTTTCTGTTTACATCGAGTGACGGGCACCCGGGGAATCGTGTGGGGTTCCCCCGCCGATCAACTCGAGCCCTGCGCCGCCTTCAGCCGCGCGACCTGCACATCCGACAGGTGTGCGAGCTGCACGCCACCCATCTGCTGCAGAGCCGCCGGATCGTTGGTCACCGGGCCGAGGAAGGCGACCACCGAGACCACCGTGCCGACCCGGACCAGGTCGGCGGCCAGCAGCTCGGTGTGACCGGCGGCGGTCATGTCGTCGACGTAGCCGACCTGGCCGTCCTTGACCAGCTCGGGGATCACGCTGGGCGCCATGGTCACGGCGGTGCCGTCCTGGTTCACCGCCAGGTTCTTGCAGCCCGTGAGGCTCGCGGTCAGGTCGGAGACCATCGCCGAGGCCTTCGCCGCGGACGGGAAGGCCATCACCGAGGACTCCACGACGTGGCTGTCGTCGTTCGCCTTGGTCAGCTGGCGGTCGACCTCGGCGGTCGTGCCGTACTTCGTGGACAGGGCCTCCTGGGCGTCCACGAAGGCCTGACAGGCGCTGCCTCCGGTGGTCACGACGTCCTGGATGCTCGTGACCGAGGAGCCGTCCTGGGAGGCGTCGTAGGTGAAGCCGGCGTCGTCCTGGCCGGTCAGCAGCAGCTTGCCGAGCTGGGCCGCCGACAGGCCGCCGGCCGCGGCGGCGCTGGAGGTCGTCGTCGACGGCGCCGTCGCTGTCGTCGGTGTCGTCGCCGTCGCCGGAGATGGCGGCGGGGCGGCCTTCTTGGCCGAACCACCACCACACGCTGCCGTGCTCAGAGCGGCTGTGACGAGGACGGCTATGGCAACGCCTTTGGTCCCGGACGGCATGGCGGTCAACATAGCAGCACACAGAGGCGGTCGGGCAGACACCAGATGTCCGCCCGACCGTCTCCTCCCCCGCTATTCGAAACGCGCGTACTCCGAGCGCGTCATGCGGTTCAGGAGCGTCATCGAGCCGAGGATCACGGCCAGGGCCGCGACGACCACCACGGAAACGCTCACCGAGTAGGTGGCCAGCGGGAAGGACATCGAGACCCCCTTGGCCAGCGAGCGCACCGCGATCAGCGCCATGGCGTAGGCGGCAAGACCCGCCATGGCCGAGACCGCGACCAGGGGCAGCGCCGATTCCAGGAACACCACGCGGCGCAGGACCGCGATCTGGGTGCCGGTCAGGCGGAGCAGAGTGAACGGGCGCTTGCGCTCGACCAGGCTGCCGGCGGTGGCCACGGCGAGGCCGCAGCCGGCCACGAACAGGGTCAGGCCGACCACGAACATGATCATCTGCTGGGCCGCCGTGAGCTGCTCGCCGCGGACCGAGGCGACCTCGCCGAAGGTCATGGGCCCGGCGGCGTTGGTGGACCACTGGTCCGGGCTGCCCAGGCCGATCAGGACCGGCGCGTGGAGGTCCAAGTAGGTCCGGGCGCGCTCCAGGACCGCGGGGTTCGAGGCGGCGACCATCAGGGTCGTGACGTCCAGCTTCGACAGATCGACGCCGGCCGGGACCGACGCCGCCTTGCCGTTGCCGGAAACGCGGTCGATGTCACTGAAGCCCATCACCGGCAGGTGCAGCATCAGGGGGTTGTCGATGAACAGCTCGTCGGCGGCGATCGCCGAGACGCCCTGGCCCGGCGCGCAGCTGCCGAGGACCGGAAGCGCCGCCGCATCGGCGCAGCTCACATAGTCCGCCGGCGGCGTCCAGCCGATCGGCGGCGGGGTGCCGCCGACCGGGTCCCAGCCCGAGGTGTCGGCGGTGACGTAGATCGGGATCGGGGTGACACCCGGCATGGCCCGCAGGTCGTGCAGCGTGGCGGCGGCCTGGGCGGGGGTCAGGCCGCCGCTTCCGGCCACCGAGCTCATGTCGTAGCGCAGGCGCAGCACGTCCGTGAGCGGTGCCCGCTGGCCGGAGGTCTGGGCCGAGACCGCGGTGGGCAGGACCCCGGCGACCGCCGTCCCGACGAACACCGCCACGGTCACCCCGGCGACGGTGCGGAACGTCGCCCGCGGGTCGTCGGCCAGCCGGCGCGCGGCCAGCGTCGTGGCGGCGCCTCCGCCGATGCGGGCCAGCAACCGGGAGGACCACATGGTGACCCAGGGCCCGGCGAAGACGACGCCCCACATGGTGAGGATCAAAGAGGGGTAGACCACGCCGTCGGCGTTGTCATTGGCGGGGAGGCTGACCGCGACCACGAACAGCGCCATACCCAGCGCCAGCGGGATCAGCCGCTTCGCGGTCAGCGACTTCGGCGTGGCCTTGCGGGCGACAGCCAGCGGGTCGTACCGCACCCGGCGCAGCGAGCGCACGGCCGCGAGCGCGGCCAGCGCCGGCACCAGGATCAGGACCCCGAGATACCCGAGCAGTCCCGGAGAGACCTCGGCGGGGAAGAACCGGGTGCCGGTGACGTTCACCTTGGCCACCTGCGAACTGACCGCGAGATAGACGCCGATCCCGAGGACCGAGCCCAGGGCCGCGCCGACGAACGACTCGACCGAGGCGACCGCGGCCACCTGCCGCGGCGTCGCCCCGACCAGGCGCATCGCGGCGTAGCGCTCCTCGCGGCGGGCGGCGGACAGCCGGGTGGCGGTGCCGACCATGATGACGATCGGGAGCAGCAGGGCGACGGTGCCGAAGGCGAAGGCGAACCGGTAGATGGTGGTGGTGCCCTTCACCTCCTTGGCGGTCGAGATCGCGGTGATCGGCTCGGTGGCCTGGCGGCCGGCCAGGTCCTCCGGCGTGTGGCCGATGACGACGGCCAGTTCGTCCGGGCTGTAGAGGGCGGCCCGCGGGATCACGCCGACCTGGTGGCCGGGGAAGCGGTCGCCGAGTTCGTCTGACGGGACGGTGGTGAGCAGGTGCGCCAGCGCCGGGGAGACGTAGTACTCGCCGGGTGCGGGCACCGTCGTCATGCCCGGCAGGGTCGGGGCGTCGGCGGTGAGTGCCGCGACGTCGAGGCGGCGCAGTTCCGTGCCCTGATAGAAGTCCTGGGAGAAGTTCCACAGTTCCTTGGCGCCGGCCTGCTTCGCGACGGCCACGTCGACGGTGCCGTCGGCCTTCATGCCGGCCGGCATGCCTTGTTCGTTGCGTCCCCCAGGCCTGGCGGGCCCTGTGGCACCGTCCGCCGGGCCCGCCGCGGCCGTCATGCTCGGCGAGCACTCCCAGCACTGCCGGTTCGTCGTGCCCTGATAGGCGTTGAACAGGCTGAAGACGCCGAGCATGACGGCGACCCCGACCGCCACCGCGAGCGACGTCACGACCAGGCGGATCACCGCCTCCCGCCCGCCGCGCAGCGTCAGGCGCATCCCCAAGCGGATCATGGTCAGGCCACCGCCGAGCTCGGGGTGGTGACCGCGCGGCCGTCGCGCACGACGATCTCGCGGTCGGCGTAGGCCGCCACGCGGGCGTCGTGGGTGACCAGCACGACGGTGGTCCCCTCGTCGCGCGCCGCGCCGACCAGCAGGTTCATCACGGTCTCGCCGGTGAGCGTGTCCAGCGCGCCGGTCGGCTCGTCGGCGAAGAGCACCCGAGGCTTGTGCACCAGCGCGCGGGCCAGCGCGACGCGCTGCGCCTGGCCGCCGGACAGCTCGCCGCTGCGGTGGTCGCCGTGCTCCTCCAGACCGAGGCGCTCCAACCACGGCGCGGCCTGCGCGTACGCCTGCCGGCGCGGCTTCTTGGCCAGCAGCAGCGGCAGCGCGATGTTGTCCAGCGCGGTCAGCTCCGGCACCAGCTGGCCGAACTGGAACACGAAGCCGAAGGCGTCGCGCCGCAGTTCGGTGCGCCTGCCCTCGTTCAGCGTGTCGACGCGCGCCCCGTCGAACCACACCTCGCCCTGGTTCGGCGTGTAGATGCCGGCCAGGCAGTGCAGCAACGTCGACTTCCCGGATCCGGACGGCCCCATGACCGCCAGGAGCTCCCCGCGCTCCACGGCCACACTCGCCCCGCGCAGCGCCTGCGTCTGGCCGAAGGCGCGGTGCACATCGCGCGCCTCCAGGATGTACTCGCTCATTGTGTTTCCCCCATTTGCTTCTGGTCGTCGGTCACGACGCGGGCCAGGGCGGTCAGCCTGGCGGAGGTCAGCTCGATCCAGCGCAGATCGGCTTCGAGGTGGAACAGTCCGTAGTCGGCCAGCAGGGCGTCGACCGTCGGTCCGGTCCGCTTGATCTCGGTGAGCTCGCGCATGCGCTTGAGATGGGAGGCCCGCTGGGCGTCGAGGTAGCCGGCGGCGTCCTCGCCGAGCATCAGCGCCAGCACGACTTTCGAGAAGAGCACGGTCTGCAGATGCGGCTCCGGCTCCACGGTCTGCGACAGCCAGTCCATGACCTCGCCGCGCCCCAGATCGGTGATCGCGTAGCGCTTGCGGTCGGGCCCGTCCCCCGGCTCGGCCTCCCCGCCGACGACCTTCCCGTCCCGCGCGAGCCGGCCCAGGGTCGAGTAGACCTGGCCGTAGGGCAGCGGCTTGCCGTTGGCGAAGTGGCTGTCGTAGTCGCGCTTGAGGTCGTAGCCGTGGGTCGGCCGGCCTCGGGCCAGCAGGCCCAGCAGGGTCAGGGGGACGCTCACGGAAAGGACTATACACCGGAGGTATAACCCGAGTGAATAGTCCGTCGCGCGGAAGGGATCGCGCTGGTCAGGATGATGGTGGCGGATTCCGGCCGGTCGGCGGCGCACCCGGGCACGCGAAAGGGCCCGGTTCCGAAGAACCGGGCCCTTTCCCTAGTAGCGGGGACAGGATTTGAACCTGCGACCTCTGGGTTATGAGCCCAGCGAGCTACCGAGCTGCTCCACCCCGCGTCGGTGAACTAAAGGTAACCCGCCGAGGGCCGACAGAGCAAATCGAGTGGCCGCGCCCCCGGTGACCCGCGGGTCACCGGCCGTTTCACGGCACACCGGGGAGGTTCTTCGCGAGGTCCTGGGCCCGCTTCAGAGCCTCCTGGGCCTGGGTCTCGGCCACTCCGAAGGCGGTCCAGTCCGGGGGCGACTGGTTCAGGGCCTTGACCGCCTTGTCCTGCGCCGCGGACGCGTCGGTGAGCGCCTGCCGCAACTGGTCGGCGACCAGGCTGCCGGGAGCCGGGAGCGAGGTGGGGACGCCGGCCGGCAGGGCATTCTCGCCGGTCGCGGCGCCGGATCCGCCGGGGAAGAGCGCGTCGAGGGCCAGTTGCAGGGTGGGCTCGAAGGCCTTGTGGTCCCCGAACGCGACCATCACGCCCTTCAAGACCGGATACTCGGCCTGCGCGGTCGGCGGCACGTACACCGGCTCGACGTACAGCAGGCCGCCGCCGACCGGCAGCGTCAGCAGGTTGCCCTCGACGGTCTTCGGGGTGTTCAGCAGGTCCGCGTAAGTGGTGCGGAAGCTGCTCTGGACCTGTGCTGCGCTCGGCACCTTGGTGTCGGCGGGTAGTTCGAGAACGCTGATCTTCCCGTAGTCCGGGCCGGGTTCGGAGTCCACGGCCATGAAGGCCGCCGGGTTGCCGCTGCTGCCCGAGGCCAGGGTCGAGGTGAGCGAAAAGGCGGGTGCCTTTTGGCCCCGCATCTGGAGCGTCAGGTAGTACGGCTGCTGCGGTTGTTGGGACTGACCCTCCGGGCTGTCCTTCGTCGGATCGGCCGGGACGGTCCAGAACGAGGTGCCGGCGGAGAACTCCTTGGCGTTTGTCACGTGGTACCGGCCGAGCATGTCGCGCTGCGCGTTGAACAGGTCCTGCGGGTAGCGCAGGTGCGCCGACAGGTCGGAGCTGATCGCAGAGCGGGGCTTCACCGTGCCGGGGAAGGCCTTCATCCAGGTCTTCAGGATCGGGTCGGTGTCGTCCCAGGCGTAGAGCGTCACGGTGCCGTCGTAGGCGTCCACAGTGGCCTTCACGGCGTCGCGGACGTAGTTGGCCTTGCCGCCGAGCTGAGTCGTCGTCGAGTACGGATAGGCCGACGTGGTCGTGTAGCCGTCCACCACCCACAGGATGCGGCCGTCCACGACCGCCGGATAGGCGTTGCCGTCGACGGTCAGCCACGGCGCCACCTCGCGCACGCGCTGCCCGGGGTCGCGGTCGTACATGATCCGCGAGTCCTTGTTCACCCCGTTGGACAGCAGGATCTTCGGCTCGTGGAACTTCACCGCGTACAAGAGCTTGTCCAGGAACGAGCCGACCGGCACGCCGCCTCGGCCCGAGTACGTCGTGCTCTGCTGCTCCGTGGGCGTGGCGTCGTCAGGGCGGTCGAACTCGGCGGGCGCGGTGTTCGCCGGGCCGCCGACGATCGAATAGTCCGGCAGTCCCTGGCCGAAGTAGACCTGCTGCTGGTACTGGCCGAGGGCGCCGGAGGCCGGGAGGTTCTGCTCGATGTAGTCCGGCGAGCCGTCGAGCGCCGTGGCGTTGTCCTTGGCGGCCACGACGCCGTAGCCGTGGGTGTACTTCAGGTGCTCGTCGACCCAGTTGTCCGGGGAGGCCAGGGTGCCGGCGGGCTTGAGGCCCCGGACCCCGACCAGTGTGCCCTGGGTCTTGCCGTCGACCTGGTAGCGGTCCACGGCCAGGGTGTCAGGGAAGGTGTAGTAGGCGCCGTTCGGGCCCGCCTGCTGCCCGTCGAAGTCCTGCGAGACCACCGAGGGGTCCATGACGGGAATGTGGGCGACCGTCCCGGCGTCGGCGGCCAGCAGGCCCTTCGCCACGTCCGTCTTGGCGGGGTAGGAGGTGGTGGCGACCCGGCTGCCGTCCAGGCCGTAGGCGGCCCGCGTGGCGTCGATGTTCCGCTGGATGTACGGCGCCTCCTTCGAGGCCTGGCTCGGGTCCACCTTGAGCTGCTGGACCGCCAGCGGGTAGACCCCGCCTATCACCACCGAGGCCAGCACCATCAGCGAGACCCCGAGCGCCGGCAGGGCCCAGGGGTGGCCGCCCCGGTCGAAGTCCGGCACCGCGGCGCGGACGAGCAGGCGGACGGCGTTGCCGAAGAACAGCAGGGCACACAGGATAGCGATCACCAGCAGGATCGACTTGGCCGGCAGGACCGCGTGCACGTCCTTGTACGTCGGGCCGGCCCAGCCGCTGGTGATCTTGGAGCGGTCCACGGTGAGCGAGTACCGGTCGAGCCAGTAGGCGTAGGCCTTCACCAGGACCAGACAGCCGAGCAGGATCGAGATGTGCACCTGCGCGGCGCGGGTGGCCCGGGAGCCCAGGACGTGCCCGCCCCCGGCGCCGGCCGGCGGGGTGAGCGCGAAGCCGGCGAACAGGTAGTGCGTGAACAGAGCGGCGAGCAGGCTCAGCAGCACCGCGGCGACCAGGAAGCCCTGGATGTGGCGCAGCCAGGGCAGCGTGAAGACGTAGAAGCCGATGTCCTTGTGGAACTGCGGGTCCTCGGTGCCGAACGGGACCCCGTCGGCCCACATCAGGTAGGTGCGCCAGGATCCCGCGGAGGAGGCGCCGGCCGCGATGCCGAACAGGACCGACGTGCCGGCCAGGAGCCAGGGCAGGAACGGCGCCAGACCCATGCGGTAGCGGTCCAGCGCCTGCTGCTCCAGGGACACCCCGGTCAGCGGCGGCCGGAACCGGTGCGCGAGCCACATGTTGGCGCCGACGATCAGCGCCATCAGGGCGCCGAAGACCAGGAAGAGGACGATCTGCGTGAGGGTCCGCGTCCGGTACACCTGCCCCGCGCCGACGGAGTGGTACCACAGGTAGGAGGTGTAGACGCCGTCGAAGACCAGGAACAGGGCGACCAGCGCCGCCATGATCATGATGGTGATGGCCAGTACCCTGGTGCGGCGCGGCGGAACGCCGAACGCCACCCGACGCCCGCCCCCGGCGTCCCTGTCATCCCCGCCGAAGTCCGGCATCTCGAACGCCACGGCCTCAGCGTACGCTGCGGGCCGCGCAGGACGACGGCCGCGTGCAGTGTGTTCGTCATATCGAAAGGCCGGAGCGTGGTCCGGACGGCGTCCGGTCGGCAGCACCGCCGCGCCGGGAGACAATGGCGCCATGAGCTCTGTCGCCAGCGTCGCCCTGATGCAGTCCGTCGTCGAGATCGAGCAGCACGTCGCCGCCGACGGCTGGAACCAGCGGCCGCGCATGTTCGCCCTGGTGCCCACCGCCGAGCTGCTGCTCACCCAGCCCCGGATGGCCGCGGCCCTGGGCCTGTCCGACGAGTCGGCGGAGACCGGCGGCATCCCGACGCTCACCTCGATCGAGCAGGACGGCCTGGCCCTGAACCAGCCGCTGGACGAGATGCTGGCCAAGATGGTCTGGCCCGCCGGGGTCGAGGGCTGCGCCCTGGTCATCGAGTCGCAGATGCTCCCGCCGAGCGCGGAGGAGCAGATCCCGCAGGACCTGGAGGGCGCCGCGCTCGAGCGCTGGGTGACCAAGCATCCGGAGCGCCAGGACGTACGCATGGCGGTCGGGGTGCTGCGGGACGGCACGCGCCAGGCCGCGATCCGGCTGCGGTCGAAGGACTCGGACATGGAGGTGCTGTCCGGGCCGGACCTGGTGCCGAACCTGGCGACGGCGCTGCTGGAGACCTTCGAGGAGTAGGCGGCCCGCCAAGAGTTCTCTGATACACAGACGGGGTGCAGCCGGACCTATCCGGCTGCACCCCGTCTTTCTGCTCTCAGGTGCTCAGCTGCTCGCTGCTCAGCTGCATCCCTGCGGTGTTCCGCCGGCCCGCAGCGTCTGCAGC
Organism: Catenulispora sp. MAP12-49; assembly: GCF_041262705.1. Taxonomy (NCBI): domain Bacteria; kingdom Bacillati; phylum Actinomycetota; class Actinomycetes; order Catenulisporales; family Catenulisporaceae; genus Catenulispora; species Catenulispora sp. MAP12-49. The sequence continues at coordinate 418,728 of NZ_JBGCCP010000003.1, read as the reverse complement.
GCCTTCAGCGCGTCCTGCAGCGTGCTCACCTTCACCAGGCGCAGCCCGCTCGGCGCGTTCTTGGCGGCGTCCGCGCAGTTGTCGGCGGGCGTCAGGAAGACGGTCGCGCCGTCCCGCTTGGCGGCCAGCGTCTTCATCTGCACGCCGCCGATCGGGCCGACCTTGCCGGTGGAGTCGATGGTCCCGGTCCCGGCGATCTTCAGGCCGCCGGTGATGTCCTGCTGCGAGAGCTCGTCGATGATCCCCAGCGCGAACATCATGCCGGCGCTGGGCCCGCCCACGTTGTCGAGCTGGATCTTCACATTGAACGGGAAGACGTTCTGGGTGCCCGGCAGGAAGCCCACCAGCGCCCGCGACGGACCGGTGTCGTGCGACTGCGTGGTCACCACCGAGACCTGCTGCTGCTTGCCGGCCCGGGTCACGGTGAAGACCACCGTGTCGCCGGCCTTGTGCTTCTGGATCAGGGTGTGCACGTCGTCGGGGTTCACCAGCGCCGTGCCGTCCACGGCGTCGATGACGTCCTGCGGCTGCAGCTTGCCGTCCGCGGGGCTGCCCGGGGTCACCGAGTCGACGATCACCTCGGTCCGCACCGGCTTGATCCCCTGGGAGGCCAGCGCCGCGGTGATCGCCTGGTCCTCGGAGTCGTCGAACATGGCGGTGTTCTGCTGGGTCGCCTCTTCGGCGGTCTGCCCCTCGGGGTAGATGACCGTGCGCGGGACCACGATCTTGTCGCTGGACAGCCAGCCGGAGAGCACCTCGACGCTGTTCGGCTTGTAGTCCGCCCGGGACACCTCGACGGTCACCATGCGCAGCTGCCCGCCGCTGGTGTGCGGGAAGGTCTGGGTGCCGGTGATGTCGATCACCGGCTTGGCCGGCTGCCCGGAGTCCGTCGAGTAGCTGCCCAGGGTGTCGTACGTCGGACCCGGCGACATCTCCGCGTACGGCGTCGGGATCAGAAACGCCGAGGCCGTGAGCAGGGCGACCGTCGTTCCGGACAGACTCAGGGTGAGGGCACGGCGCTGCATTCCACAGATGCTATCTGTTGCAGTCTGAAGCGGCGCTGAGACCTACGCCGGAGGAGCGGCCTCGACCGCGATCGGGTCCTCGTTGGAGATCGCCTCCCGGAACCGCCGATAGGCATGGATGGTGTCGTCGTCGCTGGGCCGCCGCACATGACGGGCCAGCGCTGACACCGCCGCGGCCAGCACCACGGCGCCGACGGGGATCGCCCACCAAGCCAGGATCGACAGCACACGGTGACTTTAACGCACTATTCCGTCACGCGCAGTGAAGCTAGCAGCCGACCCATTCGTGGTCGCCGTCCGCGAACTCCTCGCGCTTCCAGATCGGCACCTGCGCCTTGAGCGTGTCGATGAAGGCGCGGCACGCCGCGAACGCCTCGGCCCGGTGCGGCGCCGAGGCTCCGACCACGACCGCGAGATCGCCGACGGTCAGCGCGCCGACCCGGTGGATCGCCGAGAGCGCGACCACGTCCGGGTGCGCGGCTGCGACGTCCTCGGCGACCGTCGCCAGCAGTTCGGCGGCGGATGGATGCGCGCTGTAGTCCAAAGCGGTGACGGACCGGCCGTGATCGTGGTCACGCACCACGCCGATGAACAGCGCGATGCCGCCGGCCGCCGGGTGTGTGACCGCCGCGACGACCTCGTCGACGGACAGTTGCTTCTCGCGGACGTCCGTGTGGATGGCCGTCCTGACGGTTGCGTGTCCCGTCGTCACCTGGTCCTTTTCCTTCTCCTCGATCACGCTGTCCCTCCCCCACGGCGCTTGCGCCGTGCCCGGCGTACCAAGGCCGCGGTGCCGACCAGCGCGACCGTGGCGCCGGCCGCGCCGAGACCGGCCGCGGCGTCCTTCTTGCCCAGGCGCCTGGCCAGCGCGGCGTGGTGGCCGTCGATGTCCTCCAGGAGCTGGGCGAACGCTTCCTCGTTGGTAAAACCAGGTTCCCACCCGGCCTCGCGGAGTTTCTTGTTCGAAACTGCCCAGGGGTGCATGACGTATTGGAGGTCGCTGGCGGGAGCGGGAGTGAGGTGCAGCCTGTGCAGCCGCTCGGCGGCACCGATGGCCAGGCCCTCCGGGAGCTCCATCCGGCGCATCCCGGAGATCTCCTCCACTTCGTCCTGCGTGAGCCAGCCGTCGGAGGCGACCGGGACGATCCCGTTCACCTTCCCCAGGGCCGCGTACTCCAGGGCCGAAAGCAGGTCGTCGATGTGGCAGAACTGCCAGACCGGCTTGGACCCGCGCACCACCAGCAGGCGCGGCGCCTCGAAATGCCGCGTCAGGTAGGTGTCGACGCCGGGACCGACTATGGCCGCCGGGCGCAGCACGGTGATCGTCAGCCCGGGGTGCGCGCGGGGCGCGATCGCCGCCAGCCGCTCGATCTCCAGCAGGTCGCCGACCAGGGTGCCGTCCGGGGTGGCGCGCAGCGGCGCGTCGTCCTCCAGCGGGAGCGGGTTGTCCGGCAGCGCGCCGTAGACCATCGCCGTGGACAGCAGCACCACATGGTGTACGCCGGCGGCGGCCGCGGCGGTGATGGCGGTCTGGGCGGCGCGGACGTTGCGCGCGGTGCGCTCGCGCGGCTCGGAGTTCAGGTCGGAGTCCACGGCCAGGTGCACCAGCGTGTCCACCCCGGACAGGCGTTCGGCCAGCTGGGGGTCGGTCACCTCGCCCAACCGCCAGGTCGCCGGGGCGGCCCCGCGCTCGGCGTCCAGGCCCACCACCCGGCGCACCTCGCCGCCGAACGCCAGCTTGCCGGTCAGTGCCTCGCCCAGCCGGGCGGCCGCGCCGGTGACGGCGATGGTGGGCTTGCTGGTGCGGCCGGGGCGCTTGCGGTCCGGCGAGGAACTCACTGAGGCTCTCCTGTGGTTACGTTAGATGTGTAGAGGAAGTCAGTCTCCGCGCTGTAAACCGATCCTTCTTCCCCGTCGTCCGTGAGGTCACCCGCCGTGAACAAGAACCCCGAAGATCACAACCCGTCGGACGACGACGAGTCGCAGAACCAGGGTAAGCGCCCGGACGGCCCCGTTGATCCGCTGGGGGCCATGTTCCAGCAGATGTTCGGCGGAAGCGGGGCGCAGTCCCCGGGCTCGAACATCCCGGGCATGCCGGACCCGCAGATGCTGCAGATGGTGTTCAGCCAGATCCAGGCCCTGATGAGCGGCGGCGGCGACGGCGCGGTGAACTGGGACCTGGCCAAGACCATGGCGCGCAACGCCGTGGCCTCCGCCGGACCCGACCCTTCGCCCACCGACGGCGAGCAGCGCACCTACGACGGTGCCGTGCAGCTCGCCGAGCACTGGCTGGACCAGGTCACCTCGCTGCCGGCGGGCACCGCGGGCACCCGCGTGTGGTCCCGCGCGCAGTGGATCGAGGAGACCCTGCCGGTCTGGAAGCAGCTGGTCGAGCCGGTCGCCGAGCGCATCACCTCGGCGATGGGCGACGCCGTCGGCGGCGCGGTGGGCGAGCTGGGCATGCCGGAGAACCCGGAGGCGGCCGGCCTGCCGCCGGGCATGGGCGACATGCTGGGCAACCTGTTCGGCGGAGCAGCAGGGGGCGGCGGCCAGAACCCGCTCGGCGGCATGCTGAAGCAGATGGGCACCGCGATGTTCGGCTCCCAGGTCGGCCAGGCCCTGGCCTCGCTGGCCGGCGAGGTGGTCTCCGGCAGCGACATCGGCCTGCCGCTGGGCCCGGAGGGCAAGGCGGTCCTGCTGCCGGCGAACGTGGACCTCTTCGCCGAGGGCCTGGAGATCGACATCGAGCAGGTCCGCCTCTACCTGGCCCTGCGCGAGGCCGCCTACCAGCGGCTGTTCTCCCACGTGCCGTGGCTCAAGCCCCGCCTGCTCGGCGCGGTCGAGGAGTACGCGCGCGGCATCACGGTCGACGCCTCCAAGTTCAGCGAGCTGGCCCAGCAGGCCGAGCAGATGGACCTGACCAACCTGGACCCCTCGCAGCTGGAGAACATGCTGGGCGGCGGCGGCCTGTTCCAGCCGGTGGACTCCCCGGCCCAGAAGGCGGCCCTGGCCCGTCTGGAGACGCTGCTGGCGCTGGCCGAGGGCTGGGTGGACGCGGTGGTGCACGCCGCCGCCTCGCCGAAGATGTCGGGCGCGGACGCCCTCCGGGAGACGCTGCGGCGCCGGCGCGCGGCCGGCGGCCCGGCCGAGCAGACCTTCTCGGCCCTGGTGGGCCTGGAGCTGCGCCCCCGGCGGCTGCGCGACGCCTCGCGCCTGTGGGCCTCGCTGGCCGACGCGCGCGGGCTGGAGGGGCGCGACGCGGTGTGGTCGCACCCGGACCTGCTCCCGACCTCGGCCGACCTGGACGACCCGGACGGATTCGTGCACGGCCGGGACGAGGACGGGCTGGAGTTCGACTTCTCCGGGCTGGACGAGCTGCTGGGCGGCGGGGACGGGAGCAAGGCCCAGGACAAAACAGAGGGGGCTGTGGACAACGGCCCTGTGGATAACTCGAAGGACGAGGACGGCAAAGACTCGGGCGAGAGCGGCGAGGACAAGCCCAAGGAGTAGCGGGTAGCTGGGTAGCGGCTCCAGCTACCAGCCCGGTCACGCGGCGGCGAGAGTCATCGTCGCCGCACGGCCGGGCCTCGTCCGTGCAGTGGTGCGGTGGTGCCGTCGTGCGGTGGTGCCGTCGCGCCTCAGTCCGCGTCGTCCGAGGCGATCCCGCCGCCGGCGCTGGCGAACCCTTCCAGAAACCCGCGAGCCCGCTCCGTCTTCGGATACACGCTCATCAGCTCCCAGAACCGCGGCCCGTGGCTGGGCACCAGCAGATGCGCGAGCTCGTGCAGCAGGACGTAGTCCAGCACGTACTCCGGCATCCCGCGCACCCGGTCGGAGATGCGGATGGTGCCGTCCACAGGCGTGCAGGAACCCCAGCGGGTCTGCTGGTTGGCGACCCAGCGGACGCTGGAGGGCTGCGCGCGGCCGTGGAAATAGCGGACCGACAGGTCACGGGCCCGGCGGGACAGTTCCTCGTCGTCCGGCCTGCGTTTGCGCTCCTGGCCGGCGAGGCGGGCGAGCATCTTGTCGACCCACTGCTTTTCCTCGGCACGCGTCATCTGCGCCGGGATCAGCACCACAGTCTTGTCGCCGTCCCGGTACGCAGAGACGGTGCGCCGCCGCCGGTTGCTGCGCCGCACTTCGATCTGACCGCCCTGGTGAGGGGCTTCGTCGAGTCCCACGGCAAGGGACCCTAGCGTGTGCCACCCTCCTATGGCGTTACCGAAATGACATGCCGGGGCGTCGGCATCGGCGCTCATCGGATTGTCCACATGCCATGCACAGGTTTTCCACAGAGTTATCCACAGGATGTGTCTTCTTGTGGGTTACCTAACACAAGCCAATCGATCCGCGACGCGTAGCGGGTGGCGGTGAGAGACGGGCGGGTCAGCGGCCCGTGAAGCGCGGTGCACGGCGCTCACGCTGGGCGGCGAGGCCTTCCTGGAGATCCTCGGTGGCCATCGTGATCGGCTGGGCCAGAGCCTCCCAGCGCAGCGCCGCTTCGAAGGACTCGTGACCGTCGCCGATCAGGGCCTGCTTGGTGAGCTTCACCGCGATCGGCGCGCCGGCGGCCACCTCGGAGGCGATCCGCTCGATCTCCCCAGGGAAGTCCCCGGCAGGGAACACCCTGTTGTAGACGCCCAGCGCGACCGCTTCGGTGCCGCTCACGGCGCGGTTCGTGTAAAGCAGCTCGCGCGCGTTCGCCATCCCCACGACCTCCGGCAGCAGCCAGGTCGCGGCCATCCCCGGATGCATCCCGAGCTTGGTGAACGGCACCGCGAACTTCGCGGTGTCCACCGCGTAGCGCAGATCGCAGGCCAGGGCCAGACACGCCCCCGCCCCCACCGCCGGGCCGTTCACCGCGGCGATCGTCGGCACCGGCAGGTCCCGCAGGCTCAGCCAGATCCGGTAGAAGGGCAGCATCTTGTCGCGCAGCTTTTCCACAGGCGCGCCCGGCTCCGCACCGATCCAGCCCAGATCGCCTCCGGCGCAGAACGCGGAGCCGGCACCGGTCACCACGACACAGCGGACTTTCTCGTCCTGCGCGATTTCCCGCATGAGCCGATCCCAGGACTCGGTCATCGGCGCGGTCATCGCGTTGCGCCGGTCCGGGTCGTCCAACGTCACGGTCAACACACCATCCGACGTGCGACGGACGGCCAGAAGCGGATATTCGCGCGACTCAGGCATGGCGTCAGCGTAGCGGTGCTTTTTGGGCCCCGGGCTGTCGTATGGTGTTCCGCGTTCGGGGTGAATGGTACGTATGGCCTCAGATACGGAAGGTAGTGACAAAGCATGGCGGAGTCGTACACCGGGGACGCCTACTGCGTGAAGTGCAAGGAGAAGAAGAACTTCACCGGCCAGGTGAAGGTCAGCGACTCGGGTCGGCGGATGGCGCAGGGCATCTGCCCGACCTGTGGCACCAAGCTCAACCGGATCCTGGGCAAGGCCTGAGGTTCGACGCGCAGGCGGCGGCCGGTCCTCCGGCCGCCGTACGGGTGAATTAGAGGGCTGAGGGATGCGGGGGCGGCGGCGGGTGCCGCAGGGTGGGAAGCAGCAGGTGGGAACGGCAGCGGTGGGCTGGGGCTGACACGGCGGGAGGCCAGGGCGTGCGTCCGGTGCTGAAGGCGGGGTTGCGACGGCTGTGGCGGCCCGGCGGCGCGCTGCAGGTGGGAGTGACACCGGGCAGGTCGCTGTTGCTGAACGGGTTGGGCCCGGCCGCGACCGCGTTCGTCGGCGCGCTGGACGGACACCGGGACATCTCCGAACTGCTGACACTCGCCGAGCAGATCGGGTTGTCGGGAGCACAGGCCACGACCCTGCTCGACATGCTGGCCCGGGCCGGCTTCCTCGACGACGCCGGCTACGACCCGGGACCGGCGCTGCGCGCGCTCGACGTCTCCGAGGCCGACCGGCTCGCCCCGGATCTGGCCGCGCTGGCACTGGGCTACCTGGTCCCGGGCGGCGCGGTGCGGGCGATGACGCGCCGGCGCATGGCGGTGATCACGGTGTACGGATGCGGGCGCGTCGGGGCGTCGATCGCGCACCTGCTGGCCGCGGCCGGCATCGGGTGTGTGGTGCCGATCGACAGCGGGCGGGCGCGGCCCGCCGACGCGGCGCCGGCCGGATTCCGGAATCCTCGCGGGCTGAGTCACCGGGACGAGCGGGAGGTTCCGGGGCCGCGGCGCAAGCGGACGGACAAGGGGTCCGCCACCGCCACCACTGCCACTGAGGCCGCCACCGAGGCCAAGGCCGGCAAAGCAGCAAAGGCAGCCGAGTCCAGACCGGCAGCCCCGCCCACCACGATCAATCTCGCCTCTCCCCCGCCTCGCCGCCAGGATCTCGTCCGGGCCATGATCCGGGCCTCGGCGCCCTCGACCCGCACCACGCTGCCGGCCAACCGCCAGCACCCCGATGTGGCGGTCCTGGCCCCGATCGCCGACGGCTACCCGGCAGTGGCCGCCGCACTGCAGTCCGACGGCGTGCCGCACCTGCCGGCCGAGGTGCACGAGACCACCGGCGTGCTCGGTCCGTTCGTGCAGCCCGGCCGCACCTCGTGCCTGCGCTGCCGCGACCTGTACCGCACGGCGCGCGACCCGGGCTGGCCGCGGGCGATGGTGCCCTTCGGCGGTGTGGACGCGGTGCCGGCGGCCGAGGACCGCGCCTGCGATGTCACGATGGCCTCGCTCCTGGCGGTCCAGGCGGTGCTGCACGTCCTGGCGTTCGTCGAGGGCGACCCGCCGCCGACGGTGAATGCCGCGCTGGAAGTAGTACCGCCGTTCGGCGCGCAGACCCGCTATGAGCGGCCGCCGCACCCGGACTGCGGATGCCTGATCACCGATGTCGAGACGGTGTCGGCGATGGGCGGCACGTTCAGAGGACACCGCTGACCACGAGCCCGCCGATGGCCAGAAGCGTGGCGGCGGTCAGGAGGGTGGCGCGCTCCTCGATCCAGGGCGCGGTCAGGCGCCGCGCTCCGGACGCGGCGGCGAGGGTCAGGCCCACCATGACGGCGATGGTCGCGAGCGCGAAGACGGCCAGGACGCCCAGTGCCGGGCCGACGCCGAGGGCGCCGGCGGTGAGGAAGAGCGGAAGGATCGTCAGGTCCGGGCTGACGGCCGCGCCGAAGGGGCCCAGGAGGTTCAGGATGGTGCGGCGCCGGTGATCGGATGCGGAAGAAGCAGCAGGCCGTTCGAGCACTGCGACGGCATGGCCTGACCTGGGTTCTGCCTGGCTCGACACGAGCGGGGCGGCGGTGGCCGTCTCCTCACCATCCGCACCGGCATGGCCATGACCATGACCATGAATGTGATCGTCCTGATGGTGACCGCAGTCGGCCCCGCCATCCGAGTGGTCGTGCCGGTGTCCGCGCCCCGCGACCTCCAGCACCAGCAGTGCCACCCCCGTCGCCACGAGCACCCCGCCGACCGCCAGGTCCGCATGCCGCGCCACCGCTTCGCGCAGGCGCAGCCCGACGGCCGCCAGCGCCGCGCCGAACACCACCGACATCAGCACGTGCGTCACCGCGGCGGCCAGGGCCAGGCGCGCCACGCGGCCGAACGGGTAGCGGCGGGTACGGGCCAGCAGGGCCAGCGGCATCCAGTGGTCGGGCAGGATCGCGTGGCCGACGCCGATGCCGGCCGCGGCCAGGAGCATGGAAAGGGTCGTCACGTCTGCCCCTCGTGATCGTCCCCGCCTGCGCGAGGACGCGAAGACTTGCGGGCTCGCGAGCCCGAAGGAATGCCCGGTGCCGCCGAACGCCCGCCGGGCCCGGCGCCGCCGTCAGCGCGGCAGCGCCTCGTACGCCTCCCAGGCGTCCAGCGTGACCTGTTCGAAGCCCAGGCCGTAGGCCGTCACACCGCGGCCGTAGGCGCCGAGCCAGCACTCGCGCAGCTCGGCGGCCAGGACCCAGCCGTACTCGCTCTCGCGGTAGCGGAAGCGGGTGGGCTTGCCGTCGACCGGGAGCTGGACCGCACGCCAGGGGGCGTCGTCCAGGTTCTCGGCGACCTCGTAGGCCAGGTCGGTCTGCTGGTGCAGCCAGTCGCCGCGCAGGGCCTTGTCCACGGCCCAGGGCCAGGCGTCCGAGAGCAGGCCCAGGCCCGCCACGGCGGCCAGCGTGGACAGGGTCGTCGGCTCCAGGATGGTCGAACCGCCGCCGGGGCGGCGGTCCAGGCGGGCCATGGTCACCACACCGCAGAAGCGGCGGGGGGACAGGTCGTCGGGGCGGCGCGCCGGGTGGTCGCCGTGGCCCAGGGTGCCGTACTCGGCGGCGCCGTCGGGGCCGAGCATGATCGAGCCCAGCCAGCGGTCGCCGGCCCAGGCCTCGTCCAGGCCGTACCAGGGGACGGTCGTGCGCTGGCCGGGCCAGACGTCGGGTTCGGAGGCGGCCAGGGCGGCGGCGGAGATGGAGGCGACCGGCGGGCCCGGGACGAAGTCGTCCGGATCGGCGGTGCGGCCGGCCCGGCGGTCGGCACCGGCGGCACCGGCCACGCCCAGCCCCACAGAGCCCGGCTGCGAGGCCGGGCCGGGGGGATTGGCGAAGTCTTCAGTTGAGATGGTGCTGCTCATGGAACCTCACGTCGCATCCGCGTCAAACGGCGGGCGCTCGCCCGCGGCCAGGCGCGGGGCGGGGGCCCGGTAGAGGGCATCGTCCGGGGTCGCGTCGTCGGCGGCAAGGGGGCGCCGGGCGCCCTCGGCCGCACTGCGTATCTCGCCGTTGAGCGAGGTGGTGATGTCCCTGATCTCGCGGAAGTCGCCGTCTTCGGGTCCGAGCACGTGCTTGCGCACGAAGTTCTTCGGATGCAGGTCGGTCAGTTCCAGGTCCTGGAACTCCGGGCCCAGCTCCTTCTTCAGGTCGTTCTGGGCGTTGCGGGTGAACTCGCGGAACTGCCGCAGGGTACGCGCCAGGCCCTGCACCGCGCCGGGCAGCTTGTCGGGGCCGAACAGCATGACGGCCAGGGCCAGCAGCGCGATCAGCTCCAGCGGGCTGATGTCGAGAAACGGCACGGTGGGAGGCTCCTGCTCTGGCGGGCGCGGCCGGCGGCTTTCCGGCGCTACGCGCTAGCGTAACTCCCGTCCGGGCGGATACCGGACCCCCGGAGGGTGGATGTCGTTCGATCCTTGCGCGTCGAGGCTCGGCAATGCCGAGCCTCGACGTCAAGAGGGAGTCCGTGATCGCGGTGGGGCCGCGGTCTCAGTGCGCGGGTCCGTAGTTGACGACCTGGGCCGGCGCCGGGTTCGCCGGGGCGTGCGAGGGACTGGCGCTGGCGCTGAAGTCGCCGACCAGCCACACGCCGGTCCCCAGGGCCGCCAGGGACACCGCGCCGATCGCCGCGACCCGCAGCCGCTGCGGGCGCACCGGGGAGCGTCCGGCCGTGGGGCGGCCGGACGCCGGAGCCGCCGGCGGGCGGATCGGCACGGTCTGGAAGGAGAACGGGGACGGACCGGCGCCGGGGCCGGCGGCCGGCGATCCGCTGCCGCCGCCCGACACGCCGCCGGACGCCGCTCCCGAGGCCGCGCCCCGGTTGGCGTCCAGGCTCAGCAGCCCGAGCATCAGCTCCACCGGCACCTGCGGGGCGGCCATCGCGCTCAGGCGCGACTTCGTCTGCCGCTCGGCGTCGGCCTCGGCCCGGCAGTCCCCGCACTGGGCGAGGTGGCCGAGCATGCGCTCTCTGGTGCCGTGGTCCAGTTCGCCGTCGATCAGGGCGGTCAGGCGGTCTCCGAGATGCCTGGTCACCGGCGGCCCTCCTTTCCACTCGCGTTCGCGGCCGCGCCCGGGGCCCGGTGCTCCAGGGCCGCGCGCAGCTGCGAGCGGCCGCGGTGGATCCGCGAGCGCACGGTGCCGAGCTTCACATCGAGGGTGGTCGCGATCTCCTCGTAGGACAACCCCTCGATGTCGCACAGCACCACGGCGGCCCGGAACTCCGGGGCCAGCGCGGCCAGCGCGGCCTCGATGTCGGCGTCCATGTGCGAGTCCGCGAAGATCCGCTCCGGCGACGGCTCGCGCCCGGGCAGCCGGTCGTCGGCGTCCTCGCCCAGGGAGTCGAAGCGGATGCGGGCCCGGCGGCGCACCATGTCCAGGAACAGGTTCGTGGTGATGCGGTGCAGCCAGCCCTCGAAGGTGCCGGGCTGGTAGCTCGACAGCGAGCGGAACACCCGGATGAAGACCTCCTGCGTGAGGTCCTCGGCGTCGTGCTGGTTGCCGGTCAGGCGGTAGGCCAGCCGGTACACCCGCTGCGAATGGGTCCGGACGATGTCGTCCCAGCTCGGCGGCTCCCAGCCGACGGCCGCGGCGTCCAGCGGCTGGGCCTGTGTCTGTATCTCCCCCGCGCTCGGTGCGGCGGTCTCCGCCGGCATCGCGGTATCGGGGATCGCCTCCGCCCCCCGGCGGGTCTTTTCCAAGGCGGCCTTGCGGGCCGCACGCCGACGACGAAGTTCCCCGAGATCTATCCGCGGTCCAATGGTATTGACCGGGACGGCTCCAGGATTGCGGGCGCTGTTGGCGTCAGCCACGACGTCCCCACCTCCTATTTCCAGTACCGCACTCATCACCATAGACGCCTGCCTCGCTGCTAAAGGCTGAAAGGAACCTGAGATCGGTCTAAGATCTCCCGGCTCTCCACACCGTGAGCCACTGTCTTGGGCAGAACGGCCGGTCACCGGGTTGAAGTTCCCGAAGGGGAGGTTCCCCCGCGGTGTCCGCCTACAGCGATCAGAAGACCCGATCAGGACCCCGCCGCGGGCCGCGGTACCAGCACGTCCCGCTCCGGGACGGCACGCCGAACCGTCCGCCGCGGCCACGCGTCATATAAGCGGTCCCCCCGCGCTCTATCTGTTCGGATGACAGTCCGACGTGGTATGCGCGCGGCCAGGTGGCTACGCTCTTGATGCCCAGTAGCAACCAACCGACCAGATCCCGGCCGACCCGGCTCCGGGACCCGCGACCCTCGGAGGCCGTCATCCCCAGTCACCGGCACGCCAGTCTGGCGTATGCGGAGGGGTACGTCGCCGAGGACGACGTCCTGGTCTCCGCGCGCCGCGAGGCGCGGCGGCTGGGCATCGTCCCGGTCGAGCCCGGCACCGGCGCGGCGCTGCGGCTGCTGGCCGCCACGCTCGGGGCGCGGGCGGTCGTCGATGTCGGCACCGGCGCCGGCGTGTCGGGGATATACCTGCTGCGCGGCATGCGCCTGGACGGGGTGCTGACGACCGTGGACGAGGACACTCAGGGTTCGCAGGCGGCCCGGCGCGCCTTCGCCGACGCCGGCTTCGCCGCCAGCCGCACCCGGGTGATCGGCGGGGCCTCCGGCTCGGTGCTGCCGCGCCTGGCCGACGGCGGCTACGACATGGTCTTCTGCGGCGGGCCCGGCACCGATCACCTGGCCGGCTACGAGGAGGCGCTGCGGCTGCTGCGGCCCGGCGGGCTGGTGGCCTTCGACGGGGCCCTGGGCCAGGACCGCGTGGTCGATCCCTCGATCCGGGACGCGCGCACCTCGGCGCTGCGGTACCTGCACCGCCAGGTCGCCGAGGACACCCGGCTGCTGCCGGCGCTGCTGCCCACCGGGGACGGGTTGCTGTGCGCGGTTAAGCGCTCCTGAGAACGGGCCTCGCGCTCGGCGACGCCAGACCCGTGCCGCCCGCGGCACCGCCCGCGCGGGCAGGCCGCCGAGCCGGCGGGGACGACGTCCGACCCGACGCGGACGCTCTGACCGGGGTGGGGTGCCGGTCCGGCCGGGTGCGGAAGTGAGAAGGAACACGTGGGTTGGAGGACGCCGGACCCCGGCCGTTCGGGGGCCAGACGTCACTGGTGGGACGAATGGGGTGGCGATCGCGGCCGCGCCGGACTAACCGACGACGCCCTTGATCGCCTCGCCGAGCGCGGCGGCCTCCTCCGCCGACAGCTCCACCACGAGCCGGCCGCCGCCCTCCAGCGGGACCCGCATCACGATGCCGCGTCCCTCTTTGGTCACCTCAAGCGGGCCGTCACCCGTCCGCGGCTTCATCGCCGCCATGCTCGTTCCCCTTCCTAGGAGCCAGCTCTCAACCAATCCATTATCCCGCACGCGCCCGGATTGGGTTCCGGTGTCGCCGCGGGAGGCCCGACTGAGTAGCTTCGTCAGAGTCTGCAAACAGTTCTACCGGACGCGACCAACACTGGTACATGCCTGGAAGCCGATAAGGCGGAGAGTGGGACCCCCTATGTCCGACAACGTTGTCTACGACGTCACCGAGGGTGTCGGCACCATCACCCTGAATCGCCCGGACGCACTGAACTCGCTCGACAGTGCGACCAAGGCGGCGCTGCGCGACGCGGCGACGGCGGCGGCCGAGGACGACTCCGTTCGCGTGATCGTGCTGCGCGCCACCGGGCGCGCCTTCTGCGTCGGACAGGATCTGCGGGAGCACGCGGCGTCCCTGGAGGCCGGCACCGGCCTGGCGAACACGGTGCGGGAGCACTACAACCCGCTGCTGCGGGCCCTGACCACGGCGCCCAAGCCGGTGATCGCCGCGGTCAACGGCGTGGCGGCCGGCGCCGGCGCGGCCCTGGCCTTCGCCGCCGACCTGCGGATCGCCTCCGACAAGGCGGCCTTCAACCTGGCCTTCGCCAACATCGGCCTGACCGCCGACTCCGGCGGCTCCTGGACGCTGCCGCGGCTGGTCGGCCCGGCCAAGGCGCTGGAGCTGCTGATGCTGCCGGAGACGATCGGCGTCGAGCAGGCCGCCGAGCTGGGACTGGTGCACCGCGTGGTCCCGGCCGAGGAGCTGGACGCGGCGGTCGGCGAGCTGGCGGCGAAGATGGCCGCCGGGCCGACCGCGGCCTACGCGGCGATCAAGCAGGCGGTCGGCTTCGGGCTGACGCACTCGTTCGAGGAGACCCTGGAGCTGGAGGCCGACCTGCAGGACGCGTGCGCGGCCACCGAGGACCACCGCAACGCGGTGCGGGCGTTCCTGGCCAAGGAGAAGCCCACCTTCACCGGACGCTGACACCGGCCCCTGAAAAGACCGGAACGACCAGAACGACCAGAACGGCCGGCCCCCTGCCGGGGCCGGCCGTTCCGTGCGAGCTTAAGAAATGAAGACCCTACTGGTCGTCCTCCGGACGCCGGTACCACGACGACAGCGGGTTGCCCTCCGCAGGGTCCTGATCGGCCGGGGCGGCGGCCTCGGTCTGGCCGGGCGCCACGTCCACGCCGGGGCCGAAGCCGGGCTGCACCACGGCGGTCGCGGTAGCCGCGCCGCCGGCGCCCCCGATGCCGGGCACCGCGTCCTGGGTCCGGGGCACCGGCTCGTAGCCGGCGCCGGCCTCACCGAACCGGGCGCCCGCCGGGCGGGTCAGGTCGGCGATCAGCCGGTCTCGGTGGTCGATCTCGGCGGCGAGCCGGTCCAGCAGCCGGTCGACCTGGTCCATGCGGTAGCCGCGCCACCCCACGGCGAAGCGGGTGCCGTCGATGTCCTCCCGGCCCAGCTGCCGGTCGTCGGCCAGCGCGGGCTCGGGCCGGTCCTGGCGCGGGTCGTCCAGACCCCCGCCGCGGCCGGCGGCCACCCACGCGATCGCACCGAACACCGCCGCGACGACCAGAAACTGAAAGTACAGCACGCGCACATCGTGCCACGCCCGGCGCCGCGCCGTCGCCGTTAGGCTGATCTCCATGTCATCGAACGCGGACGGTACCCACGGCGGCCCCACCGGCAGCAGTGTGGCCCCGGCTTCCGTCCCGCAGGGCACGCTGCGACTGGGACCGTACGAATACGGACCCGACCAGCGGCTCGTGATGGCGATCGTGAACCGCACCCCGGACTCGTTCTACGACAAGGGCGCCACCTTCACCGACGCCGCCGCGCTGGACCGCGTGGAGGCGGCCTTGAGCCAGGGCGCGGACCTGGTGGACATCGGCGGCGTGAAGGCCGGCCCCGGCGACGCCGTGGACCTGGCCGAGGAGATGCGCCGCGTGGTGCCCTTCGTCGCCGAGGTCCGCAAGCGGTTCCCCGAAGCGGTCATCTCCGTGGACACCTGGCGCGCCGAGGTCGGAGACGCGGTGTGCGCCGAGGGCGCGGACGTACTGAACGACGCCTGGGGCGGCTGGGACCCGCAGCTGGCGGAGGTCGCGGCCCGGCACGCGGTGGCGCTGGTGTGCACGCACGCCGGCGGCGTCGAACCCCGCACCCGTCCGCACCGCATCGGCTACGCGGACGTGATGGCGGACATTCTGGAGCGCACGGTCCACGGCGAGGCCGAGCGCGCGGCGGCCCTCGGCGTCCCGCGCGACCGCATCCTGATCGACCCCGGCCACGACTTTGGCAAGAACACCCGGCACTCCCTGGAGGCGACGCGCCGCCTGACGGAGATGACCGCGACCGGCTGGCCGGTCCTGGTGTCGCTGTCGAACAAGGACTTCGTCGGCGAGACCCTGGACCGGCCGGTGAAGGAGCGGCTGACCGGGACCCTCGCGACGACCGCCGTGTCGGCCTGGCTCGGCGCCCGGGTGTACCGGGTACACGAGGTGGCCGAGACCCGGCAGGTGCTCGACATGGTGTCGGCGATCCAGGGGCTCCGGGAGCCGGCGGTGGCCAAGCGGGGGCTGGCCTAGCCGCAGGACCGGTCTGGCCGCCGGACTGGCCTAGCCGCCGAATCGGGCTAACCGCCGGACTGGTCTAACCGCAGGCCAAAGGATCGGACCTACCCGCGGTCCCCCGGCTTCCCCATGATCGCGACCGCCTCGTCCGGGTCGTCGACCAGGTGGATCAGGTCCAGGTCGGCCGCGGCGATCTTGCCGGCCGGGACCATGACGTCGCGGATCCAGTCCACCAGCCCGCCCCAGAAGGCGCGGCCGACCAGCACCACCGGGAACGACGTCACCTTGTGCGTCTGGACCAGGGTCAGGGCCTCGAACAGCTCGTCCATGGTGCCGAAGCCGCCGGGCAGGACCACGAAGCCCTGCGAGTACTTCAGGAACATGGTCTTGCGGACGAAGAAGTAGCGGAAGTTGATGCCCTGGTCGATGTAGCTGTTCAGGGACTGCTCGAAGGGCAGCTCGATGCCCAGCCCGATCGACCGGCCGCCGGCGTTCAGGGCGCCCTTGTTCGCCGCCTCCATGGCGCCCGGGCCGCCGCCGGTGATGACGGTCCAGCCGGCGGTCGCCAGGCCGCGGCCGATCTGCTCGCCGAACAGGTACTCGGGGCTGCCGGCCGGGGTACGCGCGGAGCCGAAGACGGTGATCGCCGGACCGGTGCGGGCCAGGGAGTCGAACCCCTCCACGAACTCGCCCTGAATGCGCAGGACCCGCCAGGGGTCCTCGTCCTTCCAGTCCTTGCCGTAGGCGTGGTCCAGCAGCTTCTGGTCGGCCGTGGCCGCCGGCAACTGCTCGTGTCCGCGCCGCCGGGTCACCGCGCCGACGAACCGCTCGGTGAAACTGGTGCCGGAGCCGTGTCCGTTTCCGCTGCCTTGACTCATAGTCGGCACATTACCGGCCGGGGTTGGCCGGACGACGGCGGGCGGGCGACGGTCAGGCCGCGCTCAGGCCGCAGAACGCCTCAGGACTGCGGGCGCACCTGCTCCAGGTGCTGGCTCAGCCAGCCGTAGGCCTGCGGCAGCCACTGCTTCCACACCTCGGTGTTGTGCGAGCCGTGGTCCTTCTTCAGCACGTCCACCACACCCGGCGCCACCTGCTGCAGCGAGAGCGCGTCGGAGAGCACGCTGCCGTGCGCGTCCTCGGCCGAGGCCGCGGCCAGCAGCGCCACCGGCGGGTTGGGCTTGTGGTTCTGCAGGATCCACAGCGTGGAGTTCTGGTTGGCGAAGGCCGGACCGTACTTGGCCACATAGCCCCCGGGCCGCACGTCGCCGCTCATCTGCACCGCGGCGCTGAACAGCTGCGGATACTGGACCAGCAGCTTGCCCGCGCACAGGCCGCCCTCGGAGTAGCCCATCATGCCCCAGCCGGAACGGTCGGTGGTGACCCGGAAGGTGCGCTCGATCATGGTCCGGATGTCGTCGGTGATGTAGGTCGCGACCTGCGGACCGCCCGGGATGTCGGTGCAGTCGGTGTTCACGCCCTTGACCGGCGAGATGTTCACCGCGACCAGCACGAACGGGGTGGCGGCGTGCTGCTGGACCAGCGTGCCCAGCTCCTTTTGTCCCGCCATGTTGCCGAACCAGGTCTGCGGAGTGCCCGGGTAACCGGGGAACAGCAGGACGACCGGGAAGTCGGTGTTCGCGTACGCCGGGTCGTTGTACTGCGGCGGCGTCCACACCATCACGTCGTTCGTGCCGCCGAGCCCGGACTTGGGCCCGGTGAAGCTGGTGACCAGCGCGTCGTCGCCGTACTTCTTGAAGTCCTGCGCGGGACCGTCCGGCCGCACGCGCGGCACCACCTGGCCGCGCCCGCCCTGCGCCCGGCCGTCCGTCAGGTCGCCGCCGGCGATCGGGGTGCCGGAGGCCACCGTGTTCTGGTGGATGATCACGCCCGGGCTGCCTGTGTCGCCGAGCAGGTCGTCCCAGGACGCGTAGAGCCCGTAGTAGTTGTTGACCACCACACCGCACAGCAGGATCGCCATGACCTGACTCACGCCGATCATCGACAGCCGTGTCACGGCACGCACGGGGCGCGGCCCGCGGATGCGGTTCCACAACAGATAGGTGCCGATCGGCGCGGCGACCGCGAGAAGGATCGCCGTCACCATCATCGGCCAGCCGGTCGGGCTCATCGAAACTTCGGACCTCTCGGAACTTGCCTGGACAGCGGGCTGATCGCCGGGCTCCCGTGGTCGTACGGGGGCTGCTCCGCCGCTGGTAAGACGCTAATAGGTCCCAACCGGTTGCCTCCGGCGCGCACCTGTTTGAACCGGCGCGCGCCGCCGCGGGCCGTCAGCTCACGGGGCGGAGCCGAGCCAGCTTCTCATCCGTTCCGCACATCGGACAACTTGCTCCAAGTCCACTGATTCATCCGGTTTGTGAGCCAGGGATCCGTCTCCGGGCCCGTAGTTCACGCCCGGAACGCCGAGTTCGGCGAACCTGGCGACATCGGTCCAGCCGAACTTCGCCGTGGGCTCTGTGTCCACCTCAGCCATCACAGCGCCGACGAACTCCGCCGCCGACGGCAGATGCAGACCGGGACGCGCCGCCGGAGCGGAGTCCGTGACCACGATCTCAGCGCCCAGATCCGCGAAGACCTCGCGGACATGACGTTCCGCGTCGTCCTGACTGCGGTCCGGGGCAAAGCGGAAGTTCACAACCAGCGAGCACTCGTCCGGGATCACGTTGCCGGCCACGCCGCCGGTGATCCCGACCGCGTTCAGGCCCTCGCGATACTCCAGGCCCTCCACCTCGACCCGGCGCGGCTGGTACTCCTCGAGCCGCCGCAGCGCAGCGCCGGCCTTATGGATCGCGTTGTCGCCGAGCCAGGAGCGCGCCGAGTGCGCGCGGGCGCCGCGGAAGGTCAGCCGGGCCCGCATCGTGCCCTGGCAGCCGCCCTCGACGATGTTGTTGCTCGGCTCCAGCAGCACCGCGAAGTCGGCGGCGAACCACTCCGGCCGGGTGCGGATCAGCCGGCCCAGGCTGTTGCGCTCGGCCTCGACTTCCTCGCACTCGTAGAAGACGTACGTCACATCGCGGTTCGGCTCGGCCAGGCCGGCGGCCAGCACCAGCTGGACCGCCACGCCGGCCTTCATGTCCGAGGTGCCGCAGCCGCGCAGGGTCCCGGTCTCCCAGTCGCCCTCCAGGAGCGAGGGGACATTGCGGCGCCCGGTGCTGTCGACCGCGATCGGCACGGTGTCCAGGTGTCCGGCCAGGATCACGCGCTCGGCGCGGCCGAGATTGGTGCGCGCCAGCACGGAGTCGCCGTCGCGCAGCACTTCAAGGTGCGGGTACGGACGCAGCGCCTCCTCGACCGCGTCGGCGAGCGCCTTCTCATTGCCGCTCTCGGACTCGATGTCGACGAGCGCCGCGGTCAGGCGGGCGGCACTCTGCGTGAGGTCCAGGCCGGACATCCTTTGGTCGCTCCCCGTCCTCAGCCGGTGAATCCGTTGTCGCGGAGCATGTCGTTGATCTGCAGCTTGTCGTGGGACTCGCCGGGGGACAGGCGGCTCAGCACCAGCAGGCAGGGAGTGGTGAACTCCCCGCCGGGGAACTTCTTCACCCGGGTCGAGCTGACACACACCGACCAGGCCGGGGCCTCGCCGCGGGGCAGTTCCTCGCCGGTCTCCGCGTCGAAGACCCGCATCGACTTGGTGATGTTGGTGCCGGAGCCGAGCTTGGCGCCCTGGCGGACCCGGGCCCCCTCGACGACCATCGAGCGCGAGCCGATGAACGCGTCGTCCTCGATCACGACCGGGACCGCGTTCGGCGGCTCCAGCACGCCGCCGATGCCGACGCCGCCGGAGAGGTGGACGTTCTTGCCGATCTGCGCGCAGGAGCCGACGGTGGCCCAGGTGTCGACCATGGTGCCGGAGTCGACGTAGCCGCCGATGTTGACGAACGAGGGCATCAGGATCGCACCGGAGGAGACGTAGGAGCCCCACCGGACGATGGCCCCGGGGACCACGCGCGCACCGCCGAAGTCGCTCTTGAGCGGCATCTTGTCGTGGAACCGGAAGTCGCCGGCGTTGGACTCGACCATGTCCAGGACCTTGAACGACATCAGGATCGCGCGCTTGGCCCGCTCGTCCACGACCACCTCGTCGGAGGCCGCGTCCACGAACGCCGCCCGCGCGGTTCCGGCGTCGATCAGGTCCACGGCCTCCACCACGGCCTTGCGGGCGTCGGAGTCCGCCGGGCTGAGCTCCGCGCGGCGCTCCCACAGCTCGTCGATCACTGCCGAGATCGGGGAGGCGAAATCCTGGGCAGTCGGTGCGTTCGTCATGGCCACCACGATATGCGTTTCAGCTACGGTGGCCTCGCGGCGTTCACACCGCAGGACGGATCTCGGACATTAACGGACGGAACTGGACGGTATGGGTCAGAGAGGCCGCCCCCGAGGCAGGCAGGAACAAGCGCCGCGCAAATCCCGGCACATCGGTGCCTGGATCGTGACCGTGATGCTGCTCGGCGCGCTGGGCGCCGGCGGCTTCTTCGTCTACCACGCGTTCAACGGCGGGGTCTCCGCCGAGAACTGCACGGCCGTCGGCGCGGACGGCCAGTCCTCCACGATCGCCAACGAGCGGATGGGCAACGCGGCCACCATCGCCGCGGTGGCCCGGGCCAAGAACCTGCCGGAGCGGGCGACGATAATCGCCCTGGCCACGGCCGAGCAGGAGTCGAAGATCCAGAACCTGCAGGGCGGCGACCGCGACTCGCTGGGCCTGTTCCAGCAACGGCCCTCGCAGGGCTGGGGCAGCCAGGAACAGATCATGGACCCGGTGTACTCGACCGGGAAGTTCTTCTACGCGCTGCTGAACGTGAACAACTGGGAGACCATCGACGTCGGCAAGGCCGCGCAGGCCGTGCAGCGCTCGGCGGATTCCTCGGGCGAGTCCTACGGGCAGTGGGAGGAGATGGCCACGATCCTGGCCACCACCCTGGACGCCAAGTCGGGCACCTCGCTGACCTGCACCTACGACGACCCGAAGCTGGCCGTCGAGGCCCCCGGCTCGAGCGGCCTGACGCCCCGCGCCTCGACCCTGGGCCAGGCGCTGGTGAAGCAGTTCAGCGCGAACGGCGCGGGGGCGGCTCCGCAGTACTCGCACTCCTCCGACGGCCTGACGCTGCGGATAACGTCCAACAACCTGTTCAACCCGCAGGTGCTCGCGGCCTGGGCCGTGGCCTCGTCCAAGACGCTGGACGTGGACCGGGTGCAGTACGCGAACCAGGTGTGGACCCGGGCTTCGGGCAAATGGCAGCAGACCTCGTCCTCGAGCGGCGGGACGGTGGACGTCTCGGTGGTGAAGGGCGGCTGACGGCTGGCACGCTGGGGCGATGACATGGATCGTGTTCGATTACGGTGAGGTCATCGCCCAGCGGCCGACAGAGCAGGCGTTCGCGCGGCTGGCCGGGATCATCGAGGCGCCGGCCGCGGACTTCGCCGAGGGCTACTGGCGCCATCGGGAGAAGTACGACCGCGGCCTGGCAGAGCTCGACTACTGGCAGGCGGTCGGCGCACAAGCACAGGTCGAGGTGGGCCCGGCCGAGGCCGCGGCGCTGAGCGCGGCGGACGTCGAGCTGTGGAACACCCTCGACCCCAGCTCGGTCGAGCTGATCGAGGAGCTCGCGGCGGCCGGTCGGCGGCTGGCGCTGTTGTCGAACGCGCCGAGAGCCCACGGCACGGCTTTCCGCACACGGCAGTGGGCCGCGCCGTTCGAGCATTTCGTGATCTCCGGGGAACTGGGAGTCGCCAAGCCCGACGCGGCGATCTGGCAGGCGCTGCTGGCCCGGCTCGGCGCACATGCCGGCGAGGTCCTCTTCCTGGACGACCGCGAGGTGAACGTCGCCGCCGCCCGGGAGGCCGGGATCCACGCCATCGTGTGGACCGGCGCCGAGGCAGCGCGAAGGCACATTGCGGAATTCGACAAAGAATCGCCTTCGGACGGGGTAATCTGATAGCGGTTCTGATATCGGACGACCCAATCACCGTCTGGAAATATTACTTCCCTTTTACTTCGTCCGGCGTTTCCCCGGGCAGGGTTCTTCCGTTGGGCAGAGAGCTGTCGCGTAAACGCGCCAGCCCCAATACGAGGAGAACCAGGCAATGAGCACCTTGAGCACCACGGTCCGGCGCGGCCTGGTCGTCACGGCGGCCGCCATGGCCGCCGGTCCCGTCGTCGGCGGCGCCGCCTCCGCGGCGACCGCACCGACGACCAGCACTCCGCTGGACGCCGCGCCGATCTCGACCACCGTCGCCGACGCCACCGGGCTGGCCGCCGCGCCACTGCCCGTGACCCGCTCCGCGCTGCCGGTGGCCGGACTGAGTTCGATCATGCCGATCAACGGCGGCCTGGCCAACGCCCTGCCGCTGAACAGCCTGGCCGGCGGGCTGCCGGTGAGCGGGCTGGCCGGCCAGGTGCCGGTGGTCGGGCCGATGGCCCAGAACCTGCCGGTGGTCGGCCAGCTGACCGGCGAGCCCGCCCCCACCGCGCCGACCGCCCAGGCCGCCGGCGAGCAGGCCGGCTCCGACCTGAAGGCCGCCTTCCCGCCCCCGCACATGCCGACCCCTCCGGCCCTGATGAAGCCCGCGCACCCCGGCACCCGCAGCCGGATGGTCGCTCCGGTCGCGCCCGCGGTCACCGCCCCGACGATCACCCCGGCCGCGCCGATGCCGGCCCCGGCCGCCGCGCCCAAGCCGCAGAGCCAGCTGCCGCTGGTCGGAAGCCTGCCGCTGGTCGGCGGGCTGACCTCGGGCCTGCCGGTCGGCAGCCTGACCTCGCTCGGCAGCTTCTAGCCCGGCGGAACGACCCTTCCCCGAGGCCCCTGGCATGCGCCCGCGCGCATGCCAGGGGCCTTTCTGCCTTTCCGATGTCTCATAACCCGACGAAAAGAGGAATCCCCCCTGGGAGCGATTATCCGCACCTCTTCGCATGCGGACGGCACGAAGGCGCAATGAATCGCCATGCGCGACAACGTGTGAACCGCCCCATCGGGAGCCACGGATGAAGCACCGCCACGGCAAGACGACAAGTGTCACCTCCGGTCTCGTGGACCTGAGCGAGGAGTCCTTGACCGACGTCTCACGCTCGGTATCGGCCGGCGAGGTGCGGTCGGAGGACGTTGACCGGCGGGTCAACCCACCCCGGGACGGCGGCACCGCGACGGTGCCGGTGGCCGCGTCGTTCAACTCGGCCTTATGACGGAGCGCGGGGCCGTGGCCCCCTCCTACGGGGCGCCGCCGTTCCGGCAGTTCGTCCTGAAAGTGGCGAGCCGGTGCGATCTCGCTTGTGATCATTGTTACGTCTACGAGGCCGCCGACAGCTCATGGCGTCATAAACCGCGCTTCATGACGGAGGAGACGGTACGGCGGACCGCAGAGCGGATCGCCGAACACGCCGCGGCGCACCGCCTCCCTGCCGTCGCCCTGGTACTGCACGGCGGGGAGCCGCTGCTTCTGGGGCCGGCGCGTATGCGCGCCATAGTGGCGACGCTGCGTGAGGTCATCGAGAGCGCGGGCTGTGCGGTGGACCTACGTGTCCATACCAACGGGGTCCGGCTCACACGCGAGTACTGCGACCTGTTCCGCGACCACCGCGTACGCGTCGGTGTGTCCCTGGACGGCGATCGCACAGCGTCCGACAGACATCGGCGCTTCGCCAATGGAGCGTCCAGCCATATGCAGGCTCTACGCGCGGTTTCGCTACTACGCGACGACTACCCGGACATCTACGCGGGCGTCCTATGCACCATCGACGTACGCAACGACCCGGTGGCGGTGTACAAGGCGGTCCGCGAGGCCTCTCCCCCGCGAGCCGACTTCCTCCTCCCCCACGCCACGCATAGCGATCCACCGCTCAGGGCGAATCCCGACCACGCCGAATACGCAGACTGGATGCTCGCGGTGTTCGATCGCTGGAACGCCGAGAACCGCCCCTTCCCGATCCGCTCCTTCACCTCGGTCCTGGACGCCTTCCGCGGGCTGCCGAGCGGGACGGAGTCGCTCGGCCTGGACCCGGTCGATCTGGTGGTCGTGGAGTCGGACGGAACGCTTGAGCAGACCGACTCTCTCAAGGCGGCTTACGACGGCGCTCCCGCCACCGGCTTCACTGTCGCCGAGCACTCCTTCGACGAGGCCTCCGGGCATCCGGGCTTCGAGGCGCGGCGCCACGGTTTGGCTGACCTGTGCGAAACCTGCCGACGCTGTCCTGTGGTCTCGGTATGCGGGGGAGGCCTACGGACCCATCGCTATAGCGCTCCCGCCGAGGCGGCCTCCGCCGCTCCCTCGACCGATTCGTTTGATCATCCGAGTGTCTACTGCAAGGACCTCAAGGAGCTGATCATGGGGATCCGGGCCCGAGCCCAGGCACCGGCTGTCGCGCGGGTTCCGGCGCAGCGCACTCTAGGGCTGCCCGCAGATGTGCTGCATCAGTTGGCGCACGGATATGGCGACGCTAAGGCGATCGCACACCTGAACCGCTTCCACCGCTCACTCCGCATGCTGTTGCTCGCCAAGGTGTTCGCCGCAGCGGACGGCAACAGCGGATCGCGCCAAGAACTCGTGGACTCCGCGATCTCCACGCTGAAGACCCTCGATGCCGGAAACAAGAACGCCCTGCACGACGTACTCGGGCATCCCTATACGTCGGTCTGGGCATTGCGCTGCCTCGACGACGCGCAGTCCGGCCGAGCTGAGCCCGAAGACTTCGCCCACCTGGCCTCGCTGGCAGCCGCGATCGCCATCCACGCCGGCGTCGACGCCGAGATGGAAGTGCCAGTACGGCTGGGCGCCGTGTACCTCCCCACGCTGGGGCGTCTGGTGGTCGGCGCCGACGCGGGCCGGTCCCTGACGGTGCGGATCTCCGAAGGCCACTGCGACGTGCTCAATGCGTCGGGATGGCAAGGCGTCCGGCGCGTGGTCCTTCCTGCGTTCTCCACAGGCGGAATCGTTTTGGAGGACACGGACCCGTTCCGCCGCTGCCATCACTGGGAGGTCGCGCAACGGTTGCCCGAAGCCGACGCCGCAGCTTGGACCCGCACCATCCCCGCAGCATGGGACCTGCTCGCGCGAGACCACCATTCCTACGCGCCGGGCATCGCCGCAGGACTGTCGACGATCGTGCCGCTGGCACCGTCCCTGTCCGGCCGAGCCGTCAGCTCCACAGCGCGCCGCGCTTATGGCGCGATCGGTGCGGCACTACCCGTGTTGGGCCCCGCAACGCCAGATCGGTCCGCCTCCGCGCTGGCGCTCCTGATGATCCACGAGTTCCAGCACGTGAAGCTCGGCGCGGTGCTGGACATGACAGACCTGCACGATCCGCACGACACCCGACTGTTCGAGGCGCCGTGGCGGGAGGACCCACGCCCCCTGGAGGGACTGCTGCAGGGAACGTACGCGCACGTCGGCGTCACCGACTTCTGGCGCGTCCGCCGCTTCACCGCGACCGACCCCGAGGAACGTGCACACGCCGGTACGGAGTTCGCACTCTGGTTCGGACACACCCTGCGGGCCACACAAGTCCTGGCCGACTCCGGCTCCCTGACCCCGCTCGGTCTGCGCTTCGTGGAGGCGCTGCGGACCACGGTGGAAGGTTGGACATCCAAGGTCTGACTACTCCGCGCACCGTTGACGCCATCGATTACGCCGCGCAATCCTTTTGGAGACACAGTGTGAAGAGGAGTGAAGGTCACGGGGTAGGCGGATGGCTGTCTCGAGTCGGGTGCCGCTAGGCGCCGACCACGGGTCGGCTCCCGTCTTCTTCCTCAGCTACGCCCGGCACCACCGCGCGCCGGAGGACAAGTCCGGTACGGCAGAGGACCCGGACCGGTGGACACTGCGCTTCTTCGACGACCTGACATTCGAGGTCGCGGAACTCACCACGCTCCCCCGGCACGCCAGGCCCGGGTTCATGGACCGCGAACTGCGGGTCGGGCAGGAATGGCCGCGCCGGATATCGGAGGCGCTGGCGGCGTGCCGGGTCTTCGTGCCGCTCTACACGCCGCGCTACTTCACATCTCTGAGCTGCGCCAGCGAGTGGTACCTGTTCCAGGCACGGCAGAGCGCGCACGAGCTGACCTCCGGCACCCGGCCCGAGGCGATCATCCCGGTGTTGTGGCTGCCGATGCCGGACACCGACCTGCCGGCCGCCGCGCAGGCGCTGCAATTCGACCACCACACCCTTGGCGAGGCCTACGCGCGCCTGGGCTTCCTGCAGCTCATCCGGCTGGCCCGTTTCAAGGACGAGTACCAGCTGGCGATCCACGCGCTGGCGCGCGAGGTAGTACGGGTAGCTCTGAGCAGCGCTCCGCAAGCGTCCCTCCCGGTGGACTTCAGGGCTTTACGCAACCGCTTCGAGAACGCCGAAGGGCTCTTCGACGCCGCCGGAGACCTGGTGCGCCGGGTTGGGGGTCGCACTCCCCTGTCGTTGCCGGGACGGCGCCCGCTCGCACTGCCGGCGGGCACTCAGAAGGCTCCAGAGGCCTCGGGCACTCCGATGGTCGAACCACTCCCCGATCTCCCCGACACTTCGACTGGTTCGGCGGACGAAGCAGTGATCGCATATATCCGCGCCGCACAAGTGAAGCTCGCGGAGTGGTTCGTCAGTCGGCCCTACCAGATCGCGTCCGCGGACTTCGACGACTTCTACTTCCGAGAGGTGCACCCCGCCGCCAAGGCGGCACTCTTACGGCACCTGACGCCCTATGCTCCGGACGGCCGCTCCGCACGGCCTCCCCGTCTGCGCTCCCTTCCCCCCACCGAGCGACCGCCAGGAGGAGCGCCCGATGTCCCCTGATCCGGACGGCACCGTCATCACCTTCTACTCCTACAAGGGCGGCACCGGCCGCACGATGGCGCTGGCGAACGTGGCATGGATCCTGGCCGCGAACGGCCGACGGGTGCTGGCCGTGGACTGGGACCTGGACTCACCGGGACTGCACCGCTTCTACCACCCGTTCCTGCCGCCGTCGGCGCTGCAGTCAACCGGCGGGGTCATCGACCTGATCGTCGACTACGCCTGGCAGGTGCACCAGCACCGCGAGGACCGACCGACGGACTGGCACCGGCAGGCGGCGGAGGTGGCCCTGCACACGGTGGCCGTGGACTGGCCGTTCCCCGGCGGCGGCGCCCTGGACTTCCTGCCGGCGGGGCGCCAGAACCGCGACTACGCCTCGGCGATGGCGCCGCGCGGCTGGGACGACTTCTACGAGGAGATGGGCGGCGGCCTGTTCTTCCAGGCGATACGCGACGGCATGAAGGCCGCATACGACTATGTCCTCATCGACAGCCGCACCGGCTTGTCGGACATCGCTGACATCTGCACGCTTCAGCTCCCCGACGTCCTCGTGGACTGCTTCGCGCTCAGCGACCAGAACATCGACGGCGCGCTCGCAGTAGCGCGGCGTGTGCGGGAGCACAGTCTGGACCGCCCTATACGCATCCTGCCGGTGCCGATGCGCGTGGACGAGGCGGAGAAGGCGAAGGCGGACGCCGGACGCGCACTGGTGACGTCCCGGTTCGACGGCTTCCCCACCGATATGGACGACGAGCGCCGGTCCCAGTACTGGGCCTCCGTGGAGATCCCTTATAGGCCCTTCTACGCCTACGAGGAGACCCTGGCCGTCTTCGGCGACACGCCCGGACTGCCGACCTCGCTGCTGGCGGCCTTCGAACGGCTCACCGCCGAGATCACCGTGGGCCGCGTCACCGGCCTGCCCGCGATCGAGGAAACCCGGCGGCAGCGAGTCCTGGAGGGGTTCACCAGGCGGCAGACGACGAAGGTCCGCCCTTTGATCCACTACGTCGCCGAGGACCGGATGTGGGCCGACTGGGTCCGGGAGATCCTGGCGCAGGTAGAAGTGCCCGCAGATCTCGTCAGCGTGGAAGAGGCTACAGAAGCAGAAGAGGACCGGCAGGTTCTCGCCATAACGTCGTACTCATACCTACGCTCTGCGGACGCACCAGCGCCACAAACCATCACCGCAGTACTCGTCGCGGACGTCCGGCTGCCGGCGCAGTACCAAGCGAACCCCCCGATCGACTTGGCACGACTGAGCGAACCGGAAGCCGTGGAAACGCTCCTACGAGCCGTGGACCGGAACGCCTATGCACAGTGGCGCGCACGGTCCCCCGATGCGCTTCCCTCCTCACGCACGCACGGCCCGCGCTTCCCCGGCGTCGACCCGCGCGTCTGGAACCTGCGCGGCCGCAACGCCACCTTCACCGGCCGCAACCAAGTCCTGGAACGCGTCCGCGACCGGCTGCTCCATGGCTCCGCCGCGGGCTCCCCGCCGCCGCAGGCACTGCACGGCTTGGGAGGCGTCGGCAAGACCCAGGTCGCCCTGGAGTACGCGCACCGGTTCAAAGGCGACTACGACCTCGTCTGGTGGCTCTCCGCAGACCAGCCGGAGCTGATCCCCGCAGAGCTCGCCCGCCTTGCGCGGCCACTGGGCCTTGGCCTGCGCGCGGACAGCGGCATCGCGGAGACCGCGACCGCTGTCCTTGAGGCACTCCGGCGCGGAGACCCGGTACGACGCTGGCTGCTGGTCTACGACAACGCCGACGAGCCCAGCGCAGTACGCCCCTACCTGCCGGAGAGCCGGCACGGCCACGTCCTGATCACATCGCGGCACCCCGCTTGGGCGCAGGAGGCGGCGCCGGTCGAGGTAGAGGTCTTCACCCGCACCGAGAGCGTGGAGCACCTGCGGCGGCGGGTGCCGGGACTGGCCGTGGAAGACGCCGGTGCGCTGGCCGTCGCCCTCGGCGACCTGCCCCTGGCGGTGGAGCAGGCGGCGGCCTGGCTCACCGAGACCGGGACACCGGTCGGCGAGTACCTGGCGGAACTGGACCGGCAGGCATCGACGGTACTGGCGCTGAACCAGCCCGGGGACTATCCGGTGCCGGTAGCCACGACGTGGACGATCTCCTTCGAATCCCTGCGCGACCGGTCCCCGGCCGCCGTCCGGTTGCTCCAGCTGTGCTCGTTCCTGGCACCGGAACCGGTGTCGATGTCACTGCTGCGCTCGGACGAGATGATCCAGGCCCTGATCCCCTACGACGAGGCGCTGCGCGACCGGATGATGATCGGCCGCCTGGTCCGCGAGGTCGGGCGCTTCGCCCTGGCGCGCGTGGACGCCGCCTCCAACACCCTGCAAGTGCACCGCCTGGTGCAGTCGGTGATCCGGGCCCAAATGAGCGAGGCGGACCAGGAGCTGGCCTGCCACGAGGTGCACCGGATGCTGGTCGGTGCCCGTCCCCGCGCCGGAGACACCGACGACCCGGAGAACTGGCCGCGCTACGACCAGATCTGGGCCCACCTGGGACCGAGCCGAGCCCGCCTGTGCGCCGAGGGCAAGACCCTCCAGCTGCTGATCGACCGCGTCCGCTATCTGTGGAAGCGCGGGGAACTCAGTGCGGCCTTAGCGTTCGCGCAGGAGTTGGCCACAGTATGGGCCTCGCGCGGAAGAGCCCCGGACACGGACCCGGACCTGCTGTCCCTGCGCTTCCACACCGCGAACGTGCTCTGGTCGATGGGCCGCTTCGAGGAGGCACGGGAGATCAACACAAACGTGCTCCGGGCCCAAGCCGCCGCACTCGGCAACGATCATCGCCACACCCTGATGACCGCCGGCGGCCTGGCGGCGGCTCTCCGCGGACTGGGACGGTTCGAGGAGGCCCTGGCACTGGACGAACAGACATACGCGCGGTTCGCCGAGAACTTCGGTGTGGACTTCCCACAGGCACTGTCCTCAGCGAACAACCTGGCCATCTCGTACCGGCTCGTCGGCGAGTTCTCCAAGGCCATGGAGATGGACCGTGAGGTCTTCGCACGCCGCCGGGAGGTACTCGGCGCCGACCACCCGTACACGCTGAGCTCCGCGGGGTCTCTGGCCCGGGACATGATCGACGCGGGGCGATTCACGGAGGCCGTCGAACTACTGCGCACAACACTGGACACGTATCGCGACGTGCTAGGGGACGACTTCGCGGAAACGCTAAGGACGGCCAAGAGCTTGGCGGTAGCGCTCCGCAAATGCGGACGCCTCAGCGAGGCACAGGACCTGACCGAGGCCACCTACGAGCGCTACCTCCAGCGCTTCGGCCCCCTTCACCCCGACACGCGCGCCTGCGCCCTGAACCGCGCCGCAGACCTGGCCGCACAAGACCGGGACGCGGAGGCCGTCACAATCAGCGCCACCTGTCTGGCGACGTATGAGGAGCAGCTAGGGGAACACCATCCCTACACGCTCGTAGCAGTGAACAACCTGGCGGTCTACGAGCGGGCATCCGGCAACGTCCCCCGCGCCCGAGCCCACGCCGAGCGAACCCTGACCGGCTTCGAGGCCGCACTCGGCGCCGCCCACCCCTTCACCCTGGCGGCAGCGGGCAACCTCGCGAACTGCTTAGCGGACGACGGCGAACTCGCAGCAGCGTTCTCTCTAGAGGAACGCGTACTAGCGGGCTCACGGGACCGCCTCGGCGACGGCCACGTCTACACACTCATCACCGAGGCGAACCACGCATCCACACTGCGCGCGTCGGGACACGGAGCGGAGGCAGAGGTGACCACAGCACGCTGCCTCGACCGCCTCACCGCACAACTAGGCGAAGGCCATCCAGTGTGCTCCCGTGTACGCGCAGGCGCCCGGATCGGTAGGGACCTGGAGGCGACGGCGTACTAAGAGCTCCGGTAATCCACGAACCGACCCGGCTGCCCAGCCCTACGCTGCCCCGAAGCCGCTCTCCCCCGTACCCCAAGCCCGACCGCCGCATCCCACGACACCCGCGCACCCGACCACACGATCACTTGGGGCATCCGCAACAGGGCGCTGAAATGCGACGCGCGCGGCTCCAGGTCGACCGTCGCGCGCGGAATCCGCTCACCCAGCCATGTCGTGTGACTGGCCGGCGAGAACCGGTCCTCCGCCCCGTGCCACAGGTATACCGGCACCCGGATATCGGCGGGATCGAACCCCCAAGGCGCCGCCAACGCGATCGCATCGTCATACCAACCATCCGCCGAACGCGAAACCGCCGCCGCATAAGCGGCGACGAGCTCCTTGCGGATATTCGCCTGCCGGATCACCGCACGGTCGGTCGGCTCCAGCCCCTCATCGATGTTCGCCAACAAGCTCGCCGGGTCGGCACGGATCCGCGCCGCGCGGTCGTCCAGAACCTGACGCAGCGCCTCGGGGTTCGTAAAGGCCTGGGTGTAGGCCTCGATGTTGCCGGGCGTCATACCGGCGAACCAGGCATCGCCCATGCCATCGCGAGGCGCCAAGGCCACCATCGCCGCCGCCCTCGTCACGCGCTCCGGCAACAGCGCCGCACACGCCAGCGCATGCGGACCGCCACCCGAGCGCCCAAGAACGGCGAAGCGATCGATGCCCAGCGCATCCGCGACAGCGCACGCATCCGCCGCGACCGAGGCGACTCTCCGCCCTACCTGCCGGTCCGACTCGCCGAACCCGGGCCGGTCGAACGTCAGGAGGCGGATGCCACAGGCGTGCAGCGTCATAGGACGCGGCACCGGCCCCAACCGGCTGCCGGGCGTGCCGTGGAACAGCATCACCGGTGCACCGTCGGGGTCGCCGCGCTGACAGACGGCCAGGCGGCGGCCGTCCGGGGTCCGGACTGTGCGGATCATGGCTCTCCTCCGTTGGGCGGCTACCCCGCACCGCCATGCCGGAAACGAACGCCTCCGGCGCGCAAGGGCGCGGGCGGAGGCGGGATAGTGTCGGGTCATGCCGCTGTTCGGGGCGCACCCGCCGGTCGACGACCGGGAGCGCCAGTGGATCGAGAAGATGCTGGCCTGGTGCGTCGAGCAGTTCGGACGCGAGGCACTCCAGGCGGAGATCCTCACGCCGACACCCACGTTCTTCCCCGAGACCTATAGGGGCACCCCGGACGATGTACTCGAAGTAGTCGACCTCGTCCGAGCCCACCTCCGCATCGACCCGGCAGAGATCGCGGTCGCCCTATACGACGGACGCCCCCCAGCCCGCCCCACCCCAGGCGCAGGCACCAGCGCCTACCAGAGCGTCGCCGGGCACTACAGCGTCCGCAACGGAGTCGGCGTCATAGCGGTCGGCATGGACAACGCCCCGGACCCCCGCCGAGTGGTCGCCGTCGCAGCCCACGAGCTCTGCCACCACAAGCTGCTCTACCGCGGCGCGGCCAGCACCCACGAGCGCGACCACGAGCCACTCACCGACCTGGCGACGGTGTTCTTCGGCCTCGGCATCTTCACCGCCAACGCCGCCTTCACCTTCTCGCAGGGCACCGGCGGCTGGCGCCGGCAGCAGCTCGGGTACATCAACCAGCCGATGTTCGGCTACGCACTCGCCCGCGTCGCACGGCTGCGTGGCGAACACGACCCCGCCTGGGCCCACTTCCTGGACACGAACCCCCGCGGGTACTTCAAGCGCGCGATGCGCTACCTGCAGAAGGAACCAGCCCCCGAAGCACCCATTTAGCCTCAGCCAATAAGCGCACCAGAACCTACGCCAATCACCCGATGTCCGATATGCCGCCTTCGCGCACCATTGAGGCATCCCGGAAGCCCCTCGCCACAGCCAGGCACATGAGCGACTCCCGGGCCGACGGCCCCCAAACCAGGACGCGGACAGAGCTCACCGCCCCCGGCCAGGGAACCGCCGCCACACCCTCGATGACCTAGCGTCGTCGACTGCTCGAAGCGAGGCGATAAGGGCCCCCGACTTCGGCCAAGTCGGAGGCAAATGGGGGATCGCCCCGCATCGAGCAGGCCCCTCCGGGGGCGGGCACGGCAAACAACCAGCCGGCCCTGGCGCCGCCCCCAGGCGCCAGGGTCCGGCCTAAGCACATGCCCCGAATCCGGCAGGAGACAGGAGAAGCAGTGAAGACCAAGCCCCGATCAAGACCCGGCTAGCCGCGCAGCCGCAGCGGCGACACGCTCATCACTCGCCGTCAGCGCGACCCGCACGTGCCGCGCCCCGGCCTCGCCGTAGAAGTCGCCAGGGGCCACCAGGATGCCGCGCTCGGAGAGCCAGTCGACGGTGGTCCAGCAGTCCTCGTCCCGCGTGGACCACAGATACAGCCCGGCCTCGGAGTGGTCGATGCGGAAGTCCGCCCGCTCCAGCGCCTCGCGCAGCACCTGGCGCCGCCTGCGGTAGCGCTCCTTCTGCTCCGCGGCGTGGGCGTCGTCGCTCAGGGCGGCCGTCATGGCGTCCTGCACCGGCTGCGGCATGATCATGCCGGCGTGCTTGCGCACCTCGAGCAGGTCGGCCACGAGGGCCGGGTCGCCGGTGACGAAGCCCGCGCGGTAGCCGGCCAGGTTCGAGCGCTTGGACAGGGAGTGCACGGCCAGCAGCCCTTCGTGGCTGTCGCCGCAGACGTCGGGGTGCAGCAGCGAGACCGGCTCGGCCTCCCAGGCCAGCTCGATGTAGCACTCGTCGGAGACCACGACGGTCCCGGCCTCGCGGGCCGCGGCGACCACGGCGCGCAGCTCGGCGGCGGGCGCGACCCGGCCGTTGGGGTTCGCCGGGGAGTTGAGCCAGATGAGCTTGGGGCGGTGCGTGGTGATCAGGTCGGCGGCGGCTTCGGGAGCCGCCACCAGGGTGTCGGCGCCGGCGATTCGGGCGCCGACGTCGTAGGTCGGGTAGGCCACCGCCGGGATGGCCACGTGGTCGCCGGGGCCGAGGCCGAGGAGCATCGGGAGCCAGGCCACCAGTTCCTTGGTGCCCAGGACTGGCAGGACCGCGGTCGGGGCGACGGTGGGCACGGCGAGGCGGCGGGCCATCCAGCCGACGGCTGCCTCGCGGAGGGCGGGTGTGCCGTGGGTGAGTGGGTAGCCGGGGGCGTCGGAGCCGGTGCGCAGGGCGTCTTGGATGACGGTGGGCACCGGGTCGACGGGGGTGCCGACTGACAGGTCGACGATGCCGTCCGGGTGATGGCCGGCTCGCGCCTTGGCGGGCGCGAGCCGGTCCCACGGGAAGTCAGGGAGCTTCCGCATCGTGAAGGGTTTCCTCTGGTGGAGCGGGATGTCGCCGTTTGGGGGAAGCCCCTAGTGGCTTTCTCCCTCGGCCTGCGGCGGCAGGGCGGAGACCAGGGGGTGGTCCTTCTCGATCAGGCCCATCTTGGAGGCGCCGCCGGGGGAGCCGAGGTCGTCGAAGAACTCCACGTTGGCCTTGTAGTAGTCCTTCCACTGCTCCGGCGTGTCGTCCTCATAGAAGATCGCCTCCACGGGGCACACCGGCTCGCAGGCGCCGCAGTCGACGCACTCGTCCGGGTGGATGTAGAGCATGCGCTCGCCCTCGTAGATGCAGTCGACAGGGCACTCCTCGATGCAGGCCTTGTCCTTCACGTCCACGCAGGGCAGGGCGATGACGTAAGTCACTTTCTCCGGTCCTCCTGTTGATGCGGTGGGCGACGCAGCGGTGCGGGCTGCAAAACCCTAAGCTCGTCCGCCCTTAGTATCACGCGTGAGCGGCTGGTTCTCCTAAGCGGGTCAGCCTGCGGACGGCTGGTCCTGCCAAGGGCGCAGGACTGAGGCGCACAAGAGTGTCCATCCGGTGCCCAGTGCGGCGCCTGCGAGGACGTCTGTGGGGAAGTGGACGCCGAGGAGTGGGCGGGACGCCGCGATGACGATCACGTACAGCACCAGCAGGGTTGTTGCGGTGCGGCGGGCGGTCAGGCCGGCTAGTAGGGGAATTCCTGCCAGGATCAGCACTGCGGCCAAGGTGGAGGTGCCTGTGGCGTGGCCGGAGGGGAAGGAGGCGCCGGATTCTGTGGAGATCGTGTGCGCGGCGTCCCAGAGCGGGCGGTGGCGGTTCACGGCTTTCTTGGCGATGTAGGCGATGGCGTAGGCGCCGATGACCGAGGCTGCGGCGAAATATGCCGAGGGGCGCATGCGCAGGGCGTAGAAGGCGGCCGCGGCCAGGAGGCCAAGGGCCAGGGTCACGGTTGGGGCGCCGGTGTTGGTGACCGCCTTGAAGATGTCGGTCACCCCGGTGTTGTGCAGGGCGAACTTGTTCAGTGAGTTGTCCACCGACTGGTCGGCGCCCCGGGATGCCTTGGTGGCGACGATGAGTGCCAGCAGGACGAAGAGGCCGAAGGAGGCCGCTCCCCACAGTCGGAGTGCCGATGCTCGGGCGCGGTCGTCGAAGACGGGGGCGCGGTGGTGGGCGACGGCATGCCGGGGTTCGGTGAGCATGCCTCACAGTAACTTGTTCGCCTGATGTTCGTCTGATGTTCACCGCTCATTCATCTGCGGTGGGCGGGGGGGATCAGGTGCGGGTGGATCAGGCGTCCGGTGTGCGGAGGCCTCGGAGGACCACGTCGAGGAGGAGGTAGGGGTTCACCGGGGGGATGTCGGAGTCGACGGGCTTCTCGGCGCGGCGTTCGACGGCCGTGACGATGCCGGAGCACAGGGCCATCACGTCGTAGAAGGTGACGTCGGGGCGGAAGGCGCCGGCGCGTTGGCCTCGCTTCAGGAGTTCGGTGCCGGCGTCCATCATTTCTTTGCAGGTGCGGCCCAGGGCGGTGCTCTGGTCGTGGATGGCCTCTTTCACCGCCATGGACAGGCCTCGGTAGATGGCCATGTGCTCGATCAGGAGGGTCAGCCATTCGGTGAGTGCGGCGTCGGCGTCCTCGCGGCGTTCGGACAGGACCAGGGCGCACTCGGCGAGTTTCAGGTAGCGCTCGGCCAGGACGGCGGCGATGAGGTCCTCGCGCCGGGGGAACCGGCGGTAGAGTGTCCCGATTCCGACGCCGGCCTGGCGGGCGATGTCCTCCAGGGATGTCTCGATCCCGTTGTTCGCGAACGCCGACTGGGCGACCTCGACGAGGCGCTCGCGGTTGCGGAGCGCGTCTGCCCTCACGGTGTCATCTGTCCCTTCACCTGTGTGAGCAGGGCTTCCCCGGGCCCTGCGAATTTGAGTTGCCGCCGCGTGGACCGGCGCTCTACGCTAAACGGAGCTAGCCTCCGCTTACATGCTCGCCGTCAGGTGAAGGACACCATGTCTACTGCGTCCATATCCACAACGCCTTCCACTGGGAAAGTTGTTCCGAAGCGCGAGCCCAAGCCGGGGCTCATTCTTGCGACCATCGTGACCTGCCAGCTGATGCTGGTCCTTGACGCCACCATCGTCAACATAGCCCTGCCGAAGATCCAGACGTCGCTGAAGTTCACGGACGCGAACCTTTCGTGGGTCTTGAACGCCTACACGCTGGCTTTCGGCGGTCTGCTGCTGCTCGGCGGGCGTGCGGGCGACATCCTGGGACGGCGGCGGATGTTCGTCTCCGGGGTCATCCTTTTCACTGTCGCGTCCTTCATCGGCGGGCTCGCGGTCGACTCCACCATGCTGCTCGCCTCGCGGGCGTTGCAGGGTGTGGGTGCGGCGATGGCCGGGCCCAGCATGCTGGCTCTGATCATCACCACCTTCCCGGAGGGTGCGCCCCGGGTGAAGGCCATGAGCCTGTTCACCGCGGTGTCCAGTGCCGGCGGATCGGTCGGTCTGCTGCTGGGCGGGATGCTGACCACGTGGGGCTCGTGGCGGCTGGTCATGTACATCAACGTGCCGATCGGCGCGGTGGCGGCGATCGCCGCGGCGCGGCTGCTGAACGAGTCGCCGCGGGTGCAGGGCCGGTTCGACATCCCCGGGGCGATCACCTCGGTCACCGGCATGGGCAGCCTGGTCTACGGCTTCATCAACGCCTCGGAGCACGGGTGGAGCAACGGGGTGACCATCGGCGTCTTCGTCGCGGCGGTGGTGTTGCTGACCTCGTTCGTGTTCATCGAGTCGCGGGTGGACTTCCCGGTGTTCCCGCTGCGGCTGCTGAGGGACAGCACCAGGGCCCGTAGCTACGGCTCCTACGTGCTGCTGGTCGGGGCGATGTTCTCCATGTTCTTCTTCATGCCGCAGTTCATGCAGGAGGTGCTGCAGTACTCGCCGATGCGGGCGGGTCTGGCGTTCCTGCCGCTGACCGCGACGCTGTTCACGGTCTCGCGCTTCATCCCCAAGCTGCTGCCCCGGTTCGGGCCGCGGCCGCTGATCGCGGTCGGGACCGCGCTGATCGCCGGGGCGCTGTTCTGGCTCTCGCAGATCTCGGTGCACACCGGCTTCGTCACCGGGCTGCTGGTGCCGTTCCTGATGTTCGGGCTCGGCGGCGGTATCGCGTTCAGCCCGATCGCGCTGAACATCATGAACGGCCTGGCGCCGCGGGACTCCGGGGCCGGGTCCGGCCTGATGCAAGCCTGTCAGCAGATCGGCGGCGCGCTGGGGATCGCGGTGCTGGTGACCATCTTCACCTCGTCGATGAAGGGCAGCCACAACCCGAACCCGGCGGTGAACTTCACGCACGGGCTGGGGACCGGTCTGACGGTGGGGTCGGGGATCGCACTGGCGGTGTGCCTGATCTCGCTGACGCTGAAGCCGAAGCCCGCGGCGGGGGCGGGTTCGGGGCCCGCACCAGTTCTGGAGTAGAGCCCGGACAGTTCGGACAGTTCTTTGGCGGCGGCTTCCAGTTCTTGTTGCTGGGGGCCGCTGTCGCGTTCGCCGGACGCGGATCCAGCAGATCCGGCGGATCTAGCGGCCGTAGGGGAAGACCCGCCGCACCCGCCACACGCCGTCGTCGCCGTGCAGGTACAGCGCGAACCCGGTCACCGGGAAGCGGGCCTCGTAGCCCGCGAGCGCGTGCTCGGCGCGGTCGAGCGCCGCTTCGGGCAGCTCGTGGGCGACGGTGACGTGCGGGTGGTAGGGGAAGCGGGCCTCGCCGGCGAGTATGCCGGAGCGGACCAGGGCCTCGGTGGCCGCGCACTCCTCGGCGCCCTGAGCCAGGCGGACGAAGGTCACCGGCGAGATCGGGCGGAAGGTGCCGGTGCCCTGGAGCAGCATCGAGAACGGCCGGCCGGAGGCGGCCGCCTTGGCCAGGTGGTCCTCGATGCCGGGCAGGTCCTCGCGCTCGACCTCGCTGGGCGGGAGCAGCGTCACGTGGGTCGGGATGGCCAGGGCCATCGGGTCGTGGAAGGACTCGCGCCACTTCTGCAGCTCGGTGCCGTACGGCTCCGGGATGGGCACCGCGACGCCGATGGTCACGGTGTCCGCGCCCCGGCCCCCGGCCGCGAAGGGGTTCGCCCCGGCGAAGGTCGCGGCGAGCGGATCGGATACGCCGCCCACGGTCAGTTCCCCGCCGCGGGTAGGAATCCGACGCGGTCGTAGACCTCCGCCAGCGTCCGGGTGGCGATGGCCCGGGCCTTGGCCGCGCCCTCGGCCAGGACCGCGTCCAGCTTGTCCGGCTCGGCCAGGATGGCCTGGGTCCGCTCGCGGAAGGGGGTCGCGAACTCCACGAACACCTCGGCGAGGTCCTTCTTCAGGTCGCCGTAGCCCTTGCCCGCGTAGGCGGTCTCCAGCTCGGCGATGGACCGGCCGTCCAGGGCCGAGTAGATCGACAGCAGGTTGGAGATGCCCGCCTTGTTCTCCTCGTCGTAGCGGATCTCGCGCTCCGTGTCGGTGACCGCGGAGCGGATCTTCTTGGCCGAGACCTTCGGGTCGTCCAGCAGCTCGATGATGCCGGCCGGCGAGGAGGCCGACTTGGACATCTTCGCGCCCGGCTCCTGCAGGTCGGTGATCTTGCCGGTGGCCTTGATGATGTACGGGTCCGGAACGGTGAAGCAGTCGCCGTAGCGGCCGTTGAAGCGCTGCGCCAGGTCGCGGGTGAGCTCCAGGTGCTGGCGCTGGTCCTCGCCGACCGGGACCTCGTCGGCGTTGTACAGCAGCACGTCGGCGGCCATCAGCATCGGGTAGGTGAACAGCCCCACGTTGGTGTTGGCCGAGCCCTGCTTGCCGGACTTGTCCTTGAACTGGGTCATCCGGCTGGCCTCGCCGAAGCCGGTCATGCACGTCAGGACCCAGGCCAGCTGCGCGTGCTCGGGCACATGGCTCTGCACGAACAGGGTGCTGCGGCCCGGGTCGATGCCGGCCGCCAGCAGCTGCGCGGCGGCCACCCGGGTGCGCTGGCGCAGCAGCTTCGGGTCCTGCTCGACGGTGATCGCGTGCAGGTCCACGACGCAGTAGATGGTCTCGTGGGTCTCCTGCAGCGGCACCCACTGCCGGATCGCGCCGAGGTAGTTGCCGACGTGGAAGGAGTCGGCGGTCGGCTGGATGCCGGAGAAGACGCGCTTGCGACCGGAGGACTGGGGAGCGGCTGCCATAGGCCCCATTCTCTCAGATCCGCGGCTCGCTTTGATCGGGTTCTCCCGGGATCTCCTCACCCGCACCGGCCTGCCCCGGGGCTTCGCCACCATCAGTGCCCGAATGGTCACCCGAGGTGAGATCCGGGGTGGTCTCGGGAGCTTCGGCGGAGGAAGTTTCAGCGGAGGAAGTCTCGGCATCCGAACCCTCGGCGTCCGAACCCGCTGCGTCCGAACCTTCTGCCTCCGAACCCTCGGCGTCCGAACCCTCGCCGCCCTCCGGCAGCCGCGTGATCCGGATCCGCGCGATCCGGCGGCCGTCCATCTCGGCCACCTTCAGCTGGGAGCGGTGGAGCTCGCGCTCGACGTCCTCGTCGTCGGAGCCGGAGCCGGAGCTGGTGCCGGAGCCGGTCCCGGGTACGGCGTCGAAGGCCACCACCACCTCGTCGCCCAGACTCGGCAGCCGGCCGAGCTGGGCCACCAGGAAGCCGGCCGCGGTCTCGTAGGGGCCGTCGGGCAGCTCGATGCCGGTCTCGTCCATGAAGTCGTCGAGGTTCAGCAGGCCGTCGACCTCCATCACCCCGCCGACCAGGCGGGTGGTGCCGGCCTGGCCGACGTCGTACTCGTCCTGGATGTCGCCGATCAGCTCCTCGATCAGGTCCTCCAGGGTGACGATGCCGGCGGTGCCGCCGTACTCGTCCACGACGATCGCCAGGTGCATGGACTCCGCACGCATCTCCGACAGCGCCGAGAGCACCTGCTTGGAGGTCGGGAGCATCTTCACCGGGCGGGCGATCTCCTCCAGCCGGATCGAGCGCCCGGCCAGCTCCGGGTTGAGGAAGTCGCGCACGTGCACGAAGCCGATGACGTTGTCCGCCGAGCCCTCGATCACCGGGTAGCGGGAGTGCGGCTCGGAGGCCGCGATGCGCGCCGCCTGGCGGATCGGCAGCTCGGCGTCCAGGAACGTGACCTCGGTCCGGGGCACCAGCACCTCGCGCAGCTGCCGGTCGCCGGCGTCGAAGATCTCGTCGATCAGCTCGCGCTCGTCGCTGTTCAGCGTCTCGTTGCCGGCCACCATCAGGCGCAGTTCGTCGGAGGACACCGCCTCGCGGCCCACGGACGGGTCGCCGCCGAACAGCCGCACCACGCCGTTGGTGCACACAGAGAGCAGGAAGATGAAGGGCCGGACCACCGCGGCCATCCGGTTCAGGAACGGCGCGACCGCGCGCGCCGTGGACTCGGGCCGTTGCAGCGCCAGCCGCTTGGGCGCGAGTTCGCCGATCACCAGGGTCACGAAGGTGATGACCAGGGTGACGCCGACGACGCCGACGAAGCCGGCCAGGCCCTTGCCGAGTCCGGCGCTGATCAGTCCGCGTTTGGCGCTTTCGGACAGGGTGATGGCGCCGTAGGCGGAGGACAGCAGCGCGGTCAGCGTGACGCCGATCTGCACGGTGGCCAGCCAGCGGTTCTGGTCGCGCACCAGTTTGGCCACCACCTGGCCGCGGCGGCCCTGCTGGGCCATGGTCTCGATCTGGACCTCGCGCAACGAAACGAGCGCGATCTCGGAGGCGACGAACAGCGCCTCGACGAGGATCAGCGCCAGCACGACCAGGATGGACACGAGAATCGGACTCACCCCGCTGATTGTAGGCAGGGCCCGGCGCGGCGGGCTGGGACGGCAGGGACGCAATGAAACGCCTGTGACGGCCCGATCTTCGCAAGGATCGTGCGCCGACACGCAACGAAGCCTGCTTGAGCAGGGAAAACACCGTATTTAAGCTCAGGTTGCATGACGACCGAGACATCCCCCGTGCCCTCGGCGGCACAGCGCGTGGCGATCCCGCGCCGGTACCTGATGTGCCCGCCCGACCACTTCGCGGTCACCTACTCGATCAACCCGTGGATGGACCCGGACGAACCGGTCGACGCCTCGCTGGCCGCGCGCCAGTGGGAGGCCCTGCGTGACCTGTACATGGATCTCGGCCACCAGGTGGAGGCCATCAAACCGATCGAGGGCCTGCCGGACATGGTGTTCGCGGCCAACGGCGCCACGGTGGTGGGCGGCAAGGTGCTGGGTGCCTCGTTCCGGAACGACGAGCGCAAGGCCGAGGGCCCGGCGTACATGGAGTGGTTCCGCAAGAACGGCTTCGCCGAGGTCCACGACCCGCGGTTCATCAACGAGGGCGAGGGCGACTTCCTGTACGCCGGGGACTGGATCCTGGCCGGCCACGGCTTCCGGTCCGATCCGAACGCGCACCTGGAGGCGCAGGAGCTCTTCGGGATGCCGGTGATCGGGCTGCGGCTGGTCGACCCGCGCTACTACCACCTGGACACGGCGCTGGCGGTCCTCGACGACCACACGGTCGCCTACTACCCCGAGGCGTTCTCGCCGGGGTCGCAGGCGGTGCTGCGCACGCTGTACCCGGACGCGGTCATCGCCACCGCCGAGGACGCCGCGGTCTTCGGGCTGAACGCGGTCTCCGACGGCCTGCACGTGCTGCTGCCGCAGGCCGCCACGGGCCTGGCGGCCCGGCTGGCCGAGCGCGGCTACCAGCCGATCGGCGTCGACCTGTCCGAACTGCTGAAGGCGGGTGGCTCTGTGAAGTGCTGCACGCTGGAGCTCCGAGGCTGAAAGGGGCCTGACCCGTGACCACGATCTCCGACACCGCCTCGAACACCGTCTCGAACACCGCCACGGAACGCGGCGCAGGACCGCGCAATCCGCCGTCGGCCCGGGCCGAAGCGCTGATCGCGCAGTCCGACGCGCACACCGCGCACAACTACCACCCGCTGCCGGTGGTGATCGCCGAGGCCGACGGCGCCTGGGTGACCGACGTCGACGGCAACCGCTACCTGGACATGCTGGCCGGGTACTCGGCGCTGAACTTCGGGCACCGCAACCCGGTGCTGCTGGCCGCGACGCGCGAGCAGCTGAACCGGGTGACGCTGACCTCGCGGGCGTTCCACCACGACCAGTTCGGGCCGTTCGTCGAGGAGCTGGCCGAGCTGTGCGGGAAGCAGGCGGCGCTGCCGATGAACTCCGGGGCCGAGGCCGTGGAGACCGCGCTGAAGACCGCCCGCAAGTGGGGGTACCAGGTCAAGGGCGTCCCGGAGGACCGCGCGCAGATCATCACCTGCGAGGGCAACTTCCACGGCCGGACGCTGTCCATCGTCTCGTTCTCCACCGATCCGGACGCGCGCAACGAGTTCGGGCCGTTCACCCCAGGGTTCGTCTCGGTGCCCTACGGCGACGCCGCGGCGTTCGAGGCGGCGATCACCGACGACACCGTGGCGATCCTGATGGAGCCGATCCAGGGCGA
Organism: Catenulispora sp. MAP12-49; assembly: GCF_041262705.1. Taxonomy (NCBI): domain Bacteria; kingdom Bacillati; phylum Actinomycetota; class Actinomycetes; order Catenulisporales; family Catenulisporaceae; genus Catenulispora; species Catenulispora sp. MAP12-49. The sequence continues at coordinate 376,649 of NZ_JBGCCP010000003.1, read as the reverse complement.
GGCCGGGGTCCTGGTACCGCCGGAGGGGTACTTGGCGGCGGTGCGGGAGATCTGCACCCGTCGCGGCATCCTGATGATGGCCGACGAGATCCAGTCCGGGCTGGGGCGGACCGGCTACACGTTCGCGTGCGACTACGAGGACGTGGTCCCCGACGTCTACATCCTGGGCAAGGCGCTGGGCGGCGGCATCCTGCCGGTGTCGGCGGTGGTCGCCGACCGCGACGTGCTCGGCGTGTTCGCCCCCGGCGAGCACGGCTCGACCTTCGGCGGGAACCCGCTGGCGTGCGCGGTCGGGCGGGCGGTGGTGGGCCTGCTGGTCACCGGCGAGTACCAGTCCCGCGCACGAACGCTGGGCGCGCACCTGCACGAGGCGTTGGCCAAGTTGCCGGCGGAGATGGTGCGCGAGGTCCGCGGGCGCGGTCTGTGGGCCGGCGTGGACATCGACCCGAAGTTCGGCACCGGCCGCGAGATCTCCGAGCGGCTGATGGCGCGCGGGGTGCTCGCCAAGGACACGCACGGCTCGACCATCCGCATGGCGCCCCCGCTCGTGGTGACCGCGGAGGAGCTGGACTGGGCGGTGCTGCAACTACAGAGCGCTCTGGGTTGATACTGTCTGTCGGTCGCGACGGACCCGGCCTCGGCGGCCGGGTCCGTGCGGCGCGAGCGGCCGCGCTCGCGGCGGGGGTACGGCCCGCTGCGGGCGCGGCTTCTTCTTAAGACGTGCGTGACCCTGTTTTGGTGTCGTCCGCGGGCAGGTTTTTTCGTTCGGAGCGATCTGCTCATAGACGGCGGCGGTCGTCTTCAATGAACTGATGACGTCATCCCTTCGCCGCAATCGCTCGTTCCTGGTGTTGTGCGCGGACCAGCTGGCCGGGTCGCTGGGGCGCCGGCCGGGCCCGGCGGTGCGGGGCCTGCAGGCCGCCGACCGCTAATCTCAGGGCATGGACAGCCTCGACCGCGCGATCATCGACGTGCTGCGGAAGGACGCGCGCGCCTCGTTCGCCGATGTCGGGACGGAGGTGGGCCTGTCGGCGTCGGCGGTGAAGCGGCGGGTGGACCGGTTGCGGGCCGACGGGGCGATCCGGGGGTTCTCCGTGATCGTCGACCAGACCGCGCTCGGGTGGACCACCGAGGCCTTCGTCGAGGTCTACTGCGGGGACCGGACGTCGCCGGACGTGATCCGGGAGTGCGTGTCGCGGCATCCGGAGGTGGTCGCGGCGTACACGATCACCGGGGACGCCGACGCGCTGCTGCACCTGGTGGCCGAGAACATGCGGCATCTGGAAGAGGCGCTGGAGCGGATCCGGCGGGAGCCGGAGATCCAGCGGACGCGGTCGGCGCTGGTGCTGACGCGGTTGTTGGCGCGCGATCCGATGCTGTGAGATCCGAAGCGGTGAGAAGCGATGCGGTGAGATCCGAGTGCGGTGAGAAGCGAAACGGCCCGGCGTCCCCCCATGGGGCACCGGGCCGTCGTGCTCTGTCAGCGGGTTCAGATGAGACCGAGCTGCCGGACCGCGTCGCGCTCCTCGGCGAGCTCGTTGACCGAGGCGTCGATGCGGGTGCGCGAGAAGTCGTCGATGTCCAGGCCCTGGACGATGCTCCACTCGCCGTCCTTGGTGGTCACCGGGAAGGAGGAGACCAGGCCCTCCGGCACGCCGTAGCTGCCGTCGGACACCACGCCCATGGAGGTCCAGTCGCCCTCGGCGGTGCCGTTGACCCAGGTGAACACGTGGTCCAGGGCGGCGTTGGCGGCCGAGGCGGCGCTGGAGAAGCCGCGGGCCTCGATGATCGCCGCGCCGCGCTTCGCGACGGTCGGGATGAAGTCCTTCTCGATCCAGGACTGGTCGTCGACGACCTCGGCGGCGCTCTTGCCGGCGATCTTGGCGTGGAACACGTCCGGGTACTGGGTCGCGGAGTGGTTGCCCCAGATGGTCATGTTGGTGATCTCGCTGACCGGGGAGCCGGTCTTGAGCGCGAGCTGGCCCAGGGCGCGGTTGTGGTCCAGGCGGGTCATCGCGGTGAAGCGGGACTTCGGGACGTCCGGGGCGTGCGAGGCGGCGATCAGGGCGTTGGTGTTGGCCGGGTTGCCGACCACCAGGACCTTGATGTCGTCGGCGGCGTGCGCGTTGATGGCCTCGCCCTGCGGCTTGAAGATGCCGCCGTTGGCCTGCAGCAGGTCGCCGCGCTCCATGCCGGCGGTGCGGGGGCGGGCGCCGACCAGCAGCGCCACGTTCGCGCCGGTGAAGCCGTCCTTGGGGTTGTCGTGGATGTCGATGCCGGCCAGCAGCGGGAACGCGGAGTCGACCAGCTCCATCGCCGTGCCCTCGGCGGCCTTGACCGCCTGCGGGATCTCCAGCAGGTTCAGCTTCACCGGCACGTCCGGGCCCAGCAGGTGGCCGGAGGCGATGCGGAACAGCAGGGCGTAGCCGATCTGGCCGGCCGCGCCGGTCACGGTGACGTTGACGGGGGTGCGGGACATCGCTTGTGGCTCCTGCGTTTTTGTGAAGGTTCCTTATGGATGTGTTGCCAGCCCACAGGCTACTCCTGGAGTACCTGCGGGGTTTGTCGTCTGGCGGGAGCGGCGTCTGTGAGAAACGAGACATGCCGCCGAAGCGGCCGAGGTCGTTCCGCGCCCGGCTCGTGACTGTCGGTACCAAGTGGAAGACTCGGGCATATCGGCGTGATGCACCTCACAACGGAAGGCCCTCCCATGATCACCTCGGACGACACCCCGAACCTTCCCGGCTGGATCGACCTGGGCTCCCCCGACCCCGGGGCTTCGGCGGCGTTCTACGGCCGGGTCTTCGGCTGGACCGCGGAGCAGATGATGCCGGACTCCTCGGAAGGCCCCGGCTACTGGTTCCTGCTCAAGGACGGGAAGTCGGCGGCGGGCCTGGGCGGGCTGATGGACCCGGCCGCCAGACCCGACTGGACCACCTATGTCCGCGTCGCCGACGCCGCCGCGAGCACGGCCGCCGCCGAGAAGGCCGGCGCCAAGGTGCGCGTGCCGGTCATGGAAGTCCCCGAGGCGGGCACCTTCGCGCAGCTCACCGACCCCAGCGGCGCCGAGTTCGCGCTCTGGCAGTCCGGGGCGGTCACCGGGTTCCAGACCTGCTGCGTGGAGGACACGATGCTGTGGGCCGAGTTGTGGACCCGGGACCCGGCCGCGGCGAAGGCGTTCTATCCGGCGCTGTTCGGGTGGAGCGTCGAGCCCTACATGGAGGGCGCGCCGGAGGGCGGGGGCTACGACATGTGGACGACACAGCCCGGCGACCCGCCGTCCGCCTTCGGCGGGATCATGACGATCACGGACCAGGTGCCGATCCAGGACGAGAAGTGGATCCCCTACTTCATGGTGGCCGACGCCGACGCGACCGTGGAGCGCGTGGCCGCCGCCGGCGGCACCGTCCTGATCCCGGCCGCCGACGCCCCGCCCGGGCGGCTGGCGGCGCTGGCCGACCAGTTCGGGGCGCGGTTCAACATCCTGCAGCCGGCGCCGATGGCCGGCTAGCGGTTCGGCGCAGCTCTCGCTCCAGCGATTGAACACGGGTCTGGAGTGATTGGTCTGGAGTGATTGAGCACAGTTCTGGACAGGCGGTGCACGATGGCAGCATGACCTACACCGATGACGCCAAGGGTTTGCAGGAAGACCTGGTCCTGCTGCGCCGCGACCTGCACCGCATACCTGAGATCGGCCTGAATCTGCCGCGCACCCAGGAGCGGGTCCTGGCCGCGCTGGACGGGCTGCCGCTGGAGATCACCCTGGGCTCCGGGCTGAACTCGGTGACGGCCGTGCTGCGCGGGACCGGGCCGGCGGCCGGCAACAGCGACGGCGCCAAGCAGGCCGTGCTGCTGCGCGGCGACATGGACGCGCTGCCGGTGGTGGAGAAGACCGGCCGGGAGTTCGCCGCCGCCGGCCCGAACATGCACGCCTGCGGCCACGACCTGCACACGGCCATGCTGGTCGGCGCGGCGCGGCTGCTGTCGGCGCGGCGCGACCGGCTGGCCGGGGACGTGGTGTTCATGTTCCAGCCCGGCGAGGAGGGCGACGACGGCGCCGGGCACATGATCCGCGAGGGCGTGCTGGACGCCGCCGGTCCGCGCGTGATCGGCGCCTACGGCCTGCACGTGATGTCCGACAAGCTCCCGCGCGGGAACTTCGTCTCGCGCGCCGGCACCTTCATGGCCGGCGCCGACGAGATCGCGGTGACGGTGCGCGGCGCCGGGGCGCACGGCTCGCGGCCGCACACCGGCAAGGACCCGGTCCCGGTGGCCTGCGAGATGGTGGTGGCGCTGCAGACCCTGGTGACCCGCAAGTTCGACATCTTCGACCCGGTGGTGATCACCGTCGGCGAGTTCCACGCCGGCACCGCGGCGAACATCATCCCGGACGACGCCACCTTCCACGTCACGATGCGGTCGTTCTCCCGCGAGTCCCGGGCCCGGCTCCTGGACGCGGTGGTGGACCTGTTCAACGGCCTGGCCTCGGCCTACGGCTGCACGGCGGAGATCACCTACAAGGAGCAGTACCCGCCGACCGTCAACCACGCGGCCGACGTCGACTTCCTGGAAGAGGTCGTGAACGAGGTGTACGGCGAAGAGCGCTTCGCCCGCATCCCCAACCCGAACCCCGGCGCCGAGGACTTCTCGCGGGTGCTGGAGCAGGTGCCGGGGACGTACGCCTTCCTCGGCGCGAGCACCGTGGAGGACTACGCGAGCGCGCCGTCCAACCACAGCCCGCTGGCCGACTTCGACGACGCGGTGCTCGGCGACGGCGCCGCGCTGCTGGCCGAGCTCGCCGACCGGCGGCTCGCGCGCGGCTGAGGCAGGAAACACCAACGCGAAGAACACAGAGAACACAGAGGTGCGCGGCCGAAAAGGCCGCGCACCTGTTTCGTGCGGTGAGGACCCGGCCTCAGGCGGAGGCCATCGCCTTCTGCAGGTTCTCGTCGATCGCGGCGAGGAACTCCTGCGTGGTCAGGTACGGCTGGTCCGGCGAGATCAGCAGCGCCAGGTCCTTGGTCATCTTGCCCTCCTCGACGGTCTGGACGCAGACGCGCTCCAGGGTCTCGGCGAACTTCACGACCTCGGGGGTGTTGTCGAACTTGCCCCGGTAGGCCAGGCCCTGGGTCCACGCGTAGATCGAGGCGATCGGGTTGGTGGAGGTGGGCTTGCCCTGCTGGTGCTGGCGGTAGTGGCGGGTCACGGTGCCGTGCGCGGCCTCGGCCTCGACGGTCTTGCCGTCGGGGGCCATCAGGACCGAGGTCATCAGGCCCAGCGAGCCGAAGCCCTGCGCGACGGTGTCGGACTGGACGTCGCCGTCGTAGTTCTTGCACGCCCAGACGTAGCCGCCCTCCCACTTCATCGCGGAGGCGACCATGTCGTCGATCAGGCGGTGCTCGTAGGTCAGGCCGGCCTTGTCGAAGTCGGCCTTGAACTCGGCGTCGAAGACCTCCTGGAACAGGTCCTTGAAGCGGCCGTCGTAGGCCTTCATGATCGTGTTCTTGGTGGACAGGTACACCGGGTAGTTGCGCAGCAGGCCGTAGCGCATGCTGGCGCGCGCGAAGTCGCGGATCGACTCGTCCAGGTTGTACATGGCCATGGCCACGCCGCCGCCGGGGAAGTCGAAGACGTTGAGCTCGATCGGCTCGGTGCCGTCCTTCGGGGTGAAGGTCAGCGTCAGCGTGCCCTCGCCGGGGACCACGAGGTCGGTGGCGCGGTACTGGTCGCCGAAGGCGTGGCGGCCGACGACGATCGGCTTGGTCCAGCCCGGGACCAGGCGCGGGATGTTGCTGATGACGATCGGCTCGCGGAAGATCACGCCGCCCAGGATGTTGCGGATGGTGCCGTTGGGCGACTTCCACATCTTCTTCAGGCCGAACTCCTCGACCCGCGCCTCGTCCGGGGTGATGGTGGCGCACTTGACGCCCACGCCGTACTGCGCGATCGCGTTCGCGGCGTCCACGGTGACCTGGTCGTCCGTGGCGTCGCGGTGCTCGATGCCCAGGTCGAAGTACTTCAGGTCGACGTCCAGGTAGGGCAGGATCAGCGAGTCCTTGATGAACTGCCAGATGATCCGGGTCATCTCGTCGCCGTCGAGTTCGACGACGGGGTTCGCGACCTTGATCTTGGGACCGGAGTAGGCCATGGCGGATCGTCCTTACGGATCGGGAATTATCTCGACCTCAAGATACATGGCGGCGCAGGCATATCGCCAAGCGGTGCCGGACCCGCGGTGACCAAGAAGACACCGGACCTCAGTTCGAGAAGATCCCCTGCACCAGCAGCCCCAGCACCACCAGCGTGGTGCCGACGACGGTGTACATGCCCACGTCGATCCCGCGGCGCCGGACGGCCAGCGTCCCGGCCACCCGGGTGGGCAGGAACAGCCGCAGCCCGGCCGCCAGCAGCAGGGACAGGCCCATCATCGCGGCGCCCTGGAAGACCTCGTCGTGCAGTATCACCGTCATGCCGAAGCCGAAGCCGGCCAGCACCGCCAGGATCGGCCACTCCGCCGCGACCGATCGGCCGAAGGAGGCGCCCGGAGGACGGTTGTTCACTGCCATGCGCAAACTCTATCCGCGCCGCATGGCCGCCACGACCGACGTTTGTATCTATCGAGAAACTGTATCTATCGAGAACCTGCGACGAGCGCGCTAAGGAGCCACGGCAAGCCAGTCGCCGAACCCGCTCGGCTTGTGCGCGCCGATGAACAGCGTCTCGAACAAGCCGTATCCGGTGCGGACGCCCTCGGGCCCGTCGTACTCGAAGCGCGAGAGCCGCTCGGTGATGCCGAACATCCCCGACTTCGCCGCCGCTTCCGCCGCGGGCATCACCACCTGCTGTACGACCAGCTCCGGGCCCTGGTACATGCCGTGCCGCCAGTCGGCGTCCAGGCCGTAGCCGCTGCCGACGGCCATGTGCAGCGGGATCAGCTGGGTGACGCGGATGCGCTCGGCCCGGCCGGAAAAGTGCACCTCCGCGGACTCCACGTCGCGAGTCCCGGAGAGGTAGTGCAGTTCCAGTTCCGGACGGCCCAACTCCTCGGCGGGGCGGCCGTCGCCGAAGACCTTCACCGCCTCCTGGAGGACCCGGCCGCCGCCCTCGTCCTCCTGCGCGATCACCAGGATCGAGAAGTCGTCGAACTGCATCGGCGCGTAGACCCAGTGGAACGTCGGCGGCACCCCGCCGTTGCCCTGGATCCCGGCGGGCTCGGCCTCGCCGACCGGCCGGATGCCCCACGAGCGGTCCCGCGAGCCCCACCAAGTGTCTGGAGTGACGGCGAGTTCGTACTCGCCGATGCGCAGCGTCCCCTCCCAGAAACCGGTCTGGGCCAGGCGCACCGAGTCCATCCACACCCGGCCGTTGCGCCGCACGAACTGCCGCGGCTCCCGGGTGGCGGAGATCGCGCCGGTCCAGGTGAGATCGAAGGAGAGCTCGTACTCCCCCGGCTCCAGCACCACGCGCAGCCGGTTCAGCGGCTCCAGCACCTCGACGCGGAACGGGCCCACAGAGGTGTCGCCCCGGTCGTTCCCCAGCTCGCGCGAAGCCCGGACCACGCGGTGGACGCCCTGGTGGACGATGGCGGCGAAGGCGTCAGTCACGCCGAGATTCGGGTACTGCCCCACGCCCAGCGCCATGAACAGCTCGTCCGTGCCGTGGTGCAGGTTGAAGTAGTAGCGGTCGTAGAAGTTCCGGTCGGAGGTGGCGACGTGCGCCATCGACTCCGAGGTCTGATGGAACGGGAAATCATCAAGGGGGGACAGGTCCCTAACAGACATGTCCCCCCTTGTAAGGGCGATCTGATGAAGCGTCAATAGCGACGCCTCAGAGCTGCCGCTCCGCGATCTCCACCACGTTGTTCAGCAGCATGGCCCGGGTCATCGGCCCGACCCCGCCGGGGTTCGGCGACACCCAGCCCGCCACGTCGCGCACGTCGTCCGCGACGTCGCCGGCCAGGCCGCCCGCGCCGCGCGAGACGCCGACGTCCAGCACCGCCGCGCCCGGCTTCACCAGCTCGGCGGTGATCAGGTTCGGCACGCCGGCCGCGGCCACCACGATGTCCGCCTTCAGGGTGTGGAAGGCCAGGTCGCGGGTGCCGGTGTGGCACAGGGTCACGGTCGCGTTCTCGCTGCGGCGGGTCAGCAGCAGGCCCAGCGGGCGGCCCACGGTGATGCCGCGGCCGACGATGACCACCTCGGCCCCGGCGATGGCCACGTCGTGCCGGCGCAGCAGCTCGACGATGCCCAGCGGGGTGCACGGCAGCGGCGCCGGGGCGCCGAGCACGAGCCGCCCGAGGTTGGTCGGGTGCAGGCCGTCGGCGTCCTTGTCGGGGTCGACGAGTTCCAGGATCGCGTTCTCGTCGATCCCCTTGGGCAGCGGCAGCTGCACGATGTAGCCGGTGCAGGCCGGGTCCTCGTTGAGCTCGGCCACCGCCTCGGCGACCTGCGCCTGGGACGCCGTGGCCGGCAGCTGGCGCTGGATGGAGGCGATGCCCACCTGCGCGCAGTCGCGGTGCTTGCTGCGCACGTAGGAGGCCGAGGCCGGGTCGTCGCCGACCAGCAGGGTGGCCAGGCCCGGCACGACGCCGCGCGCCTTGAGCGCCTCGACGCGCGTCGACAGCTCGCCCTTGATGGTGTTGGCGGTCGCCTTGCCGTCCAGGATCTGGGCCGTATGAGAAGCAGTCATGAGGTTCACGCCTCCTTAGTGGGTGAAGTGCCGGGTGCCGGTCATGTACATGGTGACGCCGGCCTTGCGCGCCGCCTCGACGACCAGCTCGTCGCGGACCGAGCCGCCGGGCTGCACCACGGCCTTGACCCCGGCCTCGGCCAGGACCTCGAAGCCGTCGGGGAACGGGAAGTAGGCGTCGGAAGCGGCGACGGAGCCGCGCGCCTTGTCGCCGGCCCGCTGGACCGCCAGTTTGGCCGAGTCGACCCGGTTGACCTGGCCCATGCCGACGCCGACCGAGGCGCCGCCGGAGGCCAGCAGGATCGCGTTGGACTTCACCGAGCGGATGGCCCGCCAGGCGAAGACCAGGTCGGCGAAGGTCTGCTCGTCGGCCGGCTCGCCGCTGGCCAGGGTCCAGGTCGCGGGGTCGTCGCCCTCGGCCTGATACAGGTCGCCGTCCTGGAGCAGCAGGCCGCCGCAGATCTGGCGGAACTCCAGCTTGCGGCGGTTGCGGGAGGCGGTCTTCAGGATCCGGATGTTCTTCTTGGTCTTCAGCGCCTCCAGCGCCTCCGGCTCGTAGTCCGGTGCGCAGATGACCTCGGTGAAGACCTCGTTGACCTGGAGCGCCATCGCGTGGGTGACGGTGCGGTTGGCGGCGATGATGCCGCCGAAGGCCGAGACCGGGTCGCACTCGTTGGCCAGCCGGTGGGCCGAGGCGATATCGCCGGCACTATCAATCGCGATGCCGCAGGGGTTGGCGTGCTTGATGATCGCGACGCAGGCCTCGTCGAAGTCGTGGGCCGAGCGGATCGCCGCGTCGGTGTCCACGTAGTTGTTGTAGGACATCTCCTTGCCGTGCAGCTGCTCGGCGGTGGCCAGCGTGTCCTGCTCGCCGTCGTTGATGTAGAGCGCGGCGCCCTGGTGCGGGTTCTCGCCGTAGCGGAGCACGGCCTTGCGCTCGTAGGTGTTCGCGACGAAGTCGGGGAAGCGGGACTCGCCGTCGGGGGCGTAGGCCGCGGCGAACCAGCCGGCCACGGCGGCGTCGTACTCAGCGGTGTGTGCGAAGGCCTCGGCGGCCAGGCGCTTGCGCTGGGCGAAGGTGAAGCCGCCGCCGGTCACCGCGGTCAGCACGGCGCCGTAGTTGGCCGGGTTCACCACGACCGCCACGCTCGGGTGGTTCTTGGCGGCGGCGCGGACCATCGACGGGCCGCCGATGTCGATCTGCTCGACGCACTCGTCGGGGGTGGCGCCGGAGGCCACGGTCTGGGTGAACGGGTAGAGGTTCACCACGACCAGGTCGAAGGGCTCGACGCCGAGCTCGGCGAGCTGCTTGCGGTGGTCCTCCAGGCGCAGGTCGGCCAGGATGCCGGCGTGCACCTTCGGGTGCAGGGTCTTGACCCGGCCGTCCAGGCACTCCGGGAAGCCGGTGAGCTCCTGGACTTCGGTGACCGGCAGGCCCAGGTCGCGGATCAGCTTGGCCGAGCCGCCAGTGGAGACCAGGGCGATCCCGGCCGCGTGCAGGCCGCGGGCCAGGTCTTCCAGACCGGTCTTGTCGTACACGCTGACCAGCGCGCGCTTGATCGGGCGGATGTCCTCAGTCGTACTCACTGGAAGGTGACCTTTCGGTTGTCGATGGTCCAGCCGTTGCGGGCCAGCCGGCCCACGACGTCCACGAGCAGCGCCCGCTCCGCCGTCTTGATGCGCTCGTGCAGGCTCGCCACGTCGTCGCCGGCCTCGACCGGGACGGCGGCCTGCGCCACCACCGGGCCGTCGTCCACGCCGCCGGCGACGAAGAACACCGTGCAGCCGGTGATCTTCACGCCGTAGGCCAGCGCGTCGGCGGGGCCGTTCATGCCGGGGAAGCTCGGCGAGAGCGCGGGATGGGTGTTGATGACGCGGCCGTGATGAGCGGCCAGGAAGTCCGGGCCGAGCAGCTTCATGAAGCCGGCCGAGACCACGAGGTCCGGCGCGTACTCGGCGACCTGGTCGCGCAGCGCGCGGTCCCACTCCTCGCGGCTGGCGAAGTCCTTCACGCGGAGCGCGAAAGTGGGGATGCCTGCCTGCTCCGCCCGTTCCAGGCCCTGGATACCGGTGCGGTCCGCGCCGACGGCCACGATGGCGGCGCCGAACGCGGGGTCGGCTTGCTGGGCGTCGATCAACGCCTGCAGATTCGTGCCCGAGCCGGAGACGAGGACCACGATCCTCGCCGGCGCGCCCGGGCGGTGGTGCACGAGCCCCGGAGGGCTCTTCGTTCCTTCGGGATGGACCACGACCGCGGCCTCCTCATAGGGGTGTTTGCTGTTGTCTCCCGGCCGGACCCGACCCACTTGGACGGGCGGGGTCGCCATAGGCAACGATAGTGGGCGGACGGTGTGTTGCCCGCCAGCCGGCCGAGGATGAACCGATCATGTCCACGATAACCCGGAGGACTTCCGTGACCGACGCCGAGCAACGGCCCACGCCGACGGAGAGCGGGCTCGGCGCAGGTGGCGTCGGTGCCGCTGAGCCGGATGGGCGGGGTGGGGCGGCTGCGACCGCGTCGCAGGCTCCGGCCGCTCCGGGTCCGGACGCCGGGACGGGGCCGGCTGCCGCCTCCGGGCCGGCGCCGGAATCAGCCACGGCGGCCGCGTCCGCGCCGATCGAGGACGGCCCAGGGGGCAGCCCCAGGGACAATCGCGAGGCCAACCGCGAGAACAACCGCGAGGACAACCCCTTCGCCCCGCCGCCGGAGGACGCCCACGATCCGCAGCGTCCGGTCCCGCCCTCGCCGTGGGGCGCGCCGCCGCGCCAGCCGTACGGCCAGGTCCGTCCGGGTCCGGTGCAGCCGTGGGGGGCAGAGCGTCCGCGCGAGCCGGAGCAGCAGCGCACCCCGTGGGGCGACCCGAACCGGTACGGGCCGGTCGACCGGCGCCCCGATCCGCGCCAGGACCCGGACCGCCGCTACCGCGACCAGCGCGAGCAGCCGCAGCCGCAGCGTCCGCAGCGCGATCTGAAGACCCGCTGGGCCCTGGGGCTCTCGCTGGGCTCGACCGCGTGCACGATGCTGGCGATCTACCAGGGGCTGGCGACGTTCCCGGCGTGGATGGTCGGCTCGGCGGCGGGACTGGCGTTCGCGGTGGCGGCGTTCGTGCTGTCGATCTCGGCGCAGCGCACCGCGGCGCTCAAGCACCAGCGCGCCTCCGAGGCGACCGCGAGCATGGTCTCCGCCTCGGTCTCCGGCGTGCTGGCCGGGCTGCTGCTGGTGGCCTCGATCGTCTGGTGGACGCCGTTCAAGGACTACGCCAAGTGCATGCAGGGCGCGAACACGCAGGTCGCCGAGAAGGCGTGCCTGACCCAGCTGGAGAACACCACGGGGATGTCGACGCAGCGCTGAGGCCGGTCGCACGGGGTTTATAAGGCCTTTCCGGGCTTGGAGCCGCGTCCTACTGTGTGGATGGACCGACACACATCCACATGACAGCAAAGGCTTCGCGACGTGTCCCAGGATTCCTGGCAGAACCCGAACGACCAACAGCAGGGCGGCTATCCGACGCCGCCCCCGGCCTACCCGTCGTATCCCGGCGGGGCGTACGGCTACAACGCGCCGGCCCCGGTCCGGCCGCCGATGCCGAACTCAGTCCGGATCGCCGTCAACCTGATGTTCGCCGGCCTGGCCATCGGCCTGCTCAACATGATCATCGGACTCACCCAGATCGGCGCCGTCAAGAACCACCTGGAGTCCCTCGGGTACTCCGAGACCACCATCAACAGCGACAAGGGCGTCTTCGTCGCCAGCGCCGTCATCGGCGGGCTCATCGGGGCCGGCCTGTGGCTCTGGATGGCCCTGGCCACCCGCGGCGGCCACAACTACGCCCGCATCGTCTCCAGCGTCTTCTTCGGCATCGGCGTCCTGGGCAGCATCAGCAACCTGGCCAGCGGCTGGATCCCGGCCGTCGACAAGATCGGCTCGGTCGCCACCCTGCTGGTCGGCCTGCTGGCGATCATATTCGTCTGGCGGGGTGAATCCGGGCCCTACTTCCGCCCGGCGCCGGGGCCGGAGTACGGCTACGGAGTCCAGAACCCGCCGCAGGGGCAGCCGCCTTACGGCCAGGGTCAGCCCCCTTACGGCCAGGGGCAGCCCCCGTACGGCCAGGGCTAGCGGCGGCGCGAGCACCACGACGGCGGCGGTCACCCCCAGGAGGAGGAGGGTGGCCGCCGCCGTCCGCCATCCCGAGGGGCCCATCGTTGCCATGCGCCCGCCGGCCAGCGGTCCGCCGGACAGCGTCGCCACCAGGCCGGCCATCAGCGCCACAGCCACCGCGGCCGCGCCCAGCGCCCGCACCCGGTCGGCGAGCGCCCGGTGCCCGCCGCGCACCACGACCAGCGCCAGCACCACTCCGGCCGCCACCGGCAGCGCGAGGAACGCCAGGCTGTAGGGATAGAGGTGGCCGCGGTTGCGCGGCAGGGCATTGAGCATCGGGAACACTGGCAGCGCGCCGACCTTCGCACTCAGGACGCCGACCCCGGTGCCGGTCCCGACCGCGAACCCGGGGCCCAGCACGAACGCCGCGGACCACGCGATCGCGTTCGGCAGCACGGCGAGGCTGAGCAGGAACATGCCCCCGGCGTCGGCGATCCCGCGCGGCCAGCCGCTTTCCGGCAGGTGCGCGATCAGGGTCCCGACCAGCGTCGCCGCTCCCCCTGCGACAAGCACCGCGGCGGCGGCCGCCGCCGCGCGCGCCGCGGTGCCGATCCAGGCCGGCACGTCGCAGAACCCGGCGATGCGGCGCCACCGCGCGGCCGTCGGCACCAGCGCGCCGAACAGCACCCCGACCAGCACGGCCTGCGCGGTGTCGGGCCGCACGTCGCTGGTCACGGCGCCGGCGGCGACGAGCGCGGCGATCAGGCAGTAACCGGTCGCGGCGCCGAACGCGGTGTAGGCGATCTGCGCGGGCCGCGCGATCGGCGCGACGGTCGTCTGCCACAGCGCGAACAGGACCAGCCCGGTGAACCCCAGCGGCGCCATCGCGATCCGGCCGGCCGGCACGTCGAGCGCGGCGTGGTGGCCGAGCAGCCAGAGCTGTCCGCCGACCCGCAGCGGGCCGATGATCCCCGAGGTGTCCGGGGCGGAGACCAGCCAGACGGTCACGCACAGGGTGACCGCGGCCAGCCAGGTGGCGACGGCGGCCAGGACCGCGTGCGCCCCGGCCCGCACCGCCAGGCGCAGGTCGCGGCCGTGGGGCCCGTCCCACGCGACGGCCAGGCTCTGGCCCCAGTCGGCGGCGAGCTCGCGCAGCGCCTCGGCCAGCGCCGGCGCTTCCGGCTCCCCCTCGGGCTCCTGCCGTGCCCGCGCCGCGGCGAGCTGCTCGGCCACCCAGCTGCGGTCCGGCCCGGCGTCGACGGCGCTGCGGGGATCGGTCTCATCGCGCATGCCCCCACTCTGGTCAGCGGATCCGCCGGTGCCGGGGCGGCGAGGCACGCCTGGCCGGGAGCGCGGCGGGGTTTCACCCCGGTGGCGTAATGCGGCGCTGCTCGACGTGGTCGTGGGCCGTAGGGCAAGGTCGCCGTCATGCGAGGCGGCCCGATCAGCGCTGGTGGTTACGCCCCGGGAGGCTGCCGCGCGCGAACTTCGCGACCGGGAACGCGAAAGCCCCGGCCGCGCACGAAGCGCAGCCGGGGCCCTACCGCAAAGCCCTGATCTTTACAGACCCTGCATGATCTCGCGCATCAGCTGGGCGGTGGCCGACGGCGTCTTGCCGACCTTCACGCCGACCGCTTCCAGGGCCTCCTGCTTGGCCGCGGCGGTGCCGGCGGAGCCGGAGACGATGGCGCCGGCGTGGCCCATGGTCTTGCCCTCGGGGGCGGTGAAGCCCGCGACGTAGCCCACCACCGGCTTGGTGATGTGCTCCTTGATGTAGGCCGCCGCGCGCTCCTCGGCGTCGCCGCCGATCTCGCCGATCATGACGATCGCCGCGGTGTCCGGGTCGTCCTGGAAGGCCTGCAGGCAGTCGATGTGCGTGGTGCCGATGACCGGGTCGCCGCCGATGCCGACGGCGGTGGAGAAGCCGAAGTCGCGCAGCTCGTACATCATCTGGTAGGTCAGGGTGCCCGACTTGGACACCAGACCGATCTTGCCGGCCTTGGTGATGGTGGCCGGGATGATGCCGGCGTTGGAGGCGCCGGGGGTGATCAGGCCGGGGCAGTTCGGGCCGATGATGCGGCTCTTGGCGCCCTTGGCCAGGTTGTAGGCCCAGGCCTCGGCGGTGTCGTGGACCGGCACGCCCTCGGTGATGACCACCAGCAGCGGGATCTCGGCGTCGATCGCCTCGATCATCGCGGCCTTGGTGAACGCCGGCGGGACGAAGACCACGGACACGTCCGCGCCGGTCTTCTCCATGGCCTCGGCGACGGTGCCGAAGACCGGCACGTCCACGCCGTCCACGTCCACGGTGGTGCCGGCCTTGCGCGGGTTCACGCCGCCGACGATCTTGGTGCCCGAGGCCAGCATGCGCTTGGTGTGCTTCATGCCCTCGGAGCCGGTCATGCCCTGGACGATGACCTTGGAGTTCTCAGTGAGGAAGATAGCCATGTCTGTTTCTCAAACCCCTTAGCGCGCGTTCGCCAGCTCGGCCGCGCGGTCCGCGGCGCCGTCCATGGTGTCGACCTGCTCCACGCCCGGCAGCTTGGCGTCCACCAGGATCTGGCGGCCCAGCTCGGCGTTGTTGCCGTCCAGGCGGACGACCAGCGGCTTGGTGCCCGCGGCCGCGCCCAGCAGTTCGAAGGCCTGCACGATGCCGTTGGCGACCGCGTCGCACGCCGTGATGCCGCCGAAGACGTTGACGAACACCGACTTCACCGCCGGGTCGTTCAGGATGATGTCCAGGCCGTTGGCCATGACCTCGGCCGAGGCGCCGCCGCCGATGTCCAGGAAGTTGGCCGGCTTGACGTTGCCGTGCTTCTCGCCGGCGTAGGCGACCACGTCCAGGGTGGACATGACCAGGCCCGCGCCGTTGCCGATGATGCCGACCTCGCCGTCGAGCTTGACGTAGTTCAGGTGCTTGGCCTTGGCCTTGGCCTCCAGCGGGTCGGCCGAGGCCGCGTCCTCCAGGGCGGCGTGGTCCTCGTGGCGGAAGGCGGCGTTCTCGTCCAGCGACACCTTGCCGTCCAGGGCCACGATCTTGCCCTCGGTGGTCTTCACCAGCGGGTTGACCTCGACCAGGGTGGCGTCCTCCTTGACGAAGACGTCCCACAGCGTCACCAGCGTGGCGGCGACCTGGTCGGCCACGTGGTGCGGGAAGTTGGCGGCCTTGACGATCTCGTCGGCCTTCTCCTGCGACAGGCCCTCGTGGTACGCGGCGGCGTCCACCGGGATCTTGGCCAGGGCCTCGGGCTTGGAGACCGCGATCTCCTCGATCTCCATGCCGCCCTCGACGCTGGCCATCGCCAGGAAGGTGCGGTTGGACCGGTCCAGCAGGAACGAGACGTAGTACTCCGCCTCGATCTGGGCGGTCTGGGCCAGCATGACCTTGTGGACCGTGTGGCCCTTGATGTCCATGCCCAGGATCGCGGCGGCCTTCTCCTTGGCATCCGCCGGACCCTCGGCCAGCTTCACGCCGCCGGCCTTGCCGCGGCCTCCGACCTTCACCTGGGCCTTGACGACCACCCGGCCGCCCAGCTTCTCGGCAGCGGCTTCCGCCTGCTCCGGGGTCTCGGCCACTTCGCCGCCCAGCACGGGCACACCGTGCTTAGCGAAAATGTCCCTCGCCTGGTACTCGAAAAGATCCACGCGCGTCCGTCCCTCAAAGGAAGATTCCGGTACGGCTACCGCTACAGATGCGCGGATGCCGTCCACCTCATCGCAGGGTAGTCCGGTGCGCAGCCAGATCACGAACCGGGAGGCGAAGAGCAGGGGTGTGAATTCGGGCACATGAGGAACCCGCCCCCGGCGCGCAACCGGCCCGCGACCGGTCCCGCCATGCGAGACGGGACCGATGCGGTTGCGCCGGATACGTGAGGTTCGCTAGGCGATTGATTCCTGGGGGTACCGGCGGCGAAACGGTTGATCAGCGGCGCCTGGCCGCCCCGGCCGACCACCCACAGCCAACCAGGCTGAGGGAGGTCGTCCGGGGCGCCCATGCTTGCTGCTGAACCGTTTCGCAAGACTGCTTGTCAGGTGCGGTGCTGCTTGCCGGAACCCCCAGGAATCAACCGCCTAGGCGTTCCGGTCGCATTCCTGCGCCCGCAACGCGCGCGCCGCGTCGTCGCGCGCCTCCAGCACCAGCCGCCGCAGCGCCGGCGCCTTCGCGGCGTCGGTGGCCAGCCAGGCGTCGGTGCGGGCGAGCAGCGCCGCCGAGGTCAGCGGCCAGGGGTAGCCGCCGCTGACGATGCGCTCGGCGTTCTGGATGCTGCGCTCGGCCCAGACCGCGGCCAGGGCCTGGAAGTACGGCTCGACGTACGGCTCGGCCAGCTTGTCCGCGCCGACCTGGTAGAACTCGCCGAGGACGGCGCCGATCAGGTCGTTCGGCTGATCGGGTGTCTCCACGACCAGCCGCCAGGCCTCGGCCTTGGCCTGGGCCAGCGGCCGCGCCGCGCGGGCGGCGGCCCGGTGCCGGCGGCCGTCGGCGGTGTCGTCGGCGGCGGCCTCGCGGTCGGCCAGCGTCCCGTCGTCGTCCAGACCCGCGGCGGCCAGCGTCTCGATGATCGCCCAGCGCAGGTCCTGGTCCACGGTCAGTCCGTCGAAGGACAGCTCGCCGGACAGCAGGTCCCTGATCTTGGCGAAGTCCGAGTCCTGACTCGCCGACCGCACCGCGGCGTAGCCGAAGGCCACCTGGTGGTCGCTGCCGGCCGGCGCGGCCGCCAGCAGTTCCCACAGGCGCGCGGAGATCACGGTGTCGGCGGCCGCGCGGTACGCCGGGTCCAGGTACTCCCCGCGCACCAGCCGCAGCTGGCGCAGCAGGTTCTGCACCACGCTGATGTCGGTCTCGGCCTCGATGTTGCGCAGCACCACGGCGATGAAGCGGCGGCCGGGCAGTACCGCGTCCCGGGTCATGTGCCACACGCCGGACCAGGCCAGCGCGCGGGCCATGGAGTCCGGCAGGGCCGCCAGGCCTCCGCGCTCGAAGGCGTCCAGCTCGGCCGGGGTGAAGCGGATCTTGGCGTAGGTCAGGTCCTGGTCGTTGAGCAGCACCAGCCCCGGCCGCGGCTTGCCGACCAGCTGCGGCAGTTCGGTGCGCGGCCCGTCGACGTCCAGCTCGATCCGCTCCACCAGCTCCACCTCGCCGGTGGCGGCGTTCGGGGAGTAGCAGCCCACGGCGACGCGGTGCGGGCGCAGGGTCGGGAACTCCGGGACCGCGCTCTGCGCGATGCCCGCGGCGGTGACCACGCCGTTGGCGTCGGTTTCCACCTCGACTGTCAGGGTATTGACGCCGGCGGTCTCCAGCCAGGCCTTCGACCAGGCCTTCATATCGCGGCCCGAGGTCTCCTCCAGCACCGCCAGCAGGTCGTCCAGGGTGGTGTTGCCGAAGGCGTGGCACTTGAAGTAGCGGCGCGCTCCTTCCAGGAACGCCTCCTCCCCGACGTAGGCGGCCAGCTGCTTGAGCACCGAGGCGCCCTTGGCGTAGGTGATGCCGTCGAAGTTGAGGCGGGCGTCCTCCAGGTCCCGGATGTCGGCCACGATCGGGTGCGTGGTCGGCAGCTGGTCCTGGCGGTAGGCCCAGGCCTTGCGGCCGTTGGCGAAGGAGACCCAGGCGTGCTCCCAGCGGGTGGCGTGGGTCAGGGCGTAGGCGCCCATGAAGTCCGCGAAGGACTCCTTGAGCCACAGGTCGTCCCACCACTTCATGGTGACCAGGTCGCCGAACCACATGTGCGCCATCTCGTGCATGATCGTGTTGGCACGGCCCTGGTAGGAGGCGTCGGTGGTCTTGGAGCGGAAGACCATGCGCTCGTTGAAGGTGACCAGGCCCGGGTTCTCCATGGCGCCGAGGTTGTATTCGGGCACGAAGGCGGAGTCGTACTTCCCGAAGGGGTACGGGTAGTCGAAGATCCGGTGGTAGAAGTCCAGGCCGGCCTTGGTGACCTCGAGGATCGCCTCGGCGTCGAAGTAGGGCGCCAGGGACTTGCGGACCATCGCGCTGACCGGGATCAGCAGGTCCGAGCCGTCGGCCAGGCGCACCGTGTGCTCGTCCTCGACGACGTGGTAGTCGCCGGCCACGACCGCGGTGATGTAGGTGGAGATCGGCTCGGTGGCGTTGAAGCGCCAGGTGTTCGCGCCGTCCGGGCCCTGCGTCAGCTCCTCCAAGGTCTCGTTGGACCACACCCGCCACTGCGCCGGGGCGGTGACGGTGAACTGGAAGCGGGCCTTGAGGTCGGGCTGCTCGAAGTTCGCGAACAGGCGCCGGGAGTCGGCGGGCTCGAACTGGGTGTAGAGGTACACCTCGCCGTCCACCGGGTCGACGAAGCGGTGCAGCCCCTCGCCGGTACGGCTGTAGGCGGCCTCGGCGTCGATGACGACGACGTTCTCGGCCCGCAGGCCGCTCAGGTGCACGCGCGCGCCGTCGAACACCTCGGCCGGGTCCAGCGCCTCGCCGTTCAGCGTCACGCTGCGCACCGCCGGGGCGAGCAGGTCGACGAAGGTGGCGGCCCCGGGCTCGGAGCACCCGAAGGTGATGGTGCTCTTCGAGCCGAACGTGGTGTCCCCGCGCGTCAGATCCAGCTCGACGGCGTAGTGCTCGGCCGTCAAAAGCCGGGCACGCTCCGCCGCCTCGTCGCGGGTCAGATTGCCGCCAGTCATCGGTTCACTCCTGTCGCGCGGTAAGGACCGTCCACCTTGACGGCCGCCTTCGACGATCCTATGAGCGCCAGGAAGCCGACGGCAGCGCCGCACCCCGCGGCGATGGCGGCGTCCCGGTAGATCAGCACTCCGCCGCTGCCGGCGCGCCAGACGGCGGCGAAGTCGGCGCCGGTCCCGCGGGCGACCCAGACCAGGGCTGCCACCTGCGCGGCGATATATGCGGCGACGCCGACCGCGAGGCACAGGACCGGTTGCCGCTTGAGGCCGCCGACTCGGGCGATGACGGCGGCGGACAGGACGGGGATCACAACTTCGAGGAAATGCGGTACCGAAGTCGCTTGCATGGCGAAGAACGCGAGGGTGATGAAGCTGCGCCGGACACCGAGGACGAAGCCGAGCGCCATCGCGGTCGAGCCCAGCAGGATCGTGGTCACGGTACTCGTGGCGGGGATGCCGGCGAACCCCAGGACCGTGCCCGCGACCGGGCCGGCGAGCACGAGGTCGCGGACCGGATTGCGGGGCAGCCGGTCCGCGCCGACCGGCTGGTGCCACCAAGGGGTGCTGCGCGGGAACGGGTCAGCCGTCCAGCCCGGCGGTAGCGAGATCGGAGGCGCGGTAGCGAGGGTCGGCATGTCGGGATCGCCGGCGGACTGTGGAGGCCAGGACCGCGCGGCGCCCGGCTGCGGCTCGCCGGGGTAGGGGGCGGGCGCCGGAAGCCAGGGGTCCAGGGCCGGCATGACCCCCGCGACCTTGCCGAAGAGCAGATCGCGCAGGGGCTGGACCTCGTGGTGGCCGCGCCCGGCCTGGTTCAGCGTGTCCAGCTCGTCGGACCGCACCGACCAGCGCGCTGTCAGGTCGCGGGGCGTCGGCCGCTCGGCGGGTTCCCTGGCCAGACAGGTCAGCAGCGGCCCGCGGAACTCCTCGGGAACGCCGTCCACCCGCGGATCGCCGAACCTGGTGCGGTAGGCGACCACCTCGGCGGGGCCGGTGCCGAAGGGGCCGTGCCCCTGCGCGGCGTAGGCCAGGACCGCGCCGAGGGCGAAGACGTCCGAGGCGGTCGTGGCGCCCTGGCCGCCGATCTGTTCCGGCGCCATGTAGCCGGGCGAGCCGAGGACCGTGCCGGCGCGGGTCAGGACGCTGTCGGTGTCGCGGTGGGCCAGGCCGAAGTCGATGAGCTTGGGGCCGTCGGGCGCCAGCAGGATGTTGTCCGGCTTCACGTCGCGGTGGACCAGGCCGGCGGCTTCCAGCGCCGCCAGGGCTTCGGCGAGTCCGGCGGCCAGGGCGCGCAGGGCCGGGGCGGGCAGCGGACCGGAGCGGCGGACCACCTCGCCGAGGGTCGGGCCGTCGACGAACTCGGCCGCGTACCAGGGCTGTGGGGCGTCGGGGTCCGCGGCGAGCACCGCGGCCGTGAAGCGGCCCCGGATCGCGGCCGCCGCGCGCACCTCGCGGGCGAACCGGCGGCGGTAGTCCGGGTCGGCGGCGATCGCGGTGTGGATCAGCTTCACCGCGACCAGGCGGCCGTCCGGATCGCGGGCGAGGCACACCAGGCCCATGCCGCCCGCGCCGAGGCGGCCCAGGAAGCGGTACGGGCCCACGCCGCGCGGATCGCCCGCGCGCAGACGCTTCACGCTCACGGCCGGCCGCCGCCCCATAGTCGTTGCCGTTGACGTGATCGTTGGCGGCGGCGATGGCCGGGCTTTGCTTCTCTGTTCCCCCGCATAGCGCACACCGTATAAGCAGCCTGCGTCAGCGTCACCAGGGAAAGCTCTGCTGGTCTACTGCTCCATGAACTTGCCCAGATCCTGCCGCTGGATCGCCGCGGCCATCAGGTCCCCGAACTTGTCCGGCGTGCAGGCGAAGGCCGGCACCCCCAGCGCCGCCAGCGCCGAGGCGTTCTCCCGGTCGTAGGACGGCGCGCCCTCGTCGGACAGCGCCAGCAGCACGATGACCTGCGTGCCGGCCGCCGTCATCTCCGCGATCCGGCGCAGCATCTCGCGGCGGACCCCGCCTTCGTAGAGGTCGGAGATCAGGATGAAGATGGACTCCGTCGGGCGGCTGATCAGCGACTGGCTGTAGGCGATGGCGCGGTTGATGTCGGTCCCGCCGCCGAGCTGCGTGCCGAACAGCACGTCCACCGGGTCCGACAGCTGCGGCGTCAGGTCCACCACCGCGGTGTCGAAGACCACCAGCGAGGTCTTCAGCGACTTCAGGGACGCCAGCACCGCGCCGAACACCGAGGCGTACACCACCGAGGCGGCCATCGAGCCCGACTGGTCGATGGCCAGCACCACGTCGCGCTTCACCGCGCGTTCCTTGCGCGCGTAGCCGACCAGCCGCTCGGGCACCACCGTCTTGTACTCCGGCAGGTAGTTCTTCAGGTTCACCTGGATGGTGCGGCCCCAGTCGATGTCGCTGTGCCGGGGCCGGCTGGTGCGCGTGCTCTTGTCCAGCGCGCCGCTGACCGTGGCGCGCAGTTTGGCGCCGAGCCGCCGCTCCAGATCCTCGACCAGCCGGCGCACCACCTGGCGCGCGGTCTCCTTGGTCTCGGCGGGCATCAGGTGGTTCAGCGACAGCAGGGTGCCGACCAGGTGCACGTCCGGCTCGACCGACTCCATCATCTCCGGCTCCAGCAGCAGCTGGCGCAGGTTCAGGCGGTCGATGGCGTCGCGCTGCATGACCTGGACGACGGTCTGCGGGAAGTAGGCGCGGATGTCGCCGAGCCAGCGCGCGACCTGCGGCGAGGACGCCCCGAGGCCGGCGCTGCGCGGCGTCTGCTGTCCGCCGCGGCCCCGGCTGCGGACGCCGACCGCGCCGGTGCCGGTGCCGGTCTCGTAGCCGCCCTTGTTGTAGAGGGCCGCCAGCGCCTTGTCCATCTCCAGGTCCACGCCGGTCAGCTTGCAGCCGGTGCCGTCGTCGTCTCCGCCCAGGACCAGGCGCCAGCGGCGCATGCGCTCCTCGTCGGCGGCGGCCAGTGTGTCAGCCATCTGCGCTCCCCTTCCCGCCACCTGTCTGGCTCTCTTCCTTGATCCCGAGCAGCATCCGCACCACGGGCAGCGCGCGCCCGGCGCGGTCCCGGTCGAAGCCCGGCGGTTCGGCCCCGGCCGCGACCCCGGCCAGCGGCGCGGCGCCGACGGTCCGGGCCAGCTCGCCGATCTTGCGGCGTTCGGGGCCTTCGAAGTTGGCGAACGTGCGGCGCAGCAGTGGCAGCACGTCGGTGAAGGTGTCCGCGGGGATCCCGGCGATCCACCGGTCCAGCAGGCCCAGCAGCACCGGGTCGTGGATCAGCAGCATCGCCCCGCCGGAGAGCACGCCGTCCAGCCAGGCCGCGGCCTCGGCCGGCGGCACGCCCGGGGTCAGGGCCAGGCCCATGCGGCGGCCCAGCTCGTCGCCGTCGATGCGGGAGGCGTCGTAGAGCAGCCGCACGGCGCGCCCGGCGAGCAGCCCGGTCATGCCCTCGCGGTCGGCGACCAGGGCCATGGCCCGGTACCACTCGTCGCTCGCGGCGGGGTCGTCGAGCAGCCCGACGGCCTGGTGCGTGTTGTCCATCCGGGCCCGCATCCGCCGCGCGCCGTCCTCGTCCAGCCCGGAGCAGGCCTGCGGGAAGCCCAGCGCGATACGGACCACCAGGGTGTCGGCGACCTTGCGCAGCGCCGCGGCGTCGGTGCCGCGCACGTCGGTGTACCGCAGGGTCCTGGCCAGCGCGGGCAGGGCGTCGGCCAGGTGCGCGACGTCGGTGTCCACGGCCGCGCGGTCGGCCAGCAGGGTCATGATCGGGTCCAGCGCGGCCGGCAGGTCGGCGAGCAGGCAGGCCTCGACGACGTCGGTGATCCCGGCCAGCTGCTCGGCGTTCGTCGCCAGGTCCGCGGCCTTCGCCGCGGCCGCGGTGGCCACGGTGGTGCCCCAGATCGCGGCCTCGACCAGCTTGACCGCGAACTCCGGCTGCCAGTCCAGCGACCAGGTCTCCCAGAAGGTGCCGCTGCCCTGGGAGCGGCCCAGGGTGCCCCAGTCGATGCCCAGGAGGTTCAGGCGGTGCAGCAGCCGGGACTTCTCGCCGTCGTGGGGCTTGCGCAGGTCCAGCTTGGCCTCGGTCTGGCCGGGCTTGGGCTGGAAGCGCAGCCGCTTCTGCTCCCGGGCCAGGTCCGCGGCCAGCGGCACGACCGGCACGTCCGGCGGCACCTCGCCGAGGTCCTCCCCGATCACCAGCTTGTCCCGGACCAGCGCCATCTGCGCGTCGTAGCCGCCGCAGAGCACTGACTGCACGGCCTCGGAGACCTCGGTCAGCCCGGCCAGGGTGCGGCCGCGCAGGGTGGCCAGGGTCTCGGCCAGGCGCGTGGCCTCGATCAGGTGCGCTGAGGAGACCGGCAGGTCCTCGGCACGGAAGAGTTCGGCCACGCGGACGAGCCAGCGTTCCACGACCTGGTCCGGCGCGGTGAACAGATGGTGGTACCAGCCCGGCGACTCGATGCCGGCGCCGTAGCCGGAGCGGAAGGACAGGCGGCCGTGCGTCCACGGGACCCAGGTCGCCGTGGTCTTCGCCTTCTTCGGCAGCTCCTTGAGGATCTTGGCGTCCGGGGCGGCCGGGCCGATCTCGGCCAGCGCCGGGACGTGGAAGGCGCCGCAGACCACGGCGATGCGCTCACGGCCGGCCTTGACCTCCTCGCGGATGCACTGGCGCATGTACGCCTCGCGCTGCTCGTCCTCCGGACGCGCCCGGTCGCGCACGACGGTCATCGCGTCGGCGATGGCGGCGAAGGAGTCCAGGGCCGAGAAGGTGCCGTCGGCGCGCTGCTCGACGACGTCCTCCCACCAGCGCTCGGGGTCGTCGTAGCCGGCGGCGGTGGCCAGGGCGGCGATGGGGTCGGTGCGCTGGATACTCTCTAAGGCGTGCCCGGCCTCGGCGTGTTGATGGTCCTGTTCGTCTTCCTCCTGTTCGGCTTGGTCTTCGCCGCGATCTTCGCTGTCTTCGTCCTTCGGGAGCTCCGCGAATCGGTGGCCCGAAGGAAGGTCGATGAAGCGCACCGGAACGCCGGCCTCGGCGCCGCACTTGATGGCGACCCACTCCGGGCTGAACTCGGCGAAGGGCCAGAACCCGGCGCGTGAGGGATCGGCGTCGGCGTAGACCAGCAGCGCGACCGGCGGGCGCATCGCGGGATGCGCGGCCAGCGGGATCAGCGCGTCGGCCTCCGGCGGTCCCTCGATGAGGATCGCGTCCGGCTTCAGCTCCGCCAGCGCCGCCGCGACCGCCCGCGCCGAGCCGGGTCCGTGGTGGCGGATCCCCAGCAGGGTGACGGTCATCAGGCGCTGACCTCGCGGCAGCTGCGGTAGAAGTCGGTCCAGCCCTCGCGCCCACGGGCGACGGTCTCCAGGTACTCCTGCCACACCAGCTTGTCGGTGGAGGAGTCCTTCACCACCGCGCCGAGGATGCCGGCGGCCACGTCGGCCGGGCGCAGCGTGCCGTCGCCGAAGTGCGCGGCCAGCGCGATGCCGCCGGCCACCACCGAGATCGCCTCGGCCGGGGACAGGGTGCCCGAGGGGGTCTTCAGCTTGGTCTTGCCGTCCTCGGTCAGGCCGGCGCGCAGCTCGCGGAAGACCGTGACCACGCGGCGGATCTCCTCGTGCGCGGCCGGGACCTCGGGCAGCTCCAGCGCCTTGCCGAGGGACTTCACCCGCTGGGAGACGATCTCGATCTCCTCCTCGGCGGTGGCCGGCAGCGGCAGGACCACGGTGTTGAACCGGCGGCGCAGCGCCGAGGACAGGTCGTTGACGCCCTTGTCGCGGTCGTTCGCGGTGGCGATGACGCTGAAGCCCTTCTCCGCCTGCGTCTCCTGGCCTAGCTCCGGGATCGGCAGCGTCTTCTCCGACAGGATCGTGATCAGCGTGTCCTGCACGTCGGCCGGTATGCGGGTGAGCTCCTCGATGCGGGCGATCGCGCCGGTGGACATGGCGCGCATCAGGGGGCTGGGGACCAGCGCGTCGCGCGAGGGGCCGTGGGCCAGCAGCTGCGCGTAGTTCCAGCCGTAGCGCATCGCCTCCTCCGGCGTGCCGGCCGTGCCCTGCACCAGCAGCGTGGAGTCGCCGGAGATGGCCGCGGCCAGGTGCTCGGAGACCCAGGTCTTCGCGGTGCCCGGGACGCCGACCAGCAGCAGCGCGCGGTCGGTGGCCAGGGTGGCGATGGCGATCTCGACGATGCGCCGCGGGCCGATGTACTTCGCCGTGATGACGGTGCCGTCCTGCAGCGTGCCGCCCAGCAGATAGGTCGCGACCGCCCATGGCGAGAGCTTCCAGCGCGGCGGCTTGGGACGGCCGGAGTCGGCGTCGGCTTTGCGCAGGGCTTCCAGTTCCCCGGCGAAGGCGTGCTCGGCGTGCTGGCGAAGGACAGTGGCTTCAGTGGCAGTCATGGCGAAGGCAACTTTCGGTTTTCGGCAAGGTGGCACCCACTCAAGGGTCCACCTTGGGGGAAGGGTTCGGACACAGTCCAGATCGTTAGACAGGGTCCGGCGTCGTCAGACCGAGTCCAGCTCGGCGAGCATCAGGGCCCGGTCCCGCAGCATCGCCGCCAGGTCGTCCAGGTCCTCGGCCCACAGCGGGAGGTCGGGGCGGATCCGCTCGGCCTTGGCCGCGACCGCGTCGGCGAACGACGGCGGCATCCAGCGGCCGGCCAGGTTGTCCATGCCGAAGAAGCGGGCCACGTCGTTGCGGGTGGCGTTCGGCAGGTAGGCCGGGATCGAGTCGAGCAGGGCCTGGCAGACCGGGTCCGGCCAGGGCCGGCCCAGCCGGCTCAGGATGATCGGGGCGCTGTGGATCGAGTACTGCGACCGGTGGCTGGCCACCACGCTCAGACACCAGCGCTCGGCGGCCTCGTCGGAGAGCAGCTCCAGCATGTCGGTGGCGGCGTTGACGGCGCAGAACGCCTCTGCCCACTCCGAGTTCTTCTGCCGCAGGGTGGCCGAGCGCCAGCCGCGGTGGCAGGAGTTGGCCTCCCAGCGGTTCGCGGCAGTGGCGCGCAGCAGCTCGGCGGGCGACAGGCCATAGCGCTGCCACGCCGTCAGCGGCGTCGAGGCTATGAGGTCCTCCAGCCAGTACGAGGGCTGCATCCGGGCCAGCCGGCGCTCCTCCTCGGTCTGCACCCAGCCCTCGCCGATGCCGTCGCGGGCCTCGTCCTCGGTGGCCGCGGAAGGATCCTCGGTGAGCGTGACCAGGACCGCGGTGCCCTCGACGGACACCTGGACGCGCGCGTGCAGGCGCGCGGTCATGCGTTCGGCGAACCGCGAGGAGGGCAGCGTGGCCAGCAGCCGGACCGCCTCGGCGCGGACCTGGCGGGACTTGTCGTCCAGGGCGGCTTCCAGGAACGGCTCGTCCTCCGGGCCCAGGCCCACGGCCAGCGCCTCGACGTACGCGGCACGGGTCTCCGCCGACAGACCCCCCGCGCTCGGGCCGGACTGCGTCCACGCCTCCTCGACCAGTGCCCGGGCCGAGGCCGGGTCCTTGGCGCGGAACCAGGTCAGGTAGCCGATGCGCTCGTGCGGCTTGTCGGACAGCCACGCCTCGGGGTCCGGTGCGGCGGCGAAGCGGGTGAAGGTCGACCACTGCTGGTTCTGCTTGGCCAGCCAGGTGCCGCGCGGGCCGGCCAGTCTCATCAGGTCGGCGCGGACCGCGATGCTGCCGCGGGCGTAGTCGAACAGCGGGGGCAGCAGCTCGGCCGGGGCGCGGCAGCCGGTCTTGGCGGCGGCGCCCAGGTACTCCGGGAGCGCCTCGGACCGGGAAGCCACCAACGCCGTGAGCCGGGCCGAGGTCGCGGTCGAGAGCAGCGGGCGGGCGTCGACCGCCGCCGACTTCGCCGCGGGCACGCCCTCGGGCACTCCGGCGGCCTGGCCGCCATGCCCGGCCTGCTCGGCCTGATCGCCGACGAGCTCGGCCGAGTACGCCGAACCGGCGTTGCCGGCCCGCCGCCACGCGCTCATGAGCGCGGCCGAGCTCAGCAGGGCCGCCGCGGGGCTGTCACCGGGCGCGGCGAACTCTCCGGCGGCCGGCGGGGTGCGACGGTCGGTGCCGACCAGGGCCGTCGAGACAAGGTCCTGCCAGACCTCGGAGCCGGTCTGATTGGAGGCTTCGTTCATGGTGCTCACCGCGCTTCCGCCGAGTAGGAGATCCCCACAGCCTTCGCACTGATGTCCACAGATTGTGCACCACGCCACTGACAACTTACGGGGTCCGTGGCAATACCCTGAAATTCCCTAATCACCGGCCCTCTCCCGGGGCTCCCGGGCGGGCCCGCCGGCGTCCTCACAGCGCGACCGCCGACTCCTCGGCCCACACGGTGAGCGGTTCCAGACCCGCGTCGGTGTACTCGCCGAACACCGTCACCGGATGGCCGCCGGAGACCGCCAGCAGCCGCCACAGGGCGGAGTCCTCGCACAGCAGCGGGACGCGGCGGCCCTCGCCGTCGGTGAGCTCGCCGTCCCGGTCCGGGACCGCGCCGGCGATCACCACCGGCCAGCCCTCCTGCCACGGGTCGGCGGCCAGGGCGGCGGCGAACTCGTCGGCCGCGGCCCGCAGGGTCCCGCCGGCGGGTGCGGCCGCCGTGGTCGCCGAGTCGAGCTCGCCGGCCTCCATCTGCGCACGCAGCGGCAGCACCTCGGAGTGGAACACCATCTCGGCCCGGTAGACCGCGCCGACCGGCAGCGCCAGGGTCGGCGCCTGCTGCATGGCGCCGAAGGCCAGCAGCATCGCGGTCCGGCCGCTCTCGGCGCCGCGCAGCCAGATCCGGCGCTCGGTGAGCTTGTCGGCGGCGCGGTCGCGGGAGCCCAGGACATGCCAGCGGTCGGCGACCCGCTCGCCGTCGCGGCGCACGGTGTCGGCGTCGACCGAGATCCCGATCCGCCGCCGCACGGTGTCCTGCATCGCCGGCGGCAGCTCGGGCAGGCGGGTCCAGGCCTGGCACAGCAGGTGCAGCCGGGCGAACTCGGCCAGGACCGCGTCCGGCCAGGCGTCGCCGGAGGCCGACCGGGCGGAGGCCAGCATCCGGACCCGGCCCGCCACCCCCGGCGCCTGCGCGTCCACCAGCCGCTTGGCGACCGGGTCCACGGCGCTGTAGGAGAGCGTGGCGGAGTCGCTGATGCCGGCCGCGATCTGGTCGGTGAGCCAGCGGTCCAGGTCGGCCAGGCCCGTGCCGATCCGCTCGGCGCGCTGGGCGGCGCGCTTGGCCGCGCCCTCGGGATCGGCGGCGGCCTTCTCGGCCTTGGCGACGCTGCGGGCCGCGGACTTCTCCGCGCGGTCCCGCCGGGACTCGGCCCAGGCCTCGACCCGGTCCGGGAGCGTCTCGGTGTCCGCGATCGTGCCCGCCGCCCACAACAGCAGCAGGCCCAGCGCGTGCTTGCATGGGAACTTCCTGCTGGGGCAGGTGCACTGATACGCCGTGTCCGAGTCCGCCACGGAGACCGTGACCTGGTACGGCTTGCTCCCGCTGCCTTTGCAGTCCCCCCACAACAGCCGCTCGGCGTCCAGGTATCCCGTGTCCGACCACGGACCCGGCACTCCGAGTTTCGCGCCCGCCTTCTGCGACGGGGCGTCCGGGGCCAGGGAGTTGACCTGGGCGGCGGTCCAACGTTCAGCCATGCCCCGAACACTATTTCAGGGCACCGACAACGGGGTGGGGCTTTGTGACGTCAGGGGTTCGGGCTCAGGGGTTCGGCTCAGGCGTGCGCGAGGTTCGCGTTCACCCAGTCGATGATGGCCTGGGTCGGCGTGCCGGGCGTGAAGATCGCCACGACGCCCATCTCCTTGAGCGGCTCGAAGTCGGCCTCGGGGATGATGCCGCCGGCGAACACCTTGATGTCCGTGGCGTCCTTCTCCTTGAGGACCTCCAGCACCTTCGCGCACTGGGTCA
Organism: Catenulispora sp. MAP12-49; assembly: GCF_041262705.1. Classification (NCBI taxonomy): domain Bacteria; kingdom Bacillati; phylum Actinomycetota; class Actinomycetes; order Catenulisporales; family Catenulisporaceae; genus Catenulispora; species Catenulispora sp. MAP12-49. Next base: position 347,328 of record NZ_JBGCCP010000003.1, on the reverse strand, counting down.
TGTGCGCGCCGGACAGGATCGACAGGCCGATGGCGTCGGCGTCCTCCTGGATCGCGGTGGCCACGATCTGGTCGGGCATCTGGTGCAGGCCGGTGTAGATGACCTCGACGCCCGCGTCGCGCAGCGCCCGCGCCACGACCTTCGCGCCGCGGTCGTGGCCGTCCAGGCCGGGCTTCGCGATGACGACGCGGACCGGAGCTGACTGGCTCATTGCGACTGCCTCCATGGGATGTCCACCTGGAAGATCTTCCTTGATCCGCCATGACCGGTTCACACACTAACCGACCTGGGCCTAGGTGCCCTCCAGTCCCGCACTGTGACGGTCCGCACAATCTGCGTGAGGATCATCGGACTTCCTGCGACAACGCCAGTGAACCTCTTGCAAAGGGCGCGCAAAGTCTGCCGAACCGTTGTCCGTCGAGCCTTGGAGACGCTAAAGTCGCGACTCGATAACGGCGCTGTCCCCGCGCCGTTTGTGATCGGCTGTCCCGCGTTCCCAGGAGGTATTGGCCGTCATGGGAAAACATGGTGCGTCCCATAGTCCGTCCCATTGGGATACCGACTGGGAGGCGGCCATAACGCCTAACGGCGAGGACAGCCTGTACGGTTCAAACGACGGGTACCAGGCGGTCAACGACTGGTCCGGGGTGTACGAGACCCCCTCGCAGACCGGCTTCTACGAACAGGGAGCCGTCTACGACTACGAGGACGCCACGACCCGGCAGCCCGTGATGGACCAGAGCTACTACGAGTCGGTGTACGCGGCCTATTCGCCGCCACAGCAGCAGGCCCCGGCCGAGCCGAGGATCCCCGCTCAGCCGCAGGCGCCGGAGTCCAGCCCCATGTGGGACGGACCGGGGTGGCAGGATCCGTACGCGCAGTACGCGCAGCCCACCCAGCAGCCGCAGCAGGCGCAGCCGCAGTACGAGCAGCCCCACCAGCCGCCGCAGCCGCCGCACCAGCAGCAGCCCGCGCCGCCCGCGCAGCAGTACGGCCACCAGGCCTACGACGCCCAGCAGTACGGTGCGCAGCCGCAGTACGAGGACCACAACTTCCACCACCCGGACTTCGACACCGGGACCTTCGAGGCCATCTACGACGCCCCGGGGTCCACCGAAGCCGCGTACGACCTCCTGCCGGACGGCGAGGGCACGTACGACGCCTACGACGGCGAGGGCTACGCGGACGGCGAGTACGACGAGTACGAGAACGCCGCCTACGACGGGTCGGACTACGACGACGCCGAGGACTACGCCGGCTACGGCTACGGCGACCCCGAGGGCTACGACAACCCCGAGGGCTACGAAGACGGCGGCGAGGACGAAGCCCCCCTGCGCAGCCGCAGCCGCTCCGGCGGCACTCCCCCGGCCCGCCCCTTCGGCAGCAAGCCCGCGCGGCCCTCTGTGCCGCTGTCCGGGCGCCGCACGCTGCACGCGTTCACCTCGACCCCGGCCGCGGTGGTCGGCGTGGCGGCCGTGGCGGTCGCCGCCGTCGGCGGCCTGCGCCTGCCGGCGACCCACACCGAGACCGCCGCCGACGCGGCCAGCCCGGCCACGCCGACCAACGGCCTGGAGCAGAACCTGCTCCAGATGCGCGCCGCCAGCGCCAACCTCGCCGACCGCGCGACCCGCAGCGAGCAGCGCAGCGAACTGGTGCAGCAGCAGGCACTGGAGAAGCAGCGGCTCGCCGAGATGTCGCAGAAGTTCTTCCTGCCGGTCCAGGACTACGTGCTGACCGCCGGCTTCGGCCAGTCCGGCGACCGCTGGGTCAACCTGCACACCGGCCAGGACTTCGCGGTGCCGACCGGCACCAAGGTGGTCGCGATCACCGACGGAACGGTCATAGAGTCCGGCTGGGCCGGCCCGTACGGCTACCGGATAGTGATACAGCACCCTGACGGCAGCCAGACCTGGTACTGCCACCTGAGCGTGATGAAGGTCCGCAGCGGCAAGGTCGCGGCCGGCCAGATCATCGCCCTGTCCGGCGACACCGGGAACACCACCGGCCCGCACCTGCACCTCGAATACCACCCGCCCGGCCCGGCCGACCCGATGACCGGCGTGCCGGGGGCGTCGACCGCGGTGAACCCGATGCCGTTCCTGCGGGCGCACGGGCTGGTTCCGTAGGCGGCGGCCGGCGGGGGCTCAGTCCTGCGCGACCCAGCGACGCACACCGGGGGCGGCCAGCAGCGCCAGTTCGAGCCCGACCCGCGCGAGGAGCAGCGGACCTCCGCTGACATGCACGTCGTGCGCGAAAAGCGTCAACGTGCACAGCGCGATGACGACGATGTTCAGCGCCACGAGCGCGTACCAGGCGGCGGAACTCCCGTTCCAGAGCCCGCGGAGCAGGTAGACGCTCAGCAGCATCCACGGCAAGGCAGCGCCCCAGCCGCCGACCGCCGAGTAGTCGACGATCGCGAACGGCAGCGCTTCCAGTGCCGCGATGCCGGCGATCAGCCTGACAGGCCGTGACGCCGGACGCCGCGCGAGGTAGTCCCCTGTCGCAGAGCTCATCGCTCACCCCCGATTTATCCGATAAGCCTCACCGAGGGTATCGGCACCGACGCGGAGCGCACAGCCCCTAAAGCTTCTGCACCGGTGCCATCGTCAGCAGCAGCGTCCGCACGCCCGAGGACCCGAAGTCGATCGTGGCCTCGTCGCGCTCGCGGCCGCTGACCGCGACGACGGTGCCCATGCCGAAGGAGTCGTGGATGACGCGGTCGCCGGGGTCCAGGGAGATCACCTTCACCGGGCCCTTGCGCTGCTGGTAGCCGCGCGAGATGCCGCGGCGGTCGCCGAAGGGGGAGCGTTCGGCGGTCTTCGGCTCCGGGGCGGTGCGCTCCCACTCGACGAGGGTTTCGGGGATCTCGGCGAGGAACTTCGACGGCGGGTTGTACTGCGGTGCGCCCCAGGCGGAGCGGTAGACGGAGCGGGAGACGTAGAGCTGCTCGCGGGCGCGGGTGATGCCCACGTAGGCCAGGCGGCGTTCCTCCTCCATCTCCTTCTTGTCGCCCATGGAGCGCATGTGCGGGAAGACGCCGTCCTCCATGCCGGTGAGGAAGACCACCGGGAACTCCAGGCCCTTGGCGCTGTGCAGGGTCATCAGGGTGACCATGCCCTCGTGGTCCTCGCCGTCGGGGATCTGGTCGGAGTCGGCGACCAGGGCCACGCGCTCCAGGAACTCCGGGAGCCGGCCCTCGGGCTGGCCCTGCTCGAACTCCAGGGCCACGGCCAGGAGTTCGCGGAGGTTCTCGATGCGGGTCTCGTCCTGCGGGTCGTCGGAGTCCTGGAGTTCCTGCAGCAGGCCCGTGCGCTCCAGTATCGCCTCCAGGACGTGCGCGGGGCCGTACTCGGCGGCCAGCTCGCGCAGCTCGTCCATCATCTGCGTGAAGCCCTGGATGGCCTTCACCGAGCGCGCGGCCAGGGCCGGCGCCTCGTCGGCGCGGCGCAGGGCGTCGCCGAAGGAGATGCGGTCGCGGGCGGCCAGGCGCTCCAGCGACTCCTCGGCCTTCTCGCCGATGCCGCGCTTGGGGGTGTTCAGGATGCGGCGGACCGAGACGATGTCGTCCTCGTTGGCCAGCGCGCGCAGGTAGGCCAGCGCGTCGCGGACCTCCTTGCGCTCGTAGAAGCGGACGCCGCCGACCACGCGGTAGGGCAGGCCGATGCGGACGAAGACTTCTTCGAAGACACGGGACTGGGCGTTGGTGCGGTAGAACACCGCGACGCCGCCGTAGGTCGTCTCCTTGGCGTCGGAGAGGCGGTCGATCTCCTCGGCCACGAACTGCGCCTCGGAGTGCTCGTCGTCGGCGACGTAGCCGGTGATCAGCTTGCCCTCGCCGGAGTCGGTCCACAGGTTCTTCGCCCGGCGGCCCTTGTTGTTCTCGATGACGGCGTTCGCCGCGGTCAGGATCGTCTGGGTGGAGCGGTAGTTCTGCTCCAGCTTGATGACCTTGGCGTCCGGGTAGTCGCGCTCGAACTCGATGATGTTGCGGATGGTCGCGCCGCGGAAGGCGTAGATGGACTGGTCCGCGTCGCCGACCACGCACAGCTCGCCCGGCGGCAGCTCCTCGGCGTTCCCTCCGTCGGCGCCCTCGCCGGCCGGGCCGGCCCCGACCAGGTCGCCGTCCGCGGTGCGCTTCTTGTGCTGCCCGACCAGTTCCTTCACCAACTGGTACTGCGCGGTGTTGGTGTCCTGGTACTCGTCCACCAGGATGTGGCGGAAGCGGCGGCGGTAGTGCTCGGCGACCATCGGGAACGCCTGGAGCAGGTGCACCGTGGTCATGATGATGTCGTCGAAGTCCATCGCCTTGGCCGCGACCAGGCGGTCGGAGTACATCCGGTAGACCTGCGCGAGCTGGCGCTCGGCCTCGGTCTGCGCGCGGCTGGAGAAGGTGTCGTGGTCGACCAGCTCGTTCTTGAGGTTGGAGATCTGGCCGAGCATCGAGCGGGGCGTGGTCTTCTTCGGGTCGATCTCCAGGTCGCGCAGGACCATGGTCATCAGGCGCTGGGAGTCGGCGGTGTCGTAGATGGAGAAGTTGCTCGGCAGGCCCGCGGTCTTGGCCTGGGCGCGCAGGATCCGGACGCACGCCGAGTGGAAGGTCGACACCCACATCAGGCGGGCCCGCGGGCCGACCAGTTCCTCCACGCGCTGGCGCATCTCGGCGGCGGCCTTGTTGGTGAAGGTGATGGCCAGGATCGAGCCGGGGTGCGCGTGCCGCTCGCCGACCAGGTAGGCGATGCGGTGCGCCAGCACCCGGGTCTTGCCCGAGCCGGCGCCGGCGATGATCAGCAGCGGTCCGCCGGCGTGCACGACCGCCTCGCGCTGCGGGTCGTTCAGGCCGTCGAGCAGCTGGCGCGCCGAGGCCGACTCCTCCGGCGGGACCCAGGCGTCCTCCGGCTCGTCCCACCCGTCCCAGCCCTCGCGCTCGGCGTCGGACTCCTCGGCCCAGGCCGGGGGTTCGGGCAGGGTGCGGTCGGTGTGGCGCCCCTCGCCCGACCCGCGCTGCTCCCGGATCTCGTCGAGCATGGGGAACAACGGAAGGGCACCTGGGGCGAAGAGGGAAGAACTCACTCCAGGATTTTCGCAGACCGCACCGACAAGACGGGAGCGGTCGCGCAGATGAGGCTTTCACCTGGGCCGATACCGGTGCGGCCGGCGGGACCGGAGATAATGGTTCGGTGCCCGGAACACCGATGGTGACTCCGGTGTTGCCCCTCGTGGAGAGCATCCACCCCCGTCCGTCCGCCCCGGAACCAGGAGCCCTCATGCCCGACGCCAGCGCCCCCTCCCGCGTCCTCGTCGTCACCGCGCATCCCGACGACGTCGACTTCGGTGCCGCCGGCACCGTCGCGACGTGGACCGACGCCGGGATCGAGGTCACCTACGCGATCGTGACCAGCGGCGACGCCGGCGAGGCGTTCCCGGACACGCCGCGCTCGGAGGTGGCGGCCCTGCGCGAGACGGAGCAGACCGCCGCGGCCAAGTGCGTCGGCGTGACCGACATCCGCTTCCTGCACTGGCCGGACGGCCGCCTGACGCCCTCGCTGGAGCTGCGCCGCGACATCTCGCGCGTGATCCGCCAGGTGCGCCCCGACCGGGTCCTGATCCCCTCCGCCGAGCTGGACCTGGAGCGCATCTACGCCTCGCACCCGGACCACCGCGCGGTCGGCGAGGCGGCCATCGCGGCGGTCTACCCCGACGCGCGCAACCCGTGGGCGCACACGGAGCTGCTGGAGGACGAGGGGCTGGAACCCTGGACCGTCCCGGAGACCTGGGTGATGTCGATGAAGAACGCCGGCCACGCCGTGGACATCACCGACGTCTTCGACCGCAAGGTCGCCGCGCTGCAGGCGCACGCCTCGCAGACCAACGGGCACCCGGACCTGGAGGGCATGCTGCGCTCCTGGGGCGAGGGCGTCGCTCAGCGGCTGGGGCTGGGCGAGGGCCGGATCGCCGAGGCCTTCCAGGTGGTCAACACCCGCTGAGGCTTCACAGGACCTCGGCGACCGCCGCCGCCACCCGCTGCGCGGCGTCGTCGGAGAGCTGCGCGCCGGTGGCCGTGACGATGTAGAACACGTCGACGGCCTCGGCGCCGAGCGTCGAGACGCGCGCCGAGCGCACCGAGACGCCCGTCCCGGCCAGCGCCGAGGCGACGCGGTACAGCAGGCCCGGCGCGTCGCGCGCCTTGACCTCCAGCACGGTCGCCGAGGCCGAGGCGCCGGGCAGCACGGCCACACTCGGCGCGGCGACCAGGCGGTTGCGGCGTTCGCCGGCGTCGCGGCTGGCCAGGCGGCCGGCGACGTCCAGCGTGCCGGACAGGGCGGCGCGCACGTCCTCGCGGAGCCGGTCCTGCAGCGCGGTGCTCCAGTCGGCGGCGACCAGCCAGCGCTGGACGACGACGCCGTCGACGGTCTCGCTGGTGGCGGCGCGGATGGTCAGGCGGCGCAGCGCCAGCACGCCGGCGACGGCGGCCAGGATGCCGATCCGGTCGGGAGCCGCGACGGAGACCGCCTGCGCGCCCTGCACCTCGACGACGATGCCGTCGGCCGACGCCCGGCTGCGGGCGGCCAGCTCCTCGGCCCGCGCCGGATCGGACGGCTCGGCGACCGGCGGGTCGACGCCCAGCAGGGCGGCCTCGGCCCGCACGGCCAGGCCGTGGTACAGGCCGGAGCGCCAGGGGTTCCAGGCCGCGGGGCCGGTCGCCTTGCTGTCGGCCTCGGACAGCGCGCGCAGCAGGCGCAGCGCCTCCACGCGCGGGGCGGCCAGTTCGGACAGGGCGCCCAGGAGCGCCTCCAGCGTGGCCGGGTCGTCGGGGTCGCGGGCGGTGGCCAGGTCGGGCAGCAGCAGGTGATGGCGCACCAGGCCGGTCAGGGTGCTGACGTCGGCGTCGTTGAACCCGAACGCGGGCGCCAGCTGCCGGGTCAGCTCCGCGCCGGTCTCGGAGTGGTCGCCGGGCAGCCCCTTGCCGATGTCGTGCAGCAGCGCGGCGACCAGCAGCAGGTCGGGACGGTCGACGCCGCGCGGCAGGTCGGAGGCGGCGACGACGGTCTGGAGCGTGTGCCGGTCGACGGTGTGGACGTGCAGGCTGTTCCGCTGCGGCAGGGACCTGATGCGGCGCCACTCGGGCAGCAGCGCGTGCAGGATTCCAGAGCGGTCGAGCGCCTCCCACACCGGGATCAGGCCGGATCCGGCGCCGAGCAGGGTCACGAAGGCTTCGCGCGCCTCCCGCGGCCACGGGCGCGGCAGCGGTGCCGACTCCTCGGCGAGCCGGCGCAGGGTGTTGGGCGCGAAGGAGAGGCCCGACTCGGCGGCCGCGGCGGCGGCCCGCAGCACCAGGACGGGGTCGCGCGAGGGCGCGGCGGCGCGGGCCAGGAAGACCTCGCCGTCCTGTTCCACGACGCCGTCGGCCAGGGGCCGCCGCACGGGACGCCGCGCGGGGTTGCGGGCGACCAGCGCCGCGTCGACCTGGCGCCAGGCGGCTTCGGCGGTGTAGGCGATGGTGGTGGCGGCTTCGGCCACGCGGCGCATGAGGAGGTCGGCGTCGGTGGTGTAGAGCTCGGCGATGCTGATGCTGCCGACCGCGGGATCACGCAGGCCGCTGGACGGATCGCCGGGCTGTTCGCTGCCAGGCAGTTCGCCACCAGTCAGGGCGCCGCCAGCCGAAGCGCTCACCGCTGCGCCGCCGGCCGAACCCAGGTCCGCGGCGAACAGTTCGTCGGCCTCCAGCGGGCTGGTCAGGGTGCGGTCGTCCTGGTCGCCGAGCACTCCGGCGTCCCGCAGCAGTGCCGCGACCCCGTCCTGCTCCTGCAGGAGCAGCCGGTCCAGGGCGCGTCCCGACACTCCGTGCAGGGCGTCGCGCACGTCCAGCAGGAACTCCCGGGCCCGCTCGGGCGCCCCGTGCGGCACGTCCACCAGCCAGGTCGCCGAGATGAAGCGCAGCATCGCCGAGTCGCGCAGGCCGCCGCGCGCCTCCTTCAGGTCGCCCTCCAGGCGGTAGGCCAGCTCGCCGTGCCGGGCCAGGCGGGCGGCGTACTCCTCGCGCAGGTCGCGCAGGCGGCGCGGGGCGTCGCGGCGCCAGTCGGCGAAGACGCCGGCGCGCACCGGGGCCACCAGGTCCGCGTCGCCGGCGACCAGGCGGGCGTCGAGCAGGCCGGTGGCCACGGCCAGGTCGGTGCGGGCCAGCTCGAGCGCCTCCTGGACGGTGCGGACCGAGTGGTCCAGCTTCCAGCCGGAGTCCCAGACCGGGTACCAGATCTTCTCCGCGATAGCGCCTATGGCCTGCGGGCCCAGCGTGGCCGCGTGCAGCAGCACCACGTCCAGGTCGGAGCCCGGGGACAGCTCTTGGCGGCCGTAGCCGCCGACGGCCACTAAGGCGATGCCCGGCTCGTCCGGCAGGAGCGAGGCCAGGAACGCGTCCGCGGCATCCGAGCGCGCACGCCGGACGGCCGGCCCGATCTGCTGATCGGGCCGGCCGCCGGCTCCCTCACGATGCTGGTCCATGGTGGTCCATGTTTCCCGGGCCGGGCCCCGCTACAGGGCCGCGCCCCCGGTCTCGCCGGTGCGGACCCGGACCACCTCGTCGACCGGGGTGACCCAGACCTTGCCGTCGCCGATCTTGCCGGTCACCGCGGCCTTGACGACCACGTCCACCAGGGCTTCGACGTCCTCGTCCTCGCACAGGACCTCGACGCGGAGCTTGGGCACCAGGTCGACGGTGTACTCCGCGCCCCGGTAGACCTCGGTGTGGCCGCGCTGGCGGCCGTAGCCGCTGGCCTCGGAGACCGTGATGCCGTGGACGCCGAACTGCTGCAGCGCGTCCTTGACCTCCTCCAGCTTGAACGGCTTGACGATCGCCGTGATCAGCTTCATGCCTTCACACCCTCCGTGACGTCGTTGTCGGCCTTCTCAGCCTTGTCAGCCTTGTCGGCCTTCGCGGGCGACGGCGCCTCGGCCGCGGCCAGCGCGGTCCGCAGCGAGCCGGCCAGCCGGCCCCAGTCGTACGCGGTCTCCGAGTGCTCGGTGCTGTCGATGCCCTCGACCTCGGCGTCCGCGCTGATCCGCATGCCGATGGTCTTGTGCAGGATCACGCCCAGGATGTAGGAGACCACGAACGAGTACCCGAGCACGATCCCGGCCCCCGCGCACTGCGAGAGGAGCTGGTCGACGCCGCCGCCGTAGAACAGGCCGGCCTTGGCGCCGTTGGCGTAGCCGGAGACCATCTCCTTGGTGGCGAAGAAGCCGATCAGCACGGTGCCCAGGATGCCGCCGACCAGGTGCACGCCGACCACGTCCAGCGAGTCGTCATAGCCGAACTTGTTCTTCAGGTTGATCGCGTAGCAGCAGACGAAGCCCGGGATCAGGCCGACGAACATGGCGCCCAGCGGCGAGACCGAGGCACAGGCCGGGGTGATCGCGACCAGGCCGGCCACGGCGCCGGAGGCGGCGCCCAGCGAGGTGAAGGTGCCGTGCTGGATCTTCTCGGCGATCAGCCAGCCGACCATGGCGGTGCAGGTGGCGATCTGGGTGTTGATGAAGACCATGGAAGCCTGGCCGTTGGCGCCCAGGGCGGAGCCGGCGTTGAAGCCGAACCAGCCGAACCACAGCAGGCCGACGCCGAGCATCACGAACGGCACGTTGTGCGGCCGCATCGGGTCCCGGCCGAAGCCCACGCGCTTGCCGAGCACCAGCGCCATCGCCAGGCCCGCGGCACCGGCGTTGATGTGGACCGCGGTCCCGCCGGCGAAGTCCATGACGTGCAGGTTCTTGTTGATGAAGCCGTTGGGCGAGAACACCCAGTGCGCGACCGGGAAGTAGACCAGCGTCACCCAGGCCGCCACGTAGACGGTCCAGCCGACGAACTTGGTCCGGTCGGCCAGCGATCCGGAGATCAGCGCCGGGGTGATGATCGCGAACATCAGCTGGAAGCAGACGACCGCGATGGTCGGCACCCCGGTGGCGCCGAACAGCGAGCCGCCGCTGGCGCCGGAGCCGAAGCCCTGGCCGATGTCGTGCAGCGCCCACTGGTGCAGACCGCCCCAGAAGCCGTTGCCGCTGCCGTCCCCCGAACCGACGTTGCCGAACGACACCGACCAGCCGTAGAGCACCCACAGAATGGTCACCACGGCGATGGCGATGAAGTTCATCATGAGCATGTTCAGGACGCTCTTCGCGCGGACCATGCCGCCGTAGAAGAACGCCAGCCCCGGTGTCATGAGCAGCACGAGTGCTGAACTCGCGAGCACCCAAGCGGTGTCACCTGAGCTAAACGCGGATGGCATCGCTTCTCCCTCACCTGATTCGACGGACGATGTGAAGGAGATTGGCGGCGCACCGTTTCCGGTGACGCCGCCGAGTGTTTCGGAGCCGTGACAGATGCCGCCCGCATGTTACGTCGGGGTGAACTTGTCCCAACAGATGAGAAGGTTGGTTACAAAACGGACATGTATCAGCCTCCTGTTACGAATGCCTGATCAGCGGCTCACGCCGCCGCCGGCAGCACCGCCACGGTGCGCTCGTGCACCTCGCGGACCGAGCGGACGTCGGGGTAGCGCGCGAACAGGTTGCCGGCGGTGGTGCGCAGCCGGTCCTCGACCCGCTTGGACCGCAGGCGCTGCACCAGCTCGGCGCCGCCGTGCAGGTAGGCCACGGCCGCCTCGGGCTCGCGCTGCTGGAGCCGGACCGTGGCCATCCCGACCACGTTCAGCGCCCGGCTGCGCAGGTAGGACTCGTCGACCGAGAGCAGCTCCACGGCCCGGTCGATGTTCTTCGCGGCCTGCTCGGCCAGCTGAGGATAGCGGTAGGCCAGGTCGCGGAAGGAGTGGCCGTTCTCCCCGTACAGCTCGGCCTCGGTGAAGAAGGCCAGCCAGGCCGGGTCCGCCGAGCGCGCCCGGCCGCCCTCCTCGCCCGGGAACAGGTCCTCTGCGGCGGCCACCGCGCGGCGGCAGTTGTCGCTGTCGCCGAGGTTGGCGTAGGCGCGGGCCTCCATCGCCGCCAGCAGCGACTGCATGCGGGCGGTGGTGGTGCCGTGGCTGCCGTACTGGGCCAGGTGGACCAGCTCCAGGGCGTCCTGCGCGCGGTTGATGTGGATCATCTGGCGGGCCATGGTGGCCAGCACGTGCGCGCCCAGCGGGGTGTCGCCGGCCTCGCGGGCGGCGTGCAGGGCCAGGACGAAGTAGCGCTGCGCCGAGGGTTGCATGCCGATGTCATAGGCCATCCAACCGGCGAGGAGCGCCAGTTCCGCGGCGGTCCGGAACAGGCGCTCCGACAGGGCCGGCGCGTAGTTGTCCCGTAACAGCTCCGTCACTTCGTGCAACTGCCCGACCACGGCCATGCGGCGCAAGCCCCCGCCGCACTGCGCGTCCCAGCTCCGGAACAGGCGCGTGGTCTCCTCCAGCCGGTCCATCTCCTCGGCCGAGACCCGGCCGGGCAGCCGGCCGTTGACCGAGTGCTGCTCCGGCACCGGGCTGAGCCAGCGCTTCATCGGCTCGATCAGCGACGGGCCGGCGGACAGCGACAGCGAGGTGCCCAGGAAGCCGCGGCGGTTGAGCATCAGGTCGCTGCGGGCGAAGTCGCCCAGCAGCTCGATCGAGCGCCGGCCGGCCCAGGGCAGGTCCACCCCGGAGGTCGCCGGCGGCGCGGCGGGCTCGCGCAGGCCCAGCTCGGCGTGCGTGATGACGGTGCCGAAGCGCTCGGAGAAGAGCTCGACCAGGATGCGCGGAGCGGGGTCGCGGGGATGTTCGCCGTCGAGCCAGCGGCGCACGCGCGAGGTGTCGGTGGAGACGTGAGCCGCCCCCAGCTGTCTCGCGCGTTTGTTGACCAGTCTCGCCAGTTCCCCCTTCGACCACCCGGAACGCTGGAACCAAGAATTGAGGAGTTCGTTGGGCGGCTTGCCGGTCATTCTTCGTTGCCCCCTGGAGATTCACGCCGGTCCGGCCGGAATGCGAAACCCTGTGTTGCAGAACGTAACCGCACCGCGACGATGCCCGCAGCCGAACGTTTTCGAACACTGCGATTCGCCACGGTTCGCCACCTTGTCGAACCACAGTCGTCGGACGTCGAAGGTCTAATGACCTTGCTCGGCGGGCAGCGTGACCCCGAGGCGTCCGTCGGCGTTGGAGGAAGCATGCGAGTACGCCTGGGGAGCACCCGCCGCGCCCACACCCGGCCCGCGGCGGCCCTGCGGCTGCCCGCGGCCTACGACCTGCTGGACGTGCCGGCCGCCGCCGGGCACCGGGTGCTGCTGCAGCTGGAGCGGCTGGGGACGCCGCTGGGGCCGGTGCTGACGGTACCGGCCGGGCACGAGGGGCGGGAGGTGGCGGGGGGTGGCAGCCGGCTGCGGTTCTTCGTGGAGGCCGGGACGACGGCGTCGTTCCTGGCGGACCTGAAGGAGCTCGGCTGGGATCCCGATGGCACGGACATCCGGACCGTCGGCGTGGTGCTGGCCGCCGAGACGCCGCTGCCGGCGGCGGGGAGCGCGCGGTGGGTGCGGCCGCCGGAGACGGTGGCTGAGGTGCGGGTCGAGCGGGTCGAGCGGGCTGAGCGGGGCGAGCGGGGTGCGATGCTGCCGCCGGCGCGGTTGCTGTTGGGGGCGCTGGCGCACGGGTGCCGGCGGGCGGAGGCGCGGGGGGTCTTGTTCGCGGGGAGTCGGGTGGGGTAGGCGGGCGGGCCGGAAGCGGCGGCGCACGCATCCCCTTCAGCTGAGCGGCCACGCCACCGCCGAGCCGGGCGAACCGCCCCGCTCCACATGCGAGGATGTCTCCCATGGAGTTCCTCGTCATCGGCATCGTCATCGCGGCCATAGCCGTCATCGGCGCGGCCGCCCTGTTCTACCGTGCCCGAGGTCGTTCGCGTCCGGTCGATGCGCCGCCCGCTGCGCCGTCCGTGACGGCGGAGAAGGGGCGGGAGGCGCCGTCCGGGGGCGGGAGTACCGCTGTCGCGGAGCGTGCTCCGCCGGTGGCGGCCGCGCCGGCGCCGAGTGTGGCCGAGGCCGAGACGGCGCCGGAGATCGAGGTGCCGGAGCCCACCGCCGGGCGGCTGGTGCGGTTGCGGTCTCGGCTCTCGCGGTCGCAGGGGACGCTGGGGCAGGGGCTGCTGAAGCTGCTGAGCCGCGACAAGCTCGATGAGGCGACCTGGGAGGAGATCGAGGACACCCTGATCGCCGCCGATCTCGGGGTGGGGCCGGCGACCGAGCTGGTCGAGCGGTTGCGGACCAACACCCGGGTGCAGGGCTCGCGGACCGTGGACGAGGCCCGGGCGCTGCTGCGCGAGGAATTGGTCGCGCTCATCGATCCGACGCTGGACCGGACGCTGAAGGTGGCCAAGCATCCGGCCGCCGACGGGGCGCCGGAGCGGCCGGCCGTGGCGATGGTGGTCGGGGTCAACGGGACCGGGAAGACCACCACCACCGGCAAGCTCGCGCGGGTGCTGGTCGCCGACGGGTACTCCGTCGTGCTGGGCGCGGCCGACACGTTCCGGGCCGCCGCCGCCGACCAGTTGCAGACCTGGGGCCAGCGGGTCGGTGCCTACACCGTGCGCGGGGCCGAGGGGGCCGACCCGGCCTCGGTGGCGTTCGAGGCTGTGAAGGAAGGCACCGGGATGGGCGTGGACACCGTGCTCATCGACACCGCCGGGCGGCTGCACACCAAGACCGGGCTGATGGACGAGCTCGGCAAGGTCAAGCGGGTCGCCGAGAAGCAGGGCACGGTGGACGAGGTGCTGCTGGTGCTGGACGCCACCACCGGGCAGAACGGCCTGGTGCAGGCCCGGGTGTTCGCCGAGGTGGTGAACATCACCGGCATCGTGCTGACCAAGCTGGACGGCACCGCCAAGGGCGGCATCGTCGTGGCCGTGCAGAAGGAGCTGGGGGTGCCGGTCAAGCTCGTCGGGCTCGGCGAGGGCCCCGACGACCTGGCGCCGTTCGACCCCGAGGCGTTCGTGGACGCGCTGCTCCAGTAGGCGACGCACAGCGAGCAGAAGGGCGGCCGGGCATCCGGCCGCCCTTCTGCATGTCAGAAGCTCAGTAGCTCAGCAGCTCACTCGCTGTCCACCAGCCGCTCGATGCGCTGGACCACGTCGGCCTGGAAGCAGCTGTGCATGTGCTGAAGCCCCTTGAAGCCGCTCACGCTGTCCAGCACGTGCCGGGTGTTCGCGTAGATCCCCTGCAGCCGCCCGGCCGCCATCGCTATCTGCTTCAGCACCCAGGTGATCTCCACCTGGGCCTGGGCCGCGACCGCCGGCGTCATCGTGCCCACCGACATCACCTCCTCGACCAGGAAGCCGCCGAGGGAGCCGATGAGCAGGTTGATCAGGCCGGCGATGGTGCCCTCGGCCAGGGCCGCCTCGCCGCGCAGGCCGCGCAGCGTCTCGGCGCTCTTGGCCAGGTTGTCGGCCAGGGTGTCGAGCTCGGCCAGGAAGTCGGCCAGCAGCGGGTAGAAGCGCTCGGCGGTCTCGTCGTCCCAGTCGCGGTGCAGGGCCGCGGCGGCCGAGCACAGGTCGGTGACGGTCTGCTGGACGTGGGCGTGCGCGCCGTCCCAGGCCTTGGCGGCCCGTTCCAGCTCGTCCGGGTCGCCGGTGAGCTTGTCCAGGAGCACGAACGGGCTGGGCAGGCCGGTGTGGTGCGAGACCCAGGCCAGCAGCCGCTTCTCCAGGCCGGTGATGCCGACCAGGTGGAGGTGCGGGTGCGGCACCTCCAGGTGCGGGAAGTGGTGCTGGGCCAGGGCTTCCAGCTTCTCCTGGTCGCGTTCGGCCAGGTGCTCCGGGCGCGGCTCGGGCTTTCGGCCCTCGGGCAGCGCCTCGGCCCGGGCCAGGAACTCGTCGATGCTGTGGATCTCGGCCGCGGTCTGCTCGATCTGCTCGGTCAGCTCCTGGCCGGGCGCTTCCCTCAGCTTGCGGGCCTGGTTGCGGACCACCAGCACGCCCAGGCCCCACATGCCGAAGATCAGCACCGCGAAGCTCAGGCCCGTGATCAGCATGACGTTCACGACGCGCCGCCTTCGGCCTGCAGCGGGATCCGCCGGCGCCAGGGGAAGGAGTCCGGCGTCCACTCAGCGGCCTGCGACAGGGCCGGGTCCGGGCCTTCGGGGTTGGCGCCGATGGCCCGGCCGCCGTCCAGGCCGGCGACGAAGTGGTCGAGGACCTCGCAGGCCTCGACGATGTCCTTCTCGGTCTCCGGGAGCCGCTTGTGGTACGCGTCGCGCACCTCGGTCGCCTCGAACATCTTCCCGAACGCGAAGTCGTGGACCCGGGCCCCCTCCAACATGCCGGGTACTTCGCGCAGCGACGCCTCCGCGGCCCGGAGCGCGGCCACGAACGCGTCCATCCGGCCGGTCAGGTCCGTCGTCACTGAACCCCTCCCATCAGTAGATTCGACGCGGAGCCTACTCCGGGTTGCGAGGTTCGCAGCACCCCGCGAACACTGGTTCCCATGTATGAGATCAAGGTCGAGCGCACCGACGACGGCCGCTACATCGCCACCAACGAGCGCGGCGCCCGCATCGAGCTGAGCGGGGACGGCCAGGGCCCGAGCTTCTCCCCCGTGGAGTTGCTGCTGGTCGCGGTGGCCGGATGCAACATCGTCACCACCGAGCCGCTGACCGCGCAGCGCGGGCACCGGATGACGAAGCTGGTGGCCAAGGCGACCTCGGAGAAGATCGAGCGGAACAAGCTCGGGCCGGTGACCCTGGCCTACGAGGTGGAGCTGCCCGCCGGCGACGCCGACGCCGAGAAGGTGTTCCGGGACGTCGCCGAGCGGGTGGAGGAGCGGCACTGCACGGTCAGCCGCTCGCTGCGCGAGGGCACGCCGGTGAACCTGGACCTCGACGGGGTCTGATCCCCCCTTACAGCGCCACCGGGTCCGTGTGCAGGATCCGGTGGAACTGCCTGCTGTCGGACCACTTGCCGTTGACGTACAGGTGCGCGCGGGACACGCCGATCTCCTCGAACCCGCACTTGGCCAGCACCCGCTGCGAGGCGGCGTTCTCCACGTTCGTCCCGGCCTCGACCCGGTGGATGTTCCAGGTCTGGCGCGCGTAGTCGCAGACCCCGTTGACGGCCGCGGTGGCCAGGCCCCGGCCGATGAGCTCGACGTCCACCCAGTAGCCCATCCGGGCGTTGAGGAAGATGCCCAGCTCGATGCCCGACAGCGTGATGCTGCCGTAGACCTCGTCGTCGCCGCGGTCGAAGGCCCAGCGCTGGACCCGGCCCGCGGCGCGCTCCTCGTCGAACTTCTTCAGGCGCCGGTGCTGGCCCGCCTCCGTGTAGAACTCGCCCGGGCGGATCGGCTCCCACTGCTCCAGGTGCGCGAAGTTCCTCTTGTAGGCGCGCGCGAAGGCCGCCGCGTCGGATACCCGGACCGGCCGCAGGACCACATCGTCCGACAGCCGTATTTCCACACTGGTCATCGGAGCAGCGTACGGCTCAGACCGGCTCGTCTTCCATGGCCTTGCCGGAGGCCATCCTGGCGACGTCCTGCGCGGTCTGGGCCGGGACGACCTTGGGCGCGTCGCCCATCGCCCCGGTCGCCTTGTCGCGCAGCTTCTGGCTGATGACCGTGGTGACGCCGTCCCCGCGCATGGTGACGCCGTACAGCGCGTCGGCGACCTCCATGGTGCGCTTCTGGTGCGTGATCACGATCAGCTGCGAGGTGGCCCGCAGCTCCTCCATGATGTTGATCAGGCGGCCCAGGTTGGTGTCGTCCAGCGCCGCCTCGACCTCGTCCATGATGTAGAACGGCGAGGGCCGGGCCTTGAAGATCGACACCAGGAAGGCCACGGCGGTCAGCGAGCGCTCGCCGCCGGACAGCAGCGACAGGCGCTTGACCTTCTTGCCCGGCGGGCGGGCCTCGACCTCGATGCCGGTGGTCAGCATGTCCTCGGGGTCGGTGAGGATCAGCCGGCCGTCGCCGCCCGGGAACAGGCGGGAGAACACGCCCTCGAACTCGCGCGCGACGTCGGCGTAAGCCTCGGTGAAGACCTGCTCGACCCGGTCGTCGACCTCCTTGATGATGTCCAGCAGATCCTTGCGGGTCTTCTTCAGGTCCTCCAGCTGCTCGGACAGGAACTGGTGCCGCTCCTCCAACGCCGCGAACTCCTCCAGCGCCAGCGGGTTGACCTTGCCCAGGGCCGCGTAGTCCTTCTCCGCCTTCTTCAGCCGGCGCTGCTGCTCGGCGCGGTCGTAGGGCACGGCGATGTCGCCGGCGACGGTCGGCGGGATCGGCACCTCGGGGCCGTACTCGGCGACCAGCACGTCGGCCTCGACGCCGTGCTCGGCCAGCGCCTTCTCCTCCATCTGCTCGATGCGCATCCGGCGCTCGGCGCGGGCCACCTCGTCGCGGTGCACCGAGTCGGTGAGCTTCTCCAGCTCGCCGGACAGCTCGCGGACCCGGGCGCGCACGACCTGGATCTGGGCGTCGTGCTCGACCCGGGCGCGCTCGGCCTCCTCGCGCCGGGCCTGGGCCAGCGCCAGGGACTGCTCCAGGTGCCGGATGACCTGCTCGAAGCCGTGGGCCACGGCCCGGGCCACCTCGGCCTCCTCGGCCAGGCGCTCGGCGCGCTCTATGGCCCGCTCGCGGGCCTCGCGCTCCTGCTGCGCGGCGCGGTCCAGCTGGTCGGCGCGGCCGGCCAGGGCGCGGGCCCGCTCCTCGGCGGTGCGCACCGCCAGGCGGGCCTCCATCTCCGCGGTGCGCGCGGCGGTGGCCTGCTGCGCGAAGTCGTCGCGGCGGCCGGTGGACAGCACGTCGTCGAGCTCCTCGGCGACGGCCGCGGCCTCCTGCGCCTCCAGAAGCTGGCCCTCCAGCTCCTCGATCTGGCCCAGATCCCGGTCGCGGGCCTCCTCGGCCTTGGCGATCGCCGTGACGAAGCGCTCCACCTCGCCGAGCGCCGCCCGGGCCTGACCGCCGAGCCGGCCCAGCTGCTGGGCGACGCCGGCCTTCTGGCTGTCGGCCTCGCGGCGCTGCGCCATCAGCGTGTCCACCAGGGCCTTCGCGGTCTGCCGCTGGGTCGTGGCGAACTCCAGCTCGGTGCGCAGCCGCTCGGCGCGGGCGCCGGCCTCGTAGAGCTTCTCGGTGGCCTCGTCGACCGCGGCCTGGACCTCCAGCAGCGTCGGCGCCGAGGACGAGCCGCCGCGCGCCGAGTCCCGGCCCAGCACGTCGCCGTCGCGGGTCACGGCCCGCACCTCCGGGATCTTGCCGATCAGCTCGGAGGCCTCGGACAGGTCCTCGACGACCGCCATCCGGTTCAGCAGCCGGGTGAACGCCGGGCGCAGCTCCCCCTGGACCTGGATCAGGTCGATGACATAGCGGGCGTTCTGCGGCAGCTCGGGCCAGTCGCCGTCGTCGGAGTAGGAGACGTCGCCGCCGACGATGACCGTGGCCTGGCCCGCGTCGTCGGCCTTCAGCAGCCGGATCGCGTTCACCGCGCTGTCCACGCTGCTCACCGCGACCGCGTCGGCGGCGGTGCCCAGGGCGGCGGCCACCGCGGCCTCGGCGCCGGACTCCACGGTCAGTATCGCCGCGACGCTGCCGAGCAGGCCCGACAGCCGGTCGGTGGCGGCCAGCAGGGCGCCGGCGCCGTCCTTGCGGTTCAGGCCCAGCTCCAGGGCTTCCTTGCGGGCGGCGAAGCCGGCGTGCTCCTTCTGGGCCTCGCGCTCGGCGGCCCGCAGCTCGGTGAGCTTCTCCTCGGCCTCGGACAGCGCCTGCGAGGCCTGTTCGACCTCGTCGTCGAGCCCGCCGCCGTCCGTCTCCAGGGTCTCGACCTCGGCCTTGAGCTCGTCGTACTCGCGCTGCACGCCGGCGGCCCGGCCCCGGGCCTCCTCGGCGGCGGCGCCGAGGCGGCCGATCTCGGCGTCGGCGGCGGCGGCCTTGGAGCGCATGGCGCCGACCCGGCCGTCGAGTTTGGCCAGGCTCTCGCGCTGGTCGGCGGCGGCGCGCACGGAGGCGGCCAGGCGCCGTTCCTCCTGCTGCAGCGCGGTCTCGGCGTCGGTCCGCTGCATGACCGCGCCGGCCAGGCTCTCCTGGGCCTCGGCGATCTCCTCGGCGAGTTCGGCCTCTTCCTCGCGGATCCGCATGGCCTCGGCCTGCATCTCCTCCGGGTCGCGGCCGTGCCGCTCCTCCGGCGCGGTGCGCGAGGCGTTGCGGACCCGCTCGACGGCCAGCTGGGCCGAGCCCCGGTAGCGCTCCTTCAGGGAGCTGAGGCGGTACCAGGTCTCCTGGCTCTCGGCCAGGTAGGGCACCAGGGCCGCGCCGCGCTGTTCGAGCTCGGACTCCTGGGCCTGTCCTTCGGCGTACTGGCGCTCCAGCTGCTTGCGCCGGACCTTCATCTGCTCTTCGTCGGCGGCCTCCTGCTCGAAGGCCTGGCGCATGCCGACCAGGTCGTCGGCGAGCAGCCGCAGCCGGGCGTCGCGCAGATCGGCCTGGATGACCACCGCGCGGCGGGCCACCTCGGCCTGCCGGCCCAGCGGCTTGAGCTGGCGGCGCAGCTCGCCGGTCAGGTCTGTGAGGCGGGTCAGGTTGGCCTGCATCGCGTCCAGCTTGCGAAGCGCCTTCTCCTTGCGCTTGCGGTGCTTCAGGACGCCGGCCGCCTCCTCGATGAAGGTGCGGCGGTCCTCGGCGCTGGCCTGCAGCACCGCGTCCAGCCGGCCCTGGCCGAGGATGACGTGCATCTCGCGGCCGATGCCGGAGTCGGAGAGCAGTTCCTGGATGTCCAGCAGCCGGCAGGGGTCGCCGTTGATCGCGTACTCCGAGCCGCCGTTGCGGAACATGATCCGCGAGATGGTGACCTCGGAGTAGTCGATGGGGAGCGCGCCGTCGCCGTTGTCGATGGTGAGCGCCACCTCGGCGCGGCCCAGCGGCGCGCGGCCGGTGGTGCCGGCGAAGATGACGTCCTCCATCTTGCCGCCGCGCAGCGACTTGGCACCCTGCTCGCCCATCACCCAGGCCAGGGCATCCACCACGTTCGACTTGCCCGAGCCGTTGGGGCCGACCACGCAGGTGATGCCCGGTTCCAGGCGCAGGGTGGTGGCCGAGGCGAAGGACTTGAAGCCGCGCAGGGTCAGGGTCTTCAGGTACACGTGCGGCGACACTCTCCTGCGATGCCTGGCCGGCTGGGCCTGGTGGGGGTCTGAGCTCTGACGCTTCGCCCGGCGCTGCTGATGCCCGTACTGATGGTGCCCGTACTGATGGCTGTGCCCGGCGAGGCTACCTCGGAGCGTACTCCCTCCAGGTCAAGGGACGCCGGAGGTCGCTCCAACGTCCCTTGCAATGGGAGATGCCGCAGTCTTCGGTCAGCGGGACAGAGCGGGCTCCCGCTCCAGCTCGCTGAATTCGGAGTCCAGCCCGGTCGAGCTGTACTTCGAAGCGGCCAGCGCCGCGTTCTCGTCCTCGAGGCGGGACACATACGCCTCGAGGTCGACGACGCGCTGCTTGAGCCGCCTCATCTCGGAAACCATGCGGTGGTCCACCGCAGCGACATGCCCGAGAAGCGCCTTAGCCATAGTGAGGGTCCTTCACGATGAGTGCCTGGCGTCTTCGCCAGAACCTCTGTAGGTGTCAACCTGCCAGACAAGGGTGGTGCCGTGGTCGCGCACCGGCTGCGGGGGCAGCGTCGGAAGCGTTATGAATCGGCGATGAGGCCGGTGTTTAGCCGGTTTCACCACAGGGCATACCGCGCCGACATAAAGGAGTGCGCGACTACCAGGGTCGCACCGAAAGGGGTCTTGGGTCAACACGAAGCAGGGCACCGCAAAGCGGACCCCGAAGGCCGTGGGGCCACTCGATCACTGTTGACACCGGGTCGTCAAGCTTTATCCGGCCTGGATCCGCCTTATCCGGAGCGGGAATTCACCCTGGGGGTACCCGGCGACTAGGTCCGGGACCGACCAGGGACGCAAAGCTTTGCCCAAGTCGCTCGAACGGGCTAACGGCCCTTTGTAGCTTGGCGGCATGGCCTCAGTGCTTGACGACGGGGAACGGTCCGACCGCCCCCGGCGCCCGACCAGCCACCGGCGCAGAGCGCCCCAGCGGCGCCGGAGGCTGCGCGGGCCGGCGATCACCGCGGTCGTCGGCGGGCTGGCGATCACCGCGCCGCTGATGCTGCGCCCCGGGGTCGAAGGCGTGGTCGCGCTCGGGCCCGGCGGCTCGGCACCGACCAGCGCCGCCCCCGCCGACGTCACGACGCAGTCCCCGACCCCGTCACCCTCGTCGGACCCGACGGCGGCGGCCGGCAGCCGCTCCACCCCGCCGGTGTCCCGCGACGCGACCCGCTCGGCCACGCCCGGCTTCTCCGGCTTCTCCGGCACCCCCACCGAGCCCACTGAGCCCACCGAGCCCACCGAGTCCGCCCAGCCCACCGGCAACGGCGAGCCGACCGTGCAGGTCTCCTCGGACCAGGCCGCCTCCTACGAGGCCGAAGTCGTCGCGCTGACCAACGACCAGCGCGTCGCGCACGGCTGCCCGGCCCTGCGCGACGACTCCCGGCTGCGCGCCGCGGCGATAGGCCACAGCGTCGACATGAGGGCCCGGGACTACTTCGATCACAACACCCCCGCCGGCGTGACGCCGTGGACCCGCATCGAAGCTCAGGGATACTCAGATCCCTCCGCCGAGAACATCGCGCGGGGCCAGTCCACGCCGCAGGCGGTCGTGGAGGCCTGGATGAACTCCGCGGGCCACCGCGCCAACATCCTGAACTGCTCGTCCAAGGCCATCGGGGTGGGCGTGCAGTTCGGTCCGGACGGGCCGTGGTGGACCCAGGACTTCGGGTATTCCTGACCCGGATCCGTGGGGAGAATCCCTTCCCGGCAGACCGCGAATACTCTTACTCCCCTTGCGCCTCAGCGGTAGCATCTGGTGACTTCGGGCGCTCGCAGGACCAGGGGGAATCAGCGCATGGACCTACGCACGTGGCAGGAGGCCGGCATCAGGGCCGGCTCCTACAGCGCGCGCCACCGGGGCCGCAGCCCGTTCAGCCCGCTGCGGCCGACGCCGATCGCCATCGGCAGCCTGTCCACGGCCGCCATCGCCGCGTTCGCCTTCGTCGCGCCCGGGATCCTGCACGGCAGCCCGGCGGGGACCGGTTCGACGGTTCTGGACGGTGCGCCGAACCGCATAACGCCGATGGCGCAGGGCTTCGGCGGCAACGCGGCTCCAGGGTTCGTGACCGTGACCGCGCCGGCCAGTTCGTCCTCGGACGTGCCCGCGACGCCGACCAGCACCGCGGCCGCCCCGGCCGCGTCGAGCTCCAGCCCGGCGCCGATGACGGCGCACTCCCCGACCGCGCCGGCCTCCTCCTCGCGGCCCTCGCAGCCGCAGCCGAGCCAGTCGCAGCCCTCGCCGTCGGCCCCCTCCACGCCGAGCCGGCCGCCGGCCACTCCCCCGAGCAGCCCGCCGACCGCGCCGGTGGTGCCTTCGCCGACCACGCCGACGTCGAACACCGCGCCGTTCAACTCCTCGGCCGCGGTCTCCTCGGCCCTGAGCGAGATCGGCAGCGCCCGGGGCCAGCAGGGGGTCAGCGGGCTGAGCCTGGACTCGCTGCTGTCCAAGGCGGCGAAGCTGCATTCCACGGACATGGCGCACACCGGCGACTTCAGCCACATCGGCTCCGACGGCTCCGATCCGTTCAGCCGCGCGGCGGACGTGGGCTGCTACTCGCTGTCCCAGGAGCTGATCGCGCACGGCAAGCCCGGCGACGACGTCATCGGCGCGCTGATGAAGGACCCGTCCTCGCGGCGGGCGCTGCTGTCGTTCTGGAACACCACGATCGGGGTCTCGGCACAGCTGGACCCGGCGACCGGCGACGTGTACTGGACGATCGAGCTCGGCTGGATGTGATCCCCCGAACCCGGCGGATTCACCAGGAAAGCGGAAAAAGCGTGATGCGGCACCGTCTCGGTCGTTGAACCAAGGCGTGCGTAAACCAAGGATCGAAGGACTCCGTCCGTCCCGGCTCTCGGCGACCGTCCTCGCGGCGGCCGTCGGCATCGGTTCGGCGGTGCTGCTCATGCTCCGCTTGTTCGTGCCGAGGCCGGTCGGGGTGGCCGACAACTACGACGGCGTCCGGCTGATGTGCCATCTCGGCGTCGATGTGCGGCTGCCGAAGAACACGCCCCGGCTGCGCGACTACGTGTACTACCGCTACGACCACCTCGCGCACTTCACCTGCCACAAACACATGCTGGGCTCGATCCGGCTGCCGGACGTGCCCTACCAGAGCAGCCAGGTGCTGGTGCTGTACGCGGGCCGGCTGCTCACCCGGGCACTGCGGCTGCCGGGCTATCTGGACCTGCGGGCGGTCGGCGTCGTGTGCTGTCTGCTGATCGGGCTGGCGATCGGGCTGCTGTACCGGGTCCTGACGGTGCGGCACCGCTACCGGCTGCTGCTGTGCGCCGCGGTGCTGGGCGTCGTCGCCGACACCGTGTTCATCGACTACGCGGTCTCGCCGTTCAGCGAGATCGCGTCGATCATCGGCCTGCTCTACGTGCTGGTCGGGGTGCTGCTGCTGGCCGGGCCGAGCCGCCGGCGGCGGCTGGCGGGCATCGCGGTCACCGGCGTGTCAGGGCTCTTCCTGGCCACCGCCAAGACCCAGAACGTGCCGGCGATGCTGCCGCTGGCCCTGGTGCTGCTGGCGCCGGCGGTCCCGGTGCCGGTGGCCCGGCTGCGCAAGCTGGACCTGCGGCTGCGGCATCGGCTCACCGGCCTGGTGGCCGTGGTGGTGCTGGCGGCCGGGGCGTTCGCGGTGTCGGGCAACGAGGACAAGCGGACGGCGCAGCTGACCGAGGCCAACTTCGTGACCGTCACGCTGCTGCCGACCACGGCGCATCCCGGAGGAGACCTCGCGGCGTTCGCCGCACCGTCCTGGCTCGCGAAATATTCCGGGGCGCCGCCGTGGTGCGCGCCGACGAAGTTGCAGGACAGTGCCGCCTACCAGCGGTTCACCAAGGGCTTGTCACACAAGCGGATCCTCGGCTACTTCGTCGACCACCCGACGCGGCTGCTGCCGGTGCTGGACCGCGCCGCGGCGTACTTCTACGTGCCGCGGCCGACGGCCACGCTGTGCCATGCCGGGCCGAACGGCACGCAGGTCATGGTCCTGCCGCATCTGGCGAACTACACCAACAACGGCCACACGAAGCGCGGCGTGCTGGACACCCGCTGGGCGCCGGTCACCGGGGCGCTCGGGCTGCTGCGCGGCTCCGGGATGGGGACGCTGTTCCTGCTGTGGCTGCTCCCGGCGGCCGCGGTGTCCGCCACGCGGCGGCGCCGGGCGCTGCTCGGTTCCGGGGCGGTGCTGGGGCTGCTGCTCGCGGTGGCGGCCACCCAGTTCGGCGCCTCGGCGTTCGCCGACGGGATCGACACCGCCAAGCACCTCGACCTGGCGGTGTTCGCGACGGCGCTGGCGTGGGTCTTCGCCGCGGTGGAGGTACTCGTGGCGGTCGCGGAGCGGCGGCGCCGGAGCGCGGACGGCGCCGGGATGCCGCAGCCGGTTCCGGCGGAGGCCGGGCAGCCGGCCCTCTGAAGCGGGACGCACCGACGCGGGAACGGCGATGCCGCGGGTCCTTCCGGATCCCGCGGCATCGCCGTTCTGTGACTCAGACCCGCTGATCGGCCTTCGCGGCCTTGGCCCCGCTCGGCGCCTCGACCCGCCGGCGCGGCACGATCGGCGCGTCGCGGCCGGTCCCCGAGGTGCCGGAGGGCTTCTGCTCCGAGCCCTCCTCGTGGTACTCCTCCTCGACGTTCACCGACCACACGTCGTGCGTGGTGCCGGTGGCGATGTTCTCGGCGGTGAGCATCGCCGTCATCATCGAGTGGTCCTGGTTGTTGTAGCGGTGCATGCCGTTGCGGCCGACCGGGTGCACGTTCGGGACCTCGCGCGCCAGCCACTCGCGGATCACGTCCACGTTGGCGCGGTAGTACTCGTCGTAGACCGGGTACGCCTTGGGCATCCGCACCACGTAGCCCTCTTCGACGGCGTCGGCGTTCACCAGGCCGAGGGCCTCCAGCTCCTGCGCGCCCTGCTTGATCAGGACGTCGTCGGCGGCCTCCCACAGGTCGTCGCCCTCGGAGACGAAGTACTCCAGGCCCAGGCAGGTGCGCCCCTCCTTGACCAGGTACGGCGACCACGAGCCGAAGTTCTGGATCCGGCCGACCCGCACGCCGGGGGTGTGGATGTAGATCCAGTTGTCGGGGAAGCCGGCGGACTCGGGCACCACCAGCGCGACGGTGAGGAAGTCGCGGTAGCGCAGGTCGTCGGCGGCGGCGAGCACCTCGGCCGGGGCCGGCGGGTCCATCGCGCGCACCAGCGCGGAGATCGGCATCGAGGAGACCACGTGGTCGGCCTGGACGGTGCGCTCGCCGGCGCCGTTCTTCACGGTCACCGCGACGGCGCCGCCCTCGGCCCGGTGCACGGCGGTGACCCAGGTGTTCATCACGACCGAGCCGCCGGCGTCGGTCACCAGGTCCCGGCAGCGCTCCCACATCATGCCGGGGCCGTACTTCGGGTACTGGAACTGCTCGATCAGGCTGGTGATCTGCTTCTGGTTCTTGCGCTTCGGGGCCAGCGCGTTGACCACCGCCTTGAACAGCGACAGGTTCTTGATCCGCTGGGCGGCCCAGTCGGCCTCGATCTCGTTGGCCGGCATGCCCCACACCTTCTCGGTGTAGGTCTTGAAGAAGATCGAGTACAGCCGGAAACCGAAGCGCGCGGCGACCCAGCCCTCGAACTTGGTCTGGTCCTTCGGCGGCTTGATCTGCGCCCAGACGTAGGAGGCGACGCAGCGCGCGGCCTCGACCAGCCCCAGCCCGGACAGCGCGTTGCCGGCCTTGAGCGGGTAGTCGAACAGCTTGCCGCGGTAGTGGATGCGGCTCATCCGCGGCCGCATCAGGAAGTCCTCGTCGGGCAGGATCTCGTGCCACAGCGCCTCCACCGGCCCGGCCTTGGTGAAGAAGCGGTGGCCGCCGATGTCGAACCGCCATCCGCCGCGCTCCACGGTCCGGCTGATGCCGCCGACGACGTCGTCGGACTCGAAGACGGTCGGCCGCACCCCGGACTTGACCAGCTGGTAGGCGGCGGTCAGCCCGGCCGGCCCGGCCCCGATGACGACGACGGCGGGCGCGTCGGTCGCGTCCTGTCCGGATTCTGGCGCTTGTGAAGAGATTGTTGACACAACGCACCAACGAGACGATAGGCGCCGGGTAACGGCGTATTACGCCAATAGATGATGGAATCAGGAGTTTGCCGGTTCGGGTACCGCCTGGGGAGCCGCGAGTGCGGTAGCGGCGGCGGGGACGGCGGCGGGGACGGCGGCGGTGGCCGTGGCGGTCGTGTCGGCTGTGGCGGCTGTGGCGGTCGTGTCGGCTGTGGCGGCCGTGTCGGCTGTGGCGGCCCACACGAGGGCGATCAGGGCCGCGGCTCCCAGCGCCGCCACGGCGAGCACCGTGGGCGACCCGGCGGCCGGGTGCCAGGAGCCGCCCAGGGGGTTCAGCGGGGCGTCGGGACCGGCCTGGACCCGCGTCATCTCGACGGCGAGCACCCACAGCTGGCAGAACGCGGCCCCGAGGGCGAACAGGCGCGGGATCCGGCGGCGCAGCACCGGCGGCAGCTCCCCGGCGGGACCGGAGGCCAGCAGCACGGCGGTGCCGGCCAGGCCGGGCAGGAAGTAGCGGCCGTACTGGGACCAGCCGAGCGTCCCGAGGAACTTGATCTCCAGCACCACGGTGATCCCGAGCGAGGCCGCCGCGACGGCGAGCGCCACGACCGCCACCCGCCGGGTCCGCAGCACCGCCACCGGGACCAGCACCGCCGCCGCCAGCGCCGCCCACAGCATCGGCACCCACGAGGCCTGCACGTCCAGCGCGAACGCCTCGCTGAACCACCCGCCGACGCGGGTCACGGCGACCACCCGGAGCAGGGTGCCGACACGGTGGTCGGCGGGGTGGACGGCGATGAGGGTCTCGGTGACCTTGTCATTGCCCGAGACCGCGTTCCAGACCACGGCCAGCACAGCGGTCACGGCCCAGGCGGCGGCGACCCGGCGGGCGGCGCGCCACCGCAACAGCTCCCTGATACGGCCCGGCTCGGCGACCGCCAGCGAGCCGGCGACGGCCAGGGCGAACCAGAACGGGCCCTCGGCGCGGACGGTGAGGACGACGGCGCCGGAGACGGCGGCGAACAGCAGGAGAGCGGGCTGGGAGGGGGACGCGCCCGGACCGGCCGGCGCCAACGCGAAAGCCGCGCGCCGCAGCAGGCCGGCAGGCGAGCGCCGGTCGGCAGGACCGGCCTGGACAACCGGCACCGCAGAAGTCACCCGCCGCAGCAGCCCGCCCAGCGAGCGCCGGTCCTCGGAATCAGCCCCGATAGTCGCCTGTCGCAGCACGCCGACCCGCGAAAGCCGCGCACCACAGCCCCGTTCGGCTGCCGGCACCGGCGAGAGCCTCCGCCCCGCCGGCCCCGGCCGCGCCAGATCCACCAGGCACACCCACAGCAGCAGCGCCGCCGAGATCTCGATCCCGTTCGGGTTCACCGTGGAGTTCAGCGCGATGGTGGTCGGCGTGAGGACCGTCAGCAGCGCCGCCAGCAGCATCGGGCGGCGGGTGCGGATCGCGATCGCCGCCGCCGTCGCGGCGAACGCCGAGGCCAGCAGGGCGGCCAGGGTGCGGCTCAGCACGATGCCGGTCATGTCCGGCCAGAAGCGCAGCGGGCCGCCGACCGCCAGGTAGTACAGCGGGTTGTAGCGTCCCACCCAGGACACCACGCGGGTCTTGGCGTGGGTGGACGGCGCCGGGTGCTGGCAGCTCGCGGGTCGCGCCACCCAGCTCTGGTCCTGGTGGACGTTCGGGAAGTAGACGCACAGCGCGTTCGGCGGCAGCAGGCTCTTCGGTACCTCGAAGGCGGCGCCGGGACGGTGGACCAGCGGGTCCTCACCCTGCGGGCCCGCCAGGCGGCCGGTGACCGCGCCGTAGGCGCGCTCCAGGTGCTGGCGTTCATCGGTGGTGCCGTCCGCGGGCATGGCCAGGGACCAGGCGACGGCCAGCAGGGCGAAGGCGGCGAAGGCCGTCCGCCAGGTCCGGCGGACGATGGTCGGGCGCTGCCGCGCGGGCACGGTCCGGGACACGAGTCAGCCTCCTGAGGCTTGCGCGGGGTGTCCTGCGGACGCTAAACCACCGGCGGTCCCGGGGGTGGCGCGCAGGCCCGCGCGTCACCGGATGCGGTGAACATCCCAGCCGTTCGGCGGAGCAGCCGGTGCCGGGGGCGCGGGTGGCTCGTTGTGCATCATCGGCGCGCGCCCGTCCGCAGCGTGCGTCCCGCGCCATGCCCGAGGAGTCCTGCGTTGAGTGTCACGCCCCCGGCCCTGCGGCCGCCGGCCCCCCGTCTTCCCGGTCGTCTGATCCGTCCCCGCGGCGACGCCGCGCCCAGGCCGGCCGCCCCGCCGCGCCGCCGGTGGGTACCGCGCACCGACGCCGGGACGGCCGCGCTGGTCGCCGTCGTCGTCGCGGTGCTGGCGCAGATCCCGATGCTGACCAACCGGTTCTTCTATCTCTGGGACGACAGCGCCGCGGAGTTCCTGCCGGTCTGGCACCGCATCGGCGCCGATCTGCTGGCCGGGCACTGGAATCCGCAGGTGCCGAGCATGTGGAACGGCGGGAACTTCGCCGCCGAGGCGCTGTTCGGGATCTGGAACCCGGTGGAGCTGCTGGACGCGGTGCTCACCGCGCTGTCCGGGGACCTGCTGATCGCGGCGATCGTGATCAAGACCCAGTTCCTGGTGCTGCTGACGCTGGGCATCTACGCGGTCTGCCGCGAGTACCGCGCGAACCGGGCCGCCTCGGCGGTCATGGCGGTCGCGCTGCCGTTCTCCGGCTTCACGCTCTACTTCGACGCCGCCTCCTGGATCGCCGGCCTCATGGGCTTCGCCTGGACCGCGCACTTCTGGTGGTCGGCGCGCCGGTACATGCGCGGGCGGCTGAACCCGGTGGTGCCGATCGTCTTCGGACTGCTGATCGTCACCACCGGCAACCCCTACGGCCTGCTGGGCATGGTGGTGGTGGCCGGGGCGCTGGCCGTGGAGTCGCTGGCGGCGCGCGACCGCCGCGCGATCTGGCGGCTGGCCGGGGTCAGCGCGGTGGCGGCCTCGGCGGCCGCGATGGTGTTCCTGCCGCTGGTGCTCAGCGCCGCGGTCACCACCCGCTCGCCGGGCTCGGGCATCATGAACACCGGCTTCCTGGTCCCCGGGGTCGGCGACCTGCTGAACCTGTCCGCGCCGGCGTACCTGCCGCACTCGGTGTCCTGGCACATGGCCTTCTGGTCCGTGCCGGCCACGTACCTGGCGTGGTTCATCGCCCCGCTGGCGCCGTGGCTGGACTGGCGGCGGGTGGTGCGCCGGCCGCGCACGCTGATCGGCGTGGGCCTGCTGGCGGTGGTGTACCTGGCGCTGACGGTCGGCCCGTCGCAGATCTGGCTGTTCCGCTGGCCGCTGCGCGTCATCGAGTACGCCTATCTGGGCCTGAGCGTGGTGCTGGCACTGGCGCTCACCGAGTCGCCGCGCACCGACCTGCCCCGCCGCCGCGCCGCGGCCACCGCGGTGATCATCGTGGTCGGCGGCTACCTGTCGTGGTCGGCGCAGCCCGGCCGGTTCCCCACCGTCATCGCCGCGACCGCGCTGGTCGGCGTCCTGTCCTGGCTGATGGTCCGCCGGGTGCGCGCCGGCCGGCCGCTGTCCCGGCTGCTGGTCGGCGGGACGGTGGCGGTGCTGGGCTTCCAGGCCGTGGCCTTCCCGGCCAACCAGAACGTCACCGACTGGCACCCGCAGCACGACGTGGCCTCGATGAAGCGGCACTTCGGCACCCTGTACCAGGGCAACACCCTGATGGTCGGCGACCCGCTGACCGAGGCCGACCGGCTGGGCCGGCGCAGCGTCTGGCACGACCTGCCCGGCGGCAGCCTGCTGCAGGTGGCCGGGGTGACGAGCCTGAACAACTACACCGGAGTCTCCTACCGCGCCTACATGCGGCACCTGTGCATGTCCTACTACGGCGGCACCTGCCAGTCCCTCTACGCCCGGCTGTGGCGCAAGGACAGCGACTCCGCCGCCGAGCTCGCCGACCTGCTGCGGCTGCAGACCGTGGTGGTCCAGACCCAGCAGCACGTGGTGGACACGCTGAACCCGCCGGTGGTCCCGGGGAAGAAGCGCGCCAAGCCGCTGACCGTGCCGGCCGGCTGGACCATGCGCGTGCTGGACGACCACACCCTGGTCCTGAACCGCCGCAAGCCCCTGCCGTGGCCGGACGGACGGGTCGCGTACACGGCCCCGAGCGCGCACGTCACAGCGGATGCCATCGCCGCGGACGGCGTCGGCGAGACCCTGCGCTACACCGGCCAGGGCGAGGTCCGGATCGCGGCGCTGCTGTGGCCGGGCTGGCGGGCCACCGTGGACGGGCACGCGGTGCGGCTGAAGGGCACCGACGTCGGCATCATCAAGGTCCTGCTCCCGCCGGCCCGCAAGGGCGGCAGCACGCTGCGGCTGAGCTTCCGGCCGCCGGGCTACCGGATCGGGCAGGCGATGGCGCTGCTCGGGCTGTGCCTGGCGGGGGTGATCATCGCGCTGTGGTACCGCGACAAGCGGCGGCTCCGGACCGGCGGAATCGGCGAAATCGGCGAAATCGGCCGGGTCAGCGCGGAAGCCGCTGGCACTTCGGGCAGAAGTAGCTCGACCGGTTCATGAAGGACTCGCGCCTGATCGCCGTCCCGCAGCGTTCGCAGGGCTCCGCCTCGCGGCCGTAGGCGTGCAGCGACCGGGCGAAGTAGCCGCTCTCGCCGTTGACGTTCACATACAAGCTGTCGAAGGACGTGCCCCCGACGGCGAGCGCGGCGGTCATCACCTCGCGGGCCGCCGCCAGCACGCGGTCGGTGTCCGGGCGGCGCATCTTCGAGGTCGGGCGGTCGTAGTGCAGCCGCGCGATCCACAGCGCCTCGTCGGCGTAGATGTTGCCGATGCCGCTGACCCGGGTCTGGTCCAGCAGCGCGCGCTTCAGGCCGGTGTCGCGGCGGCGGAGTTCGCTGTGGAAGTGGTCGGCGTCGAACTCCGGGTCCATGACGTCGCGGGCGATGTGCGCCACGGAGGTCGGGACGAGCACGCCGTGCCGGTCGTGTTCCAGCTTCTCCAGGGCCATGCCGCCGAAGGTGCGCTGGTCGACGAAGCGGAGTTCGGATCCGCCGTCGGTGAAGGTGAACCGGATGCGCAGGTGCTTCTCGTCGGGGGTGCCCTCGGGCTGGACCAACAGCTGGCCGCTCATCCCGAGATGGCCGGTCACGGCCTCGCCGACGCCCGTGCCGCCCTCGCCCAGCGGCAGCCACAGGAACTTGCCGCGGCGTTCGGCGCTGAGCAGGGTGAGCCCGGCGGTGCGGGCGGCGAAGTCCTCGGGGCCGTCGGGATGGCGGCGGATCGCCCGGGGGTGCAGCACCTCGGCGGCGGCGACGGTGCGTCCGACCGCCCAGTGCTCCAGACCGCGGCGGACGACTTCTACTTCAGGCAGTTCCGGCACGCCTCGAGCGTACCGAAGCCCACCGTCAGGACGCGTCCGCCGGATCCGGTTCGATGTCGTACGGGCCGTGCGTGAGCTTGCGGTCTCCGGCGGCTCCGGGCAGCACGCCCTTGGCGGCCAGCGCCTCGGCGTGCGTCTCGCGGATGGTGCGCCAGGCCTCCTCGGCCGCCTGCTGCTCGGCCTCCTTCTTGGAGCGGCCCGAGCCGTGGCCGTAGACGGTGCCGCCCACGCAGGCGTCGGCCTCGAAGAACTTGTCGTGGTCCGGGCCGGTCTCGGTCACCCGGTAGTCCGGGACGCCGATGCCGGCGACCGCGGTCAGCTCCTGCAGCGAGGTCTTCCAGTCCAGCCCGGCGCCCAGGGTCGCCGAGGTGGCGATCAGCGGGCCGAACAGGCGCCGGACCAGGTCGAAGGCGACCTCGATGCCGTGGTCGAGGTAGACCGAGCCGATCAGGGCTTCCAGGGTGTCGGCCAGGATCGAGGCCTTGTCCCGCCCGCCGGTGGTCTCCTCGCCGCGGCCCAGCTTCACGTAGTCGCCCAGGCGCAGGCCCCGGGCCACCTCGGCCAGGGCCTTGGAGTTGACCACGGCCGAACGCAGCTTGGCGAGCTGCCCCTCGGGCAGCTCGCTGTGCGTGGTGTAGAGCGTGTCGGTGACCACCAGGCCCAGCACCGAGTCGCCGAGGAACTCCAGGCGCTCGTTGGTGGGCAGGCCGCCGTTCTCGTACGCGTACGAGCGGTGGGTCAGCGCCCGGTCGATGAGCCGGGCGTCCACGGGCAGGCCAAGTCGGGCGATGAGATCCTCCGGCGGGGCGGAGGCTCCTGTCCCGCCCTTGCCGGACCTGTTCGAAGACGCCACAGCTATCGAGATTCCGGTGCGGCTCAGACCTCGACGACCTGGCGGCGGTCGTAGGTGCCGCAGTTCGCGCACAGGTGGTGCGGAACCTTGGTCTGGCCGCAGTTCTCGCACGCCACCAGGGTCAGCGGCGCGGCCTTCCACTGGGCACGGCGCGAACGGGTACGGCTGCGGGACTTCTTGCGCTTCGGGACGGCCACGGGCCTACTCCTGGTCTTGGGCGGGCGGGGCGACCGGCGCCGTACCGCTGTTGCTGGCTACTTGGTCTTTCAGGTCCGCCAAGGCCGCCCACCGGGGGTCGACGGTCTCGTGCGAGTGCTCCGGGTCGTCGTTCAGGTTCGCGCCGCATTCGGGGCACAGTCCCTGGCAGTCGTCCCGGCACAACGGTGCCGACGGCAGTGCGAGCACCACCGCGTCGTGCACGACCGGCTCGAGGTCGAGCAGGTCGTTGACGAGGAACACCGCGTCCTCGTCGCCTCCCGTGTCTTCACCCGGGAAGAAGTACAGTTCCTGGAACTCCGCCTCGACCTCGAGGTCGAGCGGCTCCAGGCACCGGACGCACTCCCCGGCCACGGCGGCACTGGCGGTACCGGTGGCCAGGACGCCCTCCACGACGGCTTCCAGCCGCACGTCGAGCTCCACGTCCGAACCCGCCGGCACGCTGGCGACCCCGTCCTTGTCCCCGAGGGACTCCGGCGCCGGGACGGTCTCGTGCAGCTTGCGCATCGAACCCGGGCGCCTGGCGAAGTCTTGGGTGTCCACCACATACGGCGAGCGAAGGTCGGGCTGCGCCGGTTTCTTCGGCGTCGTGCCAGGCATGATCCCTCTATCGTCGTGTTTGGTGGACCTCAAGGCGAAAGGCGTGCGTCAGCCATCCGGCAGTCAGGCAGACGTCCACGATAGCCGAGGGCCGGGGTGTCGGCCAAACGCACGTCCTCACCGGGCCCGGACCGCCCCGGGAAACGGGTCGCGCCGCGGTCCGCCGGCGAGGTTCCCGGCGGCCGCGGCGCGCTCCCGACGATCTTTCCCGGCGATCCTCTCAGTAGCTGACCACGATCTCGCCGGCGGTGCCCGACACCGGGCCGTCGCTGTCCCCGCCGCCGTTCCCGCCCAAGCCGGTCCCGTCGTCGCTCCCGGTGCCGCCGGTGCCGCCGACGGCGCTGGTGCTGCTGTTGGCCGCGGCGCCGCCGGTGGCGTCGCCGCCCGGGGTCACGGTGGCGTCGACCGTCTGCCCCTGCGAGACGCAGCCTCCGTCGCGGCCGCCGAGGCCGGGCAGGCCGCCGTGGCCGCCGTCCTCCTCGCCGACCGCGCCGGCGCTGCCGCCCTCGCCGCCGGCCGCCATGACGTAGTCCGCCAGGTCCGAGGTCGTGAAGGCGGTCGCACCGCCGCCTCCGCCTCCGCCTCCGCCGGCGTAGACGTCGGTGGCCCCTTTGCCGCCCTGGCTGGAGCTGCCCGGGACCACGCTCGCCCCGCTCCCGCCGTCGCCGCCGTGCGGCTCCATCCCGCTGGACCGGCCGTTCGCCCCGCCTCCGCCGCCGCCGCCGGCGGTGCCGGACGTGCCGTCGCCGCCATTGGAGCTGCCGGCCTGGCCGTCCTGGCCCGCGGTGCCGCCGCCGCTGCCGCCGCCGCCGCCGGCCAAGACCGTGGTGGCGGCCTGGGACGACCCGCGGCCGCCGAAGCCGCCCACGGAGACCGTGAACACCTGCCCGGGCGTCACCGGGAGCACGCACTGGACGATCGCGCCGCCGCCCCCGCCACCGCCGCCCCAGGAGGCTTTGCCGTGCATGACGCTGTCCCCGCCGCCGCCGCCCCCGGCGCCCACCGCCGTGACGGTCAGCTGGGTCACGCCGTCGGGCACCGTGAACGTGCCGTCCTGGGTGAAGGTCTGCGTTGTGTCGGCCCATGCCGGAGCCGCGCCCAGGCATCCGGCGACCAGCGTGGCCGCACCGGCGACCGTGATCAGACGACGGGTCCGGGCCGGCTTCACGTCCTTGCGCACGATGGCTCCCTGAAGTCATGGATCAAGCACTGTCGTCGCCTACTTGACTACTCCAGGCGCCCCGGCGACAAGTCCCTTTGCGCCGTATGAGTGCTTTGCGAAGTACTGGCGCCGGGGCGGCGTGTCGAATAGTGCTGAAACGCGCCAGGAGAGTACGCATAGGCGCGAATCGGCCTAGAGCCGTCGGAACTCACCCCCACGGATCTTCTTGATGCGTCGCCACCTCAGAATCCGCGCCGCCGTGCTGGCGGTCGCGACAGCCTTGTTCGGCGTGCCGCCGGGACCGGCCCACGCCGACACCTTCGCCGCCACCCCGAACGTCGTCCAAGTCGTCGCGCACGCCGACGACACGTTCCTGTTCTTCAACCCGGACCTGCGCAAGGTCTACGACTACCCGCTCGTCACGGTGTTCCTCACCGCGGGCGCGGCCACCACGGAAGTGGGGCCGGGCAAGCCGTTCTCGAGCACCTGCCTGTACGGCGAGAGCCGCGACGAGGGCGCCCGCGCCGCCGCCGCCGAGATCGCCGGCGTGAAGAACCCCACCTGGACCCGGACCCCGATCACCTTCGCCGGCAAGGTCGTCGAGGAGGACACCCTCGACCAGGCGCCCCGGGTGAAGCTGGTGTTCTTCAAGCTGCACGACGCCGGTGACGCCAACTACGTCAGCGGCGTGAACAAGCAGGGGATCCTGGAGCAGATCTACAACTCCGGCCAGGTCACCGGCTGGCACGAGGCCACCATGGGCACCCTGGCGGCCGACGGCGGCTCGGACTGCGAGCAGGCGTACGCGAACCAGACGTACACCAAGTCGCAGCTGACGGCCTCGCTGACGGCGCTCTACGCGCACTACAACGCGACCGTCGTGTACGGCATGGACCCACACCGGTTCGACAGCGACCCGGGGAACACCGACCACCTCGGCGCCGGCGGCTTCACCCTGGACTCGGTGGCGAACTACCACGGCCCGAACAACGGCGGCCACGTCCTGCTGCGCCCCTACCGCGACTACAACATCAGCAACGAGGGCTCCACCCTCAACAGCGGCGACAGCGCGGTGAAGAAGGGCGACTTCCTGAGCTACCTCGGGCCGAACCGCGGCGACATCCCGGGTGTGTATCACGGCTTGTACGACACCTCGCCGGATCCGAACAACACGTTCTACACGCCCTTCTACAGCCGCCAGTACTCGCGGTGGCCGAACGGGAACGTGTGGACGGCGGTGGCCGGCACCGGGAAGCTCACCGCCTTCGCCATCCTCAACAGCCAGATCCAGACCTGGACCGAGAGCTCGCCGGGCGGGGCCTGGACCGGCCCCACGCCGATCGCCGGCAGCGGCGGGATGACCCCGAGGCTGTCGGTGACGGTCGACGCCTCGGGGCTGCTGCGGGTGTTCACCACGCGGCTGTCGGACTACTCGGTCATGACGGACGTGCAGACCGCTCCGGGCGTCTGGGGGGCCTGGAAGTCGCTGGGCAACCCCAACTCCGACAACCCGACGCTGGTGGGCGATCCGGCCGCGTTCACCGAGCAGAACGGGAACGTGACCGTGTTCGTCCGCAACCTCGGCACCGGGGTCAGCGGCAAGACCCTGAATCCCGGCGGCAGCTGGCCCAGCACGTGGGCCGACCTCGGCGGCTACCAGGTCCGCGACGACCTGTCGGTGGGCCTGGGCGGCAGCGGCACCGGCGAGCTGTTCGCCCCGTCGGGCCAGGGCATCCTGCACTGGAAGCAGAACGCGGCCAAGCGCTGGGCGATGGACTCCTCACCGCTGACCCCCGCGGCGACCGGGAAGACCCAGGTCTCCTTCGCCCTCAACGCGGACGGCCGGCCGGAGATCTTCTACGCCGACCCGAACAACCCGGCGGTCGCGACGCAGTGGACGCAGGGCGACGGCACCTGGACGAAGAACCCGGGGCTGCTCGGCGGCAGCCCGCCGATGCTGGAGAGCGTCGCCACCGCGACCGCGGGCGACGGCCGGATCAGCATCGCGATCCGCAACGCCGGCGGCGGGGTCAGCATGGCGTCGCAGAGCGCGGCGAACGCCGGCTTCTCCGGGTCCTGGCCGGACCTGGGGAACGTGATCGTCGGCGCGCCGGCGCTGGCGGTGGACACCGACGGCCGGCTGGTCGTGCTGGCCATGGAGCTGGACGGGGCGCTGCACGCGAACCGGCAGACGGCGGCCGGGACGGGCAGCCCGTTCGGCGGCTGGCAGCTCGCGGGGAGCTGAGTCCGGCGCTGTGAAGCGCGAACGGCCGCGGCCCGCATCCGGTGTCTTCGGGATGCGGGCCGCGGCCGTTGCTGTGTGAGCCGGTACCGGGGCTCAGTGCTGCTGGTACGGGTCGTCCCGGAACTGCCGGACGTCGATCATCCCGGTGTCGAAGAACCCGGAGGCCTCCGGGTGCTGCTGGTGCGACGGCTGCTGGGCGTACTGCTGCTCGTGCTGCGGGTACGCCTGGTACTCGCCGGTGTGGTACTCCGGCTGCTGTTGCTGTTGCTGTTGCTGTTGCTCGTACTGGGCGCCGTAGGGCTGCACCGGGTACGGGACCGAGGCCGGGTCGCTGTAGTTCGCGGCGTAGCCGTTCTCGGTGTCGTAGCCGTAGCCCACCGCGACCTGCGCCGGCTGCTGCTGGTGCTGGTACTCCTGCGGCGGGTAGTCCTGCGAGAAGTCCGGGCGCTGGAAGACGCCGCTCATGTCGGCCGCGGCGAACTCGTGCGAGAGCTCCGGCTCCGGCAGGCCGTACTCGCTCTGGCCGTAGACGGCGCCCTGCTGGGCGTAGGCGGGCTCGGCGTACGCCGGCTCCTGATAGGCCGGCTCCTGGTACGCGGGCTCGGCATAGGCCGCGTCCTGGTACGACGGCTGCTGCTCCTGGTACGCGGGCTCCTGCGGCTGGTAGGACGGCTCCTGCTGATAGCCGTTCTGCTGCGCCTCGTAGCCCTCGTCGGTGTACTTCGGGTACTCGCCGGTGTTGTACGTCTCGCGCGGGTAGCCGCCGGTGGGCACCTCGTCGCGCTCGTCGAAGTCGTACTCCGGCCGGGTCGCCGCCTCGACGGCGTCCTGCTCGGCCATGTGCTCGCCGAGCTCGGACATCGGGTCACGGCCGACCATCTTGGCCCGGCCCCGGCCCACCGCCTGCAGCGTCTTGGTGAGCACCACCTCGAAGTTGGCGAGCTTGTCGTCGACGTAGTTGTCGGCGTCCTCGCGGATCCGGCGCGCCTCCTCCAGGGCGGCGCCGCGGATGCGCTCGGCCTCCCGGCCCATCTCGGTCCCGGAGAGCATGCTGCCGCGCTCGCGCCGGGCCGCCTCGATGTGCTCCGAGGCGTCCCGCCGGGCCTGGGCTATCACCTCGTCGCGCTCGGCGACCAGGCGCCGCGAATCGGCGAGTTCCTCGGACACCCCGGCGGCGAGCTCGTGCAGGATCTCCAGGACCTCGGCGCGGTTGATCACGCACGAGGCCGACATCGGGACCGCTTTGGCGGTCTCGACGATCTGCACGAGGTCTCCGACCATCTGCTCCAGGCGGTCGCTTGTGGCCACTTCTCACTCGCTCCTCTAGCGGCCCGAGGGGCCGCCCCTTCTTGGCGACGGTCGGTCTTCGCGGGGTCTCGCGCGCGAGCCCCCTAGCGGCAAAGGCTACGCGGACTTCTTCTTCCGTTCAGCCAGTCGGTCGGTAAGAGACGAAAGGACCAGGTCGGGGACCAGGCCCGAGACGTCTCCGCCGAGCGAGGCGACTTCCTTCAGCAGGGAGGAGGACAGGTAGCTGTACAGCGGGTTGGAGGCCACGAACAACGTCTCGACCCCGGACAGCCGGTGGTTCATGTGCGACATCTGGAGTTCGTACTCGTAGTCGCTCACCGCCCGCAGCCCCTTCATGATCGCCCGGATCCCGTGCCGCGCGCAGAAGTCGACCAGCAGGCCCTCGAAGGGCTCGGCCCGCACGTTCCCGTACTCGGCGCTGACCTGCTTGACCAGGTCGATCCGCTCGTCGATGGTGAACAGCGATCCGGCCTTGCCGGCGTTCACCCCCACCGCGACGATCACCTCGTCGAACAGCTGCGAGGCGCGGCCGATGATGTCCAGGTGGCCGTTGGTGATCGGGTCGAAGGACCCGGGACAGACCACACGGCGGATGAGGGGCTCGTCCATGGTTACTCCGGCGGATTGAGGGGACCGGTCGTTGGGCCGCCGCGAACGTACCAGACAGCGAAGTTCATCCGGGCCTCCCCGTAAGTCTTGGTCCGCGTCGGCTCATAGCCCTGCGGCCAGGGGAAATCCCCGTCCCGCGCCGAGCGCTCGAGCACCGCGACGGCGTCCTCGGCGAGCCAGCCGCCGACCGCCAGCGCTGTGAGGATGGTCACGACGTCGGCGTCGGCCACCGCGTAGGGCGGATCGAGCAGGACCAGGTCGAACGGCGCCTCCTCGGGGGGCTCGGCGGCCACGGCGCGCTCGACCCGGTCGGCGGCGACCCGCACGCCGGGCAGGCCGACCGTCGCGATGTTCTGCGCGATCAGCCGGGTGACACGCCGATCCGCCTCGACGAGCAGCACGTTCTCGGCGCCGCGCGAAAGAGCCTCCAGGCCCAGCGCGCCGGAGCCGGCGAAGAGATCGAGGACTGACAATCCGGACATGCCGCCGAATTCGGATTCCAGGGCTGAGAACAGTCCTTCGCGGGCCCGGTCGCCGGTGGGGCGGGTGCCGTCGCCGGGCGGGACGGCCAGGCGGCGGCCCCGCGCACTGCCCGCGATGACGCGGGTCATCGGTGGCGGCCCGGATGGGAGGTGAGGTCGCTGATCATGTCTTGCCCAAGTATTCCGCGCGCTCGGGGTCCAGCAAGACGGCAATTGTCCGGGCGAGCGCCGGATACGCCGTCAGCTCCGGGTCCGCCTCGACCAGCGGTGTGGCCTCGTCGCGGGCCGCGCGGATCACGTCCTCGTCGTCGATCACGCTGAGCATCCGCAGTGAGCTGCGGTAGCCGGACTGCGTGGCGCCCAGGACGTCGCCCTCCTTGCGGATCGCGAGGTCCAGTTTCGACAGCTCGAAGCCGTCCAGCGTGGAGGCCACCGCGGCCAGCCGTTCGCGGGCCGGGGAGCCGTCGGGCGACTCGGTCACCAGCAGGCACAGCCCCGCCCACTTCCCGCGGCCCACCCGCCCGCGCAGCTGGTGCAGCTGCGACACGCCGAAGCGGTCCGCGTCCATCACCACGATCACCGTGGAGTTCGGGACGTTCACGCCGACCTCGATGACCGTCGTGGCGACCAGGACGTCCAGCTCGTGCGCGGCGTACGCGCGCATCACCGCGTCCTTGTCGTCCGGCGCCATGCGGCCGTGCAGCATCCCGACGCGCAGGCCCTTCAGCGGGCCCTCGGCCAGTTTGGCCGCGACCTCGACCACGGCCAGCGGCGGCCGGGCCTGCCCGGGGTCGGAGACCAGCTCGGAGCCGTCGTCGCTGGTTTCCTGACCGGCATTGCCCTCGCCGGCCTCGCCGATGCGCGGGCAGACCACATAGGCCTGATGCCCCGCGGCGACCTCCTCGCGGATCCGCTCCCAGACCCGCGTGAAGTGCGAAGGGTGCTCGTGCGCGGCCACCACGTGCGTGGCGATGGGCGAGCGGCCGGCCGGGAGCTCGGAAAGGATCGAGGTCTCCAGGTCGCCGAACACCGTCATGGCGACCGTGCGCGGGATCGGCGTCGCGGTCATGACCAGCACGTGCGGCGGGTCCTCGCCCTTGGCGCGCAGCGCGTCGCGCTGCTCGACGCCGAAGCGGTGCTGCTCGTCGATCACCACCAGACCGAGGTCGGCGAACTGCACGTGGTCCTGGATCACCGCGTGCGTCCCGATCACGATCCCGGCCGCGCCGGAGGCCGCGTCCAGCAGGTTGACCCGGCGGTCCTTCGCGTTCTGCGATCCGGTGAGCAGAGCGACCTTCACCCGCTTGCGCGACGGGTCGAAGGCCGGGGCCTCCGCTTCGGAGAACAGATCCAGCGGCACGTCCGCGGCGGCGCCGAGCATCTGCACGATGGACCGGTGGTGCTGCTGCGCCAGGACCTCGGTCGGGGCCAGCATCACCGCCTGGCCGCCGGCGTCCACCACGGCGAGCATGGCGCGCAGCGCGACCATCGTCTTGCCCGATCCCACGTCGCCCTGCAGCAGCCGGTGCATCGGGTGCTCGGAGGCCAGGTCCTGCTCGATCTCCGCGCCGACCTGGCGCTGGCCGCCGGTCAGAATAAACGGCAAAGCCGCGTCGAAGGCATCGAGCAGGCCGCCTTCGACCCGGCGGCGGGGCACGGCCGGCAGGGCCTTGAGCGCCTCCCGGCGCTGGGCCAGGACGACCTGCATCGGCAGCGCCTCGTCCCACTTCAGGCGCTTGCGGGCGGTGGCGATCTCCGGCCAGTCGTCGGGGCGGTGGATCCTGCGGAACGCCTCGGTCAGCGTCAGCAGGCCCTGCCGGGCCCGGACCGGGCGGGGCAGCGGGTCGTCCTCGATGTCGGCGTCGAGCTGGTCCATGACCATGCGGACGCAGCGCGCGATCTTCCAGGACGGCAGGCCGCCGGTGCTCGGGTAGAGCGGGATCAGCTCGCCGGCCCAGTTGTCGACGTCGTTGTCCTCGGCATCGGCGTCCAGTTTCGCGAAGTCGGGGTTCGTCAGCTGGATCTTGCCGTGGTACTCGCCGACCTTGCCGGCGAACATGCCGAGCATGCCGGGCTTGAGCGCGTTCGCGGCCTTCGGGTTGAAGAAGGTGATCTCCACCGCGGTGTCGGCGCTGTCGCGCACCTCGACGGTCAGCATCTGGCCGCGCCGGGCCGCCATCGAGCGCCGGCTGACCTTGGTCACCTGCGCGACGATCGTGGCCTCGGTACCCGGCTCGAGCTCGGCCAGCTCGGTCAGCTGGCCGCGCTTGACGTACTTGCGCGGGTAGTGGCGCAGCAGGTCGCCGACCGTGTCCAGGCTGAGCCCGGTACGCAGCACCTTGGCGGTGCGGTCGCCCACCGCCTTGTGCAGGGGCTCATCCAAGCGGATACCCATGGCCCGGACACCTCCCGGGGTCGCTCGACACCGTTGCTCACCCAACGCTGGCTTTTTTATTCAACGCCGGCTTTTATTCAACACCGATCAGGAGCGGGTAGCCGGTCTGCCCGCCGTCGTACACCACCACGTCCACCACCGGGTGCCGCATCCGCACCCGCTCGGTGACGGCCTCGGGCACGCCCGGCTCGGTGCCGTCCCCGATCACCAGGGTCACCATCTCACCGCCCGCCGACAGCATGCGCTCCAGCACGGCCTCGGCCGCGGCGGCCTGGTCGTCCTCGATCAGCGCGACGTCGTTCTCGACATGGCCCAGCACCTGGCCGGGCCGGCACACCCCGGCCATCGTCCAGGCCTCGGCGGAGGCCACCTCGATGGCCCCGTACCGGGTGGCCCCGGCCGCCGCGGTCATCGCCACCACGTCGGCGTCGAAGCGCCGGGACGGCTCGTGCACGGCCAGCGCCGCTATGCCCTGCACGGTCACCTTCGCCGGCACCGCGGCGACCCGCATCGCCGGCTGCCCGGCGGAGAGCCGCTCGGCCACGGCCGCGGCGACCGCGGTGGTCTCGGTGTCGTTGGGCAGCAGCACCACCTCGGAGGCCCGGGTGGCGGCCACGGCGCGCTCGAAGTCGGCGGCGCTGGGCACCCGGCCGGGCGCGACGCGCAGCACGTGCGCCCCGGCCTCCTCCAGCAGCGCGGCGATGCCCTCGCCGTAGGCCACGGCCACGACGGCCCGGGTCGCGCGGGAGCCCGGCGCGGCGGAGGCGGAGAGCGCCGGCGGCTCGGCCGGCTTGGCGACCTGCGAGGCCAGGTGGGTGATCTGGATGTCGCGCGGCCGCCCGGCGGCGATCCCGGCCTCCAGCGCGAAGCCGGCGTCGTCGACGTGCACGTGGACCCGCCACAGGCCGTCGCCGCCGACCACCACCA
The DNA here is from genome assembly GCF_041262705.1 of Catenulispora sp. MAP12-49. NCBI lineage: Bacteria > Bacillati > Actinomycetota > Actinomycetes > Catenulisporales > Catenulisporaceae > Catenulispora > Catenulispora sp. MAP12-49. Next base: position 305,006 of record NZ_JBGCCP010000003.1, on the reverse strand, counting down.
GGCTGTCGCCGCCGCCGCGCTCGCAGAAGTCGTCCAGGGCCCGCCGGAGCCCCGCCACCGCCTCGTCGGCGGCTTCCAGCAGGTAGATGACCTCGAACTCCGGCTCCGGGCGGGCCGGCGCCGGGACCGGCTCCAGCGCCCGCACGGCGGCCAGCCGCCGCTGGCGCAGGGCGCCGCGCGGGTCCAGGCCGCCGGTGTAGGCCGCCAGCGTGTCCAGGATCACCACCAGCCCGAGCCCACCGGCGTCCACCACGCCGGCCTGGCGCAGCACGTCGAGCTGCTCGGGGGTGCGGCCCAGCGCCTCGCGGGCGCCGGCCGCGGTGGCCTGCGCGACGTAGGCCAGGGAGTCGTTCGCGGTGAGCGGGTTCGGCACCGGCGGCACGGGCTGTACCGGCAGCACCTGGCCCGCCTGCCCTGCCTGGCTCGCCTGCCCGGCCTGCCCGTCGGCCGGAGCCTCGGTCCGCGCCGCCAGCTCCCCGATCGCCGCCGCGGCCGCCGACGCCGCCTCGGCCGCCGCTGAGGCCACCGACAGGATGGTCCCGGCGGCCGGCCGGGCGACCGCCTCGTAGGCCAGCTCGGCCGCCGCGGCCAGGCCGGCCGCCAGGGCCGCGCCGTCGACCGCCGAGCCGGTGTAGCGGGCCCCCGCGGCGCCGCGCAGCAGCTGGCTGAGGATCACCCCGGAGTTCCCGCGCGCGCCCAACAGGGCACCGTGGGCCAGCGCCTGGAGCGCCTCCGGGACCGAGGGCGCGGGGCCCGGGGCGGCCATCCGGTCGTCCAGGGCGCGGCACGCGGCCTCGAAGGTGAGGTACATGTTGGTACCGGTGTCGGAGTCGGCGATGGGGAAGACGTTGAGCGCGTCGATCTCCTCGCGGTACCGTCCCAGGACCGTCAGGGCCGCTCCGGCCCAGCGGCGCAGCGCTCCGGCGTCGACCGGGGCCGCGGCCGGGCGCGGGGGCGGCGCGGCGGGTCCGGGCGCGGTGGGGGGCATGGCGGCCAGGGTACCGCTGCGGCCTGTGGCAACCGGCGCACGCACCGCCCGGGCACCGGATTGGCGTCACGGCCCGCACGTCGGCTACTCTGACCAGGTTGCCAGGACGGGCCCAGCCCCCTGGCCATCAGTACCTGCCCGCCGATGACGGCGGGGATCACGCAAGCACGCAGCCGCAGGAAATCAAGACCACCGGCAGCGTCAACGACTCGGTAGAGGTGAATCGAAGTGGCTGCCAACTGCGACGTGTGCGGCAAGGGGCCGGGCTTCGGCCACAACATCTCGCACTCGCACCGCCGCACCAAGCGGCGCTGGAACCCGAACATCCAGACCGTCCGCGCGGTCGTGAACGGGACTCCGAAGCGCGTCAACGCCTGCACCTCCTGCATCAAGGCGGGCAAGGTCGCGCGCTGAGCGTGTGCTGAGTGGCGGGCAAAGCGGTGGTAAAAAGCCGCATGCTCTGAAGCTTGTCGAACCGCAGGTCAGCCCCTCGAGGGCCGACCTGCGGTTCTGTGTGTTCTTCAAACGGTAAGGCCTCCGACTCGCGACTGTGTCAGTACGGCATGTCACGATGGAACGCATGACCCTTCTCACGGTGGAGGGTGCCCTGGACTACATCTCGGGCATCTGCTTCAAGACCGGCCCGCCGAGCCGGGTCGGCGTGGAACTGGAATGGTTCCCCCGGGACGCACGCCATCCGGAGCATTTGCCGGAGCGTGAACGCCTCATGCGTGCCTTCGCGGACGCGGCGGACCTGCCGTTGTCCGGCACCCTGACGATGGAACCCGGCGGCCAGTGGGAGCTCAGCTCCTCCCCCGCCGACTCGGTCCGTGATCTGATCGCCACCGCGGACCGTGATCTGGAACTCCTCCGGCGATCGGCTGCGGAGGCAGGCTTAGCGCTCGTCGGCATGGGCCGCGAGCACGGCCACCCCCCGAGTCGGCTCGTCGACCATCCCCGCTACGTCGCGATGGAGCACTACTTCGACCGCGACAACGGCTCCGGCCGCGTCATGATGTGCTCCACCGCCTCGATCCAGGTGAACCTGGACGCCGGCACCGAGCACGACGGTCCGGACGGTTACCGCCGCCGCTGGCGGCTGGCGCACCAGCTCACCCCGGTCCTCACCTACGCCTTCTGCCGGACCGACAGGCCGGCGGTGTGGGCCGCGATCGACCCCGGGCGCACCGGCGCCCCTCCCCTGGACTCCCCCGACCCGCGTCTGGCGTACGCGCAGTACGCCCTGGACGCGAACCTGTTGTGCGTCCGGCGCCCCGAAGGCGCCCCCTGGACCGCGCCGCCGGGACTCACCTTCCGCGAGTGGATCAAGACCGGCGAGCTGGATCCCGGCGAGGACCGCCCACCGACCCTGGACGACCTCGCCTATCACCTGTCCACCCTCTTCCCGCCGGTACGGCCGCAGGGGCACCTGGAGTTACGGGTGCTCGACGCGCTGCCCGGCGATCTGTGGCGGGTGCCGACCGCGGTCGTCACCGCCCTGTTCCACGACGCCCAGGCCGCCGACGACGCCTGGGCCGCCCTCGAACTGACACCGATCCGGAAAGCCGCCGCGGCCTGCTTCGACGCCGCCCTGTCCGCCCTGGGGCGGATGGACGTGCCGTCGTCGCTCATAGCCGAGGTCGCGCGCTACGCCGAGGAGGACCTCCCATGACAGTGCCCGTAGACGACACCGCGTCGGCCGGCGCGGCCGGCCTGGCCGAGCGCATCGCCCGCAGCCTGGAGCGCGCCCGGGAACGCACGCACGGCCTGACCGGCCCGGTCGAGGACCCCGATCTCATCCGCCAGCACTCCCCGCTGATGTCGCCCCTGGTCTGGGACCTGGCGCACATCGGCAACCAGGAGGAGCTGTGGCTGCTGCGCAACCTCGGCGGCCGCGAGCCCATGCACCCGGAGATCGACCCGCTGTACGACGCCTTCGAGCACCCGCGCGCCGAGCGCCCGACCCTGCCGCTGCTGCCGCCCGACGAGGCCAGACGCTACGTCCACGAAGTCCGCGGCCGGGTGATGGACCTGCTGGAGCAGCCCCGCTGGGGAGACGAGGAGCTCAGCCGCGGCGGCTTCGCCTTCGGCATGATCGCCCAGCACGAGCAGCAGCACGACGAGACCATGCTGATCACCCACCAGATCCGGGCCGGCGAGCCGGTCCTGCACCGCTCAGCGCCGCCGGCCCCGCCGGCCGACGCGCTCGCGCTGCCGGCCGAGGTGTTCGTCCCCGGAGGCCCGTTCACCATGGGCACCTCGACCGAGGCCTGGGCCCTGGACAACGAGCGCCCGGCGCACGAGGTCGACGTCGCCGGGTTCTGGCTCGACACCACCCCGGTCACCAACGGCGCGTACCTGGAGTTCATCGCCGACGGCGGCTACGACGACCCGCGCTGGTGGTCCGAGGCCGGCTGGGCACACCGGCAGTCGGCCGGCCTGTTCGCCCCGCTCTACTGGACCCGCGAGGGCGAGCAGTGGTTGCGGCGGCGCTTCGGTGTGGTGGAGCCGGTGCCGGCCGAGGAGCCGGTGGTCCATGTCACCTACTACGAGGCCGAGGCCTACGCGGCGTGGAAGGGCCGGCGGCTGCCGACCGAGGCCGAGTGGGAGAAGGCCGCGCGCCACGACCCGATCAGCGGCCGCTCGCGCCGGTACCCGTGGGGTGACGAGGATCCCCTGCCGCAGCACGCGAATCTCGGTCAGGCCTACCTGCAGCCCTCTGCCGCGGGCTCCTATCCGGAGGGCGAGGCGCCGTCCGGGGCGCGGCAGCTGATCGGCGACGTCTGGGAGTGGGTGTCGTCGGACTTCCTGCCCTATCCCGGGTTCGCCGCGTGGCCGTACCGGGAGTACTCGGAGGTCTTCTTCGGCCCGGACTACAAGGTGCTGCGCGGCGGTTCGTTCGCCGTCGACCCGGTGGCCTGCCGGGGCACCTTCCGGAACTGGGACTACCCGATCCGGCGGCAGATCTTCTCCGGGTTCCGGACGGCCCGCGATGGAGCCCTGGAATCAGGGGGAGCCCTCTGATGTGCCGGCACCTGGCCTATCTGGGCCCGCGCAGATCCTTGCGGGAGCTGCTGATCGACCCGCCGCACTCCCTGTTCCGGCAGAGCTGGGAACCGTCGCGGCAGACGCACGGCGTGGTGAACGCGGACGGTTTCGGCGTCGGCTGGTTCGCCGACCCGGACCCGGTGCCGGCGCGGTACCGGCAGGCCGGCCCGATCTGGGCCGACCCCTCGTTCCCCGACATCGCGCGGGTGACGCGCAGCGGTGCGGTGCTGGCCGCCGTGCGCGACGCCACGACGGGCACGGCCACCGGCGCCGAGGCCGCGGCCCCCTACACCGGCGAGGGCTGGCTGTTCAGCCACAACGGATCGGTCGGCGGTTATCCGGGATCGGTCGCCAAGCTGGCCGGGACGCTGCCGGCGGTGGACCTGCTGGAGCTGGAGTCACGGACCGACTCGGCGTTCGTCTGGGCCCTGATCCGGTCCCGGGCGCGCGACGGCGCGGCGATGGACGAGGCGGTCGCCTCGGTCGTCGCCGACGTGGCGGCGGTCGCCGAGTCCCGGCTCAACCTGCTGCTCATGAACGACACGACAATCGTCGCCTCGGTCTTCGGCGACTCGCTCAGCGCGCGGACCGGCGGCGGCCTCACGGTCGTCGCCTCGGAGCCCGACGACGACTCGGCCGATTGGGCCGACGTCGCGGAGGGGGTCCACATGTGGAGTGCGCACGGATTGGTGGAGGGACGATGACAGGTATAGAGATCGAGCGCCGGCTTCCGGAGGACTTCTTCGCGGCGGCGCTGCGGGACGACGTCCTCAAGGGCCTGACCGCGGAGCCGAAGTGGCTGCCGCCCAAGTGGTTCTACGACGCGCGCGGCAGCGAGTTGTTCGAGGAGATCACCCGCCTTCCGGAGTACTACCCGACGCGCGCCGAGCGGGAGATCCTGACCGACCGCGCGGCCGAGATCGCCTCGGTGACGCGGGCCGAGACGCTGGCCGAACTCGGCTCGGGGTCCTCGACCAAGACGACGCTGCTGCTCGACGCCCTCCGCGACGCCGGGACACTGCGCCGCTACGACCCGATCGACGTCAGCGAGGCGGCGCTGCTGGCCTCGGGCGAGCAATTGCAGCGGCGCTATCCGGAGTTGACGATCCACGCGGTCGTCACCGACTTCGAGGAGCGACTGGCGATCCCGGAGTCGGCCGGGCCCCGGCTGGTGGTCTTCCTCGGCGGGACGATCGGCAACCTGCTGCCCGAGGAGCGCTCGGTCTTCCTGGCGCGGCTGCGCGCCGGGCTGCGCCCCGGGGAGTGGCTGCTGCTCGGCACGGACTTGGTGAAGGACCCTGAGACGCTGGTCGCGGCGTACGACGACGCGGCCGGGGTGACGGCGGAGTTCAACAAGAACGTGCTGCGCGTGGTGGACCGGGAGCTGGACGCCGATTTCGATCCGGACGACTTCGACCACGTGGCGCTGTGGGATCCGGCCGCGGAGTGGATCGAGATGCGGCTGCGGGCCCGGCGCGAGCTGTCGGTCCGGCTGAAGGACCTGGATCTGGGGGTGTCGTTCGAGCGCGGCGAGGAGCTGCGGACTGAGATCTCGGCGAAGTTCCGGCCCGAGGGTGTGGCCCGGGAACTCGGCGCGGCCGGGTTCGCGGTGCGGCACTGGTGGACGGACTCGGCGGGGCGGTTCGGGCTTTCGCTGGCGGAAGCCGTATAGCAGCCCGGTAGCTGGTGGAAGGTCGTCCGGAGGAACGAGTAGGCAGTTCCCGTCCCTCCGGACGGCCACACGCTATGCGGCACGCCTTGCGTCGCGATTGCGCCGCGGGTGCGACGGCGCGGACCGGCCCGGCCGCCTCAGTGCAGGCGCACCAGCCGGTCCCAGCCGGCCTTGTCCAGCATCGCCGTGTAGTAGTAGTTGGGGATCGTCCACTTCCCCGTGGGCAGGGGGTTCAGGCCGCCGGACTGGTCGTAGGCCTTGAGGATCTGGACGGCCTTGGTCAGGCAGTTGTCCGCGACGAGGTTGTAGTTCTTGCCGTTGATCCGGTTGACCACCGCGTTGGCGTCATGCTGGTCGGAGGCCAGGGTGTCCGTGCAGCGGTAGGTGGTGTAGCCGCCGGCGTCGTGGCGGTTCCGGAAGTCGGCCACCATCTGCGCGAAGGAGCCGTGCTTGCGCCAGCCGTTCTGCTGCCCGAGCGTCGCGCCGTAGTCCCACTGGCCGTGGTCGGCGGACCAGCGGTACGCCCAGCCGATGTGCCCGGCGTCCACCGGTTCGCGCGGCGCGTCGAACAGGCACACCCGGCCGTGCGGGTGGCTGCCGGGCTTCGCGGGCTGTGCCGACGCGGCGGGTGCCGTGAGCGCCGCGGCGGACACGGTCGCCAGGGTGAGGGCGGCGCATTTCATCCGGGTTCGCAAGGAGGACCTCCATCGCTCGGCGGCCGCCGGCGTGGTGCGGCGGCCTCTCCCCGGGGATATCGGCCTCGGCGGCCGGGGACTGAAGCCGGCCGGCGGTCCTCAGGCTCGGTTCGCCAGGGCCCGCCAGCGCCAGCCGTGGTCCACCGGACCGATGCCGGCGCCCAGCGGGAAGCCGGCCGCGATGCCGCCGGTGACGTAGTCCTTCGCGGCGCGCACCGCGCTGGGCACGTCGTCGCCGAGGGCCAGGCGGGAGGCGATGGCGCTGGCCAGGGTGCAGCCGGTGCCGTGGGTGTGGCGGTTGTCGTGGCGGGGGGCGCGCAGCCAGTGCTCGGCGCCGTCGGGGCCGACCAGGAGGTCCACCGACTCCGGGGCCCGGCTCAGGTGGCCGCCCTTCACCAGGACCCAGCGCGGGCCCAGGTCGGCCAGGGCGCGGGCGGCCTCGATCATGTCGGCCTCGGCGGTCACCTCCAGGCCGGTGATGAGGCGGACCTCGTCGAGGTTCGGGGTGACCACCGTGGCGCGCGGCAGCAGTTCGCCGCGCAGGGCGTCCAGGGCCTCGGGGGCCAGCAGCGGGTCGCCGTGCTTGGAGACGCTCACCGGGTCGACGACCACCGGGACGGCCGGGTCCAGGGTGCCGATCAGCCGGGCCACCGCCGAGGTGAGCTCGGAGGAGGCCAGCATGCCGGTCTTCACCGCGTCCACGCCGATGTCGTCCACGACCGAGCGGAACTGGCGCTCCACCGCCTCGATCGGCAGCGCCCAGAAGTCCTGGACGCCGAGCGAGTTCTGCGCGGTGACCGCCGTCAGCACCGACATGCCGTGCACGCCGTGCGCCAGCATCGTCTTCAGATCGGCCTGGATGCCCGCGCCGCCGCCGGAGTCGCTTCCGGCGATGGTGAGGACACGGGGCGGGGCGCTGGAAACCGGGGCACCGGGGGCGGCTGACATGGTGATCAGCATACGAGCCGCGGAGGGCGGGTCAGATGCGCAGGTCCAGCATGTAGAAGACCTTGTCGTAGCGCTTCTCCCCCACCGCGACGAAGTCCGGGAGCCGGCCGTATTCGCGGAAGCCGAGCGTGCGGTACAGATGCAGCGCGTTCGCGTTGTCGCCGCGGGCGTCGAGGGTCAGCACCTCGATCCCGGCGTCGCGCGCACTGTCCACCAGGGCCGCGGTGAGCAGGCGACCGGCTCCCAGGCCCTGCGCGCCGGGGTCGATGGCGACCTTCTCCAAGTCGGCGTGCGGACGATGCGTGGGGCGCTCATACCGCAGCCAATAGCCGAGCCCCACCAAGCGATCGCCGGAGTACGCCAACCGCAGCGCACCGTCACCGGCACGCGAGGCGGCAGCGACCTTCGCCAAAAGCGCGGCGATCTCAGCCTTCGAAGGCGGGTCCACCCACCCGAGCGCCGCGCCGCCGGAAACCAGCTCGGCAAAGATGGTCTGCGCGGCATCGGCCACAGACTGGTCCGCCGCGACACCATCGCGGATCTCCACAACCGGGCTGTTCATGATCCGCAGTGTGCCACTACGCCATCGCCCAGGACGCCGGACTGAACTTCTGCGTCAGCTCCACCAGCGCCCGCAACGGCTCCGCGGCCGGCCCGATCCCCTCGCGCCACCGCGCCTCGATGGTCAGCGGCGCCAGGCCTTCCTTCAGGTCCAGCATCACCAGGTCCCCGGATTCCAGCTCCGCCGCGACCGAGAACCTCGGCAGCAGCGCGGCTCCGCGCCCGTTGACCGTCAGCCGCCGCAGCGCGTTCAGCGATCCGGTGATCATGGCGATCTTCAGCGACGGCCCCAGATCGCGCCCGCACTCGTCGAACAGCTGCCGGTAGATGCAGCCGATCTCGGTCACCATGAACTCCGTGCGGCGCACGTCGTCCAGCGTCAGCGGATGCACGCTCGCCAGCGGGTGCGAGGGCGCCGTCACCAGCACCACGCGGTCGGTGCCGACCACCGCCGTGGGGCCGTCGTAGGGCGGGCCGCTGTCCAGCGTGAACACCGCGTCCAGGCGCCCTTCCTGCAACTCCTCCATCAGCCGGGTGCGGCTGGTGACGGTGACCGTGACGTCCGCAGTCTGGGGGCCCGCGGCCCCGTGGTCGAAGGCGGTCAGCATCTCCGGCAGCCACTCGTCGGCCAGCGACTGCAGCGCCCCGATGCGCAGCAGCGGACGGTGCCCGGAGACGGTGCGCCGCATCTCGCCGTCCAGGTCCAGCATCCGGCGCGCGTACGGCAGCAGGCGCTGCCCGGCCTCGGTCGGGACCGTGCCGATGCTCGTACGGTTCAGGACCGGTGTGCCCAGGTCGCGCTCCAGGGTGCGCAGCTGGTCGCTGACGCTGCTCTGCGCGTAGCCGAGCTGCTCGGCGGCCGCCGAGATGCCGCCGGATTCCACGACCGCGAGGAACGCGCGCAACTGCCGGGTGTCCATGCGGCCATCCTGCCATCGGTTTCTCCGATACGGGAGGCTCGCAGGATACGGTGCCTGAAACTTCCATTCCCAAGGAGACATGGTGGCTCGCTTCGCCGTCGAATACGTCTACACCGCCGACACCGCCAAGCGGGACGAGATCCGCCCCGCGCACCGCGCGTTCCTGGCCGAGGCCCAGAGCCGCGGAGAGCTGCTGGTCTCCGGGCCCTGGGCCAACAACACCGGCGCGCTGCTGATCTTCGAGACCGAGGACGAGGCCGCGCTGAAGGCCCTGCTGGAGCACGACCCCTTCGCCGAGGCGGACCTGGTCAGCCGGGTCCGGATCAACGAGTTCAACCCGGTCCTGGGGAGCTGGCTGGCCGGCTGAGGCTGATTGAGACCGATCGAGACCGATCGAGACCGGCTGCGGCCGCCCGGCCGCTGCGGTCCGCCCCGGTCCGCCCCGGTCCGCCGCTAGATCCGGTACAGGATCCGGTCCCGCTGCGCGCGGATCGGATCCAGGAACGTGGAACGCACTTCGTGGTGGCCGGGGTCGGCGACCCAGGCCCGGTAGGTCTCCTCGTCGTCGAAGTCGGCGATCACCGCCGCGTCCATCGCGTCGTCCGTCAGGCGGACGTCGCGGTGGAACTCGAAGTGGCGGCGCCCCTCGAACGGCACGGCGCCCAGGGCCCGGCCGAAGGCCTCGATCTGCTCGTCGGTGGCCTCGGGGGTGAATTTGATGAGCAATATGCTTCTGATCACCCTCCGATCTTCGCGCAGCCGCCGACCCGCGCGCCATCGGAGTCTCCGATGGCGCGATCGGAAACAAGACCTGTCGAGACCGCGCCGCCCGGCGTGATCCTCGGGTCATGGCACTGATCGACGAAGCCGCGCCGAAGACGGCGGCGCCCGCACCGCGCACCTCCACTCCGAGAAACAGAGCAGCCTTCACCGGCATCGTCGCCGGCAACTTCATGGTCCTGATCGACGCGACCATCCTCAACGTCGCCCTCCCCGACCTGAAAGCGCACCTGCACGCCTCGGCCGCCGCGCTGCCGTGGACCGTGGACGCCTACACCGTGGTGTTCGCCGGCCTGATGCTGGCCTCCGGCGCGGTCGCCGACCGGTTCGGCGCCCGCCGCGTCTACCAGAGCGCCGTCGCCCTGTTCGGCGTGTTGTCGCTGCTGTGCGCGCTGGCGCCGAACGCCGGCGGCCTGATCGCCGGCCGGGCGCTGCTCGGCGCCGCCGCGGCCGGCATGGTCCCGGCCTCGCTGGCACTGCTGGCCGGGCTCTACCCCGACGCCAAGGAGCGGATGAAGGCCGTCGGCGCGTGGGCCGCGCTGTCCGGGATCGGCCTGGCCGTCGGGCCGGTGCTCGGCGGCGCGCTGGTCGCGGCCGGCGGCTGGCGGCTGGTGTTCGTCGTGAACCCGCCGCTGGCCCTGGTCTCCTGGTTCCTGGTGCGGGGCTTGTCCTCACAGGGTTCCGGACACGGTGCCGGGCAGGGTTCCGGTCAGCGCAAGAAGTTCGACCTCCCAGGCCTGGTGCTGTTCACCGTCGCGCTCTGCGCCCTGACCTACGGCCTGGTGGACGCCGGCACCGAGGGCTGGAGCCGGCCGGCCGCGCTGATCGCGCTGGCGGTCGCGGTACTGGCGGCGGTGGCGGTGACCCTGGTAGAGCGCGGAGCCCAGACCCCGGTCCTGCCGCCGGAACTGCTGCGCCTGGGCCGGGTCCGCACCAACCTGCTGACGGCGGTCACGGCGAACTACATCTTCTACGGCCTGCTGTACACGGTGACGCTGTGGCTGGAGGAGACACGGCACCTGAGCGCGGCGATGACCGGGGTGGCGTTCCTGCCGATGATGATCCCGCTGTGCTTCCTGCCCTTCTTCACCAGCCGCCTGGCCCACCGCTTCGGCGCGCGGCCGATGGTGATGGTCGCGATGGTGCTGGACGCCGCGGTCGGCGCGGTCCTGTTCACCGTCGGCGCGCACACCTCGCTGGCCGTGGTGGTCGCCGCGCAGATCCTGATGGCGATCGCCACCACCATGACCATCCCGTCGATCACCGCGGACATGGCCGTGGCCACCCCCCGCCCGCTCGCCGCGACCGGCCAGGGCGCCCTGAACGCCGCCCGCCAGACCGGCAGCGCCCTGGGCGTGGCGGTCCTCGGAACACTGTCCGGGATGCACGCCGCAGGGATCGCGATGTCCGCCGGGGCACTGATCACGCTGGTGCTGGCCGGGCTGACGCGCCGGAGCACGCAGGCCTGATGCCGGGTGCGGCGCTCGGCACTCAGCTTTCTTCCGCAGCGGCGCCGGTCCTCATCAGGGCCGGCGCCGCCGCCGTTACGCCGAATGGCCGAAGTGGCTGAACCCGCCGGGTCCGTCCCAGGCCTTGCCGTCGACCGTCACGGTCACGGTCCCGGACTCGCCGCCCTCGTGCACGGTCCCGATCCGGCGCCAGCCGTCGGGCAGGGCGGCGTCCGGGGCGAAGGTCGCGACCAGCGCGTGGTCCTCGCCGCCGGTCAGCATCTGGTCCAGGCGCGGGCCCGGGGTGAGGAGGAGCAGGGTGCTGTCGACGTCGACCGCGACCCGGCTGGCCACGGCCAGGTGTTCCAGGTCCGCGAGCAGGCCGTCGCTGACGTCGAGCATGGCCGTGGCGCCGGCGCGGGCGGCTTCGGGGCCGGCCGCGTACGGCGGGTTCGGGCGGCGGTGCGCGGCCAGATAGTCAGCGGGCTGCGGTTCCGACGGGGTTTGCGGTCCGGCCGTGGTCGCGCCAGGCCCCGCTTGCTCCGCGCCATCACCCGATTCATTACCGGTTTTCTCGCCGGACAGGAGCATTTCCAGTCCCGCCGCCGACCAGCCGAGGCGTCCGGCGACCGCCACGGTGTCCCCCGGCCGGGCGCCGGAGCGCAGGACCGGGGGGCGGCCCTGGAGTGTGCCGAGGACCGTCACCGAGATCGTGATCAGGTCGCCGCGCACCATGTCGCCGCCGGCCACGACGGCGCCCAGCGGCGCGCACTCGGCGGCCACCCCCTCGGCGAACTCCTCGACCCAGGCCACGGGCAGGTCGCCGGGCAGCACCATGGACAGCAGCAGGGAGGTGGGGACGCCGCCCATCGCGGCGATGTCGCTGAAGTTCTGCGCCGCGGCCTTGTGCCCGATGTCACGGGGGCCGGACCAGTCGCGGCGGAAGTGGCGGCCCTCCAGCAGCACGTCGGAGCTGACGGCCAGGCGGCCGTCGGGGGCCGCCAGCACCGCGGCGTCGTCGCCGGACGGCACCAGGGTGTCGGGGCTGGTCAGGGGCAGGCGCGCCTGGACGCGGGCGATCAGCCCGAACTCGCCGACGTCGTCGATGGTCTCCACGCCGGTACGGTAACCCGCCCCGGTCCCGCACTACTCGTTCGGGTGAACCGCGCCGGTCCGCCCAACGGGCATGGACTCCCGTTATGGGGGAACCGCAGGCTAAGGTGGCGTTTCCGACAGTAGGAGGACACGTGGTTCAAGCGTACATCCTGGTCCAGACCGAGGTGGGGAAGGCGGGCGCCGTGGCGCAGGCGATCGCCGAACTCGAGAGCGGGATCACCACCGCCGAGGACGTGACCGGGCCCTACGACGTCATCGTGCGCGCCGAGGCCGCGACCATGGACGAGCTCGGCCGGCTGGTGATCGCCAAGATCCAGGTCATCGAGGGCATCACGCGGACATTGACCTGCCCCATCGTGCACTTCGAATGATGTGGTAGACCAATCTTCCGTGGGAGCGACCGCGGGAGATCCTCAGAAACGCAGCACCGAGGACATGACGAAAAGGTGGATACCGGCCGCGGCTGTAGCTACAGCCGCGGTTTTGGCGTGCGTGGGCGGGGCGTGGGGCTACCACGTCGGGCGCACCGGCGCCGTCGGCGTCGCCCTGCCGAAGACTTCGGACCCGCACGTGCTCGCGGCCTGCGCGAACCTCGTCAAGGCCCTGCCGGCCGAGGTGGAGGGCGGGCACCTGCGCGGCGCGGCCGGCCCCGACGCCCATGCCGAGCAGCGCGCCGCGGCCTGGGGCGCGCCGGCGACCGTCCTGCGCTGCGGGGTGAGCGAGCCGGCCGCGATCGTGGTCGGCGGCCCGGACTACACGCCGCTGTCCAACCAGTACGTCGGGATCGGCGACGCCACCGGCACCTACCAGGTCAACTGGCTCATCGAGGACCACGGCGACAGCGTGACCTTCACCACCACCGACCGCGCCGTCTACGTCGAGATCACAGTCCCCTACGACGGCGCCGCCGAGAAGCAGAACGCGTCGAACATCCTGGTGGACCTGGCGCCGACGATCGTCGAGACCGTGCCGACCAGGTCCGGCCGGTTCGTCAGCGACCAGGACCAGAGCCAGCAGTAGCAGCGGGCTCAGGCCTCAGCGCAGCCCCTCCGGCCGCCGCAGCGCGGTCTCGATCAGCCGCGCGATCAGCTCCGGGTAGGACAGCCCCGCGGCCTGCCACATCTGCGGGAACATCGACGTCGGCGTGAAGCCCGGCATGGTGTTGATCTCGTTGACGATGAACCGCCCCGGGCCGCCGTCGGCCGACTCCTGGTAGAAGAAGTCGACCCGGGCCAGGCCCTCGCAGCCCAGCGTCTCGAAGACACCGACCGCCTGCCCGCGGATGTCCTCGATCTCCTCGCCGCTCAGCCGCGCCGGGATGTCCACCTCGGTGGTGCCGTCCAGGTACTTGGCCTGGAAGTCGTAGAACGCGTGCGGCCCGGTGACCCGCAGCTCGGCCGGCATCGAGGCCTCGGCCGGATCCTGCGGACCCACGCCCTCCAGCACGCCGCACTCGATCTCCCGGCCCACGATCGCCGCCTCCACCAGGACCTTCGGGTCGTGCCGGCGCGCGGCCTCGATCGCCTGGTCCAGGTCCTCCGGCGCGTCCACCTTGGTGATGCCCATCGAGGAGCCGGCCCGCGCCGGCTTGACGAACACCGGGTATCCGAGCTCTTCCACGGCCAGCCGCACCGCGGCCCGGCCCTCCTCGGTCCCCCAGTCCCGGGGCCGCACGACCTCGTACGGGCCGACCTCGAACCCGGCCTGGGCCAGCAGCCGCTTCATGAACTCCTTGTCCATGGAGACCGCGGAGGCCAGCACGCCGGAGCCGACGTAGGGGACGCCGGCGAGCTCCAGCAGACCCTGCAGGGTGCCGTCCTCGCCGTAGGGGCCGTGCAGCAGCGGCAGCACCACGTCCACCTCGCCGAGCGACTTGGGCACCGCGCCGGGCTCGTGCACGGTCAGCTCGCGGGCGGTCGGGTCGCCGGCCATGGTGACCAGGTTCGCGCGCTCGGCCGAGGCCGGCAGCCCGATCCCCGGCAGCCGGCCGTCGGTGATGGACAGGTTCAGAGCGCCGCCCTCGGGCAGGTCGGCCAGCACCCAGCGGCCGTCGGCCGCGATGCCGATCGGCACGATCTCGTAGCGCTGCGGATCGCCGTCGTTGCGCAGGGCGTCCAGGACGGAACCGGCGGTGACGCAGGAGATGGCGTGCTCACTGGAGCGCCCGCCGAACACGACGGCCACCCGGATCCGCTTCTGATCGCTCATGGGACTGACCCTACCGAACACTGGCCGTGCCGATGGCGGTAGCGTCCGGCACATGGTCGAGCGGGGTGCGGGATCGGGGGTGGACGGCGAAGTGGCCAGTCACGGCGTCCCGGAGCACCCCCAGGGCTGGTTGCGGCGGGCTCTGCCCGACACCGGACCGCAACGCGCGCTGGTGATGTCGAGCTTCGTCAACCGCATCGGCACCGGCATGTTCCTCGCGACCTCGGCCCTGTATTTCACGGTGATCGTGGGTATCCCGGCCCGCCAGGTCGGCACCGGACTGAGCATCGCCGGTCTGGCCGCTCTGCTGGGCTCGGTACCCGCCGGGACGCTCGCCGACCGCGTCGGGCCGCGCACCGTCCAGCTGGTGACACTCGCCGTCCAGACCGTGACGATGGCGCTGTTCGTCGTCGTGCACTCGTGGTGGGCGTTCACCGTCGTGGCGGCCCTCGACTACGTCGCGGACGCGGCGAACAACGCGGCCCGCGGGGCGCTGATAGGCCGCATCGGCGGCGAGCGCCCGGCGTTGTTCCGCGCGAAGCTGCGGACGTTCGTGAGCGTCGGGGTGGTGGTCGGGACGCTGCTCGCGGCGGTCGCGATCCAGATCGGGACGCGCCAGGCCTATGTCACGGTGATCCTGGTGAACGCGGTGTCGTACGTGGTCTGCGCGTTGTTGCTCCTGCGGGTGCCGAGCTTCGGGCCGCAGCCGTTGCCCGAGGGCGCGCGGCGTTTCGCGGCGCTGGCGGACCGGCCGTACGCGGCGTTCGCGGTTCTCAATGGTCTGATCAACCTGCAGGCGGTCGTGGTGACGCTGCTGATCCCGCTGTGGATCGCGTCGCGGACGCACATCCCGCACTGGGCCGCCGCCGCGGTCTTCGGGCTGAACTTCGTTGTGGGCACGGCGCTGATGCAGCCGGTGGGACGCCGTATAGAGACGACGGAGCAAGGCGGGAAGGCTCTGCGCGTCGCCGGACTGGCGATCGCCGCCGGATGCGTGGTGCTGGCCGGGAGCGACTCGGGACCACGGTGGTCCCAGACGCTGGTGTTGTTCGCGGGTGCCGCGGTGTTGTGCGCCGCCGGGGTGTGGGTGACGGCCGCGGGCTTCTCATTGAGTTTCGGACTTGCTCCCGCTCACGCGCAGGGGCAATACCAGGGACTCACCTTGCTCGGGCTGGATGCGGCGGGCGCCGTGGGACCGGCGTTGTTGACCGCGGTGGTGCTCGGGCTCGACGGGCCCGGCTGGGTGGTCGTCGGGGTGGGCTTCGCAGCCGCCGGTCTGACGGGGCCGGCGGTCACCCGATGGGCCGAGCGGACACGGCCGGCGGAGATCGCCGCGTCCGCATGAGGACGGCTAGTGCCCGTGGCGCTCAGCCTTCAACGGCCGCGTCATCAGTTCCTTGAGCATCTCCGCCGGGGCGCGTCCGTCGTGCACGATGGCGACCACCGTCTCGGCGATCGGCATCTCCACCCCGTGCCGGTCCGCCAGTTCCAGCACCGCCTCGCAGGACTTCACGCCCTCGACGGTCTGCTTCACCTCCGCCTGGGCCTCCTCCAGCGTCAGACCGCGGCCGAGGTGGACGCCGAAGCTGCGGTTGCGCGACAGCGGCGAGGCGCACGTGGCGACCAGGTCGCCGAGGCCGGCCAGGCCGGAGAAGGTGTAGGGGTCGGCGCCCAGGGCCGCGCCCAAGCGCGCCGTCTCGGCCAGGCCGCGCGTGATGATGGTGGCCTTGGTGTTGTCGCCGAAGCCCATGCCGTCGGCGATGCCGACCGCCAGGCCGATGACGTTCTTCACCACGCCGCCGAGCTCCACGCCGGTGACGTCGCTGGCGGTGTAGGTGCGGAAGTAGGGGCCGTTCGTGGCGGCCTGCAGGCGCAGCGCCACGTCCTCGTCGCGGCTGGCCACGACCGAGGCGGCGGGCTGCCGGCGGGCGATCTCCGGGGACAGGTTGGGGCCGGACACGACGGCGACGCGCTCGCGACCGAAGCCGGTGACCTCGCGGATCACCTCGGTCATCCGCTTGGCGGTGCCGACTTCCAGGCCCTTCATCAGCGACACCAGGACGGTGTCGGGGTCGATGAGGTCCTTCCAGGCCGTGAGGTTCGCGCGGAGGGTCTGGGCCGGGATGCTGAGGTAGGCGAACTCCGCGCCGGACAACGCCTCGCCGGGATCGGTGGTGGCGCGGACGGCATCCGGGAGCCGGACGCCGGGGAAATACTCGGGATTCTCGTGGTCGGCGTTGACCGCGGCGATCTGCGCCTCGCGGCGGCCGACCATCACGACCTCGTTCCCGGCGTCGGCCAGCACGATACTCATGGCCGTGCCCCACATACCGGTACCGAAGACGGCACAACGCCTCATGCGCTCTCTACCTGCTTTCCGCTGTCGCCTTCGGCGTCGCCCCGCGCCGCGGTCCGATCGGCCGCCGCGCTGACACCGTTGTCGTTCTCGGTACCGTTTCCGGCGCCGCGGCCACCGATCCCGGCACCGGTCCCGGCACCGGTCCCAATGCCGTTCCCGAGCCCGTTCCCGAGCCCGTTCTCGATGCCGTCCTCATTGTCATTGTCCGCCTCGTCGGCCGGCACGAAGCGCCGGGCCGGCGGCTCCTCGCCGCGCACCTTCGCCAGCAGCTCGGTGATGGCGTCCATGATGCGGTCGGTCGCCTCGCGCAGCGTGTCGGCGTTCTGCGGCAGAGCGCG
The DNA here is from genome assembly GCF_041262705.1 of Catenulispora sp. MAP12-49. Taxonomy (NCBI): domain Bacteria; kingdom Bacillati; phylum Actinomycetota; class Actinomycetes; order Catenulisporales; family Catenulisporaceae; genus Catenulispora; species Catenulispora sp. MAP12-49. The sequence continues at coordinate 287,925 of NZ_JBGCCP010000003.1, read as the reverse complement.
CAGGTCGTCCAGGTCCACCGGCGGTCCGGCCAGCATGATCATCCGCTTGCGCGGCAGCAGGTGCGGCTTCTTCTCGTGGTAGGCCAGGATCTCCTGCGCCCCCCACTGCGCCACCGGGATCACCGGGCAGCCGGTGGTCAGCGCGATGCGCGCGGCGCCGCTCTTGGCGGCCATGGGCCACAGCGCCGGGTCGCGCGAGATCGTGCCCTCCGGGTACATCGCGACCGCCTGGCCGTCGCTCACCGCGGCGATCGCGTCGCGCAGCGCGTTGGCCGCGTCCGCGGTGTCCCGGTAGACCGGGATCTGCTTGGCCGCCCGCAGCACCCGGCCGACGAACTTGTTCTTGAACACCCCGGACTTGGCCAGGAAACGCGGGACCCGGCCGTTGCCGTAGATGTAATGCCCGAAGGCGAGCGCGTCCACGTGCGAGATGTGATTGGCCGCGATCACCACCCCGCCGGTCCTCGGGATGTTCTCGCCGCCGCGCCAGTCCCGCTTCATCAGCACGCGCAGCGGCGGCACCATCACCACGACGATGAAACGGAAGGCCGCGCCCTGCTTCCTGGGTGGCCGGTAGGGGGTGCTGGAGGACATCCCCCAAGTGTTCCCGAGTGCGGGGCGTCCGAACAAGTACGCCGGTCGTCGTCGCGGCATGACAGGATCAAGCCATGCCCCGGTCAGACCTCTCCGAGCACGGCGCGGACGCCACGGTCCGCACCGCAGGGAACACCAGCTGGTGCCTGGTGGTGCCGGTGAAACGACTGGGGCTCGCCAAGACCCGCCTGGCCGGCCCCGGCGTCCCGGCGCCGCTGCGCGAACGGCTGGCGCTGGCCTTCGCGGCGGACACCGTGACCGCCGCCCTGTCGGCGGCGCACGTGGCCCACGCCGTCGTGGTGAGCGACGACCCGCGGGCGGCCGAGGTCCTCACGGCGATCGGCGCGACCGTCGTCCCCGACGAACCGGACGCCGGATTGAATGCCGCATTCTTGTTCGGAGCGGCGAGCGCCCGCCGGGAATTCGGAACGGGAATGGGTATCGCCGCGTGCACCGCCGATCTCCCGGCATTACGCGGTCCGGAGTTGGATATCGCATTGGCACAAATGGACGGCGAAACCCGCTCTTTCATCGCCGACGCCCACGACATCGGCACCACGATGCTCTTCGCCCCGCCCGGCGTGGACCTGGACCCCCGCTTCGGCGGCCCGTCCCGCGCGGCGCACACCGCCAGCGGCGCGAGGGAGCTTCCGCCGGACCGCATCAGCTCACTGCGACGCGACGTGGACACCGCCGCCGACCTCGCCGACGCCCTCCTGCTGGGCGTCGGCCCGCACACGACAGCGGCCTGGGGCGCACGGGAACGGGTGTGCTCGGGTGTATAAACAGTGCGTGACGCGCAAAGAGACCCAAGGCACCGCCCGGGTTTTCGACCCCACGACCCGCACCGGCACCGTCCTGCTCGACGACGGCACCGAGGTCGCCTTCGGCGCCGCCGCCTTCGACGCCGGGGCCTTGCGCCTGCTGCGGATCGGCCAGCGCGTGAAGATGCGTGTGGAGGACGGGCAGGTCACGGCGGTGACGCTGGTGACGCTGCCGCTGCCGGAGTAGGCGCTCGGCAGACTCCCGCCGGCGCCGGCGAACGCGCGCGACGAATTCCGGAATCGGCCGGCAGCCCGCAGGACACGGCCCGGCGAAATCAGCCGCCTGGCGGATGGAGAACCGGCCGGCGCGCCGCAGCCACCCGCCCCCGGACCCGCCCCGAACCCGACGAGGCGGTGCCCGATCGGGCACCGCCTCGTATCAGACCGCTGGGACCGCGTCCCGGCAGCCGGACACCTGCTGTGGCTCTGCTGTGACTCTGCTGTACCTGCTGTGACTACCGCTTCGCGGCGGTCTTCTTGGCCGGGGCCTTCTTGGCGGTGGTTCGCTTGGCCGGGGCGGCCTTCTTCGCCGGGGCCTTGGCGACCTTCTTCGCGACCGGCCGGGCCGCCGCCTTCTTCGCGGGGGTGGCCTTCTTGGCCGGGGCCTTCTTGGCGGTGGCGGCCTTCTTGGCCGCCGCCTTCACCACGGTCGCCTTCTTCGCCGCGGTCTTCTTCGCCGGGGTGGTCTTGCGGGCGGCGGTGGTCTTCTTGGCCGGGGCCGCCTTCTTGGCGGTGGCCTTCACCGCGGTCTTCTTCGCCGGGGCGGCCTTCTTGGCGACGGCCTTGGCGGCGGTGGCCTTCACCGCTGCCTTCTTGGCCGGGGCGGCCTTCTTGGCGGTGGCCTTCGCGGTGGTCTTCTTGGCGGCGGCCTTGGCGGCCGCGGGGGCCTTCTTGTCGCCGTTGACCATGTCCTTGAAGCCCTGGCCCGCCTTGAACTTCGGCGCCGAGGAGGCCTTGACCTTCACCGACTCGCCGGTGCGGGGGTTGCGGGCGGTGCGCGCCGGGCGCTTGACCTTCTCGAAGGATCCGAAGCCGGTGATGGAGACCTTGGTCCCCGAGGCCACCGTGGCGATGATCGCGTCCAGAACCGCGTCGACCGCGTCCCCGGCGTCCTTCTTGGACGCCTGGAGCTTGTCGGCGACGGCCTCGATCAGCTGGGCCTTGTTCATGTCTACCTACCCTTAGGGCTGTTGGTACGTCTTGCTCTGATTTCGGCCGTACGTCGCATGCTTGCTCCGTATCAGAACCAATCGCACCGTATGGTGGCGCCAGAGGGCGAATCAAATACCTAGGGGTTAAATCACCCTTGTGTCGCAGTATTTTTCCCAAAAGGGATGTCTTCGGGGGCGGAAACGGCCCCCGGAGCCAGGATCGCGAGTTCGCTGAAAAACTCTTCCAAACGGTGTGCCGCGACGGTCACGTCGTGGCGCGACAAAGCGGTGATGGCGAGCACCCGTTTGGTGAGTTCGGCGCGCCGCTGCGCCGGGATGCGCGGATCCCCGAGCGCTTTGTGGACGTCCTTCAGCCGCGTGGCGAAGGCCGCGTAGCGAGAAGGGCGGGGCCGAAGGGGCACGTCCGGTGGCATCCACCCATAGTGCCCCTCGACCCCGCCCAACTGAAAACTGATCAAGCGGCGGCGGTCAAGCTGAACCCGCGGAACTCAGACCGCGGCCGGCAGCGTCCTCGGCTTGAACCGCGGACGCTCCTGCTCGAAGGAGTCGATCTCCTCGCCGTGCCGCAGCGTCAGGCTGATGTCGTCCAGCCCCTCCAGCAGGCGCCAGCGCGTGTAGTCGTCCACCTCGAAGGTGAACACGTGGCCCTCGACGCGCACCTCGCGCGCCTGCAGGTCGACCGTCACCTCCAGCTCCGGGTTCTCCTCCACCAGCTTCCACAGGATCTCGATGTCCTCCTGCTTCAGCACGGCGGTCAGCAGGCCGTCCTTGGCCGAGTTGCCCCGGAAGATGTCGGCGAACCGGGCCGACAGGACCACCTTGAAGCCGTAGTCCTTCAGCGCCCACACCGCGTGCTCGCGCGAGGAGCCGGTACCGAAGTCGGGGCCGGCGACCAGCACCGACACGTCCTGGTACTGCTCCTGGTTCAAGATGAACTCCGGGTCGGCGCGCCAGGCGGCGAACAGCCCGTCCTCGAAGCCGGTGCGGGTGATGCGCTTGAGGTACACCGCCGGGATGATCTGGTCGGTGTCGACGTTGGAGCGGCGCAGCGGCAGCGCGCGCCCGGTGTGCGTCGTGAACTTCTCCATGACTGAAATCCTCCTCGGGCTCAGGCGGCCAGGTCCGACGGGGACGACAGCGTGCCCCGGACAGCGGTGGCGGCGGCCACCAGCGGCGACACCAGGTGGGTGCGTCCGCCCTTGCCCTGGCGCCCCTCGAAGTTGCGGTTGGACGTGGACGCCGAGCGCTCGCCGGGGGCCAGCTGGTCGGGGTTCATGCCCAGGCACATCGAGCAGCCGGCGAACCGCCACTCGGCGCCGGCCTCGGTGAACACCTCGTGCAGGCCCTCGGCCTCGGCCTCCAGCCGCACCCGCGCCGAACCGGGCACCACCAGCATCCGCACGCCCTCGGCGACCCTGCGGCCCTTGATGACGGCGGCGGCGGCGCGCAGGTCCTCCAGCCGGCCGTTGGTGCACGAGCCGAGGAAGACCGTGTCCACCTTGATCTCGCGCAGCGGCGTGCCGGCCTCCAGGCCCATGTACTCCAACGCCTTGCGGGCCGCGACCTTGTCGGTCTCCGCGGCGAAGTCGGTCTCCGGGTCCGGCACCGAGGCCGACAGCGGCAGGCCCTGGCCGGGGTTGGTGCCCCAGGTGACGTACGGGGTCAGCGCGTCGCCGTCGATGACGACCTCGGCGTCGAAGGCCGCGCCGTCGTCGGTGCGCAGCGTCTTCCAGTACTCGACCGCGGCGTCCCAGTCGGCGCCCTGCGGCGCGTGCGCACGGCCCTTCAGGTAGGCGAACGTGGTCTCGTCCGGGGCGATCATCCCGGCGCGGGCGCCGGCCTCGATGGACATGTTGCAGACCGTCATCCGGCCCTCCATCGACAGCTTCTCGATGGCGTCGCCGCGGTACTCCAGGACGTAGCCCTGCCCGCCGCCGGTACCGATCTTCGCGATGACCGCGAGGACGATGTCCTTGGCCGTGACGCCCTCGGCCAGCTCGCCGGTGACCGTGACGGCCATCGTCTTGAACGGCTTGAGCGGCAGCGTCTGCGTGGCCAGCACGTGCTCGACCTCGCTGGTGCCGATGCCGAAGGCCAGCGCGCCGAAGGCGCCGTGGGTGGAGGTGTGCGAGTCGCCGCACACCACGGTCATGCCGGGCTGGGTCAGGCCCAGCTGCGGCCCGACGACGTGCACGATGCCCTGCTGGGCGTCGCCCAGGGAGTGGATGCGCACCCCGAAGTCGGCGCAGTTCTTGCGCAGCGTCTCGATCTGCAGCCGGGACACCGGGTCGGCGATCGGCTTGTCGATCTCCAGCGTGGGGGTGTTGTGGTCCTCGGTGGCGATGGTGAGGTCGGGGCGGCGCACGGCCCTGTTCGCCTGACGGAGCCCGTCGAAGGCCTGCGGCGAGGTCACCTCGTGCAGCAGGTGCAGGTCGATGTAGAGCAGGTCGGGCTCGCCGTCGGCCGAGCGGACCACATGGTCCGCCCACACCTTCTCGGCCAGGGTGTGGGACATGTCGCTCCTGTCTTCCCACTACGGTCGGCTCTGTCGTCGGGCTCTCGGGGCCGGCGGCGGCGCAGCGTGTTGGATCATTCGCGGCGAACGCCTTGCGTCTCGGGATCTGAGACGGCAGAATTCGGTCTATGGACAACTCTAGCGGAGTCGGCGTCCTGGACAAGGCCGCCGTCGTACTCAGCGCCCTGGAAGCGGGCCCGACCACATTGGCGGGCCTGGTCACGGCCACCGGATTGGCGCGCCCGACCGCCCACAGGCTGGCCGTGGCCCTTGAGCATCACCGTCTCGTATCCCGGGACATGCAGGGCCGCTTCATCCTCGGCCCCCGTCTGCAGGAACTGGCCTCGGCGGCCGGCGAGGACCGGCTCCTGGCCGCCGCCGGACCGGTCCTGGCGGCCCTGCGGGACCACACCGGGGAGTCCGCGCAGCTCTACCGCCGCCAGGGCGACCTGCGGGTCTGTGTGGCCGCCGCGGAGCGGATGTCGGGGCTGCGCGACACCGTGCCGATCGGCTCGGCGCTGCCGATGACCGCCGGCTCGGCGGCGCAGATCCTGCTGGCCTGGGAGGAGCCGGACCGGCTGCACCGCGGGCTGCAGGGCGCGCGGTTCACCGCGACCACGCTGGCCGGCGTGCGCCGCCGCGGCTGGGCCCAGTCGGTGGCCGAGCGCGAGCAGGGTGTGGCGTCGGTCTCGGCACCGGTGCGCGGGCCCAACAACCGGGTCATCGCCGCGGTGTCGGTGTCCGGCCCGATCGAGCGGCTGACCCGCCAGCCCGGCCGGCTGCACGCGCAGTCGGTGGTGGAGGCCGCGGCCCGGCTCAGCGAAGCCGTGAAGCGCGGCTCGTAGACACTGGGGGCACACTGGACGAGTGAGGCCCTTTCGGAGTCGACGACACAACGGCGTGTCCGTCGCCCGTGCCGCGGGAGCACTGCTGGCCCTCGGTCTGGCCGCGACGACGACGGGCTGTGCGGCGCACAGCACAGCCGCGCCGAAGCCGTCCACGACCGCCGTCTCCCCGGTGAAACTCGACGGGCCGGTCTACGGAAAGCCCGCCGACGGCGGCACCGCGGTGTTCGCCGCGACGGAGAACGACACGGTTTACGCGCTCTCACCGGCCAACGGTTCGGTGATGTGGAGCAAGCACTTGGCCGAGCCTTTTCGGCCGCATACGTGCGGGAACATCAATCCCCTGGGCATCACGGGCGCGCCCGCCTACGATCCCGATTCCCATCTTGTGTACGTGGTCGCGGAGGACGCGAGCGCGCACCACATGCTGTACGGACTCAGCGCGGCGGACGGACACGTCGTCTCGCACACCGCCGTCGATCCCCCGGTCGGCGACCGCGCCTACCTGCAACAGCGTTCGGCGCTGACGCTGTGGCACGGCCACGTGTTCGCGGCCTTCGGCGGCCTGTTCGGGGACTGCGGCACCTACACCGGAGCGGTCGCATCGGTGGACACCGCCTCGGGATCCGTGAATTGGTTCGAGGCCTCCTCCAGCGGACGCGGCGGCATGTGGGCCCCCGGCTCGGCGGCGATCGGCACGGACCGCCTGTACTTCTCGATCGGCAACGGCAACGCGGTACAAGCCGGCCAGCCCTATGACGGCACCGACTCGGTGGTCGCCCTGGATGTGAACGCCAAACGGGTGGACTTCTTCGCGCCGGTCTCCTGGGCCTCGGACAACGGATCCGACCTGGATCTGGGGTCGATGAACCCGGTACTGGCGGCCGGACATGTGATCATCGCCGGTAAATCAGGGCAGGGATATGTGCTGGACCCCGCGCACCTGGGCGGCATCAGCGGCGGTGCGGCGTTCCAGGCGTGCTCGCCGTTCGGAGCGGCCGCGGTGAACGGTGACGTGGTGTACCTGCCCTGCGCGGACGGCACGCGCGCCTACCGGATCGGGGCTCAGGCGACGCCGCTTTGGCACGCCGCGCACGCCGACGGCCAGCCGGTACTGGCCGACGGCCTGGTCTGGGCCACGGACTACGACAACGGCATGCTGTACGCGCTCGATCCGGCCACCGGCCACGCCGCACGGCAGATCGCCGTCGGGGCGCTGCCGCACTTCGCCGCGCCGGCCGCCGTCGGGGACAAGCTGTTCCTGGGAACCGCGAACGGCGTGGCGGTCATCGGCACCGCCGCGCAGCGATAAGGGACTTTCAGCACTATCGCGGCCAGGACCTCCGTGCGACGTTGGTGAAGAGCGCGACCGGCGGACACCCATGCGGCCTGCTGGAGGTGGACGATGCGGGCGACTGACCACGCTGCGGGCGCGTCGCGGGACATCGACGTCGACCAGGCACGGAGCGCCACACAGGACAGGCAGGCCGGGCAGGACACACGAGGTCCCCGCATCGCCCGCTGGGCCGAGGCCGAATTCCGCGGGTCCTGGGCCGAGGACCTGTGGGTCCGGCTGCGCGCGGTGGACTTCATGAACGAGTCCATCCTGCTGGCCGCCACGTTCCTCCTGTGCGCCGTCCCGTTCATGATCGTCGCCGACGCCCTGGCCGGGCGCTCGGCCACGACGACGCTGGCGCTGCGGCTGGGCCTGAGCCACCAGGCCGCCACCGACGTCGGCCACCTGTTCGCCTCCTCCTCGGCCGTCTCCGCGGCGGTCACCGGCACGTCGTGGGTCTTCTTCATCCTCGGCGGGCTCGCCGCGGCCACCACGGTCCAGGCTCTGTACCGGAAGATCTTCCAAGTACAGCCGGGAAGGTGGGACAGGCTGTCGGCGCTGGGCTGGCTCGCGCTGATCGTGGGCTTGAGCGCCCTGGGCACCGTGACGGGACACGGCTTCTCCAGAAGCCAGCCCGTCCTGTGGTGGATCGTCGCCGTCCCCGGGTTCATCGGTTTCTGGTGGTTCACGATGTGGCTTCTGGTGGGCGGGAAGGTCGCCTGGCGCAGGTTGCTGCCCTGTGCCGTCGCCACCGGGCTGTTCTGGATCGGCATGCTGGTCGTCTTCCATTTCACGTTCTCCACCATGGTGACCGGCTCCGACCGGCAGTACGGGCCGATCGGGGTGGTGTTCGACCTCATGTCGTTCTTCATCGCGATCGGAGTGGTGATCACCCTGGGCGCGGCCACCGGGATGATGTGGCACGACCGCGGCCTGTCCCTGCGGACGGCGGTCCGGAAGGTGCCGGGGGCGTCATGACCGCCCGCACCGGCGTCGCCGCCCCGGACCAGGCCGCCGCGCGGCCCCCCGGTCGCCGGATCGTTTGGACGGTCCTGCGGGTGGCGGTCTCGATCGCCGCGATCACGACGCTGTACTACCTGCTGCCCTTGGACCACGCGGGCACGGCCGTCACCGTCACGATGCTGCTGATCGGACTGGTCTCGTTCGTCGCTCTGGTCGGCTTCCAGGTCCGCACGATCGTCCGGTCCCGGTGGCCGACGTTGCGGGCCGTCGAGGCACTGGCCGTCAGCGTCTCGTTCTTCCTGCTGCTGTTCGCCGCCAGCTATGTCGCGCTGGCCAATCTGTCGCCGACCAGCTTCGGCCAGCACCTCACACACACCGACGGGCTCTACTTCACCGTCACCGTGTTCTCCACCGTCGGGTTCGGCGATATCACCGCCAAGACCGATACGGCACGGCTCGTGGTCACCATGCAGATGCTCACCGACCTGGTCATCTATGGTGTGGCCATCAAGGTCTTCGTGCGCGCCGTCAAGCGCGGCCGGCAACGCAGATCCGAGGACGACGAATGACCTACGCGGCCGGTTGCTCAGCCGCGCCGCGCTTGGCGAACAAGCCCGCGAGCAGCATGACGACGACGGCGAACCCCACCCCGCACAAGGTCCACAGCACCCGGTAGCCCTCGGCGCTGTAGTTCGAAGGCTGGGGAAGATCCAGCAGGATGAGGACGCCCGCGGCGATCGCGGCACTGTAAAGCGCGTAGTTCCAGAACCGGACGGCCACCCCGTGCATCAGCAGGATGAGCGCGATGATTTCCAGGCCGCGCAGGACCGAGAAGAGCTTGAGGCCGTGTTCGCTGGCGGGCACCAACAGCACCAGCGAAGCCGTGACGGCACCGATCACCGCCCCCGCAAGACGCTGTACGGCCACCAAGGTGGCCTGTTCCAGGCTCGGCTTCAGGGCGATCTGGCTTCCACCTGCCCTCTTCTGCCGGAGTCCTCACCCGTCGGCCCGCCACTCAGGCGACAGCGGGGGTGCCGATCAGCCATACGGCGGAATGCTCCTAGCGCGCCACTTGCCGCCGCGCCGCCTCCACGGTCTGCTCCAGCAGCACCGCGATCGTCATCGGCCCGACGCCGCCGGGCACCGGGGTGATCAGGCTCGCCTTCTCCGCCGCCGAGGCGAAGTCGACGTCCCCGACGTTGCCCGGGTTGTATCCGGCGTCGACGACGACCGCGCCGGGCTTGATGTCGGCGCCCTTGATGAAGTTCGGCCGGCCGACCGCGGCGACGAGGATGTCGGCTTCACGCGTGTGCGCGGCGAGGTCGGCGGTCCTGGAGTGGCAGTAGGTCACGGTCGCGTCCCGGGCCAGCAGCAGCATGCCCACCGGCTTGCCGAGGATCGGGCTGCGGCCGACCACCACCGCGTGCTTGCCGGCGAGTTCGACCTCGTATTCGTCCAGCAGCCGCAGGATGCCGCCGGGGGTGGCCGAGGCGAAACCGGGCTCGCCGAAGGCCATGGCGGCGAAGGAGTGCATCGTCACGCCGTCCACATCCTTCTCCGGCGCGATGGCCTCGAAGGCGGCGCGCTCGTCGATGTGCGCGGGCACGGGGTGCTGGAGCAGGATGCCGTGGACGTCCGGGTCCTGCGACAGCTCGGTGAGCGCGGCGACCAGCGTGGCGGTGGTGATGGTGTCGGGCAGTTCCACGTGCCACGAACCGATCCCGGCCTTCGCACTGCGGTTCTGCTTCATCCGGACATAGGTGACCGAGGCCGGGTCCGAGCCGACGAGCACGGTCGCCAGACACGGGGTGACCCCGGTGGCGACCTTCAACGCGGCCGCGTCGGCCGCGGCCTTCTCCACGATGTGCCGGGCTGCTTCGGTGCCGTTCATCAGCATGGGCACGCCTCCTGGGCGGCTTGAAGGAAGTCGCCCAGGCGCACGGCAAAGGACAGCGAGTGTCAGACCGCTCCCCGGTGGTGTCCCACCTGAACGCCAGTCACGGCCTGACAGCACTCTACGTCACGGACAGAGTGACGCGGCAGGCTACGCGTCCGGCGCGATCTTCGCCATCGCGTTGATGATGCGGTCCATCGCGTCGCCGCCCTTGGGGTCGGTGAGGTTGGCCAGCGTCTTCAGCGTGAAGCGCATCAGCATCGGGTGCGACAGGCCGCGCTGGGTGGCCAGGCGCATCACCTTCGGGTTGCCGATCAGGCGGACGAACAGGCGGCCCATCGTGTAGTAGCCGCCGTAGGTCTCCTTCAGCGCGCGCGGGTACGCCGACAGCGCCAGCTCCCGCTCCGGGCCGGCCGGACGCGCCAGGGCCTGCGCGATCACGTCCGCGGCGAGCTCGCCGGACTCCATCGCGTAGGCGATGCCCTCGCCGTTGAACGGGTTCACCATGCCGCCGGCGTCGCCGACGAGCAGCACGCCGCGGGTGTAGTGCGGCTGCCGGTTGAAGCCCATCGGCAGCGCGGCACCGCGGATCGGCTCGGTGCGGTTCTCCTCGTTGAAGCCCCACTCCTCGGGGGTGTTCTTCAGCCAGGCGCGCAGCAGGTCGGGGTACTTCACGTTGCGGAAGGACTTGGTGGTGTTCAGGATGCCCAGGCCCACGTTGGAGGTGCCGTCGCCCATGCCGAAGACCCAGCCGTAGCCGGGCAGCAGGCGCTCGCCGTCCCAGAGCTCGAGCCAGGACTCGAGGTAGTCGTCGTTGGTGCGCGGCGACTTGTAGTAGGTGCGGTAAGCGACGCCCATCGGGCGGTCGTCGCGCTTGTGCAGGCCCAGCGCGATGGACAGCCGGGTGGAGTTGCCGTCGGCGGCGACGATCAGCGGGGCGTGGAAGGCGGTCTCCCGCTTGGCGCCGTCGCCGTCGGTGATGCGCGCGGTCACACCGATCACCCGGTTGCTGCGCGGGTCCACGATCGGACCGGTGACGTTCGTGTTCTCGCGCAGCCGGGCCCCGGACTTCTCCGCCTGCCGCGCCAGGATCTGGTCGAAGTCGGCCCGCGGCCGCACCAGTCCGTAGTTGGGATACGCGGCCAGCTCCGGCCACGGCATCTCCAGCCGCATCCCGCCGCCGATGATCCGCAGGCCCTTGTTGTGCAGCCAGCCGGCTTCCTCGGAGGTGTCGATGCCCATCCGCACCAGCGACTTCACCGCGCGCGGCGTCAGGCCGTCGCCGCAGATCTTCTCCCGCGGGAACTGGGACTTCTCCAGCAGCAGGACGTCCAGGCCCGCGGTGGCCAGATGGTGGGCCGTCGCCGAGCCCGAGGGCCCGGCCCCGACCACGATGACGTCGGCGACGTTCTCCGAGGGCACGGCCTCGCTCGGAGCGGCGGAAGAGGTTTGCGCGGTCACCCGCCCGATTCTAAGCGCAGGCGGTACGGGGCCTGCGGTCAGGCCGGTGCGAGCGCGGCACGGCGCCGGCCCCCTTGCCCGGCCCCGCGCACGGTGGTCGGATGGCGCCCGTGACGCTGCTGACCTTCGAACCGGCCGACACCACCCCGCCGCGCGCCGGCGTGATCCTGTTCCACGGCGGCGGCCTGCTCCACGGCTCGCCCCACGATCTGGCCCCGCACTGCCGGCGCTTGGCCGAGCACGGGATCCTCGCGGTGTCGGCCGGCTACCGGCTGCTCGGCCGTGGCGCGGCGAACATCGACGACTGTCTCGCCGACGTCCGGCACGCGATCGAGCACTTCGGACAAACGGCGGCGGCGCACGGCCTGGGCCCGGACCGCCTGGCCGCCGGCGGCAGCTCGGCCGGAGCCCACCTCGCGCTGCTCTCGGTGCTGACCGGCGCCGCCCCGGGCGCCGCGGCCGTCGTGGCGCTCAACCCGGCGGGTCTGGATCTCGGCGCCATGGAGCCGGAGGACCAACGCCGCCTCGAAGAGCGGGTCGGCATCACGCCGGGCAGGCTGACCGACTATTCGGCCCTCGGTCTCGTCCGACCGGACGCGCCACCGACGCTGATCCAGCACGGAACCGACGACGAGATCCAGCCGATCGACGGGGTGCGCAGGTTCCGGGACGCGATGGCGAGCGCCGGCACCGAATGCGCGCTGGTGGAGTACGCGGGCGCCAAGCATGCCTTCCACTATCCCGACGGCGATCACTTCGACGAGGTCATGGATGCGGCCGCCAGGTTCCTGCTCGACCGGCTCGACCGGCCCGACCGGCCCGACCGACTGGATCGCCCGACCGGCTCGGCTTGACCAGCACAACCCACTTGCCGGCCCGACCGGCTCGACTGGATCGACCCGGCCGGCCCGACCATCGATCCGACAAGCCACCACTGGACTCCGGCGTCCTCCACGAGGCGCTCATGCGCCAGGCGCCTCCGCTACGGCGCCACCCCGCCCCGGCTCGGCGCCGGCTTCAGCTTCGCGGTGTTGTCCTGCGCCGGGTGCGTCTTGCCGGCCGGGCCGGCGGCGAAGGCCAGGAGCATGTTGGCCGTCACCTGCTGGGCGAAGGTGTGGGCGGCGGCGTCCATTTTGTCGGTGCAGCCGCCGCTGACCAGGGCGCAGTTCCAGCGCATGGTTCCGGTGGCGAAGACGCCCGCGCCGGAGGGGACCGTGTAGTAGGCCGAGTCCGCGTAGGAGGCTTTGCCCTGGCAGGTGATCGGCGAGTGGGTGAGGGCTTCGATCGGGTGCGGTGTGGTCGGGTCCGACACCACCCGGTCGTACTCCACGCCGACCAGTCCCTTGTAGGACTGGCCCGCGTGCGCGTCGGTGCCGGCCAGGAGCCACGAGGTCGGGTCGTAGACGACCATGTTCGCGTTCGCCGGGTTGCACTCGTAGAAGACGCCGGTCAGCACGTTCTCCGGGCGCGGGTCCGGCGGGTTGCGCCAGTCCTGGGTCGACTCCTCCGGGTCGGTCGCGTGCATCGGGTCCTCGGCCGCGTCCTTGTAGTCCACCTGGATGCGGTCCTTGCCCAGCGGCGAGTCCTGGAAGCGGATGTGGCGGAAGATCGCGTTCGCGCCGAGGAAGGCGATGTTCGTCCCGGCGTCGCGCGCCTGCGTCAGGGTCTGGCGCATCTGGGTCGAGTAGTACTCGTCGTGGCCCAGCGAGATGATCGCCCGGGCGCCCTGGAACAGGCCGGGGTTCTCGTGCAGGTCCAGGTCCGTGGCGTAGGCCAGTTGGAGTCCGTGGCCGGCTGCCAGCTTCTCGGCGAAGACGATCGAGGACTGCTCGTAGGTCTGGAAGCGGTCGGCGCCGGTGGTGTCGTAGGGCCGGTCGAAGGACACGATCCGGGCGCGGTGCGCGTAGTCGTTCCTCGGGCCGCCGCTGTAGAGGTCGTACCCGCCGTACTCGTTGTACGCCTGCCACGTGGTGACGCCGTTGATCAGCACCACCTTGCCGGCCGTGGAGGTGGACTTGACGGTGACCGGCACGAACCGCGCGCCCTTCACCTTGCCGCCGACCGCGTCCAGCCGGATCAGGTACGAGCCCTCCGGCCAGCCGCTCGTGGACACCGTCATCGACGGCTGCCAGGTCGTGCTGACCGTGTTCACCTGGGCCCGCACCGTCGCCGCCGGCTGCACCTTCCCGGCGGTCACCGGGGACTTCCACACCTGCCGGGCCTGAGTCCCGCCGTAGTAGCCGATCCGGAGGGCCGTGGCGGTGAACTGCGGCGCGGTGGTGTTCACGAACAGCTTGAAGCTGTCCCCCGACGTCACCTCGATCTGGTCGGCGTAGCCCTCGATCCCGTGGTCGGCACCGGAGTCCACGCCCTTGTTCCAGTCGGGCGTACCGGGCTGCGCGTTCTCCGCCGCGACGTTCAGAGCCCCAGCGGGAGCCCCAGTAGGACCGTCGCCGGAAGCGCCCGGACTGCTGTTCCGCGCGGTGCCGGGAACCCCGCCGTTGTCAGGGCCCGAATGCTTCGAACCGCCCCCCGAGCACGCCGCGGCCGAGGCCAGGACCAGCACCGCGGTGACGAGCGCTGCCGCCCTGCCTATTCGAGCCTTCACAGGCTCAGTCTTCCTTATACGCGCGATGCAATGCGACGATTCCGCCAGTCAGGTTACGGTGCGCGACCCGCCGCCAGCCCGCGCCGCCGATCACGGCCGCCAGTTCCCGCTGGTCCGGCCAGGCCCGGATGGACTCGGCGAGGTAGACGTAGGCGTCCGGGTTCGAACTCACCTTCGTCGCCACCGCGGGCAGCGCCTTCATCAAGTACTCGATGTACGCCGTGCGCAAGGGCGCGATGGTCGGGCGCGAGAACTCGCAGACCACCAGGCGCCCGCCGGGCTTGGCGACGCGCAGCATCTCGCGCAGCGCGACCTCGGTGTCCTGGACGTTGCGCAGCCCGAAGGAGATGGTGACGGCGTCGAAGACGCCGTCCCGGAACGGCAGGCGCGTGGCGTCGCCGGCGGCGAAGGTCAGGTGCGGCAGGCGGCGCTTGCCGACCTGGAGCATGCCCAGGGAGAAGTCGCAGGAGACGGTCTCCGCCCCGGCGGCGTGGAACGGCTGCGTGCTGGTCCCGGTGCCGGCCGCGAGGTCCAGCACCCGCTGCCCGGGCTTGGCGTCCACGGCCTGGCGCACCGCGCGCCGCCACAGCCGCGTCTGGCCGAGCGCCAGGACGTCGTTGGTCAGGTCGTAGCGCTCGGCCACGCCGTCGAACATGGCGGCGACCTCGTGCGGCTGTTTGTCCAGGGATGCTCGGCTCACGGGCCGATTCTCTCACCCGGAGTGTCCGGGGCCGGTACCGCCTCGGACACTCCGGCGCGCAGAAAGCACAGATGGCACAGCCGGCTCAGACAGTCCGGTGCACGATCTTGCCGCCGAGCACCGTGGCCACACAGGTGCCGTGGTCGATCAGCCGCGCATGGGGATCGCCGTCGCCGGCACTGTCCGCGCCGCCGGCACCGCCCACGCTGCCTTCCACCGAGAACACCGCGAAGTCCGCACGGACTCCGGGCTCCAGCCGCCCGACCCGGTCCGCTCCCTCGCTCAGTCCGAGCGCGGCCGCGCCGCCGAGGGTCGCGGCCTCCACGATGCGACGGTCCAGATCGTCGGCGGCGTAGCCCTGGGCCCGAGCCACGGCCTTCAGTGCCCGCGCCTCGTCCAGCAGGTCGAGCGAGGGCGAGGAGGCTGCGGAGTCGGTGCCGATGCCGATCGGCGAGCCCTCGGCCAGATACGCGGCCACCGGCGGCTCCCCGGCCTCCAGGATCCGGTTCGAGCGCACGCACAACGCCACGGCGGTACCGCGTTCGCGCAGCAGCGCGCGGTCGGACTCGCTGGTGTGGACGCCGTGCGCGATGTGGCAGTCGGCGCCGAGCGCGCCGCGCGCGTCGGCCCACTCCACCGGCGTCATGCCGGTGCCGCGGTCGAGGATGTCGGAGAAGTCCAGACCGAACTGCTTGGCGTTGTCGGCGAAGGGGCCGGTGCCGGTCAGCACGTACTCCGATTCCTGCGTGGTCTCGGCGATGTGCGGGTGCAGGCGCCTGCCGCCCTCGTGGGCGATGACGACGCAGTCCTCGTACACACCGGTGCTGATGGTGAAGGGCGTGTGCGGCGAGACGCCGCGGACCGGACCGCCGGCGCCGTCGACCGCCACCACGAAGTCCGCCCGCTTTCCGGCCGCCCACGAAGCGTCGTCGGCGAAGACCGCCTCGATGTAGGCCACGCCGCGGATCCCGCTGCGCGCGATCGCCGAGAGCACCGCCGGCTCGGTCACGATGTCCGCGACCGCCGTGGTCCCGGTCTTCAGGTACGCGTGCAGCCCGCGCCGGGTGGACTCCTGCCACATCGCGTCGGTGAACGTCGCCCGGCGCGCGACCATCTGGTGCAGCCACTCGGGGAACGGCAGGCCGGAGGACGCCAGGTCCCCGAAGTCGTAGTACTGCGTGTGCGCGTGGCTGTTGACCAGCCCCGGCATGAGAATGCCGGGCCAGTCACGCACGCGCGCCTCGGGGTGCGCGGCGACGAGGTCGGCCCGGGTGCCGACCGCGACGACGCGGTCGTTGTCGACGACGATCGCGCCGTCGGCGATCGGGGCCGAGGTCATGGGCAGGACGAGCGGGGCGGCATGGAGGGTCAGCACCGTTCGAGGTTAAGGCAAAGCCGTCGGGCCGGTGCGCCATGGCACCGGCCCGACGGCCTGTCAGTTCTCGATCGACGCAGCTCAGTCGCAGTCGCGGCCGAGCGCCGGCAGCACCTTCGTGTGCTCGATCCGCACCGCCTGCAGGCGCTGCGGGTCCAGGCCCAGCAGGCGCAGGATGGTCGGGGCGATCTGCGTGGTCTCGACCTGCTGGCCGTTCACGCCGCGCGCGCTGACGCCCGCGCCGGACACCACGATCGGCACGTTGCGGTCGTCGTCGGCCGCGCCGCCGTGCTCGGCGATCTTGCTCTGGCCGCCGGTGTACACCACGCCCTGCTGCGCGATGCCGAACAGGTCCGGAACCCGGTTGTCGCCCGGCTGCACGTGGAAGTACGCGCGGGCCTCGGCGCCGGCGTAGACCTTGGTCAGGCCGCCGTGCGTGAAGGCCTTCGCGGCGCCGGTGATGCCGTTGCCGGTGCCGCTCTGCGCCAGCAGGTAGTTCTTCGCGAAGTCCGCGGCGGCCTGGCCGCGGTCGTTGAGCCACAGCAGCATCGCGTCGTCGTCGACGGAGAACGCGACCAGGTCGCCGGCGCCCGGGTGGGCCTTCTTCCACGCCGCGTTCAGGCCGTCGAGCAGCGCGCCGTCGTCGATGCGGGTCAGCGCGGCCGGGTCCTTCGGGGACTGGCCGTGCTTGGCCGACAGGATGATGGTGGTGCTCTTGGCCAGGCCGTCCTTCCTCAGCTCGGCGGTGAACCGGCCGACCTCGCCGTTGACGAAGTCAAGCGAACCGGACAGCAGCGGGCCGGGAGTCTCGCCGTCGGCGAGGTAGCCGCCGGCCTGGCCCTCGGAGGTCGGCAGCTTCTCCGCGGTGGAGACGGACTGGAAGTTCAGACCGAAGATCGCCGGGGTGCCGACCTTGGTCTTGCCGCTGTGGTCGTAGCCGTCGATCTCGTTCAGGACGGCCTGGACCTTGTAGTTGTCGTACTGCCGGGTCGCGGCGTTGTCCGTGGTCCAGTCCTTGCCCGCGGCCAGCGCCGGGTCCTGGCTGTTGATCTCCGGGGTGAACAGGTCCTGGATGCCGTTGCCCTGCGGGCCGTCCAGGATGTCGTAGGCCGCGTGCTTGTCGGACCAGGCGGTGCGCAGACCGGCGTCGGTGATCACGTTGAAGATCGTGTTCACCTGCAGGTAGCTGTTCGGGGTGACCGGCTTGCAGGTCTTGGGGTCCACCGGCAGCTTGGCCGGGTTGATCAGCTTCGAGGCGTCGCCGGTGAGGTTCAGGATCGAGTTCGGCAGACCGGCCAGGCCCTGGCCGGCGTCGATCGAGTTCTTGTTCCAGTCCAGGTCCTCGGTGAGGTCGACCTCGGCGCCCGGCTTGACGCTGCCGTCGCACTTGGTGGTGCCGGCCGGGAGCAGGCCGTGGTTGTAGGTGTCGTCGTAGTAGACGCCGGTGGTCCCCGGGTCGCCGCCGGTGACCTGGGCGGTCATGCCCGGGAAGGAGTCCGACGGGACCGGCGTCGAGGCCGCGGAGTAGTCCACGCCGCCCTTGACCAGCGCGGCCAGCGCCGAGTTCGGGTGCTGCTTCACGTACCAGGCCAGGTCCGACTGGTGCAGGCCGTCCACTGAGATGAGCAGTACGTGCTTCGCGGCGGCGTGCGTCTTGCCGTGCGAGGCCGCCTGGGACGGGGCGGCGGCCAGGACTCCGCCCAGCAGGGCGGTCAGGCCGCCTGCGACGGCGAGCCGGGTGACGGTGCGGGACAAGGCAGGGGCCTCCTCGTGAGGTGCGACCAGCCCGGGATGGCCGGTCGCCGCCCCGTATCCTGCGAGGCGAAGGTGGCCGCAGGCCGCACCGGTGGCTGAACAACGGCCCAACGGAGTCCTGCCGGACGATTGCCGGGACGACAAACAGGGGCGTCGCGGTTTGACAGAGGCCTGATCAGGCTCGCCCGGTCAGCCGAACCCGTGCTGCGCCAAAGCGGATGCGAGATCTTCCGGACGCCGCGTCGGAACCAGCCACACGGTGCTCTCCTTCGGCTGGTACCGGCGCGAGAACGAGGCGACGTTCAGGTAGTTGCCGAAGTACCGCCGGGGCTTCGGCGGCCGGGCCTCGACGCCGGTCAGCTCGGCGAGTTCGACGATCAGCACGGTCCGTGCGAACGGCGGGACGAGAACCCCGGCGGCGATCGTGTAGTGCGAGTGGCCGCGCGGGACGCCCCAGTACCGGTTGGCACTGAAGATCCGGCGGGCCTTCAGCATCGCGTCGACGACCCCCGCGCTGGTCTCGATCCGCGCCGACCGCACCGCGACCCACGGGGCCTGATACGAGTCGGCGCCGCCGTCGAGCGCCCCGATCCGCAGGCCCGCGTCGTCCACCGCGATCCCGGTGCGGCGGTTGCGCCACAGCAGGCTGATATAGACGATGAACGGCGGGCAGAAGGGCACCACGACCACGACCACGAACCACGCCGGACCCACCGCGACGCCGAGCACCAGGCCCGCGAGCATCAGCGCGGCCGGGACCACGCCTCCGGCCACGACCAGGGGCCAGGTCAGGGCGGTGCGGGTCTCCCGGTACTCGGCCATCGCGATCACCTCACCAGGCGCCGGCGGTCAGGACCCGGGTGAGCAGGCCGCGCAGGCCTTCGGGGTCCACCAGCACGACGTCGTCCGGGTTCCGCGGGTCGCCCTTGAACAGCCGGACCCGGGCCGACGTCCCGGCGCCGATGACCGACAGCCCGGCCTCGGTGACCGGCCTGCCGTCGTGGTGCCTGAACCGGCGGATGTTGTAGGGATACGTCCCGTCCTTGTCCTGCCGCGGCACCAGGGCCACATCGGCCAGGATGCCGGCGGCCGCGGTCTCGGAGACCAGACGGTAGCGCGTCATCCAGCCCAGCGGGCCCAGGTTCTTGACGTGCTTGTACGCCCCCGGCGGCAGCGCCACCGGCTCCTCGACCACGACGCCGCGCACCGGCTGCTCGAGGTCGCCGACCGCGAAGAACTGCAGGCAGCGCGTCTGTCTGCCCTCGACCTCGGTCGCCACCACATAGGTGGGCCGCTCGCACGCCCCCAGAAGGATCCCCAGTTCGGGCGACACGCTCCAGGCCGCCACGCCGGGCCCCTCGGGGGCGTCGTCCAGCAGCAGCCCGCGCTCGCGCAGCGTCGCCAGGTTCGCGTCCATGGCCTTCGTCCGGCGCTTCTCGCCGAACTCGTTCCAGGCCTGCACGACTTCCTGCTCGAACAGCGCCTGCTTCGGGCCGCCCAGGACACAGCGCTCCATCGCCGACAGCACGGCCAGATCGACCGTCTCCCCGGCCCCGGCGCGCTCGAAGAGCCGCACCGCCGCCGCCTCGCGTTCCCGCGGTGTCATCAATGCCTCGGTGTTCATCTCGTCCTCGTGCCGCCGCTAGAAGATGCTGGTCACGGCGTGCCACGCCGACTTCGCCGCATGGCCGACGTCCTTGGCCCCCGTGGTGACGCCGTGCGCGACGTCCTCGGCCCCGACGGTGACGCCGTGCCCGACGGCCTTCGCCGCGACGACAGTACCGTGGCCGACCGCGTTGCAGACGTTCGTGAACGGCTTCCAGTGGTGGTACAGGAAATTGCCCGCCAGATACAGCCCGGTGCCGATCATCACGACCTCGCCGGCCACCGGGATCTCGTCCATCATCAGGTTGGCCGCGATCAGGCCGCCGTTGATGCCGGCCGCGCCGCGGTCCACCCAGCCCATGGCGCCCTTGTCCGGCGGCCACACGACGGTGAGGCCGTCGGCCAGCAGGCCCAGCCCGCTCAGCCCGGCGCTCAGGCCCCTGATGCCCACGATGCCGCGCGCGGCCAGCGACAGCCAGCCCGGGGAGAACGCCTCGAAGGCGTCGATCTCGCCGCCGGCCCGCTCGGCCAGCTGCGCCGCCTCGATCAGGGCCTCGGCGGCGGACTTGCCCTCGGCCCGCAGGCCCTCGGCGGCCTCGACGGCCTCGTCCACGCCCTTGACCCACTCGGAGGGCTGGCCGGCGACCTCCTTGAGCATGTCGATCCACTTGTCGGCGGCCACGATGTCCAGCGGCGACAAGATGCCCTCGAGGATGATGCGGTAGGGCTCGATCTGCTCGGAGAAGGGCTTGCTCTCCTCCTCGCCGGAACCCTTCTTCGCCGCCTCGTTGTAGCGGTCGTTCAGCTCGTGCGCCTTGGCCTGGACGCCGGAGGCCGCGGACTGCGCGTCGGAGACGTCCTGCTGCTTCAGCTGCCCGGGGCCGGCCTTCTCCTTCTGGGCCGAGGCCAGGTCGGCGGCCGCGCCCTTCGCCTGGTTCTCCAGCGTGGCGGCCTCGGACTGGAAGCCGGCGAGCTGCCCCACCCAGGCCTTGGAGGCGTCGGCCATCTTCTGCGCGTCGTCGATGACCGACTGCAGCGCCGGGATCACCTTCTCGAAGACCTCGACCTCGGTGCGCTGCGCCGCGTCACCCTGCCAGGGCCCGGTGTCGATCCCCTTGAGCAGGGTCATGATCGAGTTCAGCTCGGTGATGGCCGCGTCGTGCTTGCGCGCCAGGGCCTGGGTGCCCGCGACGTCCCCGGGCGTCGGGTCCCAGCCCAGGTTCGGCATCGGCCGGGCGTGCGCGCTCACGCGATCGCCTGCGCACGGCCGCCGGCGCTGTGCGCGATGTTCCGGTCGGCGGCGTCGAACGTGGTGCCCACGCCCTTCACCTTCTCGGCCAGGTCGTTCGCACAGATCGCGAGCAGCCCCACCCGGCCGCCGATGTTCTCCTGCATCTTGTCGATGCCCTCGATGAGCGCGTCGGCGCCGACGACGTCCACGTCGTTGCCCTGCACCGACTTGCTCAATGTCTGCATGCGCGTGGCCGCCTGGTTGAGCGCCGACACGATGGCGTTCAACGTGGCGTCGTCCAGCTGCAAGGTCCCTGACATAGCCCCATCCCCGTCGCGGGCGGACCCGCGTGATAGTCGTATGCGCCCGACTTACGCGGGACAACGTAGCCAGAGACCTGCGCAATACACAAGAACCCTTATTGCCGCGGCTCTCAGTTCACCTTGCGTTCCCGCCCCTCCCAGTACGGTTCGCGCAGCTTGAACTTCTGCAGCTTGCCGGTCGCGGTGCGCGGCAGCACTTCCCGGAACTCCACGCTCGTCGGCGCCTTGTAGCCGGCGATCAGCCCCTTGCAGTGCTTGATCACCTCGGCCTCGGTGGTGGCCCGCGAGGAGTGGTCCTCCTTCAGCACCACCAGGGCCTTGATGGTCTCGCCCCACTTCTCGTCCGGCACGCCGATCACCGCGCACTCGGCGATCCCCGGGTGCTTGTAGAGCGCGTCCTCGACCTCGATGGAGGACACGTTCTCGCCGCCGGTGATGATGACGTCCTTCTTGCGGTCGGAGATCGTCAGGTATCCGTCGCCGCTGATCGCGCCGCCGTCGCCGGTGTGGAACCAGTCGTCGGCCAGCGCGCGCTCGGACTCCTCGGGCTGCTGCCAGTAGCCCTGGAGCACCACGTTGGAGCGCACCAGGACCTCGCCCTCGTCGTCGGTGACCATGCGGGTGCCCAGCGAGGGGACGCCGGCGCGCATCAGGTTCTGCGCGCGCTCCAGGCTCGACAGGCCGTCCCACTCCTGGCGGGTCCGGTTCACGGTGACCAGCGGGGCCGTCTCGGTCAGGCCGTAGATCTGGTTGAACTGCCAGCCCAGCACGTCCTCGACCTGCTGGATGACGGTGCTCGGCGGCGGCGCGCCGGCCACCACCACCCGGACCCGGTCCCGGCCGGGGATCTCGCCCTCCCACTCCTGGGCCGCCGCCAGCACCATCGCGATGACGGTCGGCGCGCCGTTCAGCAGCGTGACGCCGTGCCGCTCGATCCGGCGCAGGATCTCGGCCCCGTCGACCTTGCGCAGCACGATCTGCTCGGCGCCCAGGCCGGTCACGACGTAGGGCATGCCCCAGCCGTTGGCGTGGAACATCGGCAGCGTGTGCAGGTAGACGTCCCGGTCGCCGACGCCGAGGTGCAGGCCCATCAGGACCGCGTTCAGCCAGAGGTTGCGGTGCGTCAGCTGCACGCCCTTGGGCCGCGCCGTGGTGCCGGAGGTGTAGTTGATGGTCGCGGTGTCGTTCTCGCCGACGGCGTGCCGCACCGGCTCGTGCTCACCCTCGAAGAACACGGCGTCGGTCTCGGCGCCGATGACGAAACGGTGCCGCGCCGTCACGCCCTTGAGCGCCTCGTCCACCTCGGGATCGACGAGCAGCACCTCCGCCCCGCTGTGCTCGACGATGTAGGCGACCTCGTCGGCCCGCAGCCGGAAGTTCACCGGCACCAGCACCCGCCCGTACCCGCTGACCCCGAAGAACGAGGTGAGCAGCCGCGCCGAGTTGTGCGACACCACCGCCACCCGCGCCCCGGCGCCGACCCCCAGCCGGTCCAACGCCGCCGCCTGCGCCCGCGCCCGCCGCGCGATGTCCTTGTACGTGAGGGTGCCCCAGGACGGCGCGGGCTGGTCGGGCTCGTCGACGACGGCAGCCCTGTCGCCGTAGACGGCTTCTGCGCGGTCCAGGAAGTCGGAGACAGTGAGGGGGATTTGCATTCCCTCACTGTCTTACTTCCGAGTAGCTCTGCATAGAGGCTGTTCGGCGTGTCGCCGAACTGATCGGGATCCGGCCGCGGCCGGGTGTTGTCACCCGGTCTGCTTGCGAGCCCGTCGATCAACCTGTAGATACCTACGGTGCATCTCATACTCGCGGTGGCGCCGGATCCGGTCGTCGCCGACACCAACCCCGTCGTGCGCTGGCTGACGGTGTTCGCCAGCGCTCTGGGCGTCATCATCGCTGTGCGCGGACTGCGCCGCATCCCCAGCTGGATCCTGCTCATGTCCGGCACCAAAGCCGCCGCGACGGTGACCAAGGTGGAGATCCGCGGAAGCAACGGCGAGAGGCGTCCGATGCGACGCCCGTTCGTCGCCTTCACCACTGCCGACGGCCGGCAGGTGACGACCTCGCCCGCCTTCTACCGCCCGCGCTGCGCCAAGGCGGCGGGCGAAGCGGTCGAGGTCCGTTACGACGCCCGCAAACCCGAGCGCGTGGCGGTCGGCGGGTTCGACTTCCAGGCCCGCGAGCTGGTGCCCGTCGCCGCGGGCATCCTGCTGACCGTGGTGAGCGTCTCCTGGTCCTTCGGGCACTAGCCCGCGGCGCCGCCGCCTCGCGGGGTGTTACCGCACATCCACCAGCTTCAGCTCCGGGTGCGCGGTGCCGCCCTCGATCGCGGTGGAGGCGATGTGGCTCATCACGTGGTCGTCGACCGGGTCGTTCGCCGGGTCGTCGTGCACGGTGATCAGTTCGTAGGTCGTGCTGCGCTGGGCCGGGACGCGGCCGGCGGCGCGGATCAGGTGGATCAGCTCCATGCGGTTGGAGCGGTGCTTGGCGCCGGCGGAGGAGACCACGTTCTCCTCGAGCATCACCGAGCCCAGGTCGTCGGCGCCGTAGTGCAGGGAGAGCTGGCCGGCCTCCTTGCCGACGGTGAGCCAGGAGCCCTGGATGTGCGCGACGTTGTACAGGTACAGGCGGGCGACGGCGATCAGGCGCAGGTACTCGAACATGGTGGCCTGCGTCTGGCCCTTCAGCTTGTTGTTCTCCGGCTGGTACGTGTACGGGATGAAGGCGCGGAAGCCGCCGGTGCGGTCCTGCACGTCGCGGATCATGCGCAGGTGCTCGATGCGCTCGGCGTTGGTCTCGCCGGTGCCCATCAGCATCGTGGAGGTGCTCTCCAGGCCGAGGCCGTGGGCGGTCTCCATGATCTCCAGCCAGCGCTCGCCGGACTCCTTCAGGGGCGCGATGGCGTTGCGGGGGCGGGCCGGGAGCAGTTCGGCGCCGGCGCCGGCGAAGGAGTCCAGGCCCGACTCCTTCAGGCGGGTGATGGCCTCCTCGATGGTGACGCCGGAGACCTTGGCCATGTGCTGCACCTCGGAGGCGCCGAGGGAGTGGATGACCAGCTGCGGGTACTCGGCCTTGATGGCGCGGAAGTTCTCCTCGTAGTACTCGACCCCGTAGTCCGGGTGGTGGCCGCCCTGGAACATGATCTGGGTACCACCGAGGGCCACGGTCTCCGCGCAGCGGCGCAGGATGTCCTCCAGCGGACGCGTCCACACCTTGTCCGACTTCGGCGCCGCGTAGAAGGCGCAGAACTTGCACGCCGTGACGCAGGCGTTGGTGTAGTTGATGTTCCGCTCGATGATGTACGTGGCGATCTCGCCGTTCTCGCCGTAGACGCCGGAGTAGCGCTTGCGGCGTGCGGCGTCCGCGGCGGTGCCCAGAGCGTGCAGCGGCGCGTGGCGGTACAGTTCCAGCGCTTCCTCGTGCTCGATCCGACCGCCGTCCGCGGCCCGGTCGAGGGCGTCTTGGAGCTCCGCGGAGATCTGCTTGCTCATCGGGCGTGCCCTTCGTCCGGGATCTTCGGTTCCCCTCCAGGGTACTTCGGTACTCAGTGCGGGAACTGTCTGGGTATCCGGCGCCCGGCCAGACCGTCGCGGAAGGTCTCGATGATCGTCGGGATCTGTCCGAAGGTCTGGGTACCCTCCAATTCCGGCAAGTAGAGGTGCCGGGCGGCGAGTCCCTCGACGGTGACTGTGAAGTACATCGCCATGAGCGGATTCACAAAAAGCACACTGTTGTGTGTGCGTTGTGTGAAGTGGACATTTCCGGACACGCCGAGCATCGCCGAGGCGATCTGGCCGTGCACGATGGACGGCCGCATAGGGGTGTTCTCCTGCGCGTACGCTACGGCGTCGAGGTAGAGCGAGCCCTCGCGGCTGGAGCGCGGGATGGAGAACGCGCCGAGATAGGCGCCGTCGGCGTCCAGATCGGAGAGGTTCTCCAACACCTGCACGTGGTTCACGCCGTGGTACGCGTCGATCCCGAAGCCGACGCTGACCACCAGCCGCACCGGCACCTCGTCCAGTCCGGCCACGGCGGCCAGGCTCAGCATGTCCTCGGCCGGCGTCCCCAGCCCGGTCTCGTCCCCGCGCATCAGGATGTCGGTCCCGCCGTCGACCAGCACGATCGCGTCGATGGCGTGGTGCTCGATCAGGGCCCGGTACGCCGCGCGCAGCGGCTCGACCCCGGTCCGCTGGAAGGAGTAGACCGTCGAGGGCTCGCCCACGGTCTTCAGCCAGCGCGCCAGGGTGCGCTCCGGGAAGTACTCGGCGAACCCGCCACTGGTCGGCGTGATGGCCGCGACGTCCGGGGCCAGCCACGCGTCGAGGCTGAAGCCGGAGGCGACGAAGGTCAGGTTGGCCAGGAACACCTCGGCGCCGCGCTCCCGCAGCGCCAGGGCCAGGGGCACTCCGCCGAAGACGTCGAACCCGCCGCCGGCCCCGGCGACAAGAATGCGGTTCGAGTCGGCCAAGGCGGCGAACAGCGGAAGCTCACGCAGGCTGGTGGTCATGGCAGAGGACGATAATCGGGCGCTGAGGACTGTGCGCCGCGTTCCGGGCGCGCCCGGCGCCCTGCCTCCGCTACTTGTCCCCGGCCCGGAAGACCATGCAGGTCGACGTGGCGGTGGCGTACAGCTTCCCGTTGCCGTCCACGATCCGCGCCTCGGCCAGCGCGGTGCGCCGCCCCATGTGCGTCACCGTGCCGATGCACTGCACCTGGCCGGTGTCCTTGGTCATGCCGCGCAGGAACTTCACCGACAGGTCGAGCGAGGTGTAGAAGTCGCCGGCCGGCAGCAGCGACTGCACCGCGCAGCCGCAGGCCGAGTCCAGCAGGGTCGCGTAGACACCGCCGTGGACGGAGCCGATCGGGTTGTAGTGGTGCTCGGCCGGGGTCATGGTGAACACCACACGGCCCTCATCGACGTCCCCGAGGCCGTCGAAGCCCAGCGTCTGCGAGATCGGCGGCCTGGGAATCCGCCCCTCGGCCATGGCCCGCAGGAACTCGATGCCGGACATGTCCGCGCCCTCGGCAAAGGAGGCCATCGGGTCGTTCCAGCTGTAGGTGCGGGTGCGCTCGATGTCCTCGACGACGAGGCCGGCGTTCTCCGCGCCCTCGATTCCGTCCATGGTCTCGGTCATGGCCTCGTACCTCCCGGGTCCGCGTGGGCTCGACAGTTAGCTACTAATGAGTAACAACGAGTTTAGACCACGCCTGGTTCCCGGGTGGAGGTGGGAGGTCCAGTGAGCAAATGTGTACACAAGTTGCAAGATATGCGCGACTCAGTACCATGGATCCATGAGTGACGCCTACCCGATGACCACGGCCCGCGCCAACTTCGGCACCCTGGTCCGCCGCACCGCCAACGGCCGTGAGCGGATCGCCATCACCGACCACGGGCACACGGCGGCGATACTGATCAACCCGAGCGAGCTCGCTGAGATCGAAGAAGCGCTCGCTGTGGCACAGTACAGACTCCGCCAGGCCAACGGCACGCCCGACACTCCGGTGCCGCACGACGAAGTCCTCCGGCTGCTCGGGATGCCGCCGGAATGACCTGGTCGATCATCTGGGAGCCTCGCGCCATCGCCGCGGCTTCCCGCTTCCTCGACGACGACTCGGAGGGCCTGAAGCAGGTTCTTGCGGCAGCGGGCCTCCTTCGCTCCGAGCCTCGCCCCGAAGGGTCCGCGCCATACGGCTCACCGGACCTTCGCCGCATCCGCATCGGCTGGTATCGCGTGGTCTACGAGATCGATGAGACAGCCGCCACCATCACTGTCATCCACCTCGGCCGCGTTGAATAGCCCCGAACAACCCCCCGGCGCCAGCTCCCCTCCGGCGCCGCCTCCGGCTCCGGCCGCGCCTCAGTTCTGCTGCGGCAGCAGCTGGACCTCGGGCACCTCCAGGACGCCGATCTGGTCGCCGATCTGCCGGGCGAACTCGCGCAGGCCCTCCAGCTGGCGCTCGCCCAGCGAGAAGTCCAGCGTTGTGAAGTAGTCCTCCAGCTGCGCTGCCGGGAACTGTTCCCAGCGCTCGACCTGGCGTGCCACCTTGTCGACGTGTTCCAGCGAGATGTCGCGGGAGCGGAGGAAGCCCTGGTGGACCTCGTGGACGATGTCCGGGCAGCGTTCCAGGTACTCCTTGCGGACGGCCCAGACCGCGAAGACCATCGGCAGGCCGGTCCAGTCCTTCCAGGCCTGGCCCAGGTCCAGCAGGTTGGTGCCGAGGCGGTTGGAGTCGTACAGCCAGGCGCGCAGGGCCGGGTCGCCGATGATCACTCCGGCGTCGCCCTCGCGGAGCATCTGCTCCAGGTCGGGGGCGCAGTGGAAGTAGTCGGGGCGGACGCCGTACTTCTCGCGCAGGATGAGCTGGGCCAGCTGGACGGTGGTGCGGCTGGTCGAGCCCAGGGCCACGCGCGCGCCGTCCAGGGCTTCGAAGGGGACCTTGCTGACCAGGTTGCAGCTGGTCACCGGGCCGTCGCTGCCGACCGCGACGTCGGGCAGGACCACCAGGTCCTCGGCGTTGCGCAGGTACTCGACCAGGCTGATCGGGCCG
Source organism: Catenulispora sp. MAP12-49 (assembly GCF_041262705.1). Taxonomy (NCBI): domain Bacteria; kingdom Bacillati; phylum Actinomycetota; class Actinomycetes; order Catenulisporales; family Catenulisporaceae; genus Catenulispora; species Catenulispora sp. MAP12-49. The sequence goes on along the minus strand of NZ_JBGCCP010000003.1, from coordinate 260,175 downwards.
ATGTCCAGGTCGCCGGCCACCAGCATGTTCGACAGCACGTCAGGGCTCTGCTTGATCAGCTCCATGTCGAGGATCGCGCCGGAGTTGACCAGGCCCCAGTAGATGGGCAGGCAGTTGAGGAACTGGATGTGCCCGACGCGGGGTCGCCGCCGGCACTGGGAGAGGTGCGCTTCTAGCCGCGCGTCGGAGATGTCGTCCACGGGTTCAGATTACGACCGCGTGATCAGGAGTCCAGTGCCGGGGCACTCGGGCGAAAGCGGCGAGCCGGACATGCGCCCCCCGGCACGCCGCGACCGCCGTGTCAGTCCTCGTCCTCCATGGCCGCGTTCTCCTCGAACCGGCTCGCGAGCCGCTCGGTACGCCGGGTCACCTGCACCGACATCGCGTCGCGCTGGCGGGAGAGCAGGAAGAAGGACGCCACGCCGGAGACCAGCAGCGCGCCCATCATCAGGTACAGCACGCCGTTGCCGGTCACGATGTGCCCGGTCGCCGCGACCCCGCCCCACAGCACCGCCAGCGACAGGATGAAGATCCCGATGCGCAGGGTGGCGTAGCGCATCGTGGCGTGCTTGCCCTGCGCCACCGCGGCGCCGGCCGCCAGAATCTGGGACTCGGACTCAGTCGGCGCCTCGGCCTTGTCAGCCGTCTTGTTGTCGGCAGGCATCCGCCGACTCCTTCCATCGGTATGAGAGACCAGCCACAGGCGAGGTCTACAGGCTCATCGCCATGTGGATCTCGTCCCGGTAGTCGTCCGCGCCGACCCGCAACATGCGCGGGACGCGGCCGACCTCGGTGTATCCGCACTTGCTGTAGAAGTGTTCCAGCCCGAGCCCGCCGCGGCAGGTGAGCAGGAGCATTTCGACACCGTCGAGGGTACGCGCCACCCTTTCGGCCTCCCGCAGCAGTTCCGCCCCGTAGCCCCGGCCCTGCTGTTTCGGGTGCACGGCCACGGTCTTGAGCAGGCGCGCGTGGTCCTTGAGCGCGAACCGGTGGTCCACGATGACCAGGAACGCGACCGGCTCGCCGTCCTCGTAGCCGACCAGGAACAGGTCCCGGCCGACCGAGAAGGACGTGAACGCCTCGGCGTCCACGGTCTCCCGCTCCACCGGGGCGATGTAGCCGATGGCGCCGCCGGCGTTGGTGGCGTCGGTCCAGATGTCGACGAGCCGCGAGCGCAGGTCCCCGTCGATCTCGGGGTGGGTCCGGAAGGTCAGAGCCATGACGGTGCCGCCCCGCTCAGCGCTCGACGGCGTCGGCCCGCCGCGACCGGCGCAGGCCCACGGCGATGTTCAGCACCGCGACCGCGACCACGATCAGCGCCGCTCCCGCCACCTCGGATGGCACCACCGGCTCGGACCGGCTCAGCATCAGCGCGCCGCCGGCCACCGCGAACAGGCCGACGGCCAGCACGCGCAGCTCGGTGGCCAGGCGGAAGGGACGGCGGGGGCGATCACGGAAGTTCACAAGATAGGACTATGCGTCACCGGTCGGCCGATTCCCAAATCAGGATCGGACGGCGGATGGGGGTGTTACCGGGCCGGGACACAGCACAGATGGCGCACATCCTGGGGATGCGCACCATCTGTCACCAGCCTGCTTCGCTGAGTGATCGGCGAGATCTCAGAAGGTCATCAGCTGCGGCTCTTCGCGCCGCCCGAGCTCCGGCCCCTCGTACTCGCGGATGACCTCGTAGCGCGTGTTGCGCTCCACCGGCGTGAATCCGGCGTCGCGGATCAGCTCCAGCAGGTCCTCGCGGGTCATCTTGTTCGGGGTGCCGTAGTCGTCGGCGTCGTGCGTGATCTTGTACTCCACCACCGAGCCGTCCAGGTCGTCGGCGCCGTAGTTGAGCGCCAGCTGCGCGGTCGACAGGCCGTGCATGACCCAGAAGCACTTCACGTGGTCGAAGTTGTCCAGCAGCAGGCGGGACACCGCGAAGGTCTTCAGCGCCTCCACGCCGGTGGCCATCGGCTGGTTCATCAGCCGGTTGCGGACCTTGCCGTCCTTGCTGTCGTGGAAGTCGTGCTGGAAGCGCAGCGGGATGAAGACCGCGAAGCCGCCGGTCTCGTCCTGCAGCTCGCGCAGCCGCAGCACGTGGTCCACGCGGTGGCGGGGCTCCTCGATGTGGCCGTACAGCATGGTGGCCGGGGTGCGCAGGCCCTTGCCGTGCGCCAGGCGGTGGATCCGGGACCAGTCCTCCCAGTGCGTGGCGTGGTCCACGATCTGCGAGCGGACCTCCCAGTCGAAGATCTCCGCGCCGCCGCCGGTGAGGGACTCCAGACCGGCCTCGATCAGCTCGTCGAGGATCTCGTCGGCGCTCAGGCCGGAGATCTTCTCGAACCAGTGGATCTCGGTGGCCGTGAACGCCTTGATCGACACGCCGGGCAGCACGGCCTTCAGCTCGCTGATCGACTTCGGGTAGTACCGCCACGGCAGCGTGGGGTGCAGGCCGTTGACGATGTGCAGCTCGGTGATGCCGTCCGGCTCCATGTCCTTGGCCAGGCGGACGGCTTCCTCAATGCGCATCGTGTAGGCGTCCTTCTCCCCCGGCTTGCGCTGGAAGGAGCAGTACGCGCACGAGGCGGAACAGACGTTCGTCATGTTCAGGTGCCGGTTGACGTTGAAGAAGACCTTGTCGCCGTTCTTGCGGGTCCGCACTTCGTGCGCGAGCTCGCCGAGCCAGGCCACCTCATCGGTGTCGTACAGCGCCACGCCGTCCTCGAAGGACAGCCGCGAACCGCCGAGGACCTTCTCCTCGATCTCCCGCTTGAGCCCGGCGTCCATGGCCTCACCTTTTCCGTCCGACATCGTCCTGATCACACAGCAGAGTACGGCAGGCTTGCGTAACGACCTCGTCCGGATTGAGTGATCACGTTGCGGTCCGGCGCCCGGACAGCGGATAGTCGTCATCATGTCCGAAACACCCTCCAGACGAGCCGCCGGCCGACCCCACCCCGGAGACGACCGGGGTGCACGCGGGCAGTACGACGGCTACGACCGCCAACCCGCAGGTCGCGGCTACGACGACGGGTACGGGCAACAGCAACCACGCTCCGGCGGCCGGGCCCGGCCCGCCGCCTACGACGACGACTACGCGGCCGCCCCCGGGCCCGCACAGGGCCGCGGCGGCAGCCGGGGCCGCGGGCCCGCGCAGGACGGCTACGAGCGCCATGACGACGACGGCTACCGCGACCCGCGCGGAGCCCGTGGCGGCCGTGAGAGCCGAGACGACTACGACGAGGACTACGACGACGCCCCGGCGCGCGGCGGCTCCCGGCGGGCCGCTCCGGGCCGCTCCGGCGGCTCGCGCCGCGCGGGCGGCGGTGGCGGTGCCAGCGGCGCCGCAGCGGCCGCCGGCGGCCCGGCCCTGGCCCTCGGCCCCCGCGTCGGCACCGCCTTCGCCATCGGCGCGATCCCGTCCCTGCTGATCGCGTTCGCCTGCGGCGCGGCCTCCAGCGGCGGCTCCTCGCGCTCGATCGCGGGCATCAGCCTGAACTCGCAGCTGCTGTCCCTGTCCGCGCTGGCGATCCCGGCGATGATCCTGATCATCGGCGGGCTGCTGCGCTGGCGCCGGCTCAACCCGCTGGGCCTGACCTGGGGCTTCACCGTGGTGGCCGGGCTGAGCTGGCTGGCCCTGCTGTTCGCCGCGCAGATGGAGAAGGTGATCCCGCACCTGACCCCGCTGCTGACCGTGCCCCTGGTGACCGGCGCCGCGGTGGCCGCCGCGGCCTACCTGACCGACGAGAACACCACGGCGACCGGGCGCTACGCGTGCCTGGCCGCGGTGATCGCCTCGCACGTCGGGATCGTGGCGATCGTGGTGACGATCGTCCTGGCCTGAGCACCGCGACGCGGACTGCCCGAGCCGCGCACAGCCCGCGAGACACCCGAGAGGGCCGCGCCGGAGGATCGAATCCTCTGGCGCGGCCCTCTCGGCGTGTCGGGGCCGACCCGGCCCCCTACTTGCTACTTGGCGTCCTCTTCCTCCAGCTCGGCCAGCGGCATCGGCCGGTCCTCCCACTTGGTCGACAGCGCGACCGTGGTCCGGGTCCGGGCCACGCCGCGGATCCGGGTGAGGCGACCGATGATGCGCTCCAGGTCCTCCGGGTGGCCGGCGCGGACCTTCAGCAGGAAGGACTCCTCGCCGGCGACGAAGAAGCAGTCCTCGATCTCCGGTACGTCGCGCAGCCGCCAGGCGACGTCGTCGAGCTCGGCCGAGTCCGACAGCAGGATGCCGATCATCGCCGTCACGTTCAGGCCCAGCTGCTCGGGGGCCACCATCGCCCGGTAGCCGGTGATGACGCCGTTGCTCTCCAGCCGGTTGATCCGGTCGGTCACCGACGGCCCGGACAGACTGACCAGGCGTCCCAGCTCCGCGTACGACATGCGGCCGTTGGTCCGCAGCGCGTCGATCAAGGCGCGGTCCACCGCGTCCATGCTTCCTGATCACCTCATCCGCATCGGTGGACGCCCGCCGGGGCGTCCGCAACACCTGCGTGCGAGGGTATCGGCTCCCCGGGCGACCCCGGCCCCCGCGCGGGGCCGTCCGGGGACGCCGGTGGCCCCCTGTTGACGATCTGTGACCGCCTTCACCTTCAAACAATTGGACACAGAGCGTAGAACCCCTTAGAATCTAAGGCATAGAACAGATTAGGCCCTAGGGATCAAAGGAGTCAACGATGAACTTCGCCCCGTACGAGCTGCAGGCCGCGAACCACCGCCTGGACGACCTGCGCAAGCAGGCGGCCAAGGCCCGCCTGGCGCGCAACGCGAAGGCCTCTCGCAAGGCCTGACCTGCGGCGATACCAACCGGCGCGGTGACGCGCCACCAGCACACGGGTACCGCGTAGCCGCCACGCACCAACCACGCACCAACCACTCAGAGCTCCGGCCGCCGGTCGCGTTCGATCAACTCCCCCCCGTGATCGAACGCTCGACCCCACGCGCTGATCCGACACCCCCCCGGGATCGGCGCCAGGTGATCGGCGGCCGGGAACCACGGGAGCGCCCCTCCAGTCCGTCCCCCCGGGACTGGAAAGGGCGCTCCTTTGCTGTGCGCTCGCGTGCCTCGCGTGCCTCGCGCACTTCCCGCCGGCTCAGGCCTCCGGCGCGAACAGCCGCTGGAACGAGAAGGCGTGCGGCGTGGGTCCGTGCTCCCGGAAGCGCGCCAGCCGGTCGTGCGCCTCCTGGATCGTCGGGACGGTGCCGACCGGGATCCACCACAGCGTGGCGGCGGCCTCGGGCAGCTTCTGGAAGAACTCCTTGCGGCGCGCCAGGAGCGTGCGGTGCTCTCCGGAGAACGCGAAGGCCCGCAGCGCGCTCACGGACTCCCAGACGGTCAGGTTGACGAACATCTCGGGGTCGCCGGGCCAGGCGACGTCGGTGGCGCCGAGTTCGGGGTCGCTGCCCTCCAGGAGCCAGACGAACCCGGGCATCGCCTTGCCCTGGTCGTTGACGCGCGCCAGGTTCTTGGTGAAGTCCTCGATCGCCGGGTCGCCCAGCGGCGCGACCAGCCGGCCGATGTTCACCTGTGCCAGGTTGAAGCCCGGGAAGGGGCCCAGAAGAGCCTCGGGAGAGTCCATGGGCCGCACGCTACTCAGAGCGCGTCCGTCTATGCGGCCGGCGTCTCGGGTCCCGGACGGCGGACCGGTTCAGCAGCCCGGTTTCAGCGGGCCGACCCCAGATCACCGCGCCAGCGCTGGAAGAGCGTGTGCGGGACGCCGAGCACGTCCAGGATCTTGCCCGCGACGAAGTCCACCAGCTGCTGCACGTCCTTGAGCCCGGCGTAGAACCCCGGAGCCGCGGGCAGCACCACGGCCCCGGCCTCGTCCAGCTCGACCATGTGCCGCAGCGTGCCGCGGTTCAGCGGCGTCTCCCGCACGCAGACCACGAGCGGGCGCCGCTCCTTGAGGTTCACGTCGGCGGCCCGCTGCAGCAGGTCCTTCGAAAGCCCCAGCGCGATCCCGGCGACCGCCGCGGTCGAGGCGGGCACCACCACCATCCCCTTGGCCGGATAGCTCCCGGAGGACGGCCCCGCGGCGAAGTCGCCGGCGGGCCAGTAGCGCACGGCGTCCAGCCGCGGATCCTCCGCCACCCACCCCAGCCACTCGGCCAGGTCCTCCCGCCAGTGCCCGTCCCGGAACGCGACCCCGGTCTCGTCCAGGATCGTCAGCCGCGCCGCCCGGCTCACCACCAGGTCCACCGCCTCCCCCGCGTCGAGCAGCGCGCGGAGGGTGGCGGCGGCGTAGGGCGTGCCGGAGGCGCCGGAGACGCCGACGATCCAGGGGGTGCGGGGGGCGGTCATGGCGGGCGTGGCAGCTGGCGTCATCCGTGAACCTCGACGTCGGCTTCGGCAAGTGTCTCCGCCTCGGCCCGCATCTCGGCGAGGCGGTCGGACGACAGCCGAGCCAGGGCTGCGGAAGACTCGTGCTCGAACAACAGCGTCGCCGCCGGTGCGTCGTCAAAGTTCGCGCCGGTCGTCTCCGACGACTCGCTGGTCCGCAGCCGGTTCCGGTTCCGCTTCGTGATCTTCACTGCTCAGGCCCCCAGCCCGCCCACGATCAGGTCCACCAGCGCGCAGCAGAACAGCGAGATCCCCACGAACCCGTTCGTGGTGAAGAACGCCCGGTTCACCTTCGACAGGTCGTCCGGCTTCACCAGCGAGTGCTCGTACCAGAACGCCGCCGCGACCACCGCGATGCCGATCCACCAGAACACGCCGCCGTCCGCGACCACGCCGAACCAGACCAGCAGGCCCAGGGTGATCACGTGGGTCGCGATCGAGGCGCGCAGCGCCGCGGCGATGCCGAAGCGAGCCGGGACCGACTTCACGCCGATCACCCGGTCGGCGGCGACGTCCTGGCAGGCGAAGATCAGGTCGAAGCCGCCGATCCAGAAGCCGACCGCCAGGCCCAGCAGGGTCGCCTGCCACGACCAGTGGCCGGTCACGCCGATCCAGGCGCCCATCGGGCCGATCGCCTGGGCGATGCCGAGGATGGCGTGCGGGTAGTTCGTGAAGCGCTTGCCGTAGGGGTACAGGACCAGCGGGATCACGGCGACCGGGGCCAGGAACAGCGACAGCCGGTTCAGGGAGGCCGCCGCGGCCAGGAAGACCACCAGGGCCGCGAAGGAGCCCAGGTAGGCCGTCTTCACCGACACCGCGCCGGTCACCAGTTCGCGCATCTGCGTGCGCGGGTTCCGGGCGTCGATCTCGCGGTCGATGATGCGGTTCATCGCCATCGCGAAGGTGCGGGCGCCGACCATCGCGACGGTGATCAGCAGCAGCTTGACCCAGTTCACGTGGCCGGTGGTCTCCGACATCGCCCACAGCGCGCTGATGTAGGCGAAGGGCAGGGCGAACACCGAGTGCTCGATCAGCACCAGGCGCAGGAAGGCGCGGGTGCCGCCGACGACGCCGCGGGCGGTCTCGGGGGCCTCGTTGACCTCGCGGGTGGTGCCGGTGGGTTCGGCGGGTTCCGCGGGTTCCGCGGGTTCCACAGAGGACGTAGCAGCGGCGGACATCAGAAGCCGTACTCCTTCCAGCGGCGGTCGACCTTCGCCGCGGTCATCGGGTCGGAGGTGATCATCTCCGGCCAACCGCGGTGATAGCCCTCCTCGGGAAGCTTACGGGTCGCGTCGATTCCCGCCTTCCCACCGTAGAACTGCTGATAGGAGGCGTGGTCCAGATGGTCCACGACGCCCTCAACCACGGTGAGGTCGCGGGAGTAGTCCACGTTGCCGAAGGCGCGCCAGGCCACCTCGGCGTAGTCATGGACGTCGCAGTCGCTGTCCACGACGATGATCAGCTTGGTGAGGGACATCAGGTGCGCGCCCCAGATCGCGTGCATCACCTTCTGCGCGTGCTTGGGGTACCGCTTGTCGATCGAGACGATCGCGCAGTTGTGGAACCCGCCGGCTTCGGGCAGCGCGTAGTCCACCAGGTCCGGGATGATGATCTTGAGCAGCGGCAGGAAGAAGCGCTCGGTGGCCCGGCCCAGCGGACCGTCCTCGGTCGGCGGCCGGCCGACCGCGATCGACTGGAGCATCGGGTCCTGGCGCATCGTCACGGCGCTCACGGTCAGCGCCGGGAACGGCTCGACCGGCGTGTAGAAGCCGGTGTGGTCGCCGAACGGCCCCTCCGGCAGCGTCACCCCGGGCTCCAGCCAGCCTTCCAGCACCACCTCGGCGTTCGCCGGCACCTGCAGCGGCACCGTCTTGCAGTCCACCAGCTCCACCCGCTTGCCCTGCACGAAGCCGGCGAACAGGTACTCGTCGATGTCCGAGGGCAGCGGCGCGGTGGCGGCGTAGGTGACCGCCGGCGGGCAGCCGAACGCCACCGCGACCGGCAGCCGCTCGCCGAGGCGCTGCGCGACCGCGTAGTGGTTGGTGGAGTCCTTGTGGATCTGCCAGTGCATCGAGAGGGTGCGCTTGTCCTGGCGCTGCAGCCGGTACAGGCCCAGGTTCCGGCCGCCGGTCTCCGGGTGCTTGGTGTGTGTCAGTCCCAGGTTGAAGAACGAGCCGCCGTCGTCGGGCCAGGTGTGCAGGGCCGGCAGCAGGTCCAGGTCGACGTCGTCGCCGGTCAGCACCACCTCCTGCACCGGCGCCTTCTTCACGCGCTTGGGCGGCACGGACTTCAGCTGCGCGGCCTTGCCCAGCGCGTCGCGCAGGCCCGAGACGCCGTGCGGCAGCTCCGGCTTGAGCAGGTCGCCGATGCGCTCGCCGATCTCGTCCAGGTTCTTCAGGCCCAGCGCCAGGCACAAGCGCTCCTCGGTGCCGAAGACGTTCATGGCCAGCGGGATCGGCTTGCCGTCCGGGGTGCGCGCACCGCGCACGTTCTCAAACAGCAGCGCGACGTTCTTGACGGGCCCGGCCGCGTGGTGGTCCTCCCGCGGCGCCTTCTGCACCCGGTCGGTGATCTCGCCGACCTCCAGGTGCGGGTCGACCTCCGCGCGGACACGCTTGAGCTGCCCCCGCTTTTCGAGGGCCTTCAGGAAGGAGCGCAGATCGTCGTAGGCCATGGTGACCAGTATGTGTCAGAGGCGGGAAGACCCCCGTACCGGTCCCGCAGTGAACACTTGACCGTTACTGTTGAACATGGAAAACCCACGACTTCCCGGGAGGGTCGGCGTTGCTCCGTTTCGTCGTCCAGTGGCTGGTGCCGATCGCGCTGGCGATCTTCGCCTGGGTCGACTGCCTGCTCACTCCGCGGCCCTGGGTCCGCTTCCTGCCCAAGGTGGTCTGGGCGGTGCTCATCGCCGTGCCGTACGTCGGCGCGCTGCTGTGGATCTTCGGCGGCCGGACCGCGCAGCCGCGCGACCCCCGGCGGCGGGCCACGGACAGCCATCCCGGACTGCTCAGTTCGCTGGGGCGCGGCGGGACGCACCAGGCGCGGCCGCGGATCGTCGACACGCCGGGCCGCCGGACCCGGACCGGGGCAGCACCGAGCACGTGGACGGTCGCGCCGGACGACGATCCGGAGTTCCTGCGGCAGCTCGGCGAGCAGCTGAAGAAGGACCGGCCGGAGGGCTGAGGCCGGGCCCCCTCGGTCCGTCAGTCCGTCAGTCAGTCCCGTCAGTCCGCCGAGGACTGCATCGTGAAGCCGAACATGTGCCGGTCCATCGTGAACACCGGGTCCGCGTAGGACTGCGGGAAGTCCTCGAAGCTCTCGCCGACCGCCTCGACCAGGTAGTCGCAGACCTGCTCGGCCAGCCCGAAGCGGCGGGTGGACCAGCGGGCCCAGGCCACGGCCGTCGGCTCCAGGAGCTCCAGCTGGGCGTCGTCGGCGTTCACCCGGGCCGGGATCAGGACGTTGATCAGGGTGTCGAACTTCTCCGGGCCGTACAGCGGCGGATCGCCGGCGAACTCGGTCAGGCCCAGGCGGGCGAACACCTCGCCCCACTCCCGGACGATGGCCGGATGCGGGAGGCCGCGGACCTCCTCGGCGGACGTGAACTCGTCCAGCAGGGGCGGCAGGTCGTCCAGGTCGTAGCCGAAGTCGGCGCCGCCGGGCAGTTCGGCGGGTTCGGGCAGGACCGCCAGCCGGGAGAGCATCAGGGCGCGCAGGGCGGCGAAGTCGTCGCCCTCGTCGTCCTCCTCCTCGTCCTCGCCGTAGTAGCCGTGGGGCTCGGTGCCGTCCGCGCCGTCCGCGCCGTCCGCGCCGTGCGCGCCGTCCGGGCCGGAGTGCTCCAGCGCGGCCAGGGCGTCCAGCTCGGCGAAGGCCTCGTCCACCGCCTCGGTCTGCAGGCTCGGGTCGTCCTTCAGGTCCTCGCCCAGCTGCTCGAGCTGGTCCAGGCCCTCGTCCTCGTCCTCACCCTCGCCGCCGTACTCGTCCTCGTCGTCGTCCTCCTCGTCGACCAGGGTCTCGCGGACGGCCGGCTCCAGACGGCGGCGCAGTTCGCCGGCGTCCAGCCGGTCCAGGGAGAAGACGCCCTCGGGGCCCTCGGAGAACTCGGCGCGGATCTCCCCCAGGATGTCGGGCAGGTCCACCGGGTCGACGAGCAGGACCTCCACCACGGTGCCCTGCGCGTTGTTGGCCACCGTCGCGGTGAAGGCGTAGCGGTCCTTGCCGCGCTTGAACGCCGCGATCAGGAGCTCCCCGTCGGCGAACACGTCGGAGACCGACCAGGCCTCCAGGAACTCCACCTGCTGCAGGGCCGCGCCGTACCAGTCCGGGCGCCGGACGCCCTTGTGGAACAGGCGCTCCGAGGCTTCCGCCGCACGCGCCGCGACCTCCGGGGAGGCCACCGACGCCAGGGCGCACAGCACCGCCTGCGTCCGGGGCGACCCGACCAGCTCCAGGACCTCGACCAGGCCGAGCTCGGCGCCCTCGGGCTCGTCGTCCTGCTGCAGCGCCGCGGTCCACAGGCCGCCCAGGAAGGCCGAGGCCCACAGTTCGGCGTCCAGCGGGGTGCGGACCGTCCGCGGATCGCCGTAGACCTCGTCCAGGGCGTCGAAGAGCTGCCCGAACTCCGGGGGCAGCTCCGGCTGCCGGGACGGCGAGGGCGGATGCGCCCGCCGGTTCGGGGCACCGGGACGCGAGGAGTGGTGGGGCTGACGACGCGGCTTGGGTCTCACCTACTCATGCTCTCAGATCGTGGAAGCCCGGATGCGGGCAATCCCCGACACAGGCCACCACAGAGCGCGCCGGCAACCCATTCGGATGGAGATGGCCTTTGTGGAAGCCGCCGAACATCAGGGACAGCAGCAGCATGACGACGAGGAAGATCAGGGCGAACCATAAACACCCGGGCGTCCCGTACCGACGTTCTCGCCTTTCATAACGCTCCTCGCGTCTCTTTGCGCGTCCACGGGTAACGGCCATAGGTCATAAGATAACTGTGATAGGGGGTGCCTGTGGCGGCCAAGGTCGAGCCTTCCGGAGAAGGCTCCAAGAACGAGACTCGCATCATCGTCCGCACCCAGGGCGGCGGACTGCGCTCAACCCTTCTGCGGTGGGGCCTGGGCGGCGTCGTCGTGGTGGTGCTGCTCGCGGTCCTCGGATCCCTGACGAACTTGATCCACTTCAGCAACCCGTTCGGCGAGACGACCACCACCCGCAGCGGACCAGTGCTTTTGAAGTCCATCACCGAACTCAAGCGGTTCGAGGCGGCCAGCGGCGAGTTCCAGGTCGTGGTCGAGGTCCAGAACTCCTCGTGGCTGCCGTCGTTCCTGGCCGGCAGCGACACGTTCTTCCTCGGCGACGGCACCGTGGACGCCTTCGTGGACTTCAGCAATCTGGACGCGAATCATGTGAAGGTGTCCCCCGATCGGCTATCGGCGACCATCACGCTGCCCAAGCCGGTGCTGGACCCGACCGCTCTGGACGTGCACAAGTCGTACGTGATCGGCCAGCAGCAGGGCGTCTTCGACCGGCTCTTCAACAGCGACCCGAACCAGGTGCAGCCGCTGCTGGTGGAGGCCACCAAGCAGATCGACGGCGCGGCCGCGAAGAGCTCGCTGGTGTCGGTCGCCGAGAAGGACACCAAGCAGATGCTGCAGAGCCTGCTGACCTCGCTCGGATTCACCGGCACGATCACGGTGAACTTCGCCTAGGAACAGCGAAAACGAAGCGGCGCCGGGCGGATCGCCCGGCGCCGTTCCACGTTTGCGCGGCTACTTCACCCCGGCGTAGGAGTGCAGGCCGTTCACGAAGATCGACACCACGAAGTAGTTGAAGATGAAGCAGCCGTAGCCCAGCAGCGCGATGATCGCGGCGCCCTGGCCCTTCCAGCCGCGCGTGGCACGCGCGTGCAGATAGGCGGCGTAGACGACCCACGTGATGAAGGCCCACGTCTCGGTCGGGTCCCAACCCCAGTACCGGCCCCAGGCCCGCTCGGCCCAGATCGAGCCGGCGATGACCGTGAAGGTCCACACCGGGAAGGAGAACGCCAGGATCCGGTAGGCGGTGAGGTCCAGCTTCATCGCCGAGGGCACGCGCTTCCACATCGAGTTCGGGTTCGCGGTGCCCAGCTTCGCCTTGTCCTCGTAGTTCGACTTGACCAGATACAGGACCGTGGCGACCGTGGCGACGGTGAACATGCCCGAGCACAGCACCGCGGCGGCCACGTGCACCACCAGCCACGGCGAGTGCAGCGCCGGGACCAGCTGCTCGGCGTCCTTGTACAGGACTTCCATGGCCAGGCCAAGGATCGCGACGATCACGCCGGTGACGAACACCCCGAGCCAGCGCGCGTTCTTGCGGAACAGCAGGCCGACGTACAGCGCCATCGCGACCGCCGAGCCGGCGACGGTGAACTCGTACAGGTTGCCCCACGGCACCCGGTGCGCGGCCAGGCCGCGGCAGACCACGCCGATCACGTGCAGCGCGAAGCCCAGCACCGTGGTGCTGACCGCGATGCCGCCGGCGGTGATGGCGCGCACGTTGCCGCCGTCGATGGCCTGCGCCGGCTCGTCCTCGTCCGGCCGGTCGTCCAGGCCGTCCAGGTCCTCGAGATCGTCGAAGCCGTCCGCCGCCGCGCCCGCGCCGACCAGGACCGCGGCCTGCTTCGGCACCTTGGCGGCGCTCTCGACGACGAACGTCGACTTCCGCCCGAACACCCACTCCGCCGTGTACGCGAAGAACGCGATCAAGTACACGAACATCGCGCCGTAGACGGCGTAGTTCGAGAACCGCGCCAACGACTCGTTGATCACTTCTGGACTCCCGCCTTCGGAGGACGCAGACCCCTGCCCACGCCCCGCACTTCGTCCCGCAACCGCGCGTCCTCGGCCCGCGCCAAGCCGGCCACCTCGACCCGCACCGTGTTCTGGCCCCGGCCCTGCTCCTGGGACTGGACCTCGTCCAGCACCACGGGCCGGACCCGCACGAACACCCGGCGCCGCCGTATCCCCAGCGACCCGAGCAGCCCGACGATGATGCCGATGGCCGAGACGAAGACCAGCATCTTCGACGGGTCGTGGTTGAGGTCGAACTGCGCCCACTGCTTCACGCCGTCGAACTCGATGCTCCCGGTGCCGTCGGGCAGTTGGACCGTGTTCTTGCCCTTTTCCAGGGTGAGGATCACCGACGGGTTCGTCGGGTCCTGCGCGTTCGGCAGCTTCACCCGCTGGGCGTTGTTCACGTTCATCGTGTACACGCCCGGGTTCGGCCCGAGGTCGCCGCTGTAGGCGCTCAGCACCAGCGCCGGGTTCGAGGCCGTCGGGAACAGCGACACCGCGCCCATGCCCGGGACCATCTCGCCGGGGTAGTCCGGGATGAAGATGCCCGACAGGCCCAGCTGCTGCGGGCTGCCGTACTTGTCGATGTAGCCGTTCTTGACCTTGTAGATGCCCGAGCCCAGGCCCATCGCGCCGGAGTCGAAGAACTCCACCGGCTGGTGGTCGACGATCACCTTGCCGGTCTTGTCCCGGACCGTGATGATCGGCGAGTAGCCGTGGCTGCTCAGGTAGACGCTGACCCCGTCGACGGTCAGCGGGCTGTTCTCCTTCAGCGTCGCCTTCTTCTCCGGCGACGAGGGCGAGGAGTTGTAGTGGACGTCGGCCGTGAAGGACCGGGCCTGGCCGTAGTCCGGGGCGTCGTGGTTGGGCTCGTAGGTCGCGGTGAACTTGTCCAGCGTGAGCTCGAACGGCGGCAGCTTGTCGGGGTCGACGCCGCCGCCGAAGGTGTGGTCGTCGTAGTTCATCGTGATGTTCGTGAACCCGTCGCCCTCGGTGATGACGACCTTGCCCTGGTAGCCGAAGTAGCCCTTGACCGCGAACCCGGCCAGGATGCCCACCAGCGACAGGTGGAAGATCAGGTTGCCGGCCTCGCGCAGATAGCCCTTCTCCCCCGAGACCCACCCGCCGCCGTCGGCGTCCGTCCCGCGCACGACACGGAAGCGCTTCTTCTTCAGCTCCGCTTCCGCGGCACTGAGCTTGTCCTCTATGGAGGTGCCCGTGGTGTCGTTCCAGCGGAAGTGGGCCGGCATGCGCGCCAGGTTGCGCGGAGCGGCCGGCGGCGGCTTGCGCAGCACCTTGAGATGCTGCGCGGTGCGCGGCAGGATGCAGCCGATCAGCGAGATGAACAGCAGCAGGTAGATCGCGGAGAACCAGGCCGACTTGTAGACGGTGAAGAACTGCAGGTGGTCCAGCAGCGGACCCAGCGTCTTGTGCTTGGTGATCCAGTCGGTCACCAGCGTCGGGTCGGTGTTGGCGCTGCGCTGCGGCAGCAGCGACCCGGGGATGGCCGCCAGCGACAGCAGGAACAGCAGGATCAGCGCCACGCGCATGGAGGTCAGCTGCCGCCACACCCAGCGCAGATTCTCCAGCAAGCTCAGCCGGGGCAGCGTGACGCCACCGGTGCCGCCGCTGTCCTCTTCCCGCGGCGCCGTGGTGAGGCTGTCCGCGTCCATCTCGGGCAATTCTGTTGGCGTTGCCATCCGATACCGTCTCGTTCTGCCTAGATCGGGGACTGGAACCCGGGAGTCTGGCCCTGGAGCCAGGTCACCAGGTGGTCCCACTGCCCGGTCACCAACAGGACGCCGATCAGGACGAGCATGCCGCCGCCGATCCGCATCACGGCCTGGTAGTGGCGCTTCACATAGCCGAACGCCCCCATCGCTTTGCGGAACGCGATCGCGGTGAGGACGAACGGAAGACCCAGCCCCAGACAGTACGCCACTCCGATGAGAACCGAGCGCCCGGCGTTCCCGGAGTCGATGGACAGCGAGGAGACCGCCGACAGCGTCGGTCCCATGCACGGCGTCCAGCCCAGCCCGAACAGGATCCCCAGCAGCGGCGCGCCGGCCAGGCCCACCCGCGGGTCGGTGTGGAACCGGGCCTCGCGGTTGAAGACCCGGCTGATCACGCCGGGCACCACGCCGGCGAACGACAGGCCCATCAGTATCGTGATGCTGCCCAGCACGATCTGGATGGTGCGCTTGTGCACCAAAAGGAACTGCCCGCTCCAGCCGGCCAACGCCTCCAACAGCACGAACACGATGCTGAAGCCGAGGACGAACAACAACGCGCCGGCGATCATCCGGCCGCGCTTGGCCCGCGCCGCCTCGTCGAGCGTCTGCTTGCCCAGATCCACGCCGGTGAGTCCGGTCACATACGACAGGTAGCCGGGCACCAGCGGCAGCACGCACGGCGACAGGAACGAGATGAGCCCGGCCGCCAGCGCGATGGGCACGGCGACCAGGAAGCTGCCGTACTCCACCCGCGACTCGGTGGAGGTGTAGCTGGAGGCCAGGTGCGTCAGGACGGCGGCGGTCGCGCTCATCGTCGGGGACTCACTGACCGGACAGGACGGTGTCGAGGGCCGCGGACAGGTCGTTGTAGTCCACGGGGCGCAGCGCGCGCCAGGCCAGGTCGCCGTTCTTGTCGATGATCAGCGTCGAGGGCACCGAGCCCAGCGAGGTGATCCCGGCCAGCTTGGTCAGCAAAGTCTCGTTGCCGTCGTCGACCAGGTTCGGGTAGCTGATCTGCTTGGCCTTGACGAACGCCTGGGCCTGCGCGGTGTTGTCGCGGGTGTCGATGCCGACGAACTGCACGCCCTTGGCCTGGTACGCCTCGTTGGCGTGCTCCAGGTACGGCGCCTCCGCCTGGCACGGGTCGCACCAGGATCCCCAGATGTTCACGACCATGACCTTGCCCTTGTAGGAGGACATGTCGAGCTTGGAGCCGTCGAGCGTGCTCCCGGAGAGCATGGGGAACGGCTTGCGGTCCTTGACGGAGAACGCGGCGGCGGTGCCCAGGCCGTCCTTGTTCTTCGGGCCCGACCCGCCGCAGGCGGCCAGGCCGAAGGTCAGTGCGGCGGCCGTCATCGCCGCCGCGGTCACGGCTACCGACCTGCGTGTTCCATCCGTCCTGCGCAGCATGTGAAAAGTTTCGCATGGGAGCCGTACGGGCTTGCGGCAGGGTCCCCGAATGGGACGAAGCGTCGCGCTCCGCCCATGGCGGGAGACCCTGCGCGACGTTCTTCTACGCTCCGGCGACGAACTTCTTCGTGTTCTTCACCGGCAGCAGGTCCTTGGCCGGCTCGCTGTACTTGACGCCGGTGATCCGGCCGTCGGTGATCTCGAAGGAGGTCAGCGAGGCCAGCGTGCACTCCCGCTTGCGCGGGTCGTGGAAGAAGGAGCGGTTCTCGGCGGCCAGCCGGCTGATCCAGATCGGCAGCTGGTGGCTGACCACGACCACCTCGTGGCCCGGGGCCAGCGCCGCGGCGTCTATCAGCGCCGCGTGCATCCGCGTGACCTGCTCCTTGTACGGCTCGCCCCAGGACGGCTTGAACGGGTTCCACAGCTTGAACCAGACCGCCGGCCGCTTGAGCACGCCGTCGCCGACCGAGAACTTCTTGCCCTCGAAGAAGTTCCCCGCCTCGATCAGCCGCTCGTCGGTGCCGACCGTCAGGTCGTGCCGGGCCGCGATCGGCGCCGCGGTCTCCTGCGCGCGCTGCAGCGGCGAGGCGACGACCGCCTTCACGTCGTGGTCGGCCAGGTGGTCGGCGACCCGCTCGGCCATCTTCTGCCCGAGTTCGGACAGGCGGAAGCCCGGCAGGCGGCCGTAGAGGATGCCGTCGGGGTTGTAGACCTCACCGTGGCGCATCAGGTGGACAGTCGTCGTGGTCGAGGCCATCTTTGTGGCGTTTCCTCTCGGGAGAAAATCGGGGGCGGTCAGGACTTCTCGGCCGCCGCGGCGGCCCGGGCGGCGTGCGGCAGCGCCTCGGCGACGGCCTCGACGGCCGCCTCGTCGTGCGCCGCGGAGACGAACCAGGCCTCGAAGGAGCTCGGCGGCAGGTAGACGCCGCGGTTCAGCATCGCGTGGAAGAACTCCGCGTAGGCCTTCGTGTCCTGCTTCTTGGCGTCCTCGTAGTTCTTCACCGGCTCGCCGGTGAAGAAGACGGAGAACATGGTGCCGGCGAACTGGACGGTGTGCGGGACGCCCTCCTTGGCCAGCGCCTCGGAGGCCAGGTCGGCGATGCGGTGCGCGGTGGCGTCCAGGTGGCTGTAGACCTCGGGGGTGCAGTGGCGCAGCGTGGCCAGGCCCGCGGCGGTGGCGACCGGGTTCCCGGACAGCGTGCCGGCCTGGTAGACCGGGCCGACCGGGGCCAGGTGGCCCATGACGTCCGCGCGCCCCCCGAAGGCCGCCGCCGGGAAGCCGCCGCCCATGACCTTGCCGAAGGTCATCAGGTCCGGCACCACGCCGTCGATGCCGTACACGCCCTCGCGCGAGGCCCGGAAGCCCGTCATCACCTCGTCGGAGACGAACAGCGCGCCGTGCTCGCGGCAGATGTCGGCCAGGAACTGGTTGAAGCCCGGCTGCGGCGGGACGATGCCCATGTTGCCGGGAGCGGCCTCGGTGATCAGGCAGGCGATCTCGGCGCCGTGCGCCTGGAACGCGGCCCGGACCGCCTCGACGTCGTTGTAGGGCAGCACGAGCGTGTCGCCGGCCTGCGCCCCGGTGACCCCGGGGGTGTCCGGCAGCGCGAAGGTGGCGACCCCGGAGCCGGCCGCGGCCAGCAGCGAGTCGACGTGGCCGTGGTAGCAGCCGGCGAACTTCACAATCTTGGTCCGGCCGGTGAACCCGCGGGCCAGCCGGATCGCGCTCATCGTCGCCTCGGTCCCGGAGGAGACCAGCCGCACCTGCTGGAGCGGGGCGATCCGGGCCACCATCTCCTCGGCGAGCTCGACCTCCCCGGTCGAAGGCGCACCGTAGCTGGCCCCGCTCTGCAGCGCCTTGACCGCCGCCTCCGTCACCGCGGGGTGGTTGTGCCCCAGGATCAGCGGGCCCCAGGAGCAGACCATGTCGACGTAGCGGTTGCCGTCGACGTCGGTCAGGTACGCGCCGTCGCCGGAGGCCATGAACCGCGGCGTGCCCCCGACCGCGCCGAACGCCCGCACAGGAGAGTTCACACCACCCGGCGTGACGGCCCGGGCCCGGTCGAACAGGTGCTGGGACTGGGTCTCGGGCGGCTCGTACGGATGCGCGTTCATGCCGCCATGCTCTCAGATCCGGACGCCGGGCCCGCTATCGCGGTGGCCCCGCTCACTCGGGGGCGGGACAGGGCGCGACACGCATCGCGGCCACGGCCTCGACGAACTCCGCCGGCGGCTGGTAGCCGTGGTCGCGAACGTAGTGGACGACCAGCGTCGGCGCGGTCAGCTGCCGGCCGTCGGCGGCGACCACGCGGATCTCGGCGCTGCCGAGGTACAGGACGCGGGTGCCGTAGACGGCGCGGTACTGGTAGTCGGCCTCGAAGAGGTGGCGGAAGCGGCAGGCGTGCACGCTGCGGGTGACGGCGACGGTGTGGTCGGCGGCGAGGGCGACGAGGTTGTCCCAGAACAGCGGGTCGGGATCCCCCTCCGAAACGGCGAACTCCCGGCCGGGCTCGAGCCAGCCGACCGTGAGGAGTTCCACGCCTTCCGGCACGGTGTCCGGGAGGTAGTCGTAGGGAGCCAGGTCCGGGAAGTAGGTCATGTCGGGATGGTGCCCTGATCAGCGGCCGCTCGGCGCGATCCGCATCGCCTTCACCGCGTCGACGAATTCCTCCGGCGGCTGATAGCCGTGGTCGCGGACGTAGTGGACGACCAGAGTCGGGGCGACGAGCCAGCGGCCGTCCGGCGTGACGACACGGATCTCGGCGTGTCCGAGGAAGAGTTCACGGTCGCCGTAGACGGCGTCGACCTGGAAATCCTCGTCCTCGTCCTTGTCCTCGTCCTTGTCCTCGTCCCTGTCCGCGTGCGGCAGGTCGCACGCATGCATGCCGCGCGTGACCTGCGAGAAGTGATCGGCGGCCAGAGTGATCAGGTTCCTCAGGAACTCTGGATCCGGCTCACCCTCGCGCGTCGGGAAGTCGTGGCCCGCTTCGAGCCAGCCGACGTTGAGCACCTCGACGCCGTCGGGGTGGGGCTGCGGACCGGTCACGTGCTGGGGCCAGTACACGTAGGGGGTCAGGTCGGGGAAATAAGTCATGCGCCCGGCTCCCGCTCAGTAATTCGACATCCGCTGATAGCCCGCCGCGCTCACGACTTCGCGGCAGGCGGCCCAGTGCACCGTACCCTGGTTCGGCTGCAGCAGTTCCGACAATCGGGTGGGACCGGTGACGGTGACGTTGCGCGGCGTGCCCATGATCGTGAGCCCCTTGGGCCGGAACAGCGTGTAGTCCGGCAGTTTCTCCCCGGGGCCGTACACCTCCAACGGCGTCGGGTTCCCGGTCTCGATCGCGTGGCCCTCCGAGTCGTAGATGCTCGTGCCGTGCTCGCTGTACATCGCTATGGAGGTGCCCTCGGGCACCACGACGTAGGACCCGTCGCCGGCCTCGATGCCGCCGTGGCCGCTGAGGACCAGATCGCCGTCGGGCCGGCCGATGTTCCGCACGTCCTGGGCCCCGTTGGAGCCGACCACGAAGTCGGGGGCGCCGCGCTCCGCCCCGCCCGAGACCGGAGCCAAGCCCAGGGGGTCGGACCAGGCCAGCGGATTGAGCACGTATCCGCGGTCGTTCGGCGACGGCGCGAGGCCCAGCGGGTCCGGAGTCAGGTAGGACCCGGAACCCGGGTCGTAGTAGCGGTTCAGGTTGTACGACAGGCCGGTCTCCGCGTCGCGGTACTGGCCCGGGAAGCGCAGCGGGCAGTCGGCGCCGCCCCGGGTGGCGACCGCGACCGCCTCGCCGAAGACCGTGGTGGCCAGGGACCATTCGACGGTGCCGTCCGGCGCGACGAGTTCGGTCGGGGTGCCGACCAGGTCGGTGACGATGGCGTGGAAGGCCTGGTCGATCTGTGACCGGCTCTGGTCGGCCCGGCCGCCGGCGACCCGTCTGCGCTGCGCCGCCGGCCGCATGCTGTCCGGCCGGTAGTCCCAGGTGAGGACGGCGACCGTCCCGTCGGCACCGGTGCTCTCCTGCTCGATCAGGCGCGCGCCGTCCCAGCTGAAGCTCACCCGCTCGGCGACGGCACCGCCGGCGTCCAGCCGGGACTTGCCGGTCCGGCGGCCGATGGGGTCGTAGTGATAGCGCCACCGGGTCGCGTCCGGCAGCGTGGCCTCGACGAGCCGGTCCTCGCCGTCCCAGGCGTAGCGCCACTCCCGCTGCCTGCCGTCGAGCGTGCGGCGGACGACACGGACCATGCGGCCCTGCTCGTCCTGCTCGTAGTGCGTGCGGCCGGCCCGCCGGATCGCGGTGCCGGCGAACTCGCGGTCTCCGCTGTCGTCCGGGGTGTTCGGGGTGACGGCGCGCTGGAGGTTCCCGAGCGCGTCGTAGGCGTAGGACTCGTTCCAGGAGTCACCGGTCACTGCCCTGACCCGGCCGAGGACGTCGAGCAGGTAGCGGCGGATGCCGTGCACCGAGTCGTCGATGCCGTCCGGCATCCCGTCTTCGCGGTAGGAGTAGCGGCGCCACCGGCTCGGCGCGGCCGCCGCTTCGGCCGGATCGGCTGCTTGGCCGCTCGCGGCATCGCCGGTCCACAGGTTCTGCGCGACCAGCCGTCCGGCCGTGTCGTACTCCTGCGCCAGCAACGCCCCGGGGCCCAGCACCCGCGCGACCTCGCGGCCGGCCGCGTCGTGCCGGAACACGAGGTCCCCGATGCCCGTGCTCAGCACCGCGGGCCGGCCGGCGGCGTCGAACTCCCAGTCCGACCGTGCTCCGCCCGGCGTGACCCGGCTGACGGCGCGGCCCAGCACGTCGTAGCCGTGGGCCACGGTCCGGCCGTCGACCGTCTCGGCGACGATCCGGCCCAGGGGGTCGCGTTCGTAGGCCACGGTGCTGACCGCGCTGCGCGCCGCGGTCATGCGGCCCATCGCGTCGTATTCGAAGCCGAGGACACCGTCGGCGGTGTGCCGCTCGACCACCCGGCCCATCGCGTCGCGGACCAGGTCCGAGGCCTGGCCGGCGCCGTTGGTCCGGCGGGTCAGACGGCCGGCGGCGTCGTGCGCGTACGTCACGGTGCGACTGCCGAAGTCCGTCTCGGAGACGAGCCGGCCGGCGGCGTCGTGCGCGTAGCGCCACTGCGCGCCGGTGGGCGCGGTCACCGAAGTGAGCCGCAGTTCGGCGTCGTAGCCGAAGTCGTAGCGGGCACCGCCCGGCTCGGTGCGGGACGTGACACGGCCGAAGGGCCCGTACTCGAAGCCGGTGGTCCCGACCGGCCCGACGTGCTGGACCACCTGGCCGTTGGCGTTGTAGACGTTCTTCTCGACGCTCCCGTCCGGTCCCGTCCGGGACAGCAGCCGCCCCTCGAGGGTCCAGGCCGTCGCGGTGGTCGCGCCGGAGGGGTGGAGCGTGGCGGTGATCCGGCCGAACCGGTCCCGGCGGGACCGGGTCACCGCGCCGTCCGCCGAGGTCACCGCGACCAGCAGCCCGGCGGCGTCGGCCTCGAGCCGGGTGATGTGGCCCAGGGCGTCGGTGACCGCGACGACGGCCCCGCGCCCGTCCCGGGCCAGACGGGTCTCGGCCCCGGCGGGATCGGTGCTGCGCACCAGGTTCCCGCGCGTGTCGTAGCCGTGTCTCCAGGTCGCGCCGTCGCGGTTGACCAGACGCGTGGTGTTGTGAAGGCCGTCGTACTCGGCGACGCTGCGCGTGCCGTCGGGGTGGTCGACGGCGACCACGTCGCCGCGCTCGTCGTAGGTGAGGAGGGTCCGATGGCCGAGGGCGTCGGTCCTGGACAGGAGGCGGCCGTACCGATCGTGCTCGAAACGCGTCTCGGCGCCGAGTCGGTCGGTGACGCGGTCGACGTGGCCCACGGCGTCGTAGTGGTAGCCGGTGGTGTGGCCGAGGGCGTCGGTGACAGCGGTGAGACCGGCCTCCGGGTCGTAGACGAAGGTCGCCGCCAGGAACCCGCCGTTCCCGGTGGACGAAGCGACGCGTCCCGCCTCGTCGTAGGCGTACGAGTACCGGAATGCGGAGCGGTCTGTCCAAGCGGTGATCCGGTCGGCGTCGTCATAGGCGTACTCGAAGGCGCGGCCGGTGGAGTTGACGATGCCGGCCAAGCGGCCGCGGTCGTCGTAGCGATACTCGACCAGGGTGGTGGCGGCGCCGTCGCCGCCGGGCATCCGCAGGGCCGAGATCTGCGGGCCCGCCGGGGTCGGCGCGATGTCGACCACGAGCCGGTATCCGCCGCTGTGCTCGACCTCGACCGGCGTTCCGTCGGCTGTGCGTCGGATGTCGATCCGGTTGTCGTTGCGGTCGTGCAGCACCGTCAGGTCGCGGATCTGGCCCGCCCCGGCGGCGAAGTGGACGGCCGGGAAGCGCCGCGTCAGACCGCTCCACGGGTCGGTGACCCGGATTTCGTCGGCGGCTCGGTCCCACACCAGCGGCCAGCGGGGACCCCGCTCCGGAAGCACTTCCTCGCCGCCGGCAGGCAGCGGGTAGTGGAGCGTCTGGGCGTCGTCGCCGGCGAAGTGGATCCCCGCGGCGTTGACGGATATCCGCTGGTCGAGTGTCGAGGACCAGCCGGGCCCGAAGCGCAGGCCGTTCGGATTTCCCGAGGCGTAGGCACGGCGCAGGACGAGCGGGAGGATGCCCGGCAGCACGACGTCGGTGTCGGTGGCGAGCATCTGGCCCGTGATCACGTCCACGGGGTCCGCGGCGGTGACAGCGCCCTCGTTTCCCTCCGCGCCGCGGGTCACCGAACGTTCCTCCGAGGACAGGGCCCCGGCTTCGCCCTCGGCTTCCTTTCCGAGCTTGCCGAGCAGGCGTCCGCCGGCGAACTGGAGGCCGAGCATGCCCGCGCCGATCAGGGCGTCCTTGAAGTGGCCCTGCATCGCGTCGCCGGCTGTCTCCAGGCCGGTGCCGGCGATGGCGACGATGTTGTCGGCCTCGGCCAGGGCGGCGGTGACGACGTCGACGCCGGGGATCCAGGAGGTCGCCAGGGCCAGGACGTCCAGGAACGGAGCGAGGTCGTTGGCGATCTCGGCGATCTTCCCGCCCCACTCGGACAGGGCCTCGCCGACGTGCTCCCACCAGTGCTTGTTGTGGATGCCGTCGGACTGGGCATGTCCGAGGGCTTTCGCGCAATCCTGCGCGGCGCTGATGCGGTCGTTGTAGGCGTCGTTGGCCTGCTTGGTCAACGCCGTCATCTTGGCTTTGGCGTTGTTCAGGTTGGTCTGCGCGCTGTCGTGGGCGGTCTGCGCGTCGGTGACTGCCTGCTGATCGGGGTTCGCGGCCTGGTTCTGCTGCGCCGTCTTCAGCTCCGTGGCCGCAC
The DNA here is from genome assembly GCF_041262705.1 of Catenulispora sp. MAP12-49. Taxonomy (NCBI): domain Bacteria; kingdom Bacillati; phylum Actinomycetota; class Actinomycetes; order Catenulisporales; family Catenulisporaceae; genus Catenulispora; species Catenulispora sp. MAP12-49. The sequence goes on along the minus strand of NZ_JBGCCP010000003.1, from coordinate 236,548 downwards.
TGGTGGCGGTGGTGGTGGCGCGTTGCAGCTCGGCGTGCGCATCCTGGGCCTGGCGCAGTGCCGTGTCGGCTTTGGTCTGCGCGGCCTGCAATCTCGGCGCGTAAGCCGACAGCGCGTCGGAGGCCTCGCTGTAGGACGTGTACAGCTTCTGCAGGCGCCCAGGAAGCGGACCGTACTGGGCCTTGAACGAGTCGGCGGTCTGGCCTATCCACTGGATAGCTGCGGAATCGGATCCGAAGCTGTTCAGGCTCCGGTACGCCGCCTCCACGTCGTGGGCGAAATCCCCGAACTCCTTGGCCAGGGCCTGGACCGACTCCACCACGCCGGGAGTCGGATCGCCATCCAGTCCCAGGACATCCCACCCCGTCGGACGTGCCATGCGCCACCCTCCCCGCGTGTGCGGCCACCGCCGGGGACGAGCGTACCGAACATCAGTATTCTGCCGTAGCCCTCTGTGCCGATGCCGCCACCGCCAGCACCGCCGCCACGATGAACGCCGGCAGCAGCAGGTAGGCGGTGTGGATGCCGACGCGGTCGGACAGGAACCCGAGCGCGAACGGCGCCGTTCCCACCGCGATTCCGCTCCCGAACATGTTCACCGAGCCGGCCAGTTCCGCCTCGCCGCCGGACATCTCGATGCCGCGCGCCGACAGCAGCGGGAACTGGAGGGACACGCCGAGGCCGGCGACGGCCAGACCCGCGAACATGAGCACCGGGTTCGCGGTCGCCCAGAAGAGGGCGAAGCCGACGAGGTTGGTGGCGAAGGAGGTGTAGATCAGGCGGTCGATCGGCACCCGCAGTGCCAGCCGGCCGCCGACCGCGCGGCCCAGGGCCATGCCCGCGACGACGGCCGTGACCCCGGTCGCCGCGACGCCGGCGGACAGGTGCGCGCGGTCGCGCAGGAGGGTCGCGCACCAGAGGGTGAGGCAGAACTCGATGGCGCCCGCACAGACGCCCGCCACCTGGTTGAGCCAGAAGCGGCGTGGGAGGTCACGGAAGGTCGCGGTCGTGGCGGCGGGAGGGTCGCCGGCGGTGCGGGGCGCGGGCACGGTCGCTTGAGTGCGCTGGCGGGAATCGGCGGCCGGCGTACTCGTTTCGACGACGAGGCCGCGCCGGCCGCGGGACTCGGCAGCGGCGGCAGCGGTAGCGGCCGTCACGGCGACGTTTTCGGCACGACCCCGGTCGGCGAAGTCCCAGTCCGCGGAGCCTTGCCCGGCGAGGCCGTCAGCCACGCCATCGCTCTCGGTCTCGCGCTCCCCCTCAGCGCCAAGGCCTTCGCCCGAACCGGCCGTGTCCACCATCCCGAGCCCGTAAGCCTCGACGGCCTCGCCGACCGCCACCGCCTCGACCTGCGCCGCGCACCACGCCGGCTCGCGCACGCGCCCGAGCACCACGTACAGCAGCGCGCTCAGCGGTGCCACCGACAGCAGCGCCGTGCGCCACCCGAGCCCGGCCGCGTCCGCGCCGCCGACCGCCAGCGGCGCCGCGATGCCCACGAACGCCGCGACCGCGTTGGCCTCCGTGATGGCCGCCGGGCCGGTCTCGGCGCCGTGTGCGCGGGACAGGGCCGCGGGCACGGCTATGCACAGCAGCGAGCCGAAGATTCCGCAGATGACAGCCGCCGGAAGCGTTACCGCCAGAGACGGGACCGAGCAGAACAGGCCCACCGACAGCGCCAGGCCGACCAGGCCCCACCACAGTGCGGGGCGGAAGCCGCCGGCCTTGCGGATGTACCGGGGCGCGCTAAGGCTGCCGGCGGTGACGCCGACGGCGTAGCAGGTGCTGTGCAGCCCGGCCACCCCGGCGGAGAGGTGGAGGTCGTCCTTGAGCAGGGCGATCGAGGGACTGAATGCGTAGAGGAAGAAGGCGAAGGCGCCGAGTTGGAGGTAGAGCAAGCGGGTCCAGCTGTCGTGCCGGACCCGCAGGACGGGCTCAGAAGGGGTGGCGCTCACATGTCACGCATCGCGGGTCAGCTTTCATCGACGGGCTCTTCCACAGCTGCTTCGACTGCCTCAGGCTCAGCGGCCTCAACGTCCGCGGGCTTGCCGTTCGCGGGCTTGCCGTCCGCGTCCGCCGGCTTGCCGTTCGCGTTCGCGGCCTCGGCGTCCGAAGCCTCAGCCTCAGCGCCGGCGGCCTCGGCCGCGGTCGCGTCCACCACCGCGGCGGCGGCCGCCTCGGCGGCCCGCGTCGCCTCGCCGGCCGGCGGCACGACCCGCTCGCCGAAGGTCACGGTGTCGTACTGGTACTCGTCGACCACCGGCTCGGAGGTCGGGTGCGTCGCCGGGACCACAGCGGCCTCGGAGTGCGCGCCGCAGCCGAAGTCCAGGGAGACCACGCGGCCGTCGCTCGGGGCGATCTCGTTCGTGCACACGCCGAAGCCCTGGCCCAGCATGCCGGCCAGGGGCGCCAGGAATCCGCAGCCGGAGCAGCGGGCCGGGGCGGCCTGGGCCATCGGGGAGTGCGGGCCGAACTCGCCCTCGTGCCAGCGCTCGGCGGCCTCCTCGCGGCCCTCGCGGGAGAGCACGCGGGGGCGGCCCAGGCCCAGCTGGTAGGAGACCAGGGGCAGGGAGTCGCGGGCGACCTCGCGGTAGGGAAGGGGCGTCTCCTCGTCCTGGCCGGTGTAGGCCGGTACCAGGCGGGCGTCGTCCTCGGCGATCGGCAGCAGGTCGCCGGGGCCCAGGTCGCCGGGACGCAGGCGCTCGCTCCACGGCACCCAGTCCGGGGCCAGGACCGCTTCCTTGCCGGCGACCAGGACGGTCTCGTCCAGGGTGACGAACTTGGTGCGCGGGGCGCGGGTCACGGTCACGGCCCAGTTCCAGCCGCGGTAGCCCCGCTCCTTGCACTCGAACAGGTGGGTGACCACGCGGTCGCCCTCGGCGAGCATGCCGACGTGCCGGCCGACCTCGCCGATCCCGGCGACGTCCTCGGCCGCCGCCAGGGCCAGGTCGACCGCGTCGGCGCACACCTGGTCGAGGACCGGCTGGCGTCCGCGCGGCCGGCTGTCTGCGGAGCGGGCTGGGGTGGCGGTCGCGGCGTTCACGCCTCGATTCTCCCCTATCCGGAGGTGTTCGTGTGACAGCGGTTCGCCTGTCGGTGCATCCGGGCCGGTCCACCGGGGTCCCAAATGAATCACCGGCTCCCCACGTTCACTTTTTCCGGGCAGGATAGGGGCGTGGCCAAGGATCAGACGCCGAATCGGGACGGCGAGGAACGGACGCGGGTTTTCGACGCCCCGGAGGCGACGCGGCCGTTGATCCCGCAGCCGCCGCCGCTGCCGCCGAAGCGCCCCCGCGGCGCCGCGCCGTCGGGGGATTCCGGGCTCGCCGACACGCTGCCGACCGGTGACTCCCCGGCATCCTCGGCGTCCCCGGCCCCGCACGGCGGCCACCGCGATCCGGTCCCGACCCGCACCATGGCCACTCAGCAGCCCGGTGCCGCCCAGCACTCCGGTGCCACCCAGCAATCCGGTGCCGCCCAGCACCCCGGAGCAGCTCAGCACCCCGGCGACGTCCCGATAGCGACCATCGACCTGGCCGCGACCCTGCCGGAGCTGGCCGAAGTCGCCCCCGACCTGTCGGCGGCCGACATCGAGATGCTCACCCCGGTGGCGCCGGCGCGCCCGGAGTCCGACGCGGCGCGCATCCTGCGCCGGGTCGGCGAGGGCACCGAGGCGACCGGCCGCGCCATGGGCCGGGTCGGCGGCTTCGTGGGCCACCGCATCCGCCGCTACACCGAGGCCGGCGGCGCCCGGGAGTCCGGGCTGTCCCGCCTGATCGAGCTGCACGCCGTGAACACCGCCGGCGACCTGCTGATCACCCTGGCGCTGGCGCAGTCGGTGTTCTTCGGCGTGCAGCCGGGGCAGGCGCGCGGCAAGGTGGCGCTGTACCTGGTGGTCACGATGGTGCCGTTCGTGCTGCTGGCGCCGGTGATCGGCCCGCTGCTGGACCGCTTCGGCCACGGCCGCCGGCTGGCCATGGCGGTGACCATGGCCGCGCGCCTGGTGCTGGCCCTGATCATGGCGCGCACCGTGAGCGGGGGCGCCAACCTGGCGCTCTACCCGGCCGCGTTCGGCTGCCTGGCGGCGTCCAAGGCCTACGGCGTGACCCGCAGCGCGGTGATCCCGCGGCTGGTCCCGCGCGGCAGCACCCTGATCAAGGCGAACTCGCGCACCTCGCTGGCCAGCATCATCGCCACCTTCGCCTTCGCCCCGATCGGCGGCCTGCTGGTGCACCTCGGCGCCGCCTACTGCCTGATCGGCGCGGCGGTGGTCTTCGCCCTCGGCGCGTTCCTGGCGATCCGGCTGCCCTCGCACGTGGACTCCGCCGAGGGCGAGCAGAAGGCGCAGCTGAAGAAGAAGGACCGGAACATGGATCCCCGCCTGGAGGAGACCATGCCGAACCTGCGGCTGCGCTCGGTGGGCCCGGCGGTCATGCTGGCGCTGCGCGCCAACGCCGCCTTCCGCTGCTTCTCCGGGTTCCTGACCATCTTCATGGCGTTCCTGGTCCGCTACCACCCGCTGGCCGGCTACAAGGACCTGGTCGCGATCGGCCTGATCGCCGGCGCCGCGGCCGTCGGCAACCTGGTGGGCACCTCGCTGGGCTCGATGCTGAAGGCGCGGGCGCCGGAGGGCGTGATCTCCGCGATGCTGGCGTTGACCACCGGCGCGGTCTTGGCGTGCGCGTTCTATTACAACCTGATCACGGTACTCACCGTAGCCGCCGTCGCCGCCATGAGCGCTGCGCTGGCCAAACTGTCCCTGGACGCCCTTTTGCAGCGCGACACGCTCGAACGTGTGCGCACGTCGGCCTTCGCCCGGTCTGAGACACTGTTGCAGCTGGCCTGGGTGGTCGGCGGAGGCCTGGGGATCGCCATGTCGTTCCCGGGCAACGGCAACGGGACCTTCGCGTTCATCGTCGCGGCCGTGGCTTTGCTGGCGGTCTGTGTGGTGACCTTGAAGGCTCTGTCGGACTTGCGTTTCGTGGCGCCCAACCCCGCGCAGAGTCTCGGAGTCTAAAGACTCGGCGGACAAGTGGGGACGGAGCCCGGATGCCGGGTACGTTTCCGGCATGGCCGGACACGGATACGCATGCAATCCATGGGACGACGGGGAGTGACCGAATGTACGAGTTCTTGCTGGCGACGGCCGTCGGGGCCGAGCGCGACGCGCTCCAGCGGCGCGCCGACGGCCTGACGGTGATAGTCACCGGCGCGGGCCCCGCGGCCGCGGGCACCGGCGCGGCCTGGGTCCTGGCCTCCGAACCCTACAAACTGGCCGTCTCAGTCGGCATCGGCGGCGGCTTCGCCCCGCGCGCCCCGATCGGCTCGGTGGTGGTCTCCACCCGGGTGGTCGCCGCCGACCTCGGCGCCGGCTCCCCCGAGGGCTTCCTGCCGATCGAGGAGCTCGGCTTCGCCCCGCACGTGGAGCAGCCGGACGAGGCCTGGGCCGCGCGGATCGGCTCCGCGCTGAGCGCCGCCGGCCTGCACGTGGTCAACGGCGCCGTGCTGACCGTGGCCACCGTGACCGGCACCGCCGAGCGCACCGAAGAGCTGCTGGCCCGGCACCCGGACGCGGCCGCCGAGGGCATGGAGGGCTTCGGCGTGGCCAGTGCCGCGACGATGGCCGAGCTGCCGTTCGTGGAGATCCGCGCGATCTCCAACGTGGTCGGGCCGCGGGACCGGGAATCGTGGCGGATCGGTGAAGCCATGGACGTCCTGGCCACGGTCGGACAGACCCTGGCCGCCCTTCAGGCGCCGGGCGTCGCATAATCGGCGCTATGGCTGACCCGCACACCGTTCTGCCCGAGAAGCTGTCCATCGCCTACTCGCCGTGCCCGAACGACACGTTCGTCTTCCACGCGCTGACGCACGGCCTGCTGGCCGGCGCGCCGGCGTTCGACGTCACCTTCGCGGACATCGACGTGACGAACTACTGGGTGCAGGAGGCGGACGCGCCGGACGTCCTGAAGATCTCCTACCCGGCCCTGCCACTGGTCCGGGACCGCTACGAGCTCCTGCACTGCGGCGGCGCGCTGGGCCGGGGCTGCGGGCCGCTGGTGCTGTCCCAGGGCACGGTCTCGGCCCAGGACCTGGCCGGCGGCACGGTCGCGGTGCCGAGCCTGCTGTCCACCGCCTACCGGCTGTTCGAGCTGTGGGCGGAGAAGAACGTGCCGGGCGGCGTGGACATCAAGGTCCTGCCGTTCCACGAGATCATGCCGGCGGTCGCGGCCGGCGAGGTGGCCGCCGGGCTGGTGATCCACGAGGCCCGCTTCACGTACCAGAACTTCGGCCTGACCTGCCACGCCGACCTCGGCCAGTGGTGGGAGGGCGAGACCGGGCTGCCGATCCCGCTGGGCGCGATCGTGGCCCGCAAGGATCTCGGGGCCGAGGCGCTGGCCGAGCTGAGCGGGCTGATCCGGGCGTCGGTGGATTACGCCTGGGCCGATCCGAAGGCCTCGCACGAGTACGTGATGGAGCACGCGCAGGAGATGGACCCGGAGGTCGCGCAGCAGCACATCGGGCTGTACGTGAACGAGTTCACCCGGGACCTCGGCGCGGACGGCCTCGCGGCGGTCGAGGCGCTGCTCGCGAAGTAGTTCTCCACAGGCTGTGGGCCCCGGCGCGATCGCGTCGGGGCCCACAGCCTTCTTCGCTGCCCAGTAGGAATCAGCAGGAATCAGTAGGAGCGGCCGAACAGCACGCGCTTGCCGTACGCCGACGGCGCGTCGCAGCGCACACAGGTCCCGGACTCGGCCGGCGCCTCCAGCGGGATGCAGCGCGGCGTGGCGGCGGTCTCGGACTTGATGTCCTCCTCGCACTCCGGACGCCCGCAGTGCAGGGCGCGGGCCCAACCGGTGGCGACCGCCGCGGTGAACGCTTCCCAGTCGTCCGCGGTGGCCGTGTGCGCCTCGCGGAAGTCCGTCGCGCGCTCCAGCAGGAACTCCTGGAAGTCGTCGAGCAGGTCCAGCAGGACCTCCGGGGCGGTGTCGAGCGAGATCGCCGTCTTGCCCTCGTCCCCCAGCCGCTTGGCCAGCAGCGCCGTCCCGGCCGCCAGGTCCCGCGGGCCGATCTCCAGCCGCATCGGGACGCCGCGCATCTCCCAGTCGTTGAACTTGAAGCCCGGGGACACCTGCGGCCGGTCGTCCACGTGGACCCGGATCCCGGCGGTCTTCAGCCGCACGGCCAGCTCGCGCACCGCCTCCAGGACCGTCTCGGCCTGGTCGCCGCGCGCGATCGGGACGACCACCACCTGGTAGGGCGCCAGCTTCGGCGGCAGGACCAGGCCCTTGTCGTCGCCGTGGGTCATGATCGCGCCGCCGACCAGGCGCGTGGACATGCCCCAGGAGGTGGTGTGGCACAGCTCCAGCCGGCCGGCGTCGTCGGCGAACTGGATGCCGAAGGCCTTGGCGAAGTTCGTCCCCAGATAGTGCGTGGTGCCGCTCTGCAGGGCCTTGCCGTCGCGCATCATGCCCTCGACGGTGTAGGTCCTCACGGCGCCGGCGAAGCGCTCGCCGGGCGTCTTCTCCCCCGGGACGACCGGGATCGCGGCCACGTCGCGCGCGACCCGCTCGTAGACGTCGAGCATCTGGAGCGTCTCGGCCATGGCCTCGGCCTCGTCGGCGTGCGCGGTGTGGCCCTCCTGCCACAGGAACTCCGTGGTGCGCAGGAACAGGCGGGGACGCAGCTCCCAGCGGACGACGTTCGCCCACTGGTTCAGCAGCAGCGGAAGATCCCGGTAGGAGGAGATCCACTTGGCCATCATCTCGCCGATGACGGTCTCCGAGGTGGGCCGCAGGACCAGCGGCTCCTCCAGCTCCTTGCCGCCGGCGTGGGTGACGACGGCCAGCTCCGGGGAGAAGCCCTCGACGTGCTCGGCCTCCCGCTTGAGATAGGACTCCGGGATCAGCATCGGGAAGTAGGCGTTCTCGTGGCCGGTGTCCTTGATGCGGCCGTCGAGGTCGGCTTGGAGCAGCTCCCAGATGCGGTACCCATACGGTCGGATCACCATGGTGCCGCGGGCCGGACCGCGCTCGACCAGCTGCGCCTTGGTGACCACTTCGTTGTACCAGGAGGAGAAGTCCTCGCTCTGCGGGGTGACCCCGCGCTCGTCACGTGCCATGACGAAACGCTACCGAGACGGTGCCGCGTCGAGCGATGAATTTAGGCGCGGCGGCTCGTCTGAATCACCGACAGGCACCGAATTTTCGACAGGCACCGGATTATCGACAGGCACCGGATCACAGCGGAGGAGCCCACCATGACCGCCACCTACACCTTCGACGTCTTCACCAGCCTCGACGGCTTCGGCGCCGCCGGCGGCGACTGGACCGGCTACTGGGGCAAGCAGGGCCCGGAGCTGCTGGAACACCGGCTGGGCCTCTACGACGAGGAGCAGCGGATGGTGTTCGGAGCCGCCACGTACCGGCTGTTCACCCAGATGCTCTCGGCGAGCACCGAGGACTCCGAGGTGCGCGACCCCTGGGTGACCCGGATGGTGAACCTGCCCGCGACAGTCGTGTCGAGCACGCTGACCGGGCCCCTGGACTGGCCGGACGCGACGCTCGAGAGCGGCGACGCGGTCGAGGTCGTCGCCCGGTTCAAGAAGGAGTCCGACGTGCCGCTGCGCTCGCACGGCAGCCTGTCGATGAACCGGGCGCTGATGGCCGCCGGGCTGGTCGACCGGGTCCAGGTGTCGGTCTTCCCGGTGGTCACCGGCCGGACCGGGCTGGAGCCGATCTTCGGCGGCGCGGCCGACTTCGACCTGGAGCTGCTCGAACACCGCACGCTCGACGGCCGGGTCCAGGAACTCGTCTACCGGCCCACGCTGCACGGCTGAGCGCCCGGCTGAGTCCTGCTTGCGCCGAGCCCCGGCCTGCTGAGCCCTGGTTGTGCCGACCCCCGGCCTGCCAAGACCCAGTTGCGCCGACCCCCGGCCTGCCAAGGCCCGCGACCCCGCTCAGCCGCCGGCCGCCAGCTCCTCCGCCAGCCCGACCACCGCCGCCGACCCCGGCAGCGCCTGGCGCTGCACCGCGTAGGGGTGGAACGAGGTCGCGCGCCGCGCCCGCGCGGTCGCGACCACCACCGGCGCGCCGCTGCCGTCCTCGTTCTCGCCCATCGGCGCGTAGCCGTTGGTCCGCAGCCCTTCGAGCAGTTCCTCCGGCGGCAGCTCCGAGACAGCGACGCCCGGCGCGATCCGGCGCAGGCCCAGGCCTCCGGTGCGCCGGTCGGCCAGCATCTCGGTCAGCGCGGCGTCGTTGTCGGCGCGGACGTAGGAGACCGCGGAGCCCACGCGGACCCGGCCGTGGCGCCGCGCGACGTCGTCGACCAGGTAGGTCAGGGCCTGCGGGATCTCGTGCAGCGAGTGCTCGGCCAGGAAGGCGTGCAGATCGCCGGCGGCGCGCCCGGCGTCGAAGGCGCGGCGGACCGAGGCGGTGGTGAAGCGGTAGACGGTCGCGGCGCCGGCCGACTCGATGTCGGCGATCAGCGCCATCTCCCGGGCCACCTCGGGGGCCAGCGGGCCGGGGGCGATCGCGGTCAGGTCGCCCTGGATCAGCACGTGCCGCACCGGTTCGGGCAGCGCCTGGGCCAACGTCGCGGCCAGCGCGTCGCGGGACAGGCCGAGCAGCAGGCCCCGGCCGTGCGCGGCCAGGATCCCGGCGCCGCCGCGCACCGGGGCGACCAGGCCGAGCCAGACCGCCTCGCGCAGCGTCCAGTCCACCAGCTGCCGCACCGCCGGGCCGCTGCGGCGCGGGCGCTCCCAGAACAGCCGGTCCACCACGGCCTCCAGCGGGCTGGTGGCGCCGGGCGGCAGCCGGTCGAGCTCGGCGAGCAGGTCCCGGCGCAGCTCGGTGACGGCCCAGGAGGCGACCTCCGCCGACAGCGGGGCCACCTGCCGGTTCCGCTCGTCCGGCGCCCCGACCCGGCCCGCGGCCCGGTCCGAGACCAGCCACGCCGCCGCCAGCTCGGCCCAGCGGCGCTCCGGCGGCAGGTCCAGCCAGCGGTCGTAGGCCGGGGTCGGCAGCCAGAAGCCGGAGGCCAGGTCGGCGGCCACGAGTCCGGCGGCGTAGGCCAGCTCGGCCAGGAAGGCGGCCTCCTCCTCGGGCACGTCGAGCAGCGCCGCGGTGCGCCGCAGATCCCTGATCCCCGCGCCGCCGGAGCGCAGGACGCCGGGCGGCCCGGAGGCCCAGGCGTCGAGCAGTTCCTCGACGCGCCGGGGCACGGCGATCGCCGCCGCGCCGGCCGCCGCGTCGGCGTTGCGGGCGTCGTGCTGGACCACGGCGATCGGCGGCGGTTCGGAGGCCAGATCGCGGTGCAGACCGGAGCCGAAGACGTGGCGCCGCAGGAAGAAGGCGATCTCGCGGGGCAGCACGACGGTGTCCTCGGTCCAGCGGCCGAGGATGCCGCGGGCCAGGAGCCATTCGAGGGGGGATTCGCCGCTGTCGAGGGCCTGCGCTTGAGACTGTGCTGTCTCGCCCCGTGGCTCTTCCGCCGTCTCCTCCGTTGCCTCTTCCTCATCGGCGGAGGGCTGGTTGATCCGGCCGAACGGCGGCCCCCACACCAGTTTCTCCAGCACGGCTTCCACCCCGGCCGGCGCGGAGTCCAGCACGGCGCGCATCCGCGGCGGATCGGCGGCCAGCGCCGAGATCGACCCGACCGCGCTCACCGGGTCCGGCGTCGCAGGCAGGCCGAGCCGGCGCAGGAACGCCTGCATCCCGGCCGGAGAGGAGTTGTTCAACGCCGAGGCCAGCGGCGGTCCGAGACCGACCGGGTTCTCGCCCAAGGCCTCGCGCGCGTTCACCAGCGGCCGCAGCCCTTCGTCGGGTCCCCACAGCAGAGCGGTGTCCCGCAGCAGCGCGACGGCCTCGGCGACCTCGCCCTGCACGGGCAGGCCGAGCAGCGCCGCGGTCGAGGAAGCCGTGACCGGTTCCGGCGAGACGGCGAGCGCTTGGAGCACCTGCAAAGTGAATGCATCAAGTCGGTCCATCGCCAGCGCCACCGAGGCGCGCTGCGAGGCCCGCTCGGCCAGCGCCGCGATCGACGCCGGGGGCGGCACCGCCAGATCCGGCCGCACCGCCAGCAGATTCGCCAGCCGGGCCACCGGCCACGACCGCAGTTCGTCGGCGAGCGAACGCCTGCGCAAGGCCGTCGTCGCGGCCGCCGCCGGACCCGAAGTGTCCGAACCCTGAGACGCGCCGCCGTTCACCGAACCCCGATCGGCGCGCGTCACCGCCCGTGCACCTGCGGTGACGGGTCGCGCGGAATGGCCGGGGTGTTCGGTGGGCATCACAGACAACGGTAGTCGAGTCCCGACGATCACAGCGCCCGCATACGATACGGATGCGGGCGCCGCAGGCGGCGCACGCGCCGCTTTGGGCTCAACGGAAACAGGGGGAACGCAGGGGTGACGGCCGAGACCGACCAGGAGATGTTCCGATACCTGGCCGAGCTGTCGACGCTGGCGGAGGGTCGCATGTCGCCCACGTCGCGCAACCAGCTCGTGTCCCGCACCCGCTCGGAGATCGAGTCCCGGGTCACCGACCGCAAGGCCACGCGCGCCGCGGACGTGCGCCAGATCCTGCTCGGCATGGGCCGCCCCGAGGCCCTGGTGATGGCCGAGGCGAACAAGGACCCGCTCTACGCGGCCCGCGAACGGCAGCGCCGCGGCGGAAGCAGCAGCAACAACGCGTACGGCGCGGCCTCCGTCTTCTCCCCCGAGGTCGACCCGGCCATCGCCCGGCTGGTCACCCCGGAGTCGCTGACCAACCCGCCGCCCGCCGGCTTCGGCGCGTCGGACTCCGACGGCGACATCCTGCCGGGGCCGGAGATCCCCGCCGAACCGGACCCGTTCAACGCCGGCAGCACCGACTGGTACTACAGCGGCGAACCGGAGGAAGGCGGCGAGGGCGGAGGCGGAGGCGCCGGGCCGCAGATCCCGATCGAGAGCGGCAGCAGCTTCACCCCGACGCCGGGACCGGCCCCGTCGCCCCCGCCGGCGCCGATGGCCGCCGGGCCGATGGTGCGGCGCACGGCGCAGGGCCACGCGCAGGCGCTGGCCGCGGTGACGGTCCTGTGCGTCGGCGCGATCGTCAACGCGGTGGCCATGTCGCCGTACACGATCGCCATCGTCGTGATCGGCTACCTGCTGGCGTTGACGTCGTACTCGTACACGCCCGGCGAGAAGCGGTTCGCGCTCATCGGCGTGCCGATCACCACGTTCGTGTTCTACGCCTTCGGGCTGTTCCTGGCCCGCGGCCGCTCCACCGGCCACGACACGCCGTTGAACTCCAGCGACACCTGGCAGGCGGCCAAGGACGGGTTCACCGCGGTGCCGACGATGCTGGGCCTGCTCGGCGCGCTCTACCTGTTGTGGCGCCTGTTCAAGGCGGTCGCTAAATCCGGCTGATCCCGGCGCGGCCCCGGAAGTGCGCGGCGGACACCTCGCCGCGCAGGCAGCCGAAGGCGACCTCGGCGGCGGACGCGCGGTCCAGACGGCCGTGGTAGGTCCCGTCGGGCAGGCAGACCATGTTCGCCGCGAACTGGTCGCCGCCCACGTGCGTGGTCTCCCAGACCGGCAGCCCGCGCGCGGCCAGTTCCCGGGCGACCGGGGCGCCGTAGCGGGCGCAGCAGGCGTCGCGCTTGCCGTGCGTGCACACCAGCAGGACCCGCTCGCGCAGCAGCGTGCCGAAGCCGGGCGGACCGCCGTCGGCCAGCGCCGCGAGATTCAGCTTGGCGATGTCGTCGAGGTCCTCGGTGAGGCGCCGCTCCAGCCAGCGCGCGCCGAGCGGTCCGCCGGCGACGAAGACCGCCCGCTCGCCGGTCACGGCGCGGCCCTGGCGGTCCGGTCTGCGGATCAGCTGCGGCCGCACGGTGTAGGCCGGCGCGGCGGTGAGCACCTCGATCACGCCGGCGGGCAGGTCCGGCGGCCAGCCGAAGGCCGGCCACGGTCCGGGGTGCTCCACCGCCAGCCACGCCTTCGCCCGCGGCGGCGCGGTGTCCCCCATCGGAGCGCGCGCGGCCCGGCACAGGGCGGCGCAGCCACCGAGGGCGGAATCGCAGACGGACACGGGCGGGTCTTTCGAGGCGGTGCGGTCACGCCCCGGCCCGATCGGGAGAGTGGAGCCTTGGGGTGATCGGGCCGGGAGTGTCGGGGGCGGTCGCAACGGGCACGGACCGGAAGGGGGCCGGCCGGGGCCGGGCAGGTCGCGTCGAGTCAGTCAGTCGGGGCAGCGTCAAGTTAGTCAGGGTAGCCTCACCTTACCCCCGACCCCCGGCGTCCTACCCTCCCGACCTCCTCCACTCGCCCGAACCGGTGACCGCCGTCGTCCTGTGCGTGAAAGGTTCACCGATACGCTGATCGCATGATCAGCACCCCGTTGACCGTGGGCTTCGACCTTGACATGACCCTGATCGACTCGCGGCCGGGCGTGCACGCGACGATGACCGAGCTGTCCCGGCGCACCGGCGTGGCCATCGACGCCGACGCCGTGGTCTCCCGGCTCGGGCCGCCGCTGGAGGAGGAGCTGGCGTACTGGTTCCCGCAGGAGCGCATCGCCGCGGTCGGGGACGAGTACCGCGCGCTGTACCCGGACTTCGCGATCGCGCCGGTGCCGGCGATGCCCGGCGCCGCCGAGGCGTTCGCGGCGATCCGCGAGCGGGCGGGGCGGGTCATGGTGATCACCGCCAAGTACGCCCCGAGCGCGCAGCTGCACCTGGAGCACCTCGGACTGGTCCCGGACGTCCTCGTGGGCTGGCACTGGGGCCCGAAGAAGGGCGAGGCTCTGCGGGAGCACGGCGCGAGCGTCTACGTCGGCGACCACATCGGCGACATCCTGGGCGCGCGGGCCGGCGGCGCGGTGGCCGTCTCGGTCGCCACCGGGCCGGTCAGCGCGGCCGACCTGGCCGCCGCCGGAGCCGACGCCGTGCTGGCCGACCTGCGTGGTTTCCCCGCCTGGCTGGACGGGTATTTGGCCGCCTGACACGGCCGGTCGAGCCCTGGGATAACCCTGCCCAAGGCGGACGTTTCCTGGTTACGCTTACCCCGCAAGAGTGAATCACCGACGACAGCAGACGCGAGGGTCCCACCGTGCCTACCGGCAAGATCAAGTGGTACGACACCGAAAAGGGTTTCGGCTTCATCACCCGCGACGACGGGCCCGACGTGTTCATGCACTCCTCGGCCCTGCCCGCGGACGCCGCCGAGCTCAAGAGCGGGCAGCGGGTCGAGTTCGGGGTGGCCGCCGGCAAGCGCGGCGACACCGCGATAGGCGTGCGGCTGCTGGAGACCCGGCCGAGCGTCGAGGCCGCGGTGGCGGCCCGCGACCGCAAGCCGACCGAGGAGATGGTCGTCATCGTCGAGGACGTGATGAAGCTGCTCGACGGCATGTCCGAGACCTTCCGCCGGGGCAAGTACCCGGACAAGGCCACCTCGCGCAAGCTCGCCGGGGTCCTGCGGGCGGTCGCCGACCAGCTGGAGAGCTGACCGGACGCCCCGGGCGGGCCACCACATCGTGAACGGCTATGCCGCCGAACCCGCGCACCTCGCATAATCGCAGCATGAGCGCTGATCGGAACATAGCCCGGGTAACCGCCACAGCCGCAGTCCACGCGGGGCGAACCGTCACGAACCCGACTCCGCCGATCGATCTGTCGGCGACCTACTACCTGCCCGGCGTCGATGCGGGCGGCGAGAGCTACGAGGCGCTCGTCGCCGGCGGCCCGCCCACCGCCGAGGGCGGCCTGGTCTACCAGCGGATGTGGAACCCCACGACCGCCGGTTTCGAGCGCGCGCTGGCCGAGCTGGAGGGCCTGCCCGAGGCGGTGTCCTTCGCCAGCGGCATGGCCGCGATCACCGCCTGCCTGCTGGCGGCGACGGCCACCGCGGCCGCCGAGGGCAAGCGGCACATCGTGGCGCTGCGGCCGATCTACGGCGGCACCGACGGCCTGCTGACCAAGGGGACGCTGGGCACCGAGGTCACCTGGGTGGACGGCCCGGCGGACATCGCCCCGGCGCTGGCCGCCCGGCCGGACACCGCGCTGGTGGTGGTCGAGACCCCGGCCAACCCGACCGCGCGGCTGGTCGACCTCGACGCGGTCGCCGCGGCCTGCGGGGACGTGCCGTACCTGGTGGACTCCACGTTCGCGACCCCGGTCCTGCAGCAGCCGGCCCGGCACGGCGCGACGCTGGTCGTGCACAGCGCCACGAAGTACCTCGGCGGGCACTGCGACGTCCTCGGCGGCGTGGTCGCGACCACCCCGGAGTGGGCCGCGCGGCTGCGTGACATCCGGATCCAGACCGGCGGCCTGCTGCACCCGCTGGCCGGCTACCTGCTGCACCGGGGCCTGCAGACGCTGCCGCTGCGCGTGAAGCGCTCCTCGGAGACCGCCGGGGCGCTCGCCTCCTGGCTGGCCGCGCACCCGGCCGTGGAGCGCGTGCACTACCCCGGCCTGCCCGGCGGCGACCCGGACGGTCTGATCGGCCCGGACAAGCAGATGCTGCTGCCCGGCGCGATGATGTCGTTCGAGATGCGCGGCGGCTACGAGGCGGCGGCGACGGTCGCCGAGAACGTCCGGCTGATCATGCACGCGGCCTCGCTGGGCGGCGCCGAGTCGCTGATCACCCACCCCGCCTCGCTGAGCCACCGGAACGTCGTGCCCGACGCCCGGCCGGACGCCGGGCTGCTGCGGTTCTCGGTGGGCCTGGAGGACGCCGAGGACCTCATCGCGGACCTCGACGCGGCGTTCGCGAAGATCTAGACGATTGATTCCTGGGGGTACCGGCGGCGAAACGGTTGATCAGCGGCGCCTGGCCGCCCCGGCCGACCACCCACAGCCAACCAGGATGAGGGAGGTCGTCCGTGACGCCCATGCTTGCTGCTGAACCGTTTCGCAAGACTGCTTGCCAGGTGCGGTGCTGCTTGCCGGAACCCCCAGAAATCAATCGTCTAGTCCGACCCGTCACCCGTTTCCCCCGTCACCCGTTTCCCCCACCCCACATGCACCACAGCGGCCCCGGGGCGATAAAGGCTCCATGGACCCACTGGAGCTCACGCGGCTGGACCTGCTCTGGGCTCTGATCCGGGTCCTGCTCGGCGGGACGTTCCTGCGCAGGGCCTGGTTCCACGGCGTCTCCTCGTGGTCCGACTGGCTGCTGGTGCTCGCCCTGACCGGGGCCGGGGTGGGGCTGGTCTTCGGGATCGTCATGCGGTTCGCGGCGGTCGGCGCGGCCGTGCTGCTGATGGCGGTGCACGGCCATCCGGCCGTGGACCACCGTCTGGTCTTCGCGCTCGTCGTCGTGGGCATCGGCTTCACGACGCTGGGATGGCGGTACGGCCTGGGACGGTGGTGGTCCGGCACCCCGCTCGTGCAGCGGCATCCTTGGCTGGCGTGAACGGACGTGGAAACAAAGTCCTTCCAGGTGATAGGTCTTCGTGCGTGTTCGACAGCAAGCTCTTCCTCGAGGCGTACATCACCCTGTTCGTCATCATGGACCCGCCGGGGACCCTGCCGATCTTCCTGGCGCTGACCAACGGCCGCAGCAAGGCCGAGCGCACGAAGGCGGCGTGGCAGGCGGCGCTGGTGGCGTTCTGCGTCATCTGCGTGTTCGCGTTGTTCGGCCAGCAGATCCTGGACTACCTCGGCGTGACGCTGCCCGCGCTTCAGGCCTCCGGCGGGCTGCTGCTCCTGCTGATCGCGCTGGAACTGCTGACCGGCCGCAGCGAGGAGCCCTCGCACTCCAACGAGGCGGTGAACGTCGCCCTGGTCCCGTTGGGCACGCCGCTGCTGGCCGGGCCCGGCGCGATCGTCGCGGTGATGGTGTTCGCCAAACGCACCGGGCACCACTGGGCCGGCATCGACGCGGTGGCCCTGGCGATCGTGGCGATCCACATCACGCTGTGGCTCACCATGCGCTTCTCGGTCCAGGTGATCCGGGTCATCAAGGACTCCGGCGTGACCCTGGTGACGCGCATCGCCGGTCTCCTGCTGTCCGCGATCGCGGTGCAGATGGTGGCCGACGCGGTGCGGGCGTTCATCAAGGCCGGATGAGATCGATGCCGGGTGAGATCGATGCCGGATGACCGCCTCCCGGTGACCTAGGATTTTTCCGTGACCTTCGGACAGCAGTTCCTCGACCAGATCGACGCCTCGGCGCAGGACTTCACGTTCCCGTTCCTGGACCACGGCTTCTACTCCGCGATCGACGTCCGCCTGCACGTCTATCGCGACGACAAGCACTGGGCCGTGGTCTTCGAGACGGTCGGCTTCAACCCGAAGGCGCGCAGCGTCACCGACGCCCTCACCGGCTACGGCGTCCGCGCGGGCAGCCAGCTGAACCGGGTGGAGAACATCGCGGACCTGATCGACGACGACGAGAACTACGTCGGCGGCGTCCCGATCCGCGTCCGCGGCGAGGACCTGCCGGTCGACGCCGCGCCCGGCGAGTACTTCGCCGAGGCGGTGCGCGAACTGGTCCCCGAGTACCGCGACCTCCTGCTGGCCGACGAGTCCGAACTGCGCGCCCTGATCCCGCCGGACCTGCCGGAGATCCTGCGCCTGGAGGCCTGGCACCACCCCGACGTCCTGGTCGAGCGGCCGAGCCGGGAGGAGGTGTTCCAGCTCCTGGCCAAGGTGCTGGACACCGGGAACCCGCACGAGTACCGGCCGACGCGGGCACCGAACACGCATTGGTCGAACTGGCCGGAGTCGGGGAACGCTTAGGCCCTGACGGGTTCGGCGGCCTCCACAAGAACGGCAGGCTTGGCGGGCTCCGCAGCCGCCGCCAGCGCCGCCCGCATCCCCTTCGCGCCGGGCAGGAAGGCCGCCGTCACCAGCGTCACCGCGGTGCACCCCAGCGCCCACCAGAACGTGGCGCCGTAAGCGGACGCGACGCGCGCCGGCGTCTGCGCCCCGCCGGCCAGCCCCCGCACCAGGATCACGGCCAGCACCGCGGTCCCGATCGAGCCGCCGACCCGGTTCAGGATGTTGAAGGTGGTCGTG
The DNA here is from genome assembly GCF_041262705.1 of Catenulispora sp. MAP12-49. Lineage (NCBI taxonomy): Bacteria > Bacillati > Actinomycetota > Actinomycetes > Catenulisporales > Catenulisporaceae > Catenulispora > Catenulispora sp. MAP12-49. Next base: position 218,557 of record NZ_JBGCCP010000003.1, on the reverse strand, counting down.
GCCTGCGGGATCGACTCGCGCCGCAGTGTGCTGTAGCCGGCGGCGATCAGCGGCGCCATCACCAGGCCGAGTCCCAGTCCGCGCAGCAGCAGCGGCAGGGCCAGCGCGGCCGCCGAGGTGTGCGCGCCGACCAGGGCGAAGGGCACGGTCGCCGCCGTCGCCACGGCGGTGCCGGTCATCACCAGCACGCGCGGTCCGGTGCGGTTGGTCAGCCGGCCGGCGGCGAAGGTCGAGACGGCCGTCCCGAGTCCCTGCGGTGCCAGCACCAGTCCGGCCCGCAGCGGTGAGAAACCGTGTGCCTGCTGGAAATACAGCGGCAGCATGAACATCGCGCCGAACAGCGTCGCGCCCATCAGGGCCGCGTTGAGCATCGCGACCGCGAACGCCTTGTCGCCGAACAGGCGCAGGTCGACCAGCGGCCGGATCCGGGTGCGCAGGCTGTAGACCACGAACGCCGTCACCAGCGTCAGTCCGCCGAGCCCCGGGCCCCACGCGGCCGGCGAGGAGAAGCCACCGTGGTCGCCGGCCGCCGAGCAGCCGTAGACCAGCGCCGCCAGTCCCGGGGAGATCAGGGCGAAGCCGCGCACGTCGAACCGCGCGGCGGCAGCCGATCGGGCCGCCGGGACCGAGGCCGGGACCCAGAGCCGCACCAGCACGATCGCGAGCAGGCCGATCGGCACGTTGATGAAGAAGATCCAGCGCCAGCCCCACTCGGCCAGCAGCAGCCCGCCGACCGCCGGGCCCAGCACCGGGAGCAGCGCCAGGGGAATCGACATCACGGCCATCACCCGGGCCATGTGCCGCGGTCCGACGTTGCGTCCCAGCAGTGCCTGCCCGACCGGCTGGATCAGGCCGCCGCCGAGCGCCTGCAGCACCCGGAAGGCGATCAGGCTCGGGATCGACCACGCCGCGCCGCACAGCACCGAGCCGGCCAGGAAGGCGGTCACCCCGAGCAGCCACACCCGGCGCCCGCCGAAGCGCTCCATGCTCCAGCCGGCCAGCGGCACCACCACCGACATGGTGAGCAGGTAGGCCGTGGACACCCAGGTCACGGCGGACAGCTGCGAGCCGAACCGCTCCGCCAGGGTGCGGGTCGCGACCGCGACCACGGTCGCGTCGAGCATCGCCATGGCGGCGCCCAGGACCAGGGCGATGCCGATCTTCAGGTACTCGCGGGGCAGCCGGTCGCCGGACGGCTGAGCGTTCATGGTTCCTCCCCAGGTATTGGACTCATGAGTCCAAGGAATTAGACTCACTAGTCCAAGAGATTAGACTGAGGAGTCCAACTCCGCAAACAGGCCGCCGACGAGGAGAATGACCGCATGACCGCGACCGCCGACGAGCCCCAGGGCAACCCGAGGAAGCGCCGAGCGATCCTGGACGCCGCCGGCACGGTGTTCCTGCGCGAGGGCTTCACCCGCGCGAGCATCGACGCGATCGCGGCCGAGGCGAAGGTCTCGAAGCAGACCGTCTACAACCACTTCGGGGACAAAGAGCGCCTGTTCATGGCGATGACCGACGACGTGCAGGACCGCACCGTCGCGAACGTCATGGCGCTGATGGACCGCGACTTCCCCGACGCCTCACAGCTCGCCGGCCCCGAGGACCTGCGCGCCGCCCTGCTCCAGCTGACCGGGGCGTGGGTCCGCGTCGTCTACACCGGACCGCTGGTGGGCCTGCGCAAGCTGGTCGACGCCGAATCCGAGCACCACCCCGACCTGCAGGAGCGCTGGTTCACCAACGGCCCCGGACGCACCATGCCGCGCCTGAACAAACTGCTGTCCGCCCTGGCCCGGGCCGGGCTGCTCGAGGTGCCCGCCGAAGTGCTGGCCGTCCCGGACCTGCTGGCGCACCAGCTGACCTCGCCGGCCGGATCGGATGTGCGCCGGATCCCGCACGGGGCCGATTCCGAGGCGGATTTCGAGGCCGAGTTCGAGCGGCGGATCGCTCAGGGCGTGGACTTCTTCCTACGGGCCTACGCGCCGCGCTGAAGCGGCCCCGAGCCGGACTCCTCCGATGGCGTCGCGGCGAGGATTCCCCTTACGGATGCCGGCCGATCGGCACCGACACGTCCCCGCCGAGCGGGCACGTCCACAGCGGAGCCCGCTGCCCCCGGGTGGCCATCATCGGATGCGCGTGGCTCGGCAGACACGGCGGCCACTCGATGACCCGGCCGCCGATCGAGAGGTTCCCCTGCACCAGACGCTGGGTCTGCGCGGCCAGATAGAGCGTGCGCGAAGCCGTGTCCAGCACGGACGCACCGAGGGTCAGCCGCCCCACCTTCACCCCGGACACGATCAGGACGGCGGTGGCGCCGGCCGCGGGCTCGCCCGGATTGGGGTCCTCCGCCAGCTGGCAGTCCAGACCGGCGGCACGCAGGTCATGGGCCACCGGCTCGAAGGCCTCCAGCAGGGACACGTCCACCCTGCACAGCGTAAGCGCCGAACCAGCAAATGCACAGACCCTTTGCACGTGCAAAACAGACCCTTGCTTCCACGGCCCGCCGCCCGGGCACGATACGCGGTCAGTGCACTGTTTCGGTGATGTCAGTGTCGGAATACCCCCGGGTGATCGCATCGTCACCGGACGTCTCCGGAGGCGCGTTGTAGCGGATCAAAAGCTCGGCGAACCGGCCGATCTCCTCGTCGTCCCAGCCCGCCAGCCGTTCGGCCACGGCGGCGTACCGGCTCTCGGTCACCTGCGCCAGGATCCCGGCGCCGGCCGGCGTCAGGTGCAGCATCTGCGCGCGGTGGTCCTCCGGCGCGGGCCGGCGCTCCAGGAAGCCGAGGCGCTCCAGCGCCTGCACCTGGCGGCTGACCGTCGACTTGTCCAGGCCGTAGCGCACCGCCAGGTCCTTGGCCAGACAGCCGCCGGAGTCCTCCAGGTGCGCCAGCAGCGTGTACGACACCAGCGTCAGCTCCGGGTGCAGCCGCCCGGCGAAGGCCCGCGCGCGCCGCGCGAACACCGTCATCTCGCGCTGGATGGCGTCCACCGCCTCGCGGTGACGCGTCTCACTCCCGGTCACGACCTCACTCCCTCCAGATAGTTGTATAGTACATCTATGGCTAGGTTGTAGTTAGCAACCATATTCGGAGGAGCAGATGGCTCAGCAGCCCACGGCGGCGATCCCCTCGGTCCGCCACGTCCTCACGCACCTGATCACCCCGCTCCTGATGTGCATCGGGATGGGGCTGGCGTACATGAGCGCGTTCATGGTCCCCCACCCGCACCACGTGAAGGTGGCCGTGATCGGCCAGGGCCCGCAAGTGGCCGCCGTGGCGCAGGCGATCCAGAGCAAGGGCGGCGACGCGCTCCAGGTGTCGACGCTGCCGAGCACCGACGCCGCGGTGGCGCAGCTGCACAGCCGCGATCTGGTCGGCGCGTTCGTCCCGGACCCGGCCAAGCCCCAGCTCTATATAGCCGAGGGGAACAGCGATTCCTCGGCCACCGTCGCCACGAAGGTCTTCACCACGGTCGCCGCGGTCGAGGACAAGCCGCTGACCGTCACCGACGTCGCCCCGACCACCGCCGACGATCCGACCAACTCAGGACCCTTCTTCCTGATGATCGCCGTGAGCATCGGCTCCTACAGCGCGGTCGCCGCGATCGGCGCGGGCGCCGCGGGCTGGTCCCTCAAGCGCAAGACGGTCCTGGCCCTGGGCACCGCGACCGCGGTCAGCGCGATCGGCGCGGCGCTGGCCGGCCCGGTGTTCCACCTCGCGCACCACAGCCTGGCCGCGGTGTGGGGGCTGGCGTGGCTGTACTCGGCCGCGATCTTGTTGATCGGCGTGGGGCTGCACCCGTTCCTGAAGCGGTGGACGACGCTGGTGATGATGGTCCTGTTCGTGATGCTGAACTTCACCAGCTCCGGCGGACTGTTCCAGCCCGAGTTGCAGGACGGGTTCTTCGGCGGCCTGCACGCGTTCTGGAACGGAGCGGGCCTCGTCGAGGGCGTGCGGAGCCTGCTGTACTTCGGCGGGAGCGGCGTCGCGCGGCACGCGTGGACGTTGGTCGGCTGGCTCGGCGTGGGCGCGCTGGCGGTCGGCGCGGCGGCGATCGCCGAGCGGCGGAACCGGATGCCGGAAGTCGAGACCGAAGCCGAGGCTGAAGAAGAAATGGAAGAGCTCGTCGCGGTCTGAGCTCCGCACGGGATTCATGAAGGCTGACCGGCCTTTTGGCCGGTCAGCTCGCCTCGTTTGCCCACCCGTCTCCCACCGCCACCCGTTAAGGAGCCGCTCCGCGGCGCTCCGTTTAATCGATGAACGATCCGTGAGATCTTGTCGGCATGGACGCGCCCGAGATCTCCATCATCCCGAAGCCCCTGCAGATTCAGGCCGGCTCCGGCCGGCTCATGTTCGATGCCTCGACCGTCGTGAACATCGCCGACGGCCACGCCGAACTCGGCGCGGAGGGCTACCACCTCACCATCGACGACGACGGCATCACGTTCGTCGCGGGCACCGACGCCGGCCTGTTCTACGCCGAGCAGACCCTGCGGCAGCTGCTGCCGCCCGAGGCGCTGCGCAACGACGCCAGCCGGAAGTCGCTGCCGCTCCCCTACGTCACCGTCACCGACGTCCCGCGCTTCCGCTGGCGCGGCGCGATGCTGGACGTGGCCCGCCACTTCCTGCCCAAGCGCGACGTCCTGCGCTTCCTGGACCTGATGGCGCTGCACAAGCTGAACGTCCTGCACTTCCACCTCACCGAGGACCAGGGCTGGCGCATCGAGATCAAGCAGTACCCCAAGCTCACCGAGGTCGGCGGCTGGCGCCGGGAGACCGTGGGCGACGGCCGGCCGCACGGCGGCTTCTACACCCAGGACGACATCCGCGAGATCGTCGCCTACGCCACCGAGCGGCACATCACGATCGTCCCGGAGATCGACATCCCCGGGCACTCCACGGCCGCCATCGCCGCCTATCCCGAGCTCGGCAACCAGGACGTGCCCAGCGCGCAGGAGCCGCGCGAGGTGTGGACGAAGTTCGGGATCGCCACCTCGGTGCTGAACGTCGAGGACGCGACCGTCGAGTTCTACAAGACCGTCATGGACGAGGTCTGCGAGCTGTTCCCGGGCGAGTTCGTCTGCCTCGGCGGCGACGAGTGCCCGAAGGACGAGTGGAAGGCCAGCGCGCGGGCCCAGGCCCGCAAGGCCGAACTGGGCCTGGCCACCGAGGAGGACCTGCAGGCCTGGTTCATGCACCAGCTCAGCGAGCACGTCGCGGCCAAGGGCCGCAAGCTGCTGGGCTGGGACGAGATCCTGGAGGGCGAGCTGTTCCCGGGCACCGTGGTCTCCTCCTGGCGCGGCACCGAGGGCGCGGTCGAGGCGGCGCGGCGCGGCCACGACACCCTGACCAGCCCCTACAACTGGGTCTACTTCGACTACCGGCAGTCCGACGCCGAGGGCGAGCCGGGCGCCCCGTGGGCCGCCCCGACGTCGTTGGAGCGCGCCTACTCCTTCGAGCCCGTCCCCGAAGACATGCCCGAGGAACTCGCCGGACACGTCATCGGCTCCGAGGCCACGCTCTGGAGCGAGTACATCCCCGACGCCCGCGTCCACGACTACCAGGCCTGGCCGCGCCTGGCGGCGTTCAGCGAGACGGTCTGGTCGGCCGCCGGCCGCGACTTCGCGGAGTTCCTGCCCCGCCTGGAGAAGCACCTGGAGCGCCTGGACGCACTGGGGGTGGAGTACCGGCCGCTGGACGGCCCGCACCCGTGGCAGAAGCAGCCGGCGCCGCGGTGGCGGGAGGCCCCGGACACGGAGTAGGCGCTGAGTGGGCGCTGGGTGGGCGCTTAGTTCGGTCAGCGAGCGAGCCGGCGCGGTCGGAATCCCGACCGCGCCGGTCTTGTTGTACGCAGTCCCCCCCGTGAATCCCCCGCCTTGTGGTCATCCGAACCGCCGCGATGAGCGACACTAGAAGGATGCCCGTCGCCCGACCGAAGCGCCGCGCCCGGAGGTATGCGTGACCTGCCTGATCGTCCAGTCCGACAAGACCCTCCTGCTCGAGATCGACCACCCGCAGGCCGAGGAGTGCCGGCGGGACATCGCTCCGTTCGCCGAGCTGGAGCGGTCCCCGGAGCACATTCACACCTACCGCGTCACCCCGCTGGCCTTGTGGAACGCGCGCGCCGCCGGCCATGACGCCGAGCAGGTCATCGACGCTTTGCTGCGCCACAGCCGCTATCCGGTGCCGCACTCGCTGCTGGTCGACATCGCCGACACCATGGACCGCTACGGTCGGCTGCGGCTGCTCCAGCATCCGACCCACGGCCTGGTCCTGGAGACCACCGACGTGCCGGTGCTGGAGGAGGTGGTCCGCCACAAGAAGGTGCAGCCGCTGATCGGCGCCCGCGTCGACGAGCACACCATCAAGGTGCACCCCTCCGAGCGCGGAACCCTCAAGCAGGTGCTGCTGAAGGTCGGCTGGCCCGCCGAGGACCTGGCCGGCTATGTGGACGGCGAGCAGCACGACATCGCCCTGCGCGAGGACGGCTGGAACCTGCGCCCGTACCAGAAGGAGGCCGCCGACGGCTTCCGCCACGGCGGCTCCGGGGTGATCGTCCTGCCCTGCGGCGCGGGCAAGACCATCGTCGGCGCGGCGGCCATGGCCGGCGTCGGGGCGACGACCCTGATCCTGGTCACCAACACGGTCAGCGTGCACCAGTGGCGCAAGGAACTCCTCAAGCGCACCACCCTCACCGAGGACGAGATCGGCGAGTATTCGGGCGCCCGCAAGGAGATCCGCCCGGTCACCATCGCCACCTACCAGGTCCTCACCCGCAAGACCAAGGGCGTCTACGCCAACCTGGAACTGTTCGACGCCCGCGACTGGGGCCTGATCGTCTACGACGAGGTCCACCTGCTGCCGGCCCCGGTCTTCCGCTTCACCGCCGACATCCAGTCCCGCCGCCGCCTCGGCCTGACCGCGACCCTGGTCCGCGAGGACGGCCTGGAGGGCGAGGTCTTCTCCCTGATCGGCCCCAAGCGCTTCGACGCCCCCTGGAAGGACATCGAGGCCCAGGGCTACATCGCGCCGGCGGACTGCGTGGAGGTGCGCGTCACCCTCACCGACCACGAGCGCCTGCGCTACGCCAGCTCCGAGCCGGAGGAGAAGTACCGCCTGGCCTCGACCACGGCGACCAAGTCGAAGCTCGTCGAGGCCCTGGTGAAGAAGCACGCCGGCGAGCCGACCCTGGTCATCGGCCAGTACCTGGAGCAGCTGGACGACCTCGGCGCGCGCCTGAACGCCCCGGTCCTGAAGGGCAGCACGCCGGTGAAGGAGCGCGAGCGCCTGTACGAGGGCTTCCGCACCGGCGAGATCCCCACCCTGGTGGTCTCGAAGGTCGCGAACTTCTCCGTCGACCTGCCCGAGGCCAGCGTCGCGATCCAGGTGTCCGGCACCTTCGGCTCGCGCCAGGAGGAAGCCCAGCGCCTGGGCCGCGTCCTGCGCCCCAAGGCCGACGGCCGAGGCGCCCGCTTCTACGCCGTGGTCTCCCGCGACACCGTGGACCAGGAGTACGCGGCGCACCGCCAGCGGTTCCTGGCCGAACAGGGCTACGCGTACCGGATCGCCGACGCGGACGACGTGTTCGCCGGCAAGGAGATCTAGGTTCCCAGGAAGATCTGGGTTCTCAGGAAGATCTAGGTTCTAGCCGTCGGCCCTCCGGCGGCCGTGCCCGGGCACGGCCGCCGGACCCCGGCTCATCACCGGCTCATCACCGCGCCGTCAGCTGCGCGGGCAGCGGCGCGTGGTGCACCACGTGCAACCGCGACACCGCACGGGTCAGCACCACATACAGCCGCCGCAGCCCCCGCGGCTCCGCGGCCACGATCTCCGCCGGCTCCAACACCAGCACCTGGTCGTACTCCAGGCCCTTGGCCAGCGTCGCGGGCACCACGACCAAGCGCGGGCCGGCCGTCTCGGCCAGCAGCGACTCGACCAGCTCCGCCTCGGTCTCGGTGGCGCCCTCGATCGCCGGGGCCGCGGGCTCCGATCCGAGCACGGAGTGCTCCACCCCGGCGGCGTCCAGGGCCGCCGCGACCTCGGCGGCCCGGGCGTCGGCGGTGATCAGGCCGACCGAGCCCTCCTGAACCGCCAAAGCCAGCTGCGCGGCGGTGACCATGGTGTCGACGAGGTCTGCATCACCGGCGACCGCGTCGATCTCCAACGACCCGCCCTGCTGCCGGACCGAGGTCGGCGGCAGCAGTCCCGGTGCGGCGTCGGGCAGGAGCTTCGCCGCGAAGTCGATGATCTGCCGCGGGACGCGGAAGCCGAGCGTCAGCTCCTCGATCACCGCTTCGGGCTTGCCGAGGTGCTTCAGCGTCTCCGCCCAGGACGGCGTGGCCCAGGGCGTGGTGCCCTGCGCGATGTCGCCGAGGACCGTGACGCTGCCGGTCGAGCACCGCCGTCCGACCGCGCGGTACTGCATCGCCGACAGGTCCTGCGCTTCGTCGAGGACCACGTGCGCCAGCGAGGGCAGCCGGTCGAGCTGGTCGTGCGCCTCGTCGACGAGCACCGCGTCGGCGCTGGACCACTTGGCCGTCCCCGGAGTGCGCGGCACCTTCGGACGCGTCGCGGTCCACAGGATCGCGGCCTGTTCCTCCGGCGTCAGAATGCCCTCGGCGGCACTGGCGAGCGCCTCCGGGTCGGCGTACAGCTCGAAGACCACCTTCAGCGGGTCGATCGCCGGCCAGAGCAGATCCACGGCCTTGCGGACCTCGCTCGTCCGCGCGACAGCGTTCTGCGTCCGGTCGTCCGTGGCCTCCCCGGCGACCTCCATGCGGTACAGAACCGCGTGTGCGATGCGCGGCGCGAGCATCGCACGCCCCGCGCCGTAGCGGACGTCGCGCTCCTTGGTGCCCTCGATCAGCTCGTCGATCTCGGACGCCGGAACGCGCCAGCGCCGCGAGCCGCGCACGATCATGATCCCGTCGGGCAGCGCCTCCCGCGCCGTCCGCAGCCGGGACCAGATGGCGTTGTGCAGGACCTCGGCCATGCGCGCGTCGCCCTTGACCACGCCCGATTCCGGCGGGTCCGCCGCGGTGATCTTCACCCGCGCCACCAGGTCGTCGACCGTGGTCTGGCCGACCTCGATCTCGCCCAGGGCCGGCAGCACCTGCTCGATGTACTTCAGGAACTCCTTGTTCGGCCCCACGACCAGGGAACCGCCGCGCCGGAGCCGGTCGCGGTGCGCGTAGAGCAGGAACGCGACGCGGTGCAGGCCGACCGCGGTCTTCCCGGTGCCGGGGGCTCCCTGGACGCAGACGCTGACGTTCACGTCGGCCCGGACGATCTCGTCCTGCTCGGGCTGGATCGTCGACACGATGTCGCGCATCGGCCCCGAGCGCGGGCGCTCGATCTCGTCGGTCAGGATGCGGCTCGCACCGGGCTGTCCGGCCGGCGCGACGGCGGCAGCCGCACCGGTACCGGAATCCGTCTGTGCATCTGTCTGTGCATCCGTCTGTGCATCTGTCTCCGCATCGGACAGGGGCTCGTCTTCGTACCCTGTGATGACCCCGTGGCCGAAACCGAAGCGGCGGCGGCGGTCCAGCCCCATCGGCACCTTCGGCGTGGCCCGGTAGAAGGCCGTGGAGACCGGGGCGCGCCAGTCGATGACCATGGGCTCGCCGGTCGCGTCGTGCACGTGGCGGCGGCCGATGTAGTAGTGCTCGGAGTGGAACTCGCCAGCCTCGGGGGCGTCGCCGTAGTCGAGGCGGCCGAAGAACAGCGGGACGTTCGGATCGTCCATCAGCGCCTTGGCCCGGGAGCGCAGGGCGGCCAGGAGGTTCTCGGTCGAGACGGCGTTGCCGCCCTCGGCCCGCAGGGTCAGCGCCTCGTCGCGCATCGCCTTGAGCGCCGAGCGGGACTCCTCGAGGTGGGACTGCTCGGCGACCACGACTGGATCGGCGGCGTCACTGGTTTCGGGCATGCCGGACTCCTGAAGAAGTAGAGGAAGGAACGCGCGCACGCCGGATCGGCGCGGGGCGCGTTGGAGGTTCTTCAGGCAGAGGTCCGCGCAGTTCCGTAAGGGTCGGAACGGCCGTACGTGCCGGGCAAGGCGCAGAAGCCTAGCACATGGCCGAGGGGTGAACTAACGCGCTGACCACGCCCGACCCGCCTTGGCGCACGGGTCTCACCGGTCCCAGCGGTAGGCCCTCTCGACCTTCCCTACGTGCAGCGCGATGTGCTGGTACCACGTCGCCCGGCCCTCGTTGCGGGCCTCGGTGTGGTCGGGGTGGACGCGCCACTGCTTGATGGACTCCTCGTCGGAGAAGTACGCGACGGTGATCCCGAAGCCGTTCGCATCGCGCGCGGAATCGGCGCCGAGATAGCCGGGCTGGCGCGCGACAAGCTCGTCCATCCGTTGCGCGGCCTCGGCGTAGCCGTTGTCGCCCTCAGTGCGCTGCGACGCGAACACCACCATGTAGTACGGCGGCTCGGGTGTTTCCGCGGGACGAGTGGACATCGGGCGACCCCTCCGGTCAGACACGGCGCTGGAGCGCCAGTCTGACAGAAACGATCACTCTAGGACCGGTCCGGCATCCGTCCCGGCGGCGCTACCCCAGCAGCTTGCGCCAGGTGGCGACCTTCTCCACGTCCACCGGCGAATCCCACGCCCCGGAGGCCCGCACCGCGGTGCCCACGTGGAAGGCGTCCAGCCCGGCGGCCCGCAGCGCCGGCAGCGCCTCCTGCGTCAGGCCGCCGCCGACCAGCACCCGCGGCCCGCCGGCCGCCCGCTCGCGCTCGGCCTCGGCCCGCAGCACCTCGAGCCCGTCGCCGGAGGCCTTGAAGCCGCCCGAGGTGAGCATCGTGTCCAGACCCGGCATCCGGCGCACCGCGTCGTACACGGCCGCGCGGTTCGGCGCGGCGTCGATCGCTTTGTGGAACGTCCACTTCGCGCCGCCGAGGGCGTCCAGAACCGCGCCGACGGCCTCCACGTCGACCGTGCCGTCCGGATCGAGCCACCCGAGGACGAACTCCTGCGCACCGGCCCGCCGCAACGCCTCCGCTGTGTGAACGAGCTCTGCCACACCCTGCACACCGCCGGCCGAGAAGCCGTCCCGGCGCCGGATCATCACCCGCAGCGGGACGTCCACGGCCGCGCGGATCGCCTCGAAGGTCTCCAGGGACGGGTCGAAGCCGGAGTACTCCATCGCCGAGACCAGTTCCAGGCGGTCGGCGCCGCCGGCCACGGCGGCGCGGGCGTCGTCGGCATCGACGGCGATGACTTCGAGCAGGGGCGTCGGATCAGACATAGGTGGCAGCCTGCCATGGATCGGTGATCGGAGACGAGCACCGGGGGCGGCCCGGGGTGTGTCGGACGACAACGGATCCGGGCCCTCGCGGCGTTCACTATGGCGAGGAGTGTCACCCTCCGAAGACGACCACTGGACGACTACTAGGCGAGCGGGTACAAAACGTGAACAAGCCGATCAGGCGGGTCGCCATATTCTGCTTCCTGCTCATCGGCAGCCTGCTGGTGGGTTCCAACTACCTCCAGGTGATCAACGCCGACAGCTACAAGGCCCGCGCCGGCAACCAGCGCATCAAGCTCGACCAGTACGCCTACCCGCGAGGCCGGATCCTCACGGCGGACGGCACGGTCATCGCGGACTCGGTGCCCTCCGGCGGCATCTCGTACAAGTACCAGCGCCAGTACCCGCTGAAGTCCGACTACGCCAACGTCGCCGGCTACAAGACAATGGATTACGGGGCCTCGGACATCGAGTCCATCCTCGACAAGTACCTGGCGGGCACTGACAGCTCGGAGTCCGTGGCCAACTTCATGGACACGCTGACCGGCAAGTCCAAGAAGGGCGGCGACGTCCAGCTCACGGTGCAGAACGCGGTCCAGCAGACCGCCGTCAGCAAGATGACCGGCAAGACGGGTTCGGTGGTGGCGCTGGACCCGACGACCGGGGCGATCCTGGCGATGTACTCCAACCCGGCCTTCGACCCCAACGGGATAGCGTCGAACGACGGCGACACCGCCGCCGCCGCGGGCAAGGTCCTGGACGGGCAGAAGGACAAGCCGAACCTGAACCACGCGATCGGCGAGAACTACCCGCCCGGCTCGGTGTTCAAGATCGTCACCGCGGCCGCCGCCCTGGACACCGGCAAGTTCACCGAGACCGGCCAGACCAACGCCCCGCGCGGCCCGCTGACCTGGTCCGGGGGCACGATGCTGCGCAACGAGGACGGCGACTGCGCGGGAACGGACCTCAAGACCGCGCTCGCGCAGTCCTGCAACTCCGTCTACGGCTGGATCGGCGACCAACTCGGCCCGCAGATCATGGCCCAGTACGCCTCGAAGTTCGGCTTCAACACCCCGGGCCTGAAGATCCCGATGACGGTGGCCCAGTCCAACTTCCCCACCTTCAGCCAGATCGGCAGCGACTCGGTCACCCTGGCCCAGGCCTCCGTCGGCCAGAACGACACCCAGGTCACCCCCCTGCAGGCGGCGATGATCGCCGGCGCGGTGGCCGACGGCGGCACCATCATGCAGCCCTACCTGGTCGACAAGGAGACCGCCCCCAACGGCCACGTGACCTACAAGGGCTCGGACCACCGCCGCCAACTCAGCCAGGCGATGAGCCCGGCGACCGCGAGCACCCTGGACGACATGATGAAGAACGTCGTCACCGCCGGCACCGCGCAGCAGGACGCGGTCAGCGGCGTGCAGATGGGGGCCAAGACCGGCACCGCGCAGCGCGGCCAGAACCAGAACCCGCTGGCCTGGTTCGTCTGCTACGCCACGGCCAACGGCAAGCACGTCGCCGTGGCGGTGATGGTCCAGACCGACAACCCCTCGGTCCGCGACACCATCTCCGGTGCGCAGTACGCCGGCCCGGTCGCGACGGCGGTGCTGAAGGCGGCGCTGGGGGTGGGTTAGCGGCGCATCAGGAGCCTTCTTCCCGCGGCGGGCTCCCCGCTAAGGCGAAGCCGGTAACTCATCGAGCTCCGGATCAGGTTCCCGCCCGGGCGTCTTCAGGTTCAACCACCTGATCGCGAACGTGAATATCACGTAGTACACCAGGAAATAGATGGGCCCCACGACCAGGATCAGCCACGGCTTCGTCGCCTTGCCCCAGTTCAGCGTGAAGTCGATGAGGCCGGCGGAGAAGTTGAACCCGTCCTTGGCGCCCAGGCTCCACATCAGCGACATCGAGATGCCGGTGAGCACCGCGTGGATCGCGTACAGCACCGGGGCGACGAACATGAAGGAGAACTCCAGCGGCTCGGTGACGCCGGTGACGAAGGAGGTCAGGGCCGCCGAGATCAGGATCGAGCCGGCCACCTTGCGCTTGGGGGGCAGCGCCGAGCGCCACATGGCCAGGGCGGCGCCGGGCAGGCCGAACATCATGATCGGGAAGAAGCCGGTCATGAACAGGCCGGCGGTCGGGTCGCCGTTCAGGAAGCGGGGGATGTCGCCGTGGAAGGTGCCGTTGGCGGTGGTGTAGGTGCCGAACTGGAACCACGGGAAGGCGTTCAGGATGTGGTGCAGGCCGAAGGGGATCAGGGCTCTGTTCAGGGTGCCGTAGAAGAACAGGCCGATGGAGCTGTTGCGGGTGATCCAGTTCGACATGTCGTTGATGCCCTGGCCGATCGGCGACCAGACCCAGCCCATCAGCACGCCCAGGAACAGGCACACCACGGCCGTGATGATGGGGACGAAGCGCCGGCCGCCGAAGAAGGCCAGCCAGGTGGGCAGCTTGATCCGGTAATAGCGCTGCCACAGCAGGGCCGCGCAGATGCCGACCAGGATCCCGCCCAGGACGCCGGTGGGGTTGGGCTTGGTCAGGTCCAGGCCGTACTTCAGGCCGCCGGGCGGCACGCCCTGGTTCACGCCCTGGTCCGCGTTCGTGATCACCACGCTCAGGACCTGGCTCTTGAGCTTGGAGCCGGCGAACATCTGCATCGAGACGGCGTTGTAGACCAGGTAGCCGACGATCGCGGCGACGGCGGTGGTGCCGTCGGACTTCTTGGCGAAGCCGATGGCCACGCCGATGGCGAAGATGACCGGGAGGTTGTTCAGCAGGGCATTGCCACCGGTGGCCATGATGATCGCGACGTTCTTCAGGAACGCGCTGTGGAAACGCCCGATCATGTCGTCCTGGCCGAATCGGACCAGCAGACCCGCGGCCGGCAGGGTGGCGATCGGCAGCATCAGGCACTTGCCGATGCGTTGCAGCACACCGAAGGCCTTGCTCCCCCACCCCGGCTCCTTCGGGGCCGCCGCTGCGGCTTCTGCGCTCATCAGGTGGTCCTCTCGGTGTGCCACGTAGTGCCAGCCCCGCAGCCGCTCCCGGCGAACCGCCGGTCAGTTCCCCGCCCGGTCAGGGATTGCGGACGATCGGACGCGCGGCCTGCGCGAGCGGCACCCACAGCTGGTACCGGTCCGCGCGATAAGCAGACGTCGCATATTCCACTTGCACATCTTCCGCAAAAGAACGCCTGGCCATGATCAGGACTACGCCGTCAGAGCGAATTCCGAGAAGCGGCGCGTCCTCGGCGGCGGTGGTGGCGGCTTCGATCGACTGTTCACCCCAGGTGAGTACGATCCCATACTCCGCGGCCAGATACTGGTACAACGACTCAGGAGCCCCGGCTTCCACGAGCCCTGGCACGATCCGCTCCGGCAGGTGCGTGCGCTCGATGGCCATCGGGATGCCGTCGGCGTAGCGCAGCCGCACCAGGCGGACCACCGGCTCGCCGGACTCCACCTCCAGATGGCCGGCCAGCGCGCTGGAGGCATGGATGCGCTCGAAGGACAGGGTGCGCGAGCTGGCGGTCATGCCGCGGCGGCGCATGTCCTCGGTGAAGCCGACCAGGCGGATCTGCACGTCCATCTTCGGCTGCGCGACGAAGGTCCCGCGGCCCAGGCGGCGCTCCAGGCGGCCGTCGGCGACGAGCGCGTTGATCGCCTGACGCACCGTCATCCGGCTCAGACCGTGCTGCTCGGCGAGATCGCGCTCGGAGGGGATCGGTGATCCCGGTCCCAGACCCTCCGAGATCATCCGGCCCAACAGGTCCTTGAGCTGCAGATGCTTCGGCACGGAGCTGGTCGGGTCGATGCCCGCGGGCTCTTCGCTCATGTCACCGGACTAGACCACCGGCGCCACATCGGTGTCAACTACTGGCAGGCGTCTTACCACCACCGACCCGCGCGCCGGCCGGCTTCACAGACGGCTCAGCGGGCCGGTGGGTCATCAAGCCTTTGACTGTTTAGTGGGATAATGTCCGAGTTGTCAGCAACCCGGGCCCGCCATATGGCGGGCCCGGTGCGAGTAAGGAGAGTTGCCGTGAGCAAGGCCGAGCAGATCATCGCCGGACTGGGCGGCGCCGACAACATCGTCGAGCTGGAGCCCTGCATCACCCGGCTGCGCACCGAGGTACGGGACGGCTCCAAGGTCAACGAGGCGGCCCTGCGGGCGGCCGGGGCCCACGGGGTGATGAAGGTCGGGAACAACGTGCAGGTGGTGGTCGGGCCGGAGGCGGACTCCATCGCCAACGACATCGAGGACTTGATGTAGCGCCCCGAGGTAAGGCACAGGCCCCCTTGCGCGTGCGCACCCATCGGCGTCCAGCGCCCCGAGTACCACGAGTGAGCACCATGGACATCTACATCTCCTCCCCGCTGACCGGCACCGCGATCGGCCTGACCGAGGTCCCCGACCCGGTGTTCGCCGGATCCCTGGTGGGCCCCGGCGCCGCCGTCGACCCCGAGCGCGCGCCGCAGGTCGCCGTGGCCCCGATCGCCGGCCGGCTGGTGAAGCTCAAGCCGCACGCCTTCGTCGTGCAGTCCGCGGACGGCCGCGGCGTGCTGGTCCACCTGGGCATAGACACGGTGAACCTGGAGGGCCGCGGCTTCGAGCTGATCGCGACCGAGGGCGAGCAGTTGCGGGCCGGCCAGCCGATCGTGACCTGGAACCCGGCCGAGGTCCAGGCCCGCGGGCTGTCCCCGGTGAGCCCGGTGATCGCGCTGGACGCCGAGTCCGCGGCCATCGACGCGATCGTCAACGGGGCCGTGAGCGCCGGCGACGAGCTGTTCCACTGGCGCTGACCCGCCCGCCTTTCATTGATTAAGGACCCTTATATGCCCCAGCGCACCGTGACCGTGGCCTCCAAGGTGGGGCTGCACGCCCGCCCGGCGGCGGTCTTCGTGAAGAAGGCCGGCGAGCAGCCGGTCCCGGTGACCCTGGCCAAGGACGGCGGCAGCCCGGTGAACGCCAAGTCGATGCTCGCGGTGATGTCCCTGGACGTGCGCGGCGGGGAGCGGGTGACGCTGGCCGCCGCCGACGGCGAGGGCGCGGCGCGGGCCGTGGACGAGCTGGCCGACCTGTTGGAGACCGACCTCGATGGCTGACGGGGCGCCGGACGCCCACAGCCCGGCGGAAGACGTGTACGAGGGGGTCGGCGTCGGCACCGCCGCGGTGGCCGGCCCGGTCGCCCGCATGGGCCAGGCCCCGCCGGAGCCGCCGGAGCCCCGGGAGCCGCCGGACGAGCCGGCCTGCCCCGATCCCGGCCGGGAGCGCGCCGCGGCCCTGGCCGCCCTGGCGGCGGTGGCCGCCGACCTGCGCGCCCGCGGCACCGCAGCCGGCGGCGCCACCGCCGACGTGCTGGAGGCCCAGGCCATGATGGCCGAGGACCCGGAGCTGGCGGACGGCGTCACCGGCCGCACCGACGCCGGACAGAGCGCCGCCCGGGCCATCCACGAGACCTTCGCGGAGTTCCACCAGACGTTCGCCGCGCTCGGCGACTACATGGCCGGCCGGGTCGCCGACCTCGACGACATCGCGGCCCGCGCGGTCGCGGTCGCCTCCGGCGTGCCGATGCCGGGGCTGCCGTGCCGGGACGAGCCGTACGTCCTGGTCGCCGCCGACCTGGCCCCGGCCGACACCGCCCTGCTGGACCGGAACCTGGTGCTGGCGCTGGTCACCGCCGAGGGCGGCCCGACCTCGCACACCGCGATCCTGGCCCGCGCCATGGGCATCCCGGCCGTGGTCGGCGCCGCCGGCGTGCTGGCGCTGGCCGACGGCACGAAAGTCCTGGTGGACGCGGCGTCCGGGACCGTGGTCGCGCACCCCACGACCGAGGCGATGGAGGCGGCGGTGGCGCGCAGCTGCGCCGCGACGGCCGCTGCGGCGCTGACCGGGCCGGGCCGGACCTCCGACGGCACCGCGGTGAAGCTGCTGGCGAACATCGGGAGCGCCGCGGACGTGCCGGAGGCGCTGGCGGCCGGCGCGCAGGGCGTGGGCCTGTTCCGGACCGAGCTCCTGTATCTGGACTCGGACGCACCGCCCTCCTTCGAGGACCAGGTCAAGGTGTACAAGGAGGTCTTCGACGCGTTCGGCGGGGACGCACTTGTGGTGGTGCGGACCCTGGACGCCGGGGCCGACAAGCCGCTGCCGTTCGTCCCGCTCGGCGAGGAGCCGAACCCGGCGCTGGGCGTCCGCGGCCTGCGGGCCTTCCGCGCCTTCGAGGCACGCTTCGAGGCGATCCTGCGCACCCAGCTGCTGGCGGTCCGGGAGGCGGCCGGGACCAGCGCGCCGGAGGTGTGGGTGATGGCCCCGATGGTCGCCGAGCTGCCCGAGGCGGAGTGGTTCTGCGACCTGGCCGCCGCCTGCGGCCTGGACGTGGCCGCCGGCCGGGTCGGGATCATGGTCGAGACCCCGGCCGCGGCCCTGACCGCCGGCCCGATCCTGGCCGGCCGCACCGGCTTCGTCTCCCTGGGCACCAACGACCTGACGCAGTACACGATGGCCGCCGACCGCACGCTCGGCGCGGTCGGGGCGCTGCAGGACCCGTGGCACCCGGCGGTGCTCCAGCTGATCGGCGCGGCCGGCACCGCCGGCGCGGCGGCGGGCAAGCCGGTCGGGGTGTGCGGGGAGGCCGCCGCCGACCCGCTGCTGGCCTGTGTGCTGGTGGGGCTGGGGGTGCGCTCGCTGTCGATGGCGCCCTCGGCGATCGCGGAGGTGCGCGCCGCCCTGGCGGCGCGGACACTCCAGGAGTGCGAGGGCATGGCGGCGCGGGCGACGGCCGCGGCCACGGCGCGGGACGCGCGCAGGGCCGCGGAGGCGTGAGCCGTCGGCCGCACGGCTCGGACCACGGCCACGGACACGATCCCGATCCCGATCCCGGCTCCGACCCCACCCGGCGTGCGGCGTTGCGGTCGTGATCGATCGGCGTAGGCTGCGACCATGGCGTTGTCGCTGCATGATCGCTGGCTGACCTTGGCGGGCATCACCCCGGAGAGCATCCACCTGGGCGACGATCTGGTCGCCCGGTGGGCCGAACCGCACCGCCGCTACCACACCCTGGACCACCTGGTCCGCGTGCTGGACGGCGTGGACGAGTTCGGCGGCCACGCCGACGACGTGGCGGCCGTCCGCTACGCGGCCTGGTTCCACGACGCGGTCTACGACGGCGGCGAGGGCAGCGCCGACAACGAGGAGCTGAGCGCCCAGCTGGCCGAGACCGAGCTGCCGCCGCTCGGCGTCCCCGAGGAGCGCGTCGCGGAGGTGGCCCGCCTGGTCCGCCTGACCAAGGGCCACGCGGTCGCCGACGGGGACAAGAACGGCGCCGTGCTCTGCGATGCCGACCTCGCGATCCTCGGCAGCGACGCGGCGTCCTACGGCGCCTACACCGAGGCGATCCGGCAGGAGTACGCGGAGTTCCCGGACGACGTGTTCCGGCCGGGCCGCGCGGCGGTGCTGCGGGGACTGCTGGAGCTGCCGCGGTTGTTCCGGACGCCGGTCGCGGTGAAGCGATACGAGTCGAAGGCGCGGGCGAATCTGACTGCTGAGATCGCCGCGCTGGAGAAGTAGCGGCGCCGAGCGCAAGCCGGCAAGCCGTGCTGGCGAATCATACTTTGGAGCGGCGCGCCGAAGCCCTTCCGGCGGCCAGCGCGCCGGCCCTACCCCCACTGCCCGCGCGACCGGGCCCTGACATGCACCCGCTCCCCCTGCGGCCCGAACAGCGTCAGCACCTCCACCGGCGCGGGCCCGGCCGCGCCGAACCAGTGCGGCACATGCGTGTCGAACTCGACGGCCTCGCCCTTGCTCAGCAGCAGATCGTGCTCCGCCAGCAGCACGCGCATGCGGCCGCTGAGCACGTACATCCACTCCCAGCCCTCGTGCGTCCGCAGCACCGGCGCCGCCTCGTCCTCCTTGCGCGGCGGAAGCGTCATCTTGTAGGCGCGCAGGCCGCCGGGCTCCTTGGTCAGCGGCACGACGACCCGGCCGTCGCCCTGCTTGCGCGGCGGCTCGGCGCGGCCCACCAGCTCGTCCAGCGAGACCTCGTACAGGTCGGCCAGCGGCAGCAGCTGCTCCAGCGTCGCGCGCCGGCCGCCGGTCTCCAGGCGGGACAGCGTGCTCACCGAGATGCCGGTGGCCGCGGCCGCCTCGGCCAGGGTCAGCGGGCCGGCCCGGCGGGCGGCGCGCAGGCGGGTTCCGATGGCGGCGGCGAGCTGGTCGTCCATGGCTCCAGTTTGCCAAGACGGCAACCTTTCTTGCCCGTCGGCGCGCCCGCGTCGCATCCTCGCAGCGGAGGTGATCGCATGAACACCATGAATCACGAGCAGGACTACGACGTCGTCATCGTCGGCGGCGGAGCGGCCGGTCTGTCCGCGGCCCTGATGCTCGGCCGCGCGCGCCGCAGCGTCCTGGTCGTCGACGCCCGCGCCCCGCGCAACGCCAAGGCCGGCCACATGCACGGCTACCTGTCGCGGGACGGAATGCCGCCGATGGAGTTGCTGGAACACGGTCGCGACGAGGTGCTGTCCTACGGCGGCGTGATCGTGACCGACTACGCGGAGAAGGCCGAGCCCACCGAGGACGGCTTCCGCGTCACGCTGGCCAGCGGCTGCGTCGCCACCGGCCGCCAGCTGCTCGTCGCCACCGGCCTGACCGACGTCCTGCCGGAGGTCCCGGGCATGGCAGAGCTGTGGGCGCAGGACGTCCACGTCTGCCCCTACTGCCACGGCTGGGAGGTCCAGGACGGCCCGCTCGCCACGGTCGCGACCGGACCGTTCTCGACGCACCACACCCTGCTGCTGCGCCAGTGGACCGAGGACCTGGTCTACTTCCTCAACGGCCACCCGCTGGAGGACGCCGACCGCGCCAAGCTCACCGCGCGCGGAGTCCGCATCGAGGAGCGGCCGCTGCGTCGCCTGGTCGAGAAGGACGGCCGGCTGAGCGCCCTGGAGCTCACGGACGGCACGCTCATCGCGCGCGAAGCCGTGTTCCTGGTCCCGAAGCTCGAAGCCAACAGCACGCTGTTGGACGCGCTCGGCTGCGAGAAGGACCCGGAAAGCGGGTGGATCAAGGCCGGCGTCGGCGGGCGCACCTCGGTCCCCGGCGTGTGGGTCGCGGGCAACGTCGCCGATCCGACCAACGGGGTCATCGCGGCCGCCGGCGCCGCCACGATGACCGCCGCGCAGATCAATGCCGCGCTGGTGGAGGCCGACGTCGAGGCGGCCGTGCGAGCGACCGCGGAATCCCGCCCCGATGTGCTTTGATGACGACGTGATCCTCATCGACCCGCCGACCTGGCCCGGCCACGGCCGGCTGTGGTCGCACCTGGTGAGCGACACCTCGTTCGACGAGCTGCACACGTTCGCCGAGCAGCTGGGCGTCCCGCCGCGCGGATTCGAGCGCGACCACTACGACCTGCCGTCGCACCTGTACGAACAGGCCGTCGCGGCCGGCGCCACGCCGGTCCGCTCGCGCGAGCTGCTCCAGCGGCTGACGGCGGCGGGGTTGCGGCGGCCCAAGCACCCGCGGGGCCCCCGCGGCGCCGGCCGGCCGTAAGGCCGCCGGCACCCTCCCGCCCCGGGTCCGGGCATGCCGGACCCGGCGCCCCTGGCGGGAAGCGCCGGGTCAGAACCCTGCGATCCTACGGCCCCGCGGGGGTTAGCAGCGCCGGAAGCTCAGCCGACGGTGTAGGGATTCGTGACGGTCTGCGTGATCGTGCCGCCGACGGCGTCCTTCGCCGTGACGCGCAGCGTCAGCGACGTGCCCGCCGCCGGGTTCGGCCACAGCGCCACATAGTGCCCGAACGCGCCGACGGTCGGCACGTCCTTCCAGGTCGCACCGCCGTCGGTGGAGATCGAGGCCTGCGCGCCGGTCACCGCCGCGCGCGGCCCGTGGCCGCCGAAGGACTCGTGGCCGATGTCCAGGTTCAGCACCTGCACCGGCAGCTGCGAAGTGTTTGAGGCCGACAGCCCGGCCAGCTGGTAGGTGATGGTCAGGACCGGGAGGATCTGGCACGGCGCGGCGGGCTGGCCTGCGGCCTGGGCCGCGAGGCAGGAGTTGCCGGCGGGCAGTGTCGCGGCCGGATCGGCTTTGCCCGTATAGGGGAACGAGATGTCCGTGTGCGTCTTCGTGGACTGAGTCGCGCCGACCATGGTGCGGTCGGTGTCGACGACCGCGCGCACGGTCGCGGGCCCGGCCGGGGCACTGGCCAGCACCAGCCCGAACCACGGCGGGGCCGGCGGGTCGGACATGATCGGCTGCCCGTTCCAGAAGTAGGAGTCGGTCTCGCTGCCCATGGCCTGGCCGGAGGTGTCCACGTTGCTGTCACCGGCCCCGCTCAGACTGAGGTTCAGGCCGCCGGCCCCGCTGCACGCCCCGCAGGAGTCGCCCGGATCCGCCGTGGCGTGCCGCCGCACTCCGGGCGCCATCGGGCCCTGGTTCCAGATGCGGGGGACGGTCTTGCCGGCCGGGAACGCGACCGGATCGGAGCTCAGGACCGGCCCGTCGACGGACTGGGCCGGGTCGGACGACCACGGCCCGACCAGGCCCCGGTACCACGAGCCGGGGGTGTAGTAGGTGGTCACGGTGCTGCCGTTGGCGAAGTGGCCGCCGATCATCAGGCCCACCGCCGAGTCCTGCGGCCCGGCGGACAACGTCCGCGGCTGGGTGCCGTACTCAGATCCGCCGGCCAGGGTGTCGGTGCCCTTGCCGAGGTCGGCGTCGTGGGCGGCGTAGGTCTGGTTCGCGTCGATGTGGTCGGCGGTGTAGGCCAGGACGTACTGGTAGGAGGCAGCAGTGGAGTTCCAGTCGACGCCGAACTCCGAACTCCCCACTACTGCTTTCGAGGCCGGGCTCACATACAGCGGGGCGTTCGGGCCGTCCACCTGGAAGACGAAGGCGGGCGTCCCGGTGACCGGCGTGCGGACGACGGCGTCCATGTCCAGGTTCAGCGCGGCCGGCTGGTCGGTGCCGACGGCGACCTTCGACGTGGCGGAGCGTCCGTCGATGGTCAGGGCCGGCACGGTGCCGGTCGCGGGGACCTCGAAATCCGGGACCGACACCAGGCTGTCCTTGGTGTCATAGCCCTGCGAATCGGTGTCGTAGAACGTCGCGTAGGCCGCGTAGTGCCCGGCCGGGACGGCGATCCGCGCGACGCCGTCCACCACGATCGCCTGGCCGGTGAACACCAGCGAGTTGTCGGTGTCGACCAGCAGGACCGGGAGGTTCGCCGGCAGGCCCGCGGTGTCGGTCGCGTTGATCTGCAGGATGTGCAGCGGATAGAAGGGCGTCACCGGCGCCGTGGTCCCGGCCAGCGCCATCGAGAGCAGGCCGCCGGGCAGGCCCGAGGCCCCGGCCGCCCGGCCCGCGGCCCGGTCGGCGGCGATCTGCTCGCGCAGGGCCCCGGCCAGGGCCTGGCCGGAGTCGGCCGTGAGGTAGCCGGTCGCGGTGGATCCGGCGGCGGTGGTCTGGGGAACGCCGGTCAGCGTGACGCCGGCCGGGGCGAGAGGCGCGAACCCGGGCCGGTAGGTGAGCTGGACCGGGATGCGCGGCGCCGAGGGGGTCTGGGCTGTCACGGAAGTCTGGGCCGGCGCAGAGGTCTGGGCCGTCACGGAGATCTGGGCCGTCACGGAGATCTGGGTCTTCTGCAACGCGGCCAGCTTGGTCAGGTCGAACAGGGACATGTCGAGCTGGCGGCCGGCGTAGGGCACGGCCTCGGACGGGATCAGGAACCGGTCGCCGGCGGCGTCGCCGAAACCGGTCAGGCCGGTGCGGGCGCCCTGGTCGAGGGGCGTGATGTGGCCGCGGGCGTCCAGGCTCAGGTGCTCGCCGGTCGGCAGGGTCACGATCGCGGGTGCGGTCGGCGTGGTCGGGGTGGTCAGCGTGGTCGGCGTGGTCGGCACTGCGGCGGAAGCCACCGTCGCGGCGGCGACCGACGAGGTCACGGCCGTGGCGCCGAGTGACGCCGCCAGCGCCACGGCCGCCAGGGCCCTCGTTCGAAACAGACTCATGGAAGGCCAATCAACCGGCCCGGCAGCTCATTGTCAGCACTCTGTGATGACGGCAACCCGACACCTCGCACGGCAACCAAACACCGGGGCACACGCAACAGGTCCCCGAGCCGGGCCCGGCCCTGCCGGGCCCCGAGACCGGCCGCCTGCTGGAGCTGATGCGCGCCGACGCGGGATCCGCGGTGCCGCGCTCGCTGTACCTGAGCCGGCGCAGCACCGAGCGGCGTATCAGAGATCTGATGACGCTCGCCGGGGCACGCAGCCGGGTGCAACTCGGGTGGCGGGCGACGCGGTGGGGGTGGATCTAGGGCTTCGGTGGATCTAGCCCTTCAGTGGATCTAGCGCTTCGGGTGGATCTAGCGCTTCGGGTGGATCTCCGGCCTCAGAAATAACCAGCGCTTCAGGCGGAGCCGGCGCGTCACCCCGCGCGCCGCACGCCCCGCTTCAGGATTCCCCGGCGCGCAGGCACGGCCCGCTGCTGCTCGAAACTCGCCGCCGCCTCCTTCGCCTCGGCCTCCGCCCGCGCCGCCGCCGCGCGGTCGCCGGTCGCGCGCAGCGCCTTCGCCAGGTCGGCGAGGATCTCGGCCTCCTGCCACGGCTCCTCGTAGCGCGCCGCGGTGGCCGCCGCCTCGCGGTACAGCCGCACCGCGTCGGCCGTGCGGCCCTGCGCCATCCACACCGAGGCCTGCATCCAGCGCACGCGCATCAGGCCCCACGGGTCCTGGTAGCGCTCGGCCAGGGCGGCGGCGTCCTCCAGGTGCTGGTCGGCGACGTCCAGGCGGCCCTCCTCGCGGCGCGCCCAGGCCAGGACCCGCAGCGTGTAGCTCTCCCACAGGCCCAGGCCCAGCTGCTGGAACGTCTCCAGCACCGGCATCATCAGCTCCACCGCCTCCTCCACGCGCCCCTGCTCCAGGCGGAGCATCGCCAGGCGGCGGCCGACGACGGCGGTCCAGTAGCGGTAGCCGGAGTCGTTGAAGGTGTCGAAGGACTGCCACATCAGGGCCTCGGCCTCGACCGGGCGGTGCTGGCGCAGCCGGAGCATGGCCAGGTCGAAGACCGCCGAGGCGCGCCAGTACCAGTGGCCGAGCTCCGTCAGGGTGTCCACGGCCGAGGTCAGGTGCCGCTCGGACTCGGCGAACTTGTAGCGGCGGTTCAGCAGGACGCCGAGGTCCCGCCGGGCGCGCGCGGCCTCGGCCGGCTGGCGCACGTCCCAGTCCGCGCCCTGGTCCACCGCGTCGCCCTCGAACAGGGCCAGCGCCGCGCGGATCGCCTCCTCGGCGTCGGCGAAGCGGCGCAGGCCCGCGTAGGCCTCGCACAGATCGCGCAGGACGCGGGCCTCGGCGAGCTTGTTGCCCAGCACCCGGGACAGTTCCAGGGCCTGCTCCAGGTCGTGGACGGCGGCGGCGAACTGGCCGGCGAAGTAGTGGCCGCGGCCGATCCAGCGCAGGGTGTAGGCCTCGCCGGGGCGGTGGCCGATCTCCCGGCACAGCCGCAGCGCGATCGTGAAGTGCTGCTCGGCCTCCTCGAAGCGGTCCTGGTAGTGGCGCAGGACGCCGTAGCCCTGCTCGATGATCGACTCGGCGCGCCGGTCGCCGCGGCGGGTGGCCGCGTCCAGGCCGTCGCGCAGCACGTCGTCCCAGCGGTTCCAGACGGTGTAGACGGTCTCCAGCACCCGTGCCAGGACCACCGACAGCTCCCAGCACAGGTCCCACAGCTCGTTCTCGTGCGCGCGCCCCACCATGCGCCCCAGCCGGCGGCAGTCGCCCAGCAGCCAGCGGGTCGGGCCGTACTCGGCGTAGCGGAGCAGGGCGGGGTCGTCGACGTGCCAGTGCTCGGCGCTGGACGGCAGGGCCCCGCCGGCCCGGCCGTGGCGCGGGACGGTGGGGTCGGTGAGGTGCTCGGCGTACTCGGCCAGGGCCAGGAAGGCGCCGCCGAGCCGGGCCAGGGCCGCACGCTGGTCTTCGGGGGCGTCCTCATCGGCGAGGCGCTCTTCGGCGTATTCGCGCACGAGAGCGTGGAACCGGTATTCGGTGCCGTTGGAGCCGCCCCGCGCCGCGCGCTCCAGAAGCTGCGACTCGACCAGGTCCTCCATGACCTCCAGGGCGTCGGCCACCGGGATGTCGAGCAGCGGCGCCGGGGCCCACTCGCGCAGGGATATGGAGGGGAACAGGGTCAACAACCGGAAGGCCCGGCGGCTGCGCGCGCTGAGCTCGGCGTAGGAGACCTCGATGGCGTCGCGGACCCGGACGTCGCCGGAGCGGAACTCGTCCAGGCTCAGCCGGCCGGCCAACTCGGCGAGCGTGCGGTGGTTGTCGGCGGCCAGC
This sequence comes from Catenulispora sp. MAP12-49, assembly GCF_041262705.1. Classification (NCBI taxonomy): domain Bacteria; kingdom Bacillati; phylum Actinomycetota; class Actinomycetes; order Catenulisporales; family Catenulisporaceae; genus Catenulispora; species Catenulispora sp. MAP12-49. Next base: position 192,971 of record NZ_JBGCCP010000003.1, on the reverse strand, counting down.
CGCGCGGCCACCAGGCGCAGGGCCAGGGGCAGGCCGCCGCAGGCGCGGATGATCTGGCGGGCGGCGTCCGGCTCCTCCTCGACCCGGCGGGCCCCGACATGGCGGATGAGGAGTTCGCGCAGGGAATCGTCATCGAGGCCGCCGACGGTGAAGGGATCGGCCTCCAGCAGACCGAGCGGACGCCGACTGGTGATCACCGTCGCGCACCCGCGCACCCGCGCCAGCAAAGGCCGCACCTGCGCGGCGGACTTGGCGTCGTCGAGCACGACCAGCACCCGGCGCCCGACGAGGCGGTCGTGGTAGAGCCGACGCCGCGCCTCCTCCTCCGGCGGCACCTCCCCGGCCCGCACCCCGAGCGCGGCCAACAGCCGGCCCAGCGCGGTCGCCGGATCGGGGGCGTCCAGACCGGTGCCCCGGCCCGCGCTGAGCGAGAGATGCAGCACGCCGCCGGGATACTCGCTGCGCACCTCCTCGGCGAACTGCACCGCCAGCGACGTCTTGCCGACCCCGCCCATGCCGTACAGAGCCAGCACCGGAGCCCCGCGCCCGTCGTTGGCAGTGCGCTGCAACATGCCGCGCAGCTGATCGAGCTGCTGCCGCCGGCCCACGAACTGCTCGTCGGCGGGCGGCAACTCCAGACTCAACGGCGCACTGCCGTGCGCCATCCGCGGCTCCGGCCACCCGGCCCGCCGATCCTCCCGCGCAGCCCCCGTGGCCCCCTCGACGATCAGCCACTCGGTCCCGATCGCCAGAATCCCGGTGATGAGCGAAACGGCGATGAGCGCCAGCGTCCAGACGACGAGGTTCCCCCGCGCGGAGACCTGCAAAATGATCGCACCAGAGGTGACGATGGTGTTCCCGACAACCAGGATGAACCGCCGCCGCTGCCCCGCACTCAGGCGCACCAGCCGCCGCGGACGGTTGAGCCACCTCAGGATGCGATGGCGTCCGCGCGGGGGTGGGGGCATGCGTTCCTCTCAGCAAAGGCGATCTCTTTCATTACGCCAGAGAGCTGAGATGCCGACAAGGGCGGGCCGGGACTCGGAAACGGGCAACGGGGCAGCGAGTCGGTCAAAGCTCGCTGGGCAGCGGCGTCATCGGGACGAAGTCGGTCAGGGCGAAGGAGAACGGCACGGGGAGTTCGAGAGCGTCACCGAACGGAACGCGGACGTCGGCCCGGTAGTCCTTGGCTTCGACATCCGGAATGCTGAAAAGGACGGTCTCGCGGTTCTGGCGGTCGACCAGCAGGAAGAGAGGGATCCCCGCAGCGGCATACGCGTGGCGCTTCTCGACCCGGTCCGAGGCCCTCATCGAAGAAGTGATCTCCACGAGCATGAGGATGCCCTCAGGGGTACCCCATGGCGGCTGTCCATCGAAAGTGTCCGGCTCGGTGATGGTCATGTCCGGGATGTAGTCGCCGAGCGGTGTCTCGATTCCGCGGTGTCCGGAGACCTCTACTTCGATGGCCGACTTCTTCACAAGCTGGTTGTTCAGCTTTGCGAAGATCTGCTCGTGGGTACCGTGTGGCGGCGGGTTCACGACAATCTCTCCAGCGATGAGCTCGGCGCGGTACTCGGGGCCGAGCATGGCGTCGAAACGGTGGAACTCGCGCCGCGTCTCCGCTGAGATCGTCATCAGTGGCTCCCTGGTGCCGCCATGGGCATCGGAGTGTCCTGTCGTCACACTCCGAGCATAGACTCACATGCCACATGCGGCGCGAGGGAAGCGAACCGGAAAGTAATCACCCATAAGAGTAAAAATCAGTTCGAGAACGCCGCAGGCGGCCCCGGCCGAAGCCGGAGCCGCCTCCAGTGAATCCGAACCAGAACCCTGAGCCGCGGCTCAGAAGTCCATGTCGCCGCCGGGCATGCCGCCGGCCGGGGCCGCCGACTTCTCCGGCTTGTCGGCGATGACCGCCTCGGTGGTCAGGAAGAGCGCGGCGATGGAGGCCGCGTTCTGCAGCGCCGAGCGGGTGACCTTCGCCGGGTCCAGGATGCCGGCCTTGATCATGTCGACGTACTCGCCGGTGGCGGCGTTCAGGCCGAAGCCGGTGTCCAGGTTGCGGACCTTCTCGACCACGACGCCGCCCTCGAGCCCGGCGTTCACCGAGATCTGCTTCAGCGGGGCCTCCAGGGCCAGGCGCACGATGTTCGCGCCGGTGGCCTCGTCGCCGGCCAGGTCGATCTTCTCGAACGCCTGCTTGCCGGCCTGCAGCAGGGCCACGCCGCCGCCGGCGACGATGCCCTCCTCGACGGCCGCCTTGGCGTTGCGCACGGCGTCCTCGATGCGGTGCTTGCGCTCCTTGAGCTCGACCTCGGTCGCCGCGCCGGCCTTGATGACGGCCACGCCGCCGGCCAGCTTGGCCAGGCGCTCCTGCAGCTTCTCGCGGTCGTAGTCGGAGTCCGACTTCTCGATCTCGGCGCGGATCTGGTTCTTGCGGCCCTCGATCGAGTCGCTGTCGCCGTCGCCGTCCACGATCGTGGTCTCGTCCTTGGTCACCACGACCTTGCGGGCCTTGCCCAGCATCTCCAGGCCGACGGAGTCCAGCTTCAGGCCGACCTCCTCGGAGATGACCTGGCCGCCGGTCAGGATCGCGATGTCGCCGAGCATCGCCTTGCGGCGGTCGCCGAAGCCGGGGGCCTTGACCGCGACCGACTTGAAGGTGCCCCGGATCTTGTTCACGACCAGGGTGGCCAGGGCCTCGCCCTCGACGTCCTCGGCGATGATGACCAGCGGCTTGCCGCTCTGCATCACCTTCTCCAGGATCGGCAGGACGTCCTTGACGTTGCCGATCTTGGCGTTCGCGATCAGCAGGTACGGGTCGTCGAAGGACGTCTCCATACGCTCCAGGTCGGTGGCGAAGTAGGGCGAGATGTAGCCCTTGTCGAAGCGCATGCCCTCGGTGAGCTCCAGCTCCAGCCCGAAGGTGTTGCTCTCCTCGACGGTGATGACGCCTTCCTTGCCGGCCTTGTCCATCGCCTCGGCGATCATGTCGCCGATCGCGGTGTCGGCGGCGGAGATCGAGGCGGTCGCGGCGATCTGCTCGCGGGTCTCGACGTCCTTGGCCATGCCGGACAGCTCGGAGGACACGGCCTCCACGGCCGCCTCGATGCCGCGCTTGAGCGCCATCGGGTTCGCCCCGGCCGCCACGTTGCGCAGGCCCTCGCGGACCAGCGCCTGGGCCAGCACGGTGGCGGTGGTGGTGCCGTCGCCGGCGACGTCGTCGGTCTTCTTGGCGACTTCCTTGACCAGCTCGGCCCCGATCTTCTCGTACGGGTCCTCGAGCTCGATCTCCTTGGCGATCGACACACCGTCGTTGGTGATCGTGGGGGCGCCCCACTTCTTCTCCAGCACGACGTTCCGCCCGCGCGGGCCGAGGGTCACCTTGACCGCGTCCGCGAGCTGGTTCATGCCGCGCTCGAGGCCGCGCCGGGCTTCCTCGTCGAACGCGATGATCTTCGACATTGTGGTACTGACCTCCCACACCAGGGATTTCCTTGGCGAACCGCCAGGCGCCCGCGACGGACGGCCTCCCGCCGGACCGGTCCCTGCCGGCCAAACGTCGGGGCCTCGCCTGAGAGGTTCTCTCACTTGGCACTCTCGGTGTGAGACTGCCAAGGTCCATGATTAGCACTCTCCCTCGGTGAGTGCAAGCCAGTCGGCACAGCCGGTCGGCACAGACCGTCGGCACACTTCAGGGCCCGCCCCCGAGAAAGCCGCGGGAGCGGGCCCTGAAATAATGTCGTGCGGAGTCCTGCCGGTCGGGCGGCGGCGCGGAAGCCCGAAGGGTCGCGACCCGGGTGGTGGGAAACCAGCGTCGGTAGGAGTGGGATACTCTTCTCAGACGAGCACGCGGACCATGTCGGCCTGCGGACCCTTCTGACCCTGCGATATCTCGAACTCGACGCGCTGGTTCTCTTCCAGACTGCGGTAGCCGTCCATCTGGATCGCGCTGTAGTGGACGAAGACGTCCGACCCGCCGTCGACCGCGATGAACCCGTAGCCCTTCTCCGCGTTGAACCACTTGACGGTGCCCTGAGCCATTCCGTACTCCCCTTGCTGCCGGCTCTAGACGGAGTGGGCTTACCCCCTGTTGGAAACCCCACCCCCTTTTCCGGCCCGCACCCCGCGGGCCAGGGTCTGCGTTCGCCGCCGTACCACCCGCCGTACCAAGAGGGTTGAGCTGGAGGGATCTCGCCGAATCGTTCGACCGGCGCTGAGACTAGCTAATGTGACGCTCAGTACAACAGGCCTGAAGCTCAGAGAAAATTCAGAGGTTCGTAAGTGGTGGGCCGACAAATACGGACCGATCCCCGCGTATCCCTCACGGTCGAACACGGTGAGTAGATAACGATACGGGAACCGATCCGTATTCGGGCACGCCGAACAGCCGTCGCATCAGCCCCCTGCGACAGCCGGGATGATGGAGACGCTGCCACCCTCGGGCACCGCCGTCCCCAGGCCCTCGGCGAATCGGACGTCGTCGTCGTTGACGTAGACGTTCACGAAACGCCGCAGCTTGCCGTCGTCGTCGAGGACGCGCGCGCGGATCCCGTTATGGTCGGCCTCCAACTGGTCGATCACTTCCGCCAGGGTACCCCCTGCGACCGACACCTCCGCCCGCCCATCGGTGTAAGTACGCAGGATGGTGGGAATCCGTACGGTGATGCTCATAGCGGTGCTCCTTACTCGATCCCCTGTCGGGGTGACATGCCGGTGAAGTTTGCGCGAACGGATCTGCCCGGAACCGCTCAGAGCGTCGCGCGGAAAGCGTCCAGGGACGGCTTGATGACCGCCGTCGGCCCGCAGTCGGAGACCGCGTCGAGGGTCTTCAGGCCGTCGCCGGAGTTGATGACCACGGTCAGCGCGTCCGGGTCGAGCCGGCCGGCGTCGGCGAGCTTCTTGAGCACCCCGACGGTCACGCCGCCGGCGGTCTCGGCGAAGACGCCCTCGGTCCGCGCCAGCAGCTTCACGCCGGCCCGGATCTCCTCGTCGGTCACGTCCTCGACCGTGCCGCCGGTGCGCCGGGCGATGTCCAGCACGTAGGGGCCGTCGGCCGGGTTGCCGATCGCCAGCGACTTGGCGATGGTGTCGGGCTGCTTGACCGGGCGGATGACGTCGATGCCGTCCTTGTACGCCTGCGACACCGGGGCGCAGCCGGAGCCCTGGGCCCCGATCACCTTGTACGGGGTGTCCTCGACCAGGCCGAGCTTGATCAGCTCCCGGAAGCCCTTGTCGATCTTCGTGAGCTGCGATCCGGAGGCCACCGGGATGACGATCTGCTCCGGCAGCCGCCAGCCGAGCTGCTCGGCGATCTCGTACGCCAGCGTCTTGGAGCCCTCGGCGTAGTACGGCCGCAGGTTCACGTTGACGAAGCCCCACTTCTCGCCGAGCTCGTCGCCGATCAGCTCGCTGCAGAACCGGTTGACCTCGTCGTAGGTGCCGTCGATGGCGATCAGCCGGCCGCCGTAGACGGAGGCGACGACGATCTTCTCCTTCTCCAGGTTCGACGGGATGAACACGCACGATTCCAGGCCCGCGCGCGCCGCGGCGGCGCCGACCGCGCCGGCCAGGTTGCCGGTGGAGGAGCAGGACAAGGTGGTGTAGCCGAAGGCGTGCGCGGCCTGGACGGCGATCGCGACGACGCGGTCCTTGAAGGAGTGCGTCGGGTTCCCGGAGTCGTCCTTGACGTGCAGGTTGCTCAGGCCGAGCTCGCGGCCGAGGTTGTGGGCGCGGACCAGGCGGGTCCAGCCGGGGTTCGTGGTGGGCCGGGTGGCGACGTCGGCCGGGACCGGCAGCAGCGGGGCGTAGCGCCAGATCGAGGCGGGTCCGGCCGCGATCTGCTCGCGGGTGACCGTGCCGAAGTCGTACGAGATCTCCAGCGGGCCGAAACACTCTTCGCAGGCGAAGGTCGGGCCGAGGTCGGTGGTGTGACCGCACTCACGACAGGACAGGTGCGCGGCGGGGCCGAAGGGGGCGGCCGGAGAAGGGGTGCCAGACATGACGCGAGGTTCCTTTCCTCATCTTTCCCACGGCTCGGCGGCTGCCGGGTGGGCCGGAGTTGGCACCGCGCCGTGCCACGATGAGGTGGCAGAACGGATGGTTGCCGGAGCGTCGTAGGGCCGGTCCCTCAGCTCCTCTGGATGAGCGCTTATTAAGTTGTCGATCGAACTGTTCCTTAGGAGCGTAAGCCTCCGGCGTCCTGGTGGGACCTACCCGTCCGGATCCCGAGACAGCCGCGGGGGTGCGCCGTCGCCTACTCTTGAAGAGGTCGCCGATACCGATTTCAGAGTGGAGTGCCCGGTGCTGGAAGAGGTGGAGCGGTGGCTTGCCGTGCGCTCCTCGCAGGCGTCGGACTGGCCGCTGGAGCGGCTGCTCGCCGCGAAGGCGGCGACCGGCGCCCGGATCAGCGTGGTCCTGCCCGCCCTCGACGAGGAGGAGACGGTCGGCGCGATCGTCACCGCCGTCCGCGAGGACCTCGTGGAGGACGCGCCGCTGGTGGACGAGCTGCTCGTGGTGGACTCCGGCTCGATCGACCGGACCGCGGAGAACGCGGCGGCGGCCGGGGCGAAGGTGCTGCACCGCGACGAGATCCTGCCGGGCATCCCGTCGGTCCGCGGCAAGGGCGAGGTGCTGTGGCGCTCGCTCGCCGCCACCACCGGCGACCTGGTGTGCTTCGTCGACGCCGATCTGAAGTCCTTCTCCTCCACCGTGGTCACCGGCGTGCTCGGGCCGCTGCTGTGCACCGAGGGCGACCCCATCCACCTGGTCAAGGCGATGTACGACCGGCCGCTGGTGGCCGGCTCCGCGGTCCTGCCGGCCGGCGGCGGCCGGGTCACCGAGCTGGTCGCGCGGCCGATCCTGAACCTGCACTGGCCGCTGCTGGCCGGGTTCGTGCAGCCGCTGGGCGGCGAGTACGCGGCGCGCCGCTCGCTGTTGGAGCGGCTGCCGTTCCCGACCGGCTACGGCGTGGAGACCGCGATGCTGATCGACACCCTGGCGCTGGTCGGGCTGGACGGCATGGCCCAGGTGGACGTGGGCGTGCGGCTGCACCACCACCAGGACGACGCGGGCCTGGGCCGGATGGCCAGCGAGATCATGCAGGTCGCCTGGGAGCGGCTGCAGCGCGAGGGCCGGATAGTGCCCGGCGGGGACGACGCCCGCCCGCACACGCTGATGACCCAGTTCCACCGCGAGGCCGAGGGCTTCGCCCCGCGCTCGACCGATGTGACGGTCGTGGAGCGGCCCCCTATGCGGACTCTGATCCGGGGCGGCGGTCGTCCGACTCCCCCCGGCGCTTGGGCGTGAACCAGGAGACCAGGCCCTCGACCCGGACGCCGTCGGGGTCGCGCGGGAGACCGTCGAACTCCTTGACCAGCGCCTCCAGGCGATTCTGGAAGTCCGCGGCGACGTCGGGCGCCAGGGTGGAGGACAGGAACATGAGCATGCCGCTGCTCTTGGCCTGCTCGGTGTCGGCGGGGATCCCCTCGGCGTACATGTGCCGCAGGAAGCGCTTGCGGTAGTCGGTCAGGTTCTCGTCGATGATCCGGCCCATGGCCTCGCGGGTCTCGTCCGGATGCCCGGTCGGGTCGATGGTGACCGAGCCCTGCGCCGACCGGTACTTGGTCTCCACGATGCCGGACACCACCCGGGTCTCGGCCGCCTCGATCAGACCGGCCTCCAGCAGCACCTTCAGGTGCCGGTAGAGCTTGGTCTGCGGCTGCTCGAGCTCCTCGGCCAGCTCCTTGGCCGACTTCGGCACCCGGTCGCGGTTCAGCGCCCGCAGGATCGCCAGGCGCGTGGAGTCGGCCAGCGCCTTGATGGTGTCGACGTCCGTGACGGTGCGCACCACTTCCTGGATCAGTGCCACCTGCTCGTGCGCCCCGGCGATCTCCTGGCGCGCCTCCTGGAGTGCGCCCCGCACCTCGGCGGTGGCGTCCTGGATCGCGCCGCGCGCGGCCTGGAGCGCCCCGGCTAGGTCGGAGGGGGTGTTCTCGCTGCCCATGGCCCCCATCTTGCCACACGCTCACGGATGCGTCATCATTCACTCAAGCGTGAATGATGTGGATGGGGTGAATGGTCGCGCTGACGCGAACGTTCATGGATCAGGGAGGGTTCACGATGACCGCAACGACGCTCGAGGCGAGTGGGGACACGGCGATGGAAGCGGTGCCGGAGCACTACGGGCAGGTCGGGCAGGCCGAGGTGGCCGAGGTGGCCGAGATCGGACTGGCCGAGCCCGAGTCGGCCGCCGGCACCGAGGCCGCCGCCCAGCCGGTCCCGCTCCGCCGCAACCGCAACTTCAACCTCCTGTGGGGCGGCGCGGTCTCGGCCCTGCTCGGCCTGAGCACCGCCGACATCGCCTACCCGCTGGTGATCCTGGCGCTGACCGGCTCGCCGCTGAAGGCCGGCCTGTTCGCCACGGTGCAGCTGATCGCCTCGGTGCTGGCGACGCTGCCGGTCGGGCAGCTCATGGACCGCAAGGACCGCCGCCGGATGCTCCTGCTGTCGGAGTCGGTGCGGGCGGCCGCCGCCGGTTCGGTGGCCCTGGCCTACTTCCTCGGCGCCCTGACGTTCTGGCACCTGCTGCTCACCGCCGCCGCGCTCGGCGCGATCCAGCCCTTCGCCGGCGCGCGGACGCTGCTGCTGCGGCAGGTGGTGGCGCCGGAGCAGATCCCGGCCGCGCTCACCGCCGAGCAGGTGCGGCAGCAGGGGTGCGAGCTGGCGGGTCCGCCGCTGGGCGGGGCGATGTTCGGGATCTCGCGGGCGCTGCCGTTCGTGTTCGCCACAATCGCCGGGCTGGTCTCGCTGCTCACCGTCGTGCTGCTCAAGCTGCCGAAGTCGGTGGTGTCGGCCGCCGAGCACGCTGAGAACGCTGAGATGTCCGGGAACACCGAGAACACCGAGAGCACCGGGCAGCGCGAAGCCGCCGACAGCCCCGAGTCCTCACACGGCGGCGGCGGCGCGCTCCTCGGTCTGAAGACCATCGTGCGCGACCCGGTGATGCGCGCGACCACCCTCGCGCTGTGCCTGGTGAACACCGCCGGCTACCCGGTCTTCCTGAGCCTGGTGGTCCGCATGCAGCAGAACCACGCCGCCTCCGGCACCACCGGCCTGGTGGTCGCCGGCATGGCGCTGGGCGGGCTGGGCGGTACCGCGCTGGTCAAGCCGCTGCACAAGCTGCTGCGTCCGGGCTGGCTGCTGATCCTGGCCTGCCTGGTCTTCGCGCTCACCGACTTCGGCATGACGCTGTTCACCTCGCCGCTCGCGGACGCCGCGTGCCTGGCCCTCGGCGGCGCCGTCATCCCGTCGGCCGTGGTGATGGTCAACGTCCTGATCCTGCAGGCGGTGCCGGACGAGCAGCGCGGCCGCACCGCCGCCGCGCTCGAGATGTTCCTGCTGGTCGGGATGCCGGCCGGGATGCTGGTGTCCAGCGCCGCGCTGCAGTGGTTCTCGCCTACCGCGACGCTGCTGGGCCTGTCGCTGCTGATGTCGGTCTCGGTGCTGTACGCGGCGTCCCAGAAGGCCCTGCGGGCCGCTCAGTGGCCGGACGCGCAGAACGCTTGATCCTCTCCCGGACCGGGGAGTGCCGGCCGGCGCCGTGTGGGGCGCCGGATCCGGCACTCCCCTTATGCGTCCAGTGGCTGTGCGGGACTTGTCGCGGCAGGTGGCGCGGGTGCAGCCGGTGCCCCGGCCGCTCGTGGACCGGTCGGTCGGCGGGCGGGCCCAGAGTGTCCGCGGCCTTCATCACGACGGGCACGGGCGCCGGCGGGCGCGATGTGGGCGTCGTGCCCCCGAACAGCCCGAGCCCGGCCAGCAGGCCGGTGCCGCACACCGCGACCACCGCGGCGATCAGCCCGGGCCGGCTCATCGGCCGCGCCTCGCTCACCGCGCCGAGCCGGTCCCGGTACACCAGATGGTCGTCGCGGGATTCCGGCCCGGCGACCTCGGCGGGCTCCCGGTCAGGCGGCTCGGTCCCGATCATGCCCCTCATTAGACACGGGCGGGGGCTCCCGGTCGGGGTCCGGCCCGATGTCGGCCACCCGTTTCACCCGTCCGGACCTGGCGCGCTGGCGCGCGGCGCGCAGCCGCCGCAGGCGCTTGACCACCTCCGGCTCCAGGGCCAGGGCCGCCTCGTCGTCCAGGAGCGCGTTGAGCAGCTGGTAGTAGCGGGTCGCAGAGATCTGGAACCGCTCCCGGATCGCCTGCTCCTTGCTCCCGGCGTTGCGCCACCACTGCTTCTCGAAGGCCAGGATCGCGCGGTCCCGGTCTGTCAATCCGCCCCCGGGCTCGCTGGTGTTCATGCAGGACAGAGTACGGCCGGGCACCCACACAGACGGGAACGGGCCCCATGGCGTACCGTTGGTCCGTCCAGGTACAGGTCTATACCAATCAACACGTGTAGGTGCGATGACACTGCTGACGAACGCCCGGATCGTCCTGCCCGACGGTGTGCGAGCCGGCTGGCTGCGCCTGGACGGCCACCGGATCGCCGAGGTGGGCCCGGAGGGCTCGCTTCCGCAAGCGTCCGCCACGGACCCCCACGAGGAATCCATAGACCTGGCCGGGCGCTACGTGCTGCCCGGTTTCGTCGACATGCACGTCCACGGCGGCGGGGGCGCGGCCTTCAGCTCCGGCGACGTCGAGCAGGCGGTGCGCGCCGCGGCGTTCCACCGCGCGCACGGCACCACCACGATCATGGCCTCGACGGTCTCCACCGAGCTGGACCTGCTGCAGCGCTACCTGTCCGACCTGGCCGGCCTGGTCGAGGACGGCCTGCTGGCCGGGCTGCACCTGGAGGGCCCGTTCATCTCCAAGGCCCGCTGCGGCGCCCACGACCCGGCCCTGCTGCGCGCGCCCGACCCGGCGCTGCTGCGGCCGCTGCTGGCCGCCGGGCGCGGCACGGTGAAGATGGTGACGCTGGCCCCCGAGCTGGACTTCGGCATCGAGGCCACCGCGCTGCTGGCGAACTCCGGCGTGATCGCCGCGGTCGGGCACACCGACGGCGGCTACGACGTCACCGAGGAGGCCTTCTCCACCGGCGCCCGGGTGGCGACCCACCTGTTCAACGCGATGCCCGGGGTCCACCACCGCGAGCCGGGCCCGGTGGTGGCCGCGCTGGAGGACGAGTCGGTGATCGTCGAGCTCGTCAACGACGGCATCCACGTGCACCCGGCGGTCATAGGAATGGTCTTCAACGCCGTCGGCGCGCACCGCGTGGCCCTGATCACCGACGCCATGGCCGCGGCCGGCCAGCCCGACGGCATGTACCGGCTCGGCGCGCTGGAGGTGGAGGTGGCCGAGGGCGTGGCCCGGCTGTCCGGGGGCGGCTCGATCGCCGGCAGCACCCTGACCATGGACGTCGCCTTCCGCCGCGCGGTGCGCGAGCTGGGTCTGCCGATCCACGAAGCCGCGGTGTCGGCCGCGCTGACCCCCGCGCGCGCCCTGGGCCTGGACCACGAGATCGGCTCCCTGGCGGCCGGGAAGTTCGCGGACCTGGTCGTGCTCGACGACGAGCTGGAAGTCCGCGGGGTCATGAAGCGGGGCGAGTGGGTCCTGGCGCTCCAGGGATAAGCAGTACCCGTACTTCAAAGTATGTAATTCAACACGCGCTGTCCGCACCCGGAAGCGGCAATGGCACAGCCGCCCCGATAATCGGCGGATCGGGATTCCCGACTGGAATCCCTCAACTCCTTGAGCCGGTCTTGCCACCGACCGGCCTGCCGGGCGCCGCTCGGCGCCGCGAATCAGACCCCGTTCACCTCGGGGTTCCCACCGGTCCCACGCGTTCGTACTCGCGTTCCGCATACGCCGAGGCAGATGCGCCGCTCGGGTGAATCTACACCGCCCCGGACCGCTTTCCAGCTATAAAAGCCGAACCCGCTGGGCGAGAATCCAAGTGTGAGCTTCAGCTGAATCTGGTTTTCATCTCCCTTCGGGAACGAATGGCCCCGCCGAGCCGGGCGACGGCCACTCTCCATAGCCGACCGCACCACTAGGTAGAGATTCACGCACGGCGACCGAAAAACGCCGGGCACTCGCAGGCGAAGGAGTCGCTGTCATGGTCTTCTCGGTATCCGGTGTACTGCTGCTGGGAATCATCACCTTCATCCTGTTCCGCAAGGACGGGCTCAAGGTCTCGCACATGATCGTGTGCGCGCTGCTCGGGTTCTACCTGGCGTCCACCTCGATCGCCCCGAACATCAAGCAGAGCGGCGCCTCCATCGCCAGCTTCATCAGCAACCTGCACTTCTAGGCAGGCGCACGAGAGCTGAACCGGTGTCGAAGAGTCAGGTAGCCAGGTAGCCAGATAAGGGGTCGAAAACACATGGCGGGATCGGTGGGGTCGGAGAACCCCATCCAGCGCCTGGTCCGCGGCTTCCGTGATCATCCGGTCACGGAAGCCGTCGGCCGTTATACGAACACCACCCGGCACGCTTCCAAGCGGGCCAAGGCGCGGGCGCTGGACATCGGACACCCCGCGGTCGTGCTGGCCCGGGGGACCAAGCACATGGCCGCGGACGCCAAGACGTACTGGACCGAGGCCGGCGGGCACGAGAAGCACAAGGAGTGGCGGGACCTGGTGGTCTTCGTCTTCGCCGTGTGCGCGGTGGCCGTGGGCTTCCAGCCGTACGGCATCCTGCTGCTGATCGCGGTCTGGGCGGCGGCGGCCACCTACCTGGGCCGGGACCGGCCCGACCCGGGCAAGGACCCGGAGAGCGAGGCGCACGTCGCGCGGCTGCAGTCGGCGTACAACGGCCTGGTCCCCTACCTGATGGACACCCACGACCCGGACGAGCGCTTCAAGCCCGGCGGCGGCTACCGCGACGGCTTCACCGAATGGGAGTTCGACGAGGGCGACCGGCTGGTCGCGCTCAAACTCCAGTACTCCCCCTTCTTCAAGGACGGCGAAGCCGACTCCCGGGCCAAGGTCGAGCGGGCCCTGGAGGGCAAGATCGGCCAGTCCAACGAGTACCTGTACGACTGGGACGAGGAGGGCAACAAGCTCTCCGTGCGGATCCTGCCGCCGCTGCCGATCGGGATCCCGGCGCAGCCCTGGAAGGTCGCCGAGATCGAGTACGTGCTCGGCTTCACCGACCCCACCTCGACCGCGCGCCTGATCCCGGTGCAGCTGAGCGCCGAGCCCGGCGGCGAGGTGCCGGTGGTGGAGCTGGCGCCGGTGGTCTGGCGGCACGGCCGCTTCGCCGCCGAGCCGCACCTGCTGGTCGCGGGCGTCCTGGGCAGCGGCAAGTCGAACCTGCTGCGCTCGCTGGCCGCCCAGGCCCTGGGCCACGGCCACCTGGTGACCGCGATCGACGCCGAGCACACCGGGCACTTCGACGCCTTCACCGGCCGCGACGGCGTGCTGCGCGTGGAGTCCCAGCCGGCCGCCGCGATGGACCTGCTGGACTGGGTCTGCGCGGAGTCCACGCGCCGGGCCGAGCGGCTGCGCGAGCTCGGGGACACCGAGGACACGCTGATGACCGAGCTGGCCAAGCCGCTGTGGCTGTTCGTGGACGAACTGGCCGCCCTCGGCGAGGCGGCCGGCCGGGCCGGCCTGGCCGATCCGCAGGACCAGCTGGCGGGCCTGATGCGGGCCGGCCGGACCACCGGCGTGACCGTGGTTGTGTCCTGCCGGGCCGAGCGGGTCTCCGAGCTGCGGGCCACGGTGCGCAACCAGGCGCACGCCCGGGTCGGGCTCGGGCAGCTGCCGCCCGGAGCCTCCACCGCGCTGTTCGGCGGCACGCTGGAGATCGGCGGGCCCGCGGTGCTTCCCCCGGGACGCGGTTTCGCCCGGGTCGGCGGCGGGCCGGTGGTGCGGGTGCAGGTGCCGGTCGCGGCGGACGTGACGGCGGCGCTGCCGGTGCTGGTCGGCGCGGTCGTGACCGCCGGGGACGGTGCGGATTCCGAGGCCGGCGGGGACGAAGAGGCCGACGGTTTCGACGGGTTCGGCGGGTTCGGTGGGAACGGCGGCGAAGGACCCGACCTCTACTAAATGGTGTCGGTGGGATCCATGAGGCGGGCGGTGCTGATGCGCCGCCCGCTTTACGCTGTTTTCCCCTTTTTTCCTCCAACCCGGTATCGCCGAGAAGTTCCCGCTCAGCCGGGTGAGGATCCTCACGGGGCGAATTGTTTGAATTCGAACTGAGAAAGCCTCCCCGCTGGGTAGGGTTGGGCAGCATGAGTATCCCCAAGCGTGCCGCGATAGGCCTCGCGGCGACGGTGACGGCCCTGGTCATGACCGCCTGCTCGTCGAACGGCTCCAGCGGGGCGTCCACCGGGGCGGCCGCGGGCGCGCCGACCACGGCCGCGGCGCCGAGCACCAGCAGCGGGGCGCCGTCGTCGGCCGCCGGCTGGGCCCGGAACCCGGACCAGGCCTCGACCGCCCTGAAGGCCGGCCTGCCGATGCTCGGCAGCGAGATGCTGCAGGTCCACTACCACGCGCACCTCGACGTGATCGTCGACGGCAAGCCGGTCACCGTGCCGCAGTACGTCGGCATCGACGAGAACGCGCAGACGATCACCGCGCTGCACACCCACGACACCAGCGGCGTGATGCACATCGAGTCCGGCAAGGACGTCCCGTTCAAGCTCGGCCAGTTCTTCACCGAGTGGGGCCAGCCGCTGAGCAGCACCCAGGCCGGCCCGGTCGCGATCGGCGGGGACGAGGTCCTGCACGTCTTCGTGAACGGCAAGGAGATCACCGGGGACCCGGCGCAGTACGTGCTCAAGGCCCACGACGAGATCGCGGTCTGGGTCGGCGACAAGGCTCAGACCCCTCAGGTGCCCGCCTCGTACGACTTCCCGCCCGGCCTTTAACAGAACCCTGCGGTGGGTGACGGATCGGGCCCTGCTCAGACAGGGTCCTGATCCGGTGTGACATTCAGCACTGGGCACAACGGGATAACGGAACACCGAACCTCTGTGCCGCGTGGGTCGCGATGCGCTACCTTCTAAGGGTGGCGATGTCTCAGACGAGCAGTTCGACGGCGGGTCCGATGACTCCGCCGCGGCGCGTCGGGGTGCCGCCGCTGAACCTGGGGAACCAGGCCGTGGCCGACCGTCTGGACCGGCACTTCGCGGCGATCGTGGACGCGCCGGCGGCGCAGAACGACGACAACGCCACCGAAGCCCTCCAGACCATGATCGCGGTCCTGCCCCGGACCGGCGGCGCACGGCGTACCGAGCGGGCGCTGTGGTTGCGCGCGCCATTCCGTCGGCTGAAGCGGCTGATCGGGCTGTAGCCCGCCCGCGCTCTGGCAAAAACTGCGCCGCACCGCGCGGCGGCATACGGTTGTCCCATGGCTGACACCACCAACGACGCCGGGATCGGCGCGCGCATCAAAGAGCTGGTCGCCGAGGAGCATCGGCTGCGGTCGCACCCGAACCCCACCGACGAGGACCTGACCGCGCTCAAGAGCACGGAGAACGAGCTGGACCAGTGCTGGGACCTGCTGCGGCAGCGGCGGGCCAAGCAGGAGACCGGCGGCAACCCGGGGGACGCCCGGGCCCGCGCGGTCGGCGAGGTCGAGGGCTACCTGCAGTAGGACGAGCAGGATCGGCAGGATCGGCAAGACCGGTAGGGCCGGCAAGACCAGTGGACGAAGGGCGGCCCGGCGCTGTGTGCGCCGGGCCGCCCTTCTCTCATCCCCGTTTCCCCGTCCCCGCTGTCCCCCCAGCCGGGCGGCTCCCCTCTCAGGCCTCCGTGATCGCGCTGGCGACCGTCTGCCGTGCCGCCCGGCGGGCCGGCACCACCGCGGCCAGGACCCCGGCCAGTGCGCCCGCCACGACGTAGATCAGCAGCTGCGTGTAAGGGATCGCCAGGCTGCCGACCCCGGTGGCCTTGGCCACCAGGTGCACCAGGGCCCAGCCGAAGCCGCCGCCCATCACGATCCCGAGCGAGACGCCCAGCACCGCCATCAGCATCGCCTCGACCATCAGCATCCGGCGCAGCTGCTGCCGGGTCAGGCCCAGCGCCCGCAGCAGCGCGCTCTCGCGAGTGCGCTCCAACACCGACAGCGACAGGGTGTTGGCGATGCCGATCAGGGCGATCAGGATCGCCAGCCCCAGCATCGCGGTGAACATCGCGAGGATCTGGTTCAGGCTGCTGTTCAGCTGGTTCTTGTAGTCCGCGACGCTGTTCACGGTCAGCAGCGGGTCGCTGTCCACCGCGGCCTCGATCGCGGCCCGGGACGCCGCCAGCGAGACGCCGGGCCTGGCCAGCATGCTGACTGTGTCCGGGCCCTTGGACGGGAGCAGCCGCTGGAAGTCGGGCACCGAGACCGCCGCGTCCGGCATGCCGATCCCGCTGTCCTCGTAGGTGGCGACGACCTTCAGCTTCACGGCGCTACCGTCGGCCGCGATCGCCGAGACCGTCTGCCCGACGGCCGTGTTCAGGGACTTGAGCTGGTTCTCCTGCAAGCCCACGGTGCCCGGGACCACGTCGCCGATCGAACCCTGCTTCATGATCGGGTTGATCAGCTTGCCGTAGCCGGCGGCGTCGATCGCGCCGGTGTGCTCGGACTGGCCGTTGATGGTGATCTTGCCGTCGTACTCGGCGGCCACCGTGCCCAGTTGCGGCAGGGCCTTGAGCTTGGCGACGGCGTCGGCCGGGACCGCGCGGTCCTGGTCGGCGACCACCTGGTAGTCGAACGGGAAGTGCTGCTTGATGGAGTCCGTGGCCGAGGCCTTGATGGAGGCGGTGACCACGGTGAACATCGTCACCAGCGTGATGCCGATGGTGAGCGCGGCGGTGGTGGCGGCGACCCGGCGCGGGTTGCGGCCGGCGTTGGCCGTGGCCAGCCGGGCCGTCGGGCCGAAGACCTTGCCGGGCAGCCAGCCCAGGAACCGGATCACCGGCGAGGCGATCACCGGGCCCAGGGCCAGCACGCCGACGAAGGTCACCATGGCGCCGACGGTCAGGACCATGAATCCGGTGCTGCGGTTCTGGTTCTGCATCCCCAGGGAGCCGATGGCGATGCCGGCGGCGGCGATCAGCAGGCCGATGGTGACGCGGACCCGGCCGGCCTTGCGCGTCACCCGGGTCTCCCCGAGCTGCGCCGACAGTGCCTGCACCGGCGCCACGCGGGTGGCGGCGCGGGCCGGCAGGACCGCCGAGCCCACGGTGAGCAGCAGGCCCAGGCTGATCGAGTACACCGCGGCGCTCGGGTTGATCACCAGGTGGTCCGTCGGCATGTTCAGCCCGGCCACGTTGAGCAGCGCGGACAGACCCTTGGACAGCCCGATGCCGGCGAAGAAGCCCGCGGTGGACGCCAATGCCCCGAAGACGAAGGCCTCGATCAGGGTGCTGCCGAACACCTGGCGGCGGGTGGCCCCGACACAACGCAGCAGGGCCAGTTCGCGGGCCCGTTGCGCGACCAGGATCTGGAAGGTGTTCTGGATCACGAGTGCCGACACCAGTGCTGCGATAATGGCGAAGACGAGCAGAAACGTGCCGAAGCCGCTGGTGTATCCGGTGGCTTTGCTGGCCAGTTCGGTCTGGAGCTGCGCGCCGGTGTAGAAGGTGTCGCCGCTGCCGTCCAGGACCGGCAGGTCCTTGAGTTCGGTGACGAGATGGTCCTGGCTCACCCCGGCGTTGGCGCGCACGGCGATCTGGTCGTACCCGGCGCTGCCGGTGACCCGCAGCGCGGTGGCGGTGTCGAAGCCGACGACCGATTCCCCGGCGTAGGTCTTGTCGGTGCTGGTGTCGAAGACGCCGACCAGGCGGAAGCTCTCCCGCTGGTCGCCGTGGTCGATCACGGTCACCTGGTCGCCGACGGCGAAGTGCTTGTCGTCGGCCGTGGACTTGTCCATGGCGATCTCGCCCGCGGCGGCCGGGGCGTGGCCGGAGGCGAAGTCGAAGTAGCCGAGCTTGGCGTCGGTCGGGAAGGAGACGCCGACCCCGGTGCCCCCGTTCTCCTTGACCAGCTTGCCGGTCTTGTCCAGCACCGGCGCCGGGCCCAGGACCCGGCCCTCGGCCGAAGCCACGTCCGGCAGGTGCCGGATCGCATCCAGGGCCGCCGGATCGACAGTCTTCTTGTCCTGCTGGTTCGCGATGCTGGACACCTGCAGGCCGCCGGCCGGGGTGACGGCGGCGTCGACGTTCTCGGCCTGCCGGGCGAAGCTGTCGAAGAAGGACTGCTTGATGGAGTCGGTGAAGATCAGCGTGCCGGCGACGAAGCCGACGCCGAGCAGCACGGTGATGGAGGACAGGAGCATGCGGGCTTTGTGGGCCCGCAGGTTGGCCAGAGCCGTCTTCAACATCGCGGTCTCACTCCCCGGCCGCGACGCGGTCCGGCCGGATCATGCGCAGCTGCGCGGTCACCGAGTCCGGAGTCGGGGACAGCAGGTCGCCGCGCATCACGCCGTCGGCCAGGAACACCACACGGTCGGCCGCGCAGGCCGCGGTGGTGTCGTGGGTGACCATCACGACGGTCTGGCCCAGCTCGCGCACGCTCATCCGCAGGAACGCCAGCACCTCGGCGCCGGACCGGGAGTCCAGGTTCCCGGTCGGCTCGTCGGCGAACACCACCTCCGGCCGGCTCATCAGCGCCCGCGCGCAGGCCACGCGCTGCTGCTGGCCGCCGGAGAGCTCGCCGGGCCGGTGCTTGAGCCGCCCGCCCAGGTCCAGGACCTCGATCACCTGGTCCCACCACTGCTTCGGCGGCTTCAGGCCGGCCAGGTCCAGCGGCAGCAGGATGTTCTGCTCGGCGGTGAGCGTGGGCAGCAGGTTGAAGGACTGGAAGATGAAGCCGATCCGGCGGCGGCGCAGCAGCGTCAGGGCCTTGTCGTTCAGCTTGGTCAGCTCCACCCCGCCGATCTGCACCGAGCCGGCCGAGGCGGTGTCCAGGCCGGCCAGGCAGTGCATCAGCGTGGACTTGCCGGACCCGGACGGACCCATGATCGCGGTGAACTCCCCCTGGCCGAAGCCGACGGTGACGCCGGCCAGCGCGCGGACCGCGGTGGCGCCGGAACCGTAGGTCTTGACGAGGTCGCGGGCCAGGACGGCGTAGCCGCTCTCGGCGGCCGCTGGGCCTTCTCGGAACGCTCGGGTGGTGGCGGACATGGAAAACCCCTCCGGAAAACGTGGTGTGGGTGCTGCTGGTTGGTGTGGGTGCTGCTTCGTGTGGGTGCTGCTGGTGCGGGCGGGCGGGCCTTCCGGGCCCAAGAAAACGGTAAGAACCGGCAGGGGTCCCGGTCGTCGGCCGACGGGCTTGTCCCGGGGTAGTCACCTGGCGGTGATCCGGGCGGGCCGCGTACGACTCGAGGCTGGGGGGTGGCTGCGACTTCAGTCGCGCCTGGCCCGGCGACAGGCACTTGACCTGCGACGATGCCGACTCTCCCGAAAGCCCCGCCGAACGCCGGACGTTCTGGTCCGGAGCCACTCGTCCGAGTGATCTCTGTCGCGAAAGTGCTGATCACGTCGCCCGGGCGGGCTTACGCTCGGGGCGCTGCCGACTCCGGGAGGGACCATGCGACGGTGTCAGCATTCCTGCGGCTGCGAGGGGAACGCGGTCGGGCGCGACCCCGACAGCGGCCTGCTGCTGTGCGCCGCGTGCCTGGGGCGCTCGATCCTGGGGACCGACTGCTCGCGGGCGCGCAAGTACTTCGGGCACCGGCCGGTGCGGTTCGTGAACGCGGCGTGGACCGAACCGGCGCCACTGCGGGACGGGGACCGGTCGCGGGTGCCGGAGGGGTTCGAGGTGTTCCTCACGGTGCGCACCGAGCCGGGAGCGGCGGCGTGGGACTTCCTGCCGCTGGCCCGCATCGGGGCCCGCTTGGCGACGAACCCGCAGCGTCCGCCGAAGGATCCGCCCCCGGGACCCCTGCCGCCGCCACCCGCGCGGCCGGTGCAGCCCAACCCACCGCGACGCTGAGCCGACGCCCTCCGGAGGACGTCCCGCCCGCGATGCCCGTTAGGGGTTCCGACACCTGTTCGACCGGCTGCGCGAAGGCTAGCCTTACGAGAAATCAGAGCTTTCAGTCGCAGGGGTGGACGTGACGAGCGAGTCGGGCGGCGGTGCGACCGGCGACGGCCGGCACCGCGGCCGCTTCACCAGGCACGCCAAGACCGTCGGCGTGGCCGTCACCGGCATCGCGGCCCTGCTCGTCGCGGTCGCCGGCATGACCACCCTGGTGTGCCGCGACCCCGAGGGCGACCCCGCCTCGGCGGTGACCACGACCGTGGCCGGCCCCCAGGGCCCCCAAGATCCCCAGGGCCCCCAGGACCCCCGCGACCCGACGCCGACGCCCAGCCCCACGCCTCCCCCGGCGTCCACCAGCGCGGCCCCCGTGACCCTCCGCAGCACACCCCCGGCGCCGGCGGCACAGTGGGCCGGCGACGTCCAGGTCGGCTCGCTCGGGTACACCCTGACCACCGTCCCACCCAGCCCGGACCAGTCCGGCACCCCCGACATCACCGCCTCGTTCGACGGCACCTTCTTCGCCCGCCTCGGAGCCGCGCGCTGGACCGCGACGGCGGCGCCGAGCCCCCGCGCGTGCGCGCCGCTGATACTGGCGCAGAACATGACGCATGTGACGGCGGTGCCGGGAGACGTGTACTGCGTCCGTGTGGCGCACAGCGCGCGGAACCCCGGGGACCAGTACGCGGCGGTGCTGATCATCGGGCAGGGACGGGATGCGACGGACTTTCCCTATGTGCGGATCCACGCGACGGTGTGGGCTGACCAGCAGTGATGGCTGTGCCCAGGGGAGCCGTACCGAAGAGCCGCTGAGGGGACTCGAACCCCTAACCGCCTGTTTACAAGACAGGTGCGCTGCCAATTGCGCCACAGCGGCTGGACCGGATGACCGGCGTGCCGATCTGATCCGCCGCCATGGTACCCAACCGAGCGGGGGTTGCCCCAGTCCGTTTCAGCGTCTGCCACCATTGACGGATGTCCAGCACCCAGAATCGCCTCATCGCCGCCTGTGACGGCGCCACCAAAGGGAACCCCGGTCCGTCGGCGTGGGCGTGGGTCCTGGCTGATGCGGAGGGGGCTGTTCTGCGGTGGCGGTCGGGGCCTTTGGGGCACGCGACCAACAACATCGCCGAGCTGACCGCTTTGCGGGAGCTGCTGGTGGAGGTGGGGGCCGGGGCCCGGGTGGAGGCTCGGCTGGATTCGCAGTACACGATCAACGCCGTGACCAAGTGGCTGCCCGCCTGGAAGAAGAACGGGTGGATGACCGCCGGGAAGAAGCCGGTGGCCAACGCCGATCTGATCCGGGAGATCGACGCCCTGCTGGGCAGCCGGGACGTCGTGTTCGTGCACGTCGCCGCGCACCAGGTGAACGGCGATCCGTACAACGACCTCGCCGACCGCGCCGCGAGCGCCTCCGCCGTCAGCCAGCAGCCGCTGGCCGGGACGGACGCCTCGCAGGTGCCGGGAACGCCGGACCGGCCCGCCGGAAGCGGCCGGGCGAGCAGCGGCGGCAGTGGCGGTGGCGGTGGCGGTAGCAGGTCCAACAGCGGCAGCAGCAGCAAGAGCAACGGCGACTCGAAGCCGAAGAAGGCCTTCACCATCCAGGCCAAGTTCGCGGGCACCTGCTCCTGCGGCCAGGGCTACGACGCCGGCGAGAAGATCACCAAGCTCGACAGCGGACGCTGGGGCCATCCGGCCTGCGCATGACGCGGCGGTGGTGAGAAACCGCATCCCAACGAGAACGCCGAAGACGCCGAAGACGCTGACGGCGGCCGAGGCCCCAGCCCCGGCCGCCGTCAGCGGACCACTTTCAGCGAACCACCATCAACCCCGCCTCACTCCGCGGGCACCTGAACCGTCCGCACCTCGCCGTCGCCGAGGTGCAGCAGCGCGCGCCCGGCCTGGATCTGGCCGCCGACCTGGCCGCGGCTGACCCGCACCCCGATCAGGTCGCCGTCCATCGGCGACTGCGGCGAGAGCAGCGCGCCGCGGCGGCCGCGACGGGCGTCGACGTGCCAGCCGCTGAAGCCGGTGTTCAGGTCCTCCGCGCTGCCCGCGATGACCAGGGCCTGGCCGCGGTCGCCGCCCTGGCTGATCAGGTCGCGCAGGACGCTGCCGGCCGGGGCCTCCTTGAGCATCTCCGCGTCGTCGATCAGGACGCAGACCGGGTGGCCGCCGGCGGCGTCCAGGGCCGAGCGCAGCTCCTCCTCGCCGAGGTCGGAGCTCTCGAAGACGGCCAGGACGCCGCGCTCGCCGGCCATCTTGCGCAGCGGCGAGTTGCGCGGGGCCACCAGGATCACCTGCGAGCCCTGGACCACCAGGGTGCGGGCCATCATCACCAGCATCGTGGAGCGGCCGGACTTGGGGGGACCGGCGATCAGGAACGCCGGGACGCCGTCGCCGAGGTCGGGGCCGGCCCC
Organism: Catenulispora sp. MAP12-49; assembly: GCF_041262705.1. Lineage (NCBI taxonomy): Bacteria > Bacillati > Actinomycetota > Actinomycetes > Catenulisporales > Catenulisporaceae > Catenulispora > Catenulispora sp. MAP12-49. Next base: position 170,629 of record NZ_JBGCCP010000003.1, on the reverse strand, counting down.
GATCAGCTCGTCGCCGCCGACGCCGGCCAGGGCCCACAGCGGCCGGCCCTGCGAGGCCTCGTCGCGCAGCTCCCAGGCCTCGGCCAGGGTGATGCGGTTGGGCAGGACGTCCACCCGGAACGGCCGGCGGGCGCGCGGGATCTGCGCGTCGCGGGCCCGGGCCTGCTCGGCGATCGCCGCCAGGGCCGCGGCCTGCGCCTGGCCGGAGCCGTCCGGCGTGAGCAGCGCGACCTGGGTCTCCAGGCCGGACTCCGAGCGGAAGGCGCGGCCGGCGGCGATCTCGTCCGGGATCTTGCGCGGGTGCAGGCCGATCAGTCCGAAGTCGGACTTGTCCGGGAGCCGGAAGGACATCTTGTCCTCGGTCAGCGAGGCGATGCGGCCGGAGAGCACCAGGCGGTCGCCGGTCATGATGACGTGCACGCCGGCGCCCTGGCCCTCGCGCATGATCTTCATGATCTGGTCGGTCAGCACCCCGCCGTCGATCTCGCCGAGCGAGCCCAGGAAGCCGTCCCAGCGGTCCAGGAACACCACGATGTGCGGCAGCTTCTGGTCCGCCGGCACCGACATGCGCTGCTCGATGATGCTGGCGTAGCCCTGCGAGGCCAGCTTCTCCTGGCGGTCGCTGATCTCCTGCATCAGGCGGTTGATCAGCCGGGTGGCGCGCTCGGACTGCTGCCGCTGCACCACCGCGCCGCAGTGCGGCAGCGCGGTCAGCGGGAGCAGGGCGCCGGAGCCGCAGTCGATGCCGTAGATGTGGACGTCGGCCGTGGACTGGGTGAGCGCGATCGCGCCGGCCATCGTGCGCAGCAGCTGCGAGCGGCCCGAGCGGGGCGCGCCGGCGATGAGCGTGTGGCCCAGGGAGGCGAAGTCCAGCACCGCCGCGCGCCGCGCCTGCAGCGACGGCAGGTCGTCGATGCCCCACGGGATCGGCGCCAGGTCGTGGCCGCCGTGCCGGCGCACCGGGGGCACGTCCGACAGCAGCACCGTGTCCTGCAGAGCCGGCAGCCACGGCGAGTGCTGCGGCGGGATCTGCATCGCGGCGTTCGCCTCGCGGATCGCGTCGACCAGCACCTTCAGGTCGGTGATCTCCGCGTCGTCCTCGACCTTGGGGCCCTCGGGCTTCTTCGGCGGCGCGGCCGCCAGCCCCGGCCAGTCCAGCCGGGTGCTCCACACCGAGGACTGCGACACCACGTTGGCGCCGGGGCGCCGCCCGCCGACGCGTCCGGCCTGGAACGGCACCAGCGAGTTGGCACCGAGCCGCACGTAGGCGCGGCCGGGCGTCGACTTGGAGATGAAGCCGGCCGAGGGGTCGTCGATGACGTCCGTGGACTCGTTGCCGTCGGTGACGCGCAGCGCGATCCGCAGGTTGGTGTTGGCCCGGATCTCCGGCGAGACCACACCGGAGGGTCGCTGCGTGGCCAGCAGCAGGTGGATGCCCAGCGAACGGCCTCGCTGGGCGATGTTGACCAGACCGGTCACGAAGTCCGGCAGCTCGCGGACCATCGAGGCGAACTCGTCGATCACGATCAGCAGCCGCGGCATCGGCGACAGGTGCGTGTTCTTCTTCCTGATGTCGCCGTAGTCCTCGATGTCCTTGGCGCCGGCCTCGGCCAGGATGTGCTCCCGCCGCTTCAGCTCCGCGCCCAACGACTCCAGGGCCCGCTCCACCAGGTGGTTGTCCAGGTCGGTGACCATGCCGACGGTGTGCGGCAGCTGGACACAGTCCTTGAACGCCGAACCGCCCTTGTAATCCACCAGCACGAACGTCATCGCGGTCGGCTTGTTGGCCACCGCCAGCGAGGCCACGATCGTCTGCAGCAGCTCGGACTTGCCGGCGCCGGTGGTACCGGCGATCAGGCCGTGCGGGCCGTCGCGGCGGATGTCGATGCCGAACGGGCCGTCGAAGGACTCGCCCAGCATCGCCATCGTGGTCTCGCCGCCCATGGTCCAGCGCGCGGCGATGGCCTGGCTGGTCGGCGGCTCCAGGCCCAGCACGTCCAGCAGGCGCGCCGAGTTCGGGATGCCGCTGGCCTCCTCGTTGCCGGAGACGTCGCGCACCGCGGCCAGGCCGCGCACCAGGCGCTGGCACCACACCGGGGACACCGCGTCGGGGCGCACGCCGCGCAGCATGTCGCTGCCGACCTGCTGCACCCGCAGGCCCTGCGGCTCCACGACCACGATGGCCTGGCACTCGCCGGGCAGGAAGCGGTCCTCGCCGTCCAGGCAGATGGAGCGGATGCCGACCATCGGGCCCTGCTGCAGGACCTGGATCATGCCGGGCATGGAGCGCAGCCGGCGCGAGCCGTCCAGGATCACCACGATGTCGGGGTCCTTGAACGTGAGGTTCTCGCCGCCGCTGGCGGCGTGCTCCTTCATGCGGAAGCTCAGCTGCTGGGACAGCTCGGCGATGCGCTGCGCCACGGTCTCGGCGTCGGTGCCGATCAGGGCGCTGGCGTTCTGGCCGGAGCCGGGCCGCAGGTGCGGCAGCCAGCGCATCCACTCCCAGTCCTGCTGGGCGTGGGAGTCGGTGAGCAGCACGAACTGCACGTCGTCCGGGCTGGACAGGGCCGCGGTCTGGGCCACCAGCCAGCGGGCCAGGGCGCGCGGGGTGCCGGCCGGGCCGGCGACGCCGATCACGCCGCGCTCCTTGAACGGGATGACCACCGGGGCCTCCGGGACGGTCCAGGCGACGTTGCGCCGGTGCTCGTCCTGCTCGGGGTCCTCCAGCACGACCTCGGAGTCCTGGTCCAGGGTGCCGACCCGGAGCAGCAGGTGGTCGTTGTCGCGCCGGCGCCGCTCCCACAGCCGCTGGCGCGGGCCGATGCCGATGTCCAGCAGCGTCGCCGGGTCCGGGCTCTCCTGCCGCCGGGCGTTGCGCTCCAGCGACAGCGCGTCGCGGGCGTCCTGCTCGATGCGCGCCTTCTTCGCCTCGTAGTCGGCGACCTGCTGGGCGTAGGTGGTCTTGCCGGTCTTCTTCTCCTGCCAGTAGTTGCCCATCATCATCAGCGGCGACATCGCCGCCATCATCAGATACTGCGGGCGCCCCATCATCACGGCCATGAGGACCGCGCCCATCACCGGCAGGACCAGCATCACGATCGGGAACGGCCGCTTGTGCTCGTCCCGGACCGGGCTGGGCAGCTTGAACTTGGTCTGGCGCTCCGGCGGCAGGATGCGCGGCGGCCGGTTGTAGTCCAGGAACGCGCCGTCCTCGGAGGGGGTCAGCGCGGCGTCCGGCGGCGTGTAGTAGCCGACCTCGAGGATCGTCGTGCCGATCACGACCTGCATCCCCGGCTTCCACTCGGCCTCCCCGACCAGTGGCTGCTTCTCCAGGGTCGCGGCCACGCCCTCGTACGGGGCCACGCGGATCACACCTCGGACATCCAGGCTGACCCGCAGCGCGAAGTCTGATATGCCCGGGTCGTCGATCTTCACACGGTTACGCCGCGACCGTCCGATGTCGGCGTAACCGGGGTTTATTCGGTGCACGCCACCGGCGTCCGGTCCGCCGGCGACCCGGACCTCGACCGTGCCGTACGGCTCGGCGGGCAGACAGCCCGAAGGATTGTGGAGTGAGACCACTGAGCCCTCGCGCAGAGGCGAGGAGGCCAAAGAGTGGCGTTGGTCCACGAGATTGCCGTCCACGAACAGGAGGGGTGGCGACCCCGGGTTCGATCCCTGCGTCCCCAGCATCCGACCCAACTGGTCCGCGACCTGTGGGATCGATGACTCCCCGTCCGCGTCCAGCAGTGCGTCCATCCAGGAGCCCTGGACAGGATCCACCACCGTCAACGTCATACGCATGACTCGGAAGTCTACGGCCAGCGGCGTCAGGGGATAAGGTCCGCCCTGACAAGCGCGGATCGGCCACCGGGACCCCTCGTTCGCCCCGGCGCGACCACGATCGGCTCACGACGGGCCGGCAGGAGGCTCCCATGGATGTCGGCGCGGCGATAGCCCTGGTCGGGGTGCTGTGCGCACCGGCGCTGGCGCGCGGGGCGTATCAGATGTCGGTCGACGCCGGCACGCCCGCGCGGCAGCGCTGCGGCCACTGCGGCGTGCGGCTGCCGGCCGGCCGGGTCCGGTTCGCGCTGTGGCCGGGCCGCTGCGGCGCGTGCCGGGAGCAGCTCGGGCCGCGGGTGTGGATGGTGGCCGTGGCGGCGGCGATCGGCGGATTCGCGGTCGGGCACCGGCTGGGCAGCGATCCCGCGACCCCGGCATTCCTGGTCCTCGCCCTGGGCTGCGTCCTGCTCGCCTTCATCGACCTGGCCGTACGCCGGCTGCCGGACCAGCTGACCGCGCCGCTGGCCGTACTCGGCATGGTCGGCCTGGGCACCGCGTCGTATCTGGGCCGTGACATGACCCCGCTGCTCAGGGGACTGATCGCGGCCGCGCTCGCCGGCGGGCTCTTCCTGGGGCTGGCCTGGATCCGCCCCGACGGCGAGGGGATGGGGCTGGGCGACGCCAAGCTGGCCGCCGTGCTCGGCCTGTTCCTGGGCTACCTCGGCTGGCGGGACCTGGTGCTCGGCATGTTCGCCGGGACGTTCTCCGCGGCGCTGTTCGCCCTCGTCATGCTGCGCATGGGCCGGATGGACCGGAAGTCGGCGCTGACGTACGGGCCGTTCCTGATACTCGGGGCGGTCTTCGCAGTGCTCGTGAACTGAACGGCTGAGCGGGGCGCCCACCGGCAGTGGACGCCCCGCTCAGCCGGATCGCGCCGCGCGCGCCGGTCAGCTCGCGCTGGACGGCTGGAACTGCTGGTAGACCCCGGTGTTCGACTCGGTCGAGGCGGTCACGGAGATGGCCGCGCCGCCTGCGAAGGTCAGCGCCACCGGCGAGTTGTGGCCGGGGACCGAGCCGGAGTTGTTCAGCACCATCTTGGGGCCGTTCGGCGCGGCCAGGTTCAGCGCCGAGTGCGCGGCCAGGTCCAGGTTGCCGCCGGAGACCGACACGGACTTGCCGTTGACGGTGACGCCGGACAGCTGGGCCGCCTGGTCGCCGTTGTTGACCACGGTGCCGGTCACCTGCGCGGTGCCGGTGGCCGGGTCGACGACCACGACCATGTCCAGGGCCTGGAGGTCGCCGCTGGCGCCGGCGGCGAAGTTGGGCTGGATCTGCAGGGTCTCGGCGCCACCGCCGGCGGCGCAGCCGGTCGCGACCGCTGCGGTGCCGGCGACTGCGGCGATGACGAGGGCGATGCGCATGCTCTTCACGGCGGAACGGCTCCTAGACGGTCCAACTGGCTCACGGGCCGCCGCCCTTGTCGATCGCGGTGGTGCCGGGCCCGGTCGCGGATTCGTGCGACTTCCCGACCACCCGATGAAATGGCGGCTCGCAGCCAGTGTAAAAGGGCCTCAGATCCGTTCCGGGCCCGGGGCCCGATCCGCCGGAGTGATGTTCGCTACGTGCCCGGCGCGCGGGCACGCCGCAGGCCCGCACGGCGGGACCGCCTGGACCGTGTGTCAGAGCCGTGCCGCGGCGCGCCTGGGGCCCGCCGCGGCGGCGGATCTCACCAGAAGACGAGGAACCCCAGGGCGCGCCCGACACGCCGGGACAGCCCGGCCAGGGCACGGAAGGGCCACGTCAGCGCGGACCAGGTCCTCGCCCGGGCCTTGGCCCGCGCGACCTCCCGCCGGTAGGCCCGCACCTCGGCATCGAGGGCGGAGATGTCGTCCGGGACGATCACGACCTCGAAGCCGCTGTCGCCGCCGGGATCGCCGAAGGAACCGAAGGAGTGATCGCCGTTGTCGCGGCCTGGACTGTTCACCTGTGTCTGCACCCACCCCACGCGTTGTCGTCGGGAGCCGTAGCGTCATTGTGCGCTTTGCAGAGCGTTGTGCCCAGAGAGATGGGGCTCGTAATCCCGCTGGGATTCCCCGATTTTCCCCGTGTGCGCGATCGGGCGGGGATCGAGATCGACCAAGATCGACCGTCCGGCCCGCGGGTGATCGTCGGGCGCTTTGCGATGGCGATTGAGCTGCACGAGCACGCCGCAGGGGGGTTTGTCAAGCCCCCACGGGTACGCTGACCTGCGCAAACGGTCTTCAGAACGGGCGTATTACGTGGTATCCTGGAGAGCCACGGAAGGGGCACATATCACATGACGTTCAAAGTTGGCGAGACCGTGGTCTATCCCCATCATGGGGCCGCGCTCATCGAGGATATCGAGATCCGCGTGATCAAGGGCGAGCCGAAGGAATACCTCGTGCTGAAGGTGGCGCAAGGTGATCTGACCGTACGCGTGCCCTCTGAGAAGGCCGAGTACGTCGGCGTGCGCGACGTGGTCGACCAGGGCGGCCTGGAGCGCGTGTTCGACGTTCTGCGCGCGCCGCACACCGAGGAACCGACCAACTGGTCGCGCCGCTACAAGGCGAACATCGAGAAGATCCAGTCCGGCGACGTCATCAAGGTGGCCGAGGTGGTGCGCGACCTGTGGCGCCGCGACCGCGACCGCGGGCTGTCGGCCGGTGAGAAGCGCATGCTGGCCAAGGCGCGGCAGATCCTGGTCAGTGAGCTGGCGCTGGCCGAGGCCACGAACGAGGACAAGGCTGACGCCATCCTCGACGAGGTCCTGGCTTCCTAGGAGTCCTCGCTTCCCGCGAAGACTCGCCTGCTCCACCGCTTGTCCTGAATCGTGTGAGTACCATCGTTTCTTTTCAGCATGAGCACGCCATCCGGCCCCGCGGCTTCAGCCGCCGGGGCCGGCGGCTTGTTGTGCGCTAATGTCCCGGGCCGTGAGCATGAGTACTGATCCCGCCTCCGAGACCGCGGCCACGGCCGCGGCCGGACCCGGCCCCGCAGCCGAACCCGCAGCCGGACCCGGCCGGGTGGCCGTGATCGTCCCGGCCGCCGGCAAGGGCGAGCGGCTGGGCCCCGGCGCCCCGAAGGCCCTGCGCGAGTTGGGCGGCTTCCCGCTGCTGGTGCACGCGGTCCGCACCCTGGCCGCCGCGCGCTCGGTGGACCTGGTCGTGGTGGCCGCGCCGCCGGACCCGCAGGGCCTGGCCGAGGTGCAGCGCCTGGTGGCCGACCTGCCCGGCGACACCCGGGTGGTGGCCGGCGGGGCGAGCCGGCAGGAGTCGGTGGCGCTGGCGCTGGCGGCGCTGCCCGAGGACTGCGCCGTGGTCCTGGTCCACGACGCCGCCCGCGCGCTGACCCCGGTCGACGTCATCGAGGCCGTGGTGGCCGCGGTGCGCGGCGGGGCCGGCGCGGTGATCCCGGTGCTGCCGGTGGCCGACACCATCAAGGCCGTGGACGGCGACCTGGTCACCGCGACCGTGGACCGCTCCACGCTGCGCGCCGTCCAGACCCCTCAGGGCTTCACCCGCGGCGTCCTGACCAAGGCGCACGCGGCCTCCGACCCGGCGGCCCCGGCCACCGACGACGCCGGGCTGGTCGAGGCGCTCGGCCTGCCGGTCCGCACGGTCCCCGGCCACGCCGAGGCCTTCAAGATCACCACACCGTTCGACCTGGTCCTGGCCGAGGCCGTGCTCAGGAGGCGGCGGTGACCGCGCTGCCCCTGGTGGGCATCGGGGTCGACGTCCACGCCTTCGAGGAAGGGCGCGAACTCTGGATCGGCGGCCTGCACTGGCCCGGCGAGGTCGGACTGGCCGGACACTCGGACGCCGACGTGGTCGCGCACGCCGCGTGTAACGCGCTGTTCTCGGCGGCCGGGCTCGGCGACCTCGGGGCCCAGTTCGGGACCAGCGACCCGGAATGGGCCGGCGCGTCGGGACTGAAGCTGCTCGGCGAGGCGGCGCGCCGGGTGCGCGAGGCCGGGTTCGAGATCGGGAACGTGTCGGTGCAGCTGGTCGGTACGCGGCCGCGGATCGGCAAGCGGCGCGCGGAATCCGAACAGGTGCTCAGCCAGGCCGCCGGGGCCCCGGTCCGGCTGGCCGCCGCGACCACCGACGGGCTCGGATTCACCGGCCGGGGCGAAGGGCTCGCGGGAATCGCGACCGCCATCGTGGTCCCGCGCGATCGACAGTGATCCCGCGGTCACGGCCCGCTGACAAAAGCATGATCATCCCACGAACGTGGGTCTTTATTCGCGGACCCGGCACAACGCCGAAACCCCGTGTGCTAGGAATGGAAACGTGAACCTCATATCCCGCTGCTGCGCCTACGACCCGCGTCGGCGACGCGGTCGAGAACTGCACGTGCAGCGTTGTGGCCGGGGATTCCGGACACACCGCCTCCGCGGCGCGCGCCAGCGCCGCAGATGAGGACGTTGTCGATCCCGGTCTCCACGCCCCACTTGCCCACCTGGTCCGCGCGCTCGGCGTAGGGCCAGGACAGGTCCCGGTGGAAGATGTGGCCGCCGGGCATCGCCAGCTCCGCCTGCAGGTCCTCGGTCGTCTTGGCCTCCAGGCACGGCCGGCCCTGCGCGTCCAGCGCCAGGCAGTCGGCCAGCGGCTCCTCCAGGTAGGCGTCCAGGCCCGCCACCGCCGCCCGCACCATCTCCTCCTTCGTCGCGCCGCCGGGCAGGGTGTGCAGCGAGAACAGCGTCAGCGTCTGCACGTCCGGCCGCTTGAGCAGCTCCTTGCCCAGGATCGAGCGGTCCGTGAGGGTGTGGCAGTAGACCTCGGAGGGCAGCGGGTTCGGCAGCTTGCCGGCGTGGGAGTCCTGATAGGCCTGGCGCAGGTGCGCGGCGCCCTCGTCGATGTGGAAGGTGCCGGCGAAGGCCACGTGCGGGTCGGCCCCGGACTTCAGCCGCGGCAGATGGTCCAGCAGCATGTTGATCTTCAGCTGGGTGCCCTGGGGCTGCGGAGTCCCGGCCCCGCCGCGGCCCAGCAGCCGGGTCAGGACCGCCGGCGCCACCCCGGCCAGCACGTACCCGGCCTGCACGACCTGCTCGGCGCCGTCCCGGTCCCGGTAGGTGACCTCGGCGCGGCCGCCGCCGGCGTCCGGGTCGATGTGCGTGACCTCAACCCCGGTGAGGATCCGCGCGCCGGCGTCCACGGCCGACCGGTGCAGCGCGTCGGTGACGCTGCCCATGCCGCCGATCGGGACCCGCCACTCGCCGCTGCCGTTGCCCATCACGTGGTACAGGAAGCACCGGTTCTGCTTCAGGCCGGCATCCCCGGCCCAGCTGTCGGTGCCGATCAGGGCGTCGGTGAGCACCACGCCGCGCACCAGGTCGTCGCCGAAGAAGCGCTCCACGGCCGCACCGATCGGCTGCTCGAACACCCACTCCCAGGCCTGCCCGGCGCCCTCCTCGCGGACCAGCGCCTCCATCTGCCCGCGGCCCAGCAGCGGGTTCAGCAGCGTCGGAGCCAGTGCCCGCGCCAGCCGGCCGAGCTGCTCGTAGAACTTGGTCCAGGCCCGGAACTCGGCATCGCCCCCGGTCAGACGCCGGAAGCTCTCCTCGGTGGCGGCCCCGGCACGCCGCTCGACCAGCAGCCCGGTGTCACTCCCGGACCGGCGCACCGGCGTGTAGGAGGAGACCGGCCGGCTGCGCAGCTCGATGACCAGCTCCAGGTTCCGCACGATCGTGTAGGGCAGCAACGACACCAGGTAGGAGTAGCGCGACAAACGGGCGTCGACCCCGGCGAACGGCGAGGCGCTGACCGCGGCACCGCCGACGGCGTCCAGCCGCTCCAGCAAGGTGACGTGCAGTCCGGCGCGCGCCAGGTAGGCCGCGGCCACCAGCGCGTTGTGACCGCCCCCGACCACGACGACGTCGTGGCGCGAGGCGCCGGGGCGAGGCATACGCTCGGCTCGTTCAGGCAGTGCCACTGTCACCTCGGGCGTCCTTCCCTGTCTGGTCCCGATCATCCCACGTCGGGCCCGCATACCCGGCGTGGGTCTGGCATCCCGGCGCGCCGGTGGGGTATACCAGGCCTCTGTTGCCGGGCGGCGCGCCCGGTGGAGGGGGTGGGGGGATGTCCGTCGAGTCGAACGACGCGGCCGAGAAGCAGGTCTGGCACCCGGCGGCGACGATGGACGCCGCCATCAAAGCCGAGGTCCGGGCAGCCGTCAGCGCGGCCGGGGAGGCCATCGCCGGCACGGGCGAGCACGACCCGGCCGGGACGGGCGATCTCGAACAAACCATGGTCGTGAAGTACGTTCCCCTTCCGGCTCCACCGGAACCCGCCCCACCAGTCCCTGTGATGACTTCGGAACCACCGGCCCTGAACCCGGAGCTCATAGCCCGCACCATCGCCCGCGCCGAGGCCCTGGCCGAGCTAGGACGCCGCCAGCAGGCTCTGGACGTCCTCAATGAACTGATCGTGGCCGGCGCCCAGGACGTCCGCGTCTGGCGGGCCCTGGCCGCGGTCTACCTGGAGACCGGCGACGGCGAGAAGGCACTGCGCGCAGCCGACTGGGTCGTCACCTTCGCCCCCGACGACGAATGGGGCCACCGGCTCCGAGCCTCGGCCCTGCGCCTCCTGTCCCGCCTCGACGAAGCCGTCGCCGCCGCCGAACAAGCGGTCCGCCTCGGCCCCCAGGTCTGGCAGAGCCGCGCCAGCCTGGCCGCCGCCCTCGAAGCCAGCGGCGACCTCTCCCAGGCCGCGGCCGAGGCCCGCCGGGCATCCCAGATGGCCGCGGAACTCGGCCCGGAATCAGCCTCGGAGGCGAAGGAGATCGAGGAGGCCGTCGCCAAGGCCTCCGAGGAACACGAACACGAGGACCAGGTCCCCGAACCGGTGGCCCTGCTCGCCGACCTCGAAGCGGTCCTGGCCTCCCGCCCTGGCCCCGACGACGACAGCCTGGCCCACGTGGGCAACCTGGTCCTGCGCTCCATGGAGTTCAGCGCGGCGGCCGGCTGGCTGGTCGCCTTCGGCGGCGTGGCCATCCCGGGCTTCGACATCAGATTCCTGATCCCCCTGGCGGTCCTTCTCGTCCTCGCCGCCTGTCTCCTCGGCCCGGCTCGCAAAGCCGGCCGCGACCTCTGGCGCTATCTGGTCGAGTACCTGTGGCAGGACACGAAGACCCGAGTGGCGCTGGTGATGACGATCGCCGCCCACGTCTTCATGATCACCGGAAGCTCTCTCGGACACGTCCAGGGCGGCTCGACACTGATGGTCGGCCTGATCAGCCACCTGGTGGGCCGGCTGACGCTGCACCGGAAGGCGCCGGAGCTGAATCCGGTGCGCCGGGCCGGCACGGCGGCTCGGACGGCGGAGTAGCCAGACCTCAGGCCACCGCGGGCTCCGCAGCCAATTCGCCGACGGCCCGCGGCGCCCGCACCAACACCACGCGCATCACCACCGCCGCGGCGCTCAACCCGAAGATGACCAGCGCCATCGGCATCCCGCTCGTCTTGCTCCCCAGCCCGGTCAGCGGCGCGAAGATCGCCCCGAACAGGAACTGCCCGGTCCCGATCAGCGCCGATGCCGCGCCGGCCACCGCGGGCTCGTAGCCGGACAGCGCCAGCGCCGTCACCTGCGGCATGATCACGCCGATCGACGAGACCATCAGGAACAACCCCACCAGCGTCCCGGCCAGATCGCCTCCGAACCACGCCGTGGCCGCCAGCAGAATCGTGCTCCCGCCGAACGACATCACCAGCCCCGCCCCGAGCAGCCGGCTCGCCGCGACGCGCCCCACCAACCGCCCGCTGATCTGTCCGGCGATCATGATCCCGAGCGCATTGCTCCCGAACGCGAAGCTGAACTCCTGCTTGCTCAGCCCATGAATGTTCTCCAGCACGAACGGCGAGCCCGAGATGTAGGCGAACATCGCCGCGAACGCGAAGCCGCCGGTCAGGATGTAGCCCATGAAGCGCCGGTCGCGCATCAGGACCCGGAACGTCCGCAGCGTCGCCGGCAGGCCGCCACCTGAATTCCCGCGCGCCCCCGCCGGCAGCGTCTCCTTCAGCCCGAGCACCGCGGCGGCGAGCAGCGCCACGCCGATCGCCGCCAGCACCACGAACACCCCGCGCCAGCTCATGAAGCGGGTCAGCTGCCCGCCGATGACCGGGGCCAGGATCGGCGCCAGCCCGTTCACCAGCATCAGCGTCGCGAAGAACTTCGTGAGGGCGTCGCCCTCATACAGATCCCGCACCATCGCCCGCGAGATCACCAGCCCCGCCGCCCCCGCGAGTCCCTGCAACAACCGCGCGGCAGTGAGCGAGTACACGTCGGGAGCCAACGCGCAGAACAGCGACGTCGCCGCATAAGCGATCAGCCCGATCGCCAGCGGCTTCTTACGCCCCCAAGCGTCCGACATCGGACCGGCCACCAGCTGCCCGACCGCCAACCCGATCATGCACGCGGTCAGCGTCAGCTGGACGTTCGCCTCGGGCGTCCGGAAGGAATGCGCCAGATCCGGCAGCGCGGGCAGATACATGTCGAGCGACAACGGCCCGAACATGGAAAGACCCCCCAATATCAGGAGCAACTTCAGCGGGGCCCGGTTCGAGTTCGAACGTGTCACCACCCTATGGAAACACAGCGCAACTGAAGACAATTTCGCCTTCCACCCCCCGGTATCCTTGGGGAATGACTCTCCGCCTGTATGACACCGCCGCGCGAGCCACGCGCGAGTTCGTACCCGTCACACCAGGCAAGGTCTCGATCTATCTGTGTGGCGCCACCGTCCAGGCCCCGCCGCACATCGGCCACGTCCGCTCGCAGCTCTCCTTCGACATCGTCCGCCGCTGGTTCGAGTACCGCGGGTACGACGTCACCTTCGTGCGCAACGTCACCGACATCGACGACAAGATCATCCGCAAGGCCGCCGAGCAGGGTGTGGAGACCTGGCGGGTCGCGCAGGCCAACGAGTACGCGTTCCAGAACGCCTACCGGCTCCTGGGCTGCGAGGACCCCTCCGTCGAGCCGCGCGCCACCGGGCACATCCCGGAGATGATCGCGATGATGCGCAAGCTCATCGACGCCGGCCACGCCTACGCGGCCGGCGGCGACGTCTACTTCCGCGTGCGCTCCTTCCCCGAGTACGGCGCGCTGGCCCACTTCAGCGTGGACGACCTGGAGGAGCAGCCGCTCGACGACGTGGCCCCGACCACGCACAAGGAGGACCCGCACGACTTCACGCTCTGGAAGGCGTCGAAGCCGGGCGAGCCGTTCTGGGACACGCCGTGGGGCCCGGGGCGTCCGGGCTGGCACCTGGAGTGCTCCGCGATGGCGCACCGCTATCTGGGCACGAACTTCGACATCCACGGCGGCGGCGTCGACCTGATCTTCCCGCACCACGAGAACGAGCAGGCGCAGTCGCACGCGTTCGGCGACAAGTTCACCAACTACTGGATGCACAACGGCTGGGTCACCCTCAAGAACGAGAAGATGTCCAAGTCGCTGGGCAACTCGGTGCTGGTCACCGAACTGGCCAAGCAGTACCGGCCGGTGGTCCTGCGCTACTACCTCGGCACCCCGCACTACCGCTCGATGATCGAGTACACGGAGGACTCGCTGCGCGAGGCCGACACCGCGTACTCGCGCATCGAGGGCTTCGTCACCCGCGCCCTGGAGGCGGTCGGCCCGACCGGGGCCGCCGAGCAGGTTCCGACGGCGTTCGCGGAGTCCATGGACGACGACTTCGGCGTCCCGGGCGCGGTGGCCGTCCTCTACAACACCGTCCGCGAGGGCAACACCGCCCTGGCGTCCGGCGACAAGGAGGGCGTGGCCTCGCACCTGGCCTCGGTGCTGAAGATGCTGGACATCCTCGGCCTGAACCCGCTGGACGAGCAGTGGGCCGGGGCCGCGGGCGCCCCCGGCTCGGCCACCGACCTGCGGCCGGCCGTCGACAGTCTGGTCAAGGTGGCGCTGGAGCAGCGGCAGGCCGCGCGCGAACGCAAGGACTACGCCGCCTCCGACGCCATCCGCGACCAGCTGGCCCGGGCCGGCATCACCGTCGAGGACACCCCGAGCGGTCCGCGCTGGACCGTCGGCTAGCAATCGGCACCACGGGCTCATCGCCCGACCGGGCCCTCCCCACCGTGCCCCCGCCGCGCCGCAGGTAGCGTGGAGCGGGGGCACGGCCTCTGAGCAGAATTCACGAAGGAAAGAAACATCATGGCGAGCAAAGGCGGCGGCACCGGCGGCCGGGCGAACAAGCCGGGCGCGTCGAGCTCCCGGAAGGGCGCGCAGAAGGGCTCCGGCGGCCAGCGCCGCCAGGGCCTGGAGGGCCGCGGCCCGACACCCAAGGCCGAGGACCGCACCGGGCATCCGGCCAAGCGGCGCGCGGCGTCGTCGGCCAAACGCGCCGCCGCGGCCTCGAACCCGCGCTCCGGCGCCGGCACGCGCGGCACGTCCCGCCCGGTCCGGCGCACCCCCGGAAAGGGCGACGCCGAGCAGGTGGCGGGCCGCAACTCCGTGGTCGAGGCGCTGCGGGCGCAGGTGCCGGCCAAGGCCCTGTACGTCGCGCAGTACATCGACACCGACGACCGGGTCCGCGAGTCCATGAAGCTCGCGATGGAGCAGGGCGTGCCGCTGCTGGAGGCCCCGCGCCACGAGCTGGACCGGATGACCAACGGCACCCTGCACCAGGGCGTGATGCTGGTCATGCCGCCGTACGAGTACGCGCACCCGGACGACCTCCTGGAGGCGGTGTTCGCCAACGGCGACATCCCGCTGTTCGCGGCCCTGGACGGCGTCACCGACCCGCGCAACCTCGGGGCCGTGATGCGGTCCGTGGCGGCCTTCGGCGGGCACGGCGTGATCGTGCCGGAGCGCCGCGCCGCGGGCATGACGGCCGGCGCGTTCAAGGCCGCGGCCGGCGCCGGGGCCCGGCTGCCGGTGGCCCGCGCCGGGAACCTGACGCGCGCGCTGGAGGCGTACAAGAAGCAGGGCGTGATGATCGCCGGGCTGGCCGCCGACGGCGCGGTGCCGCTGCACGAGCTGGAGATCGCCACCGAGCCGCTGTGCCTGGTCGTCGGCTCCGAGGGCAAGGGCATGTCGCGCCTGGTGTCCGAGCTCTGCGACGTCACGGTCTCGATCCCGATCGCCTCCACGACCGAGTCGCTGAACGCCGGCGTCGCGGCCGGGATCGCGCTGTACGAGGTCAACCGCCGGCGCACCGAAGCGCGCGGCTGACCCCGAGGCACCACTGCTTCACGGCACCACCGCACCACCTAGCTAGGAGAGACAGCTCAATGGCGAGCACCGAAGTCGGCATAACAGACGGCAGCACAGACGGCAGCACAACCGGCAGCACCGCGCGCCCGGCCCCGATCGGCCCGGTCGACTCCTCGAAGACCCCGCGCTTCGCGGGCTTCGCGACCTTCGCGCGGCTGCCCCGCCTGGACCAGCTCCCGGCCGGGGAGACGGCCGACGTGGCGGTCCTGGGCGCGCCCTTCGACGCCGGCGTCTCCTACCGCCCCGGGGCGCGCTTCGCCCCGGCGGCGGTGCGCGAGGCCTCGCGGCTGCTGCGGCCCTATCACCCGGGCCTGGACTTCTCGCCGTTCGAGGCGGTCCAGGTCGCCGACGCCGGCGACATCGCCATCAACCCCTTCCTGCTGGACCAGGCGCTGGAGCAGATCGAGGAGCACTCCGGCGAGCTGGTCGGGGCCGGGTCCAAGCTGGTCACCATCGGCGGCGACCACACCATCGCGCTGCCGCTGCTGCGCACGATGGCGCGCAAGCACGGACCGGTCGCGCTGCTGCACTTCGACGCGCACCTGGACACCTGGGACACGTACTTCGGCGCGCCGTACACCCACGGCACCCCGTTCCGCCGCGCCTTCGAGGAGGGCATCCTCGACTCCTCGGCGGTGGCGCACGTCGGCACCCGCGGCCCGCTGTACAGCAAGCAGGACCTCACCGACGACCAGCGCATGGGCTTCGGCATCGTGACGTCCGCGGACGTGATGCGCCAGGGCGTGGACGCGGCCGTGCAGGCGCTGCGCGAGCGGATCGGCGACCGGCCGCTGTACGTCTCGATCGACATCGACGTCCTGGACCCCGCGCACGCCCCCGGCACCGGCACCCCGGAGGCCGGCGGCATGACCAGCCGCGAACTGCTGGAGATCCTGCGCGGCCTGGACGGCCTGAACCTCGTCGGCGCCGACGTGGTCGAGGTGGCCCCGCCCTACGACCACGCCGAGATCACCTCGATCGCCGCCGCGCACGTGGCCTACGATCTTGTGACGTTGCTGGCCATGCAGGGGCGGTGAGGCGCCGCCCCTGAAAAGGGGGACTTCCGGTGCTGCCACCCGACAACCACGTCCACAGCGAGTACTCGTGGGACGCGCTCGCCGGTTCCATGGAGGGGACCTGCGAGCGCGCGGTCGAGATCGGGCTGCCCTCCGTCGCCTTCACCGAGCACGCGGACTTCAGCGTCTCGGAGATGACGGCGGAGAGCTACTTCCCGGAGGCGTGGCAGCGCTACGTCGAGCCGGTGGACGGCCGCGACATCCTGACCCCGCCGCGGATCGATCTCACCGGCTACCTGGAGACGCTGGAGCGCTGCCGCGACCGCTTCCCGACGCTGCGCATCCTGTCCGGCGTGGAGCTCAGCGAGGCACACTGGTTCCCGGAAGAGACCGCGGATCTGCTGAAGCGCGGCGGATTCCAGCGGATCCTGGCCTCGCTGCACACCTCGTCGGCGCGCGATGAGGACTACGCCGACATCTCCGTGAGCATCAAGCGCGGCGACGCCGAGGCGGAGTACCACCGGTACCTGGCCGAAGCCGTGCGGCTGATCGAGGAGTACGACGGGTTCGAGGTGCTGACGCACATCGACTACCCGGTGCGGTACTGGCCCGACGATTCCTTCGATCTGAAGGAATTCGAGGACGACATCCGGCTGGTGCTGCGGACCCTGGCGCGCGCCGACAAGATCATGGAGTTCAACACCCGGATCCCGCTGGACCCGCGGGTGGTCGCCTGGTGGCGGCAGGAGGGCGGGAAGGGCGTGTCGTTCGCGTCCGACGCGCACAAGCCGGAGGCGGTCGGCAAGGGCTTCAAGGAGGCGGCCGAGGTGGCGCGGGCCGCGGGGTTCAAGCCGGGCGCAGATCTGTTCGACTTCTGGGTGCGGGACTGACCGGAGCTCCCGCACACCCACTTGTCGAACCAGAGCCACCACTCTCGCCATCGCGGCGAGATGCGTTCTGGCCTGCCGGTCCTACGCTGGAGAGCATGAACCTGCGGCTGGCCTGCCTTCAAGCCCCGGCTACCGATCATCCCGACGGCGCCCCGGACCCCGTCGCCGACCGCCGCGCCAACCTGGCCGCGCTCGCGGACGCCGCGGCCGGGGCCGCCGAGGGCGGCGCGCGCCTGCTCATCACCCCCGAGATGTACCTCACCGGCTACAACCTCGGCGCCGAGGTGATCGCCGGGCTGGCCGAGGAGCGCTTCGGACCCTCGCAGCAGGCGGTCTCCGCGATCGCCGCCAAGCACGGGATCGCGATCCTCTACGGCTACCCCGAGCGCGACGGCGACGGCGTCGTCTACAACGCGGTCCAGCTCATCGGCGGCGACGGCGTCTCCCAGGCGAACTACCGCAAGACGCACCTGTTCGGCGACGTGGACCGCGAGGCGTTCGCGCCGGGGGCGGAGCTGGTGGTGCAGGCCGATCTGGAGGGCATCCGGGTCGGCTTCCTGATCTGCTACGACGTCGAGTTCCCCGAGCCGGTGCGGGCGCATGCCGACGCCGGGACGCAGCTGCTGCTGGTGCCCACCGCCCTGATGCGGCCGTACGAATTCGTGCCGCGGCAGATCGTGGCCGCGCGGGCGATCGAATCGCAGCTGTTCGTGGCGTACGTGAACCGGGTCGGGGTGGAGCGGGACTTCGTCTACGCCGGCGAGACGCGCGTGGTGGCCCCGGACGGCCGGGAGCTGGCGGTCGGCAGCGACCAGGAGCAACTGCTGCTGGCCGACGTGGACCTGGCGGACCTGGCGGCCTCCCGCGACCTGAACACGTATCTGCAAGACCGACGAACCGACCTGTACGGAGCACTGTAATGATCAGGGAAAACCAGTCGTGACCTCCGCTGTTCCGGCCACCGTGCACGAGGTCACCGACCACGTGCACTGCGACTCGCACAAGCCGATCACCATGTTCGGCCCCGACTTCCCCTTCGCCTACGACGACTACGCGGCACACCCGGCGGGCCTGGGGTCGGTGCCGGAGACCGCGCACGGGACCGAGGTCGCGGTGATCGGCGGCGGCCTGTCCGGACTGGTGGCCGCGTACGAGCTGCTGAAGCTGGGCCTGAAGCCGGTCGTGTACGAGGCCGACGAGCTCGGCGGCCGGATGCGCTCCACGCCGTTCCCCGGCGTGCCGGGCGTGATGGCCGAGATGGGCGCGATGCGCTTCCCGCCGTCCTCGACGACGCTGTTCGACTACCTCGAGCGCGCGGGGCTGCGCACCGAGCCGTTCCCGAACCCGCTGGACGCCGCGACGCCCTCCACCGTCATCGATCTCAAGGGCGTCAGCCACTACGCCACCAAGCTCGACGACCTGCCGGCGATCTACCACGAGGTCGCCGACGCCTGGGCCGACGCGCTGGACGACCCGGCGCATGGCGCGGAGTTCTCCGCGATGCAGCAGGCGATCCGCGAGCGGGACGTCGCCACGGTGCGCGAGATCTGGAGCCGGCTGGTGCACCGGCTGGACGACACCTCGTTCTACGGCTTCCTGGCCGCGAACCCGGCCTTCAAGTCCTTCCGGCACCGCGAGGTCTTCGGCCAGGTCGGCTTCGGCACCGGCGGCTGGGACACGGACTTCCCGAACTCGATGCTGGAGATCCTGCGCGTCGTCTACACCGGCGCCGACGACCACCACCGGCGCGTGGTGGGCGGCTGCCAGCAGCTGCCGCTGGCGCTGTGGTCGCAGGCCCCCGACACGCTCGCGCACTGGCCGGCCGGCACCTCGGTTCGGTCGCTGCACGAGAACGGCCACCCGCGTCCCGCCGTGACGCGCATGTACCGCACCGGGCGCGGCATCACCGTCGCCGACGCCGCGAACGAGATACGCACGTACCCGGCCGCGGTGTTCACCGCGCAGAGCTGGATGATGCTCTCGAAGATCAAGGTCGACGAGGCGCTGCTGCCCGCGGACGTCTGGACCGCGGTCGAGCGCACGCACTACATGGGCGCCTCGAAGCTGTTCGTCGTGGTGGACCGGCCCTTCTGGCGCGACCCGTCCCCGGCCGACCCCGCGCGCGACACGATGTCGATGACCCTGACCGACCGCATGCCGCGCGGCGTGTACCTGCTGGACGACGGCCCGGACAAGCCCGGCGTGATGTGCCTGTCCTACACCTGGGTCGACGACTCGATGAAGTTCGTCCCGCTCTCCCGCGAGGAGCGCCTGGAAGTGATCCTGGCCTCGCTGGCGGAGATCTACCCGCACGTCGACATCCGCTCGCACATCATCGGCACCCCGCTGACCGTCTCGTGGGAGACCGAGCCCTATTTCATGGGCGCCTTCAAGGCGAACCTGCCGGGCCAGTACCGCTACCAGCGCCGCCTGTACACGCACTTCATGCAGGAGGAGCTCCCCGAGCACCAGCGCGGCCTGTTCCTGGCCGGCGACGACATCTCCTGGACCGCCGGCTGGGCCGAGGGCGCGGTGACAACGGCGCTGAACGCGGTGTGGGGCGTGATGAAGCACTTCGGAGGATCGACGAGCCCTGAGAACCCGGGCCCCGGCGACGTGTTCGACGAGATCGCGCCGCCGATGCTGGAGGAGGGGTAGGACACCCGGAGGCCGGGTCCGAAGCGGTCTTCGATCCCGGCCCGACCCGGCGTTTTCAGCCTGCAGGCCGCGTTCAGCCGGCCAGCCACTCCGCGACGAGTGCGCCGAAGGCCGCCGGGTCGTCCACCCACGGGAAGTGCCCGGCGCCGGGCTGCACCTCGAAACGCACACGCGCCTTGGGGAACAAGTCCGCCAGTTCCTTCGCCCGCTCGGGTGTGGGGCCCGGGTCGCGGCCCCCGGCGAGGATCAGGATCGGAAGCTCGACGGCCGCCAGCGCGGCGATCGTGGCCTCGGGCGTGAAGACGCCCTCGGCGAAGTGGATCTCTTGCTTCTCCTCGTCGGCCGGGAGCGCCGCCGCGTGGGCTTGGGCCGCAGGAGTCCAGGCGCCGTAGTAGACGGGCATGATCGCCGTCCAGGTCTCCTCGGACTCGTCGCCTTCTTCGGCGCGCTGGAAGGCCTCCCAGGCAGCCGGGAACCAGGGCTCCTCGCTGCGGGTGAGGAGCTGGGCGCGGATCGGCTCCATGGACAGCGGGAAGCCGACCGCCCGCGTGCCCGGGGTGATCAGCGTCAGACGGCTGACACGGTCGGGATGCGCGATCGTGTAGAGCATCGCCAGGTTGGCGCCGGCCGAGTGCGCGAGGATGTCCAGCCGCTCCAGGCCGAGGTGCACCCGCAGCGCCTCGACGTCGGCGACCATGCGGTCGATGCGGTACGTCTCAGGATCCTCAGGCGCTGCCGAATCGCCGGTACCCCGGTGGTCCAGCAGGATCAGACGGCGCGTCGCGGCCAGGCCGCCCAGATCGCCGAAGTACGACGACGCCAGCAGCGGGCCGCCGGGCAGACAGACCAGCGGATCGCCGATGCCGGCTTCACGGTAGGACAGCTCGGTGCCGTCGTAGGAGGAGAAGGTCGCCATGAGCAGCAGCCTCCCAGAACAAGATCCCGCACGCAGACCGGGGTGGGGCGGAGGCGATTGTCCTCGGCTGCCCTCGGCGAGCTACGGTAAAGATCGAATATGCATAACAGCCTCGCCACAAGGCTGTTTGAGTAACTGACTTTGTCATATGCGTGACTGCTGGGGGTGTCGTGGCGACTGTCGTGGAAGCGATCCATCAGGATTCTGGATCTTCACCAGCCTCGCCACCACCCGACCGCACCGTGGTCCCGTTCCGCCGCGCCGTCCTGAACCGCGCCACGGCGACGGCCGCAGGGGTCTACCTCGGCCTGCACCTGATCTCGGTGCTCTCGCTGCTGTGGATCCTCCACGTTCGCCGTCAGTCGTTCACAGCTTTCATCCACACCCCGCCCCATATGTGGGATGCGGCTCTGTACATAGACATAGCCAGCCACGGCTACCACGAGGGATTCGACTACGCCTTCCTCCCGCTGTACGCGGCCCTGCTACGCGCGGTCGAGGCCGTCACCGGCCTGAGCTACCTGCAGGCCGGCGTGCTGACCTCCGTCATCGCCGGCACGATCGCGGCCGTGGGCCTGCGCGCGGTCGGCGAGCGGGTGGCCGGCGCCCGCGCCGGGCTGGTCCTCGTGGCGTTGTGGGCGGTGCTCCCGACCGCCATGGTCCAGGCCGCGCCCTATGCCGACGGGCTTTTCACGGCCTTCGCGGCCTGGACGCTGTACGCGCTGCTCCGGCGCTCCTGGCTGACCGCTGGCGTGCTGGCCCTTCTCGGCGGACTCACCCGTCCGTCCGCGGCCGCATTGATAGGCGCCGTGGGTCTGGCCGCGCTCGTGGCGGCGATCCGCCGCGAGGACGGATGGCGGCCGTGGGCCTGCGCGGCGATCGCGCCGTCGGGCATGGCGGCCTACATCCTCGCCGTCGGGCACCGGTTCGGCCGGTACGACGCCTACTTCACCTTCCAGCGCTCGCTCTGGAAGAACTGGTTCGACAGCGGGGCCACGACGTTCGGCGAGTTCTCGAAGGTGATCGACGGCCGCTTGGACAACCCATCCGTGCTGGAGGTGATCGCCATCGTGAGCATGGTCGCTGTGCCCTTCCTCCTGGCCCTCATGGTGCGCGACCGTCTGCCCTGGGAACTGGTCGTGTACAGCGCCGCGGTGGCCGCCCTGGCGCTGGGCAGCCACCGCTCGATCACCACGACGCCGCGCGAGCTGATGCCCGCGTTCCCTCTGCTGATCCCCGTGGCGCGCAGGCTTTCCCGCGCGCGTTACCGAGGACTCGCAGCCTCCTTCATCGCCGTGGCGGCGATGTCGGCCTGGTTCGCCTGGTATCTGCCGATCGCGTACGGCGTCCCGTGATCAGCCCAGCGCCTTGATCCCGGTCCACGCCGGGTCGCTGCTCACCAGCGCCGGCGCGCCGAAGCCGCCGGAAGCGTTGCCGGACAACAGGTACAGGCCGCCGGAAGCGCCCACCGCGTAGATGTCGGCGTGTCCGTCACCGGTGACGTCGCCCTTGGTGATGACGAAGGGATAGTCGGCCGCGTCCAGACCGGAGCCGATCTGCACGCGGGTGCTCTCGTCGCCGAACGTCCCGCCGGCGACACCCGGGTAGAGCCAGATGACGCCGGTGGCGTCGTCGCGGGCGATGAGGTCCTTCACTCCGTCGCCGGTCACGTCGATGACGCCGATGACGGTCCGGCCGCTCCAGCCGGAACCGGCCACGGCGACCGGGGTGTTGTAGTGGTAGAGCGCGGTGTTCGCGAACACCTCCAACTGGTCGCCGACCCTGCCCACCAGGTCGGCCCGGTTGTGGCCGGTGATGTCGCCGGGCGAGACGAGCTGGGTGATCGCCGGCCACGACGTGGCGAGGTTCGGAGGCTCCACGGAGACCTCGTGTCCTGAGGAGAAGGTGCCCGTCCCGTCCCCGACCTCGACATAGACCCAACTGTTGGTGCTGCGGTAGATGGGCAGCGACTGGTACGCGCCCCGGTTGAAGTTGCCGGCGCCGTCGATCAGGGCGTCGCTGAAATCAGGCTGCGCCTGGTTCGGGTTGTCGATGGGCGCCCCGACACCGCCGGTGCCGTTCCCCTCCCAGGTCTGGAGCGTGCCGGTGGACGACACCGACATCAGGTCGATGTTCCCGTCCGCGTTCAGATCCCCGTACGGCGCCGGCAGCACCGAAGCCGCCGCCGCTCCCCCGCTCAGCACGGCGCAGGACAGTGCGGCCAGCGCCGCGGCCCCCGCCATCGCCAGCCGCCGTGCGTGTCCCCCGTGGTTCCCGTTGTGAGTACGCAAAACCCCACCCCTTCGCAATGATGCGTGGTACACCGTTTAGCGCGAAGAGGGCACACCGAACCAGGGTACTGACTTCCTAGTCCAACAATCCGCTCACCCGGAGATCCGGATGCCGCCCCCGCACCGCAAAGGTGATCTCCCGTGTGGTGGCCGTCAAACGTGACGCGAGGGCGTCGATGTCCGCACCGCTCAGCTGCTTCTGGAAGCCATAGAGCGTCAGCACCATCGCAACCCGCTCATCAGGGCCGAAGACCGGCGCGGCCAGGTGGCCGATGCGGTGCGTGCTGCCGCCGAAGTCGTCCATCAGATAAGAGGTGTGCGACAGTTCGGCGAGCAGCGGCGGCACGGCCTCGTGGTCGTCCAGCGACTGCCCCAGGCGCACGCCCAGGACGTCCGGCTCCAACCCGACCGAGTAGCCGCGCCGCCGGACCGCGCGCACGCCGTTGCGGAAGCGCTCCAGCTCCGCATCGGCCAAGGGCTTGCCGACCGTGCTGCGGTTGAGCCAGATGTCCACGTCGTCGGGCATCGACCAGGCCATGAACACCGTGCCGATCGGTGGAGCCAGCGGGATCCGTTGGCCGACGCGGACATGCGGGCCGAAGGGGACCACCTCGCCGGCCACCGCCAGGAAGACGATCTCCTCCCCCATCGCCGAGGACACCACGCACTGCAGGCCGGTGTCGGCGGCCAGCGCCTGCATCGGCGCCCGGGCGAACTCCACGAGTTCCAGGCGCCGGGCGGCGGCCGCGGAGCCCAGGGCGATCAGCGCCGGGCCCAGCGTGTACGACTTGTCGCGGGGGTTGCGCAGCAGGAACCCCGATTCGGCCAGGGCCGTGAGCATCGCGTGCGCGGTGGCCTTGTTGATGTCGAGGCGGCGGCACATCTCCGACAGCGAGAAGGCCGTGTCGGGGTGCGCGGCGAGCAGGTTCAGCACCGCCACCGTGCGGTCCACCGCCGGGGCCGGACGCGCCATGGTCCTATCCCTCTTACTCTCTCGTGGCTCTCTCGGCGATGGGGTCTCCGAAGGCCGTCGCCATGATGCGGTGCCCTTCGTCGCCCGGGTGGATGCCATCGGCCAGGTGCTCCGCGCGCAAGACGCCGACGCCGCGGACCAGGTGCAGGTCCCGGTCACCGCGCTCGCGCCGGCTGACGACCACGTCCTCGATCGCCTCGCGCAGGTCCTCCAGCGTCGCGCCCAGCTTGTTCCGCGTCTCCTCGGCGTCCGGCCGCAGCACCGGCGAGCACACCACGATCGGCACGCCCGGATGCCCCTCGCGCACCACCCGCAGGAACGCGTCCATCCCGGCCATCATCATCGTCGCGCTGTGCGGGATCCGGGTCCAGCAGTTCGTGCCGTGGTTGACGGAGATGACCGCCGGGGAGTCCAGCGCCGCGATCTGCTCCGCCGAGACGATCTCGCCGCGGGCCGCGCCGGCGTAGCCGAGGTTGACCACGTCCAGGCCGTGCAGCCGGCCGGCGATGGCCGGCCAGGACAGCGCGGGCTCGGAGGCGGACCAGCCCTCGGCGATGGAGTCGCCGTAGCAGATCCAGCGCGGCTGCTTCGGCGCCGGGACCAGCTCGCCCTGGGTGGCCCGCAGCGACACGATCTCCGGCTTCATGCCCTCGGGCAGGTACACCGTGACCGGCAGCGCCTCGTCGGCGCCGGCCAGATCGAGCACCGCCATCCCGTCGCCGAGCATCGCGTCGGCATAGGAGATGAACTTCTCGCCCTGGTAGGCAGCGAAGAACGTGCCCGCTCCGTCGCCCCGGTACCCCAGGTCGGCGGTCTTGGTCCGGTAGGCGATCTGCACCGCCCGCGCCGCCCCGGAGAACTCCAGCCGCACGCCCACCGGGACCGTCGCGGTCCCCCAGGTGTCGATCGGCAGCCGGGAGAAGTCCTTCGGGTCCGCGCGCGGGTAGACCGCCCCCTGGCCCGACGGCCAGGCACAACCGGCGAGATACGGCTCCACGGAGGCGTGCCGGGAAGCACCGGCACGCTGGTTCCGATCGGCGTTGGACATTTCGGTGTGCGCGCTGTCACCCACGCCGCTGTGAGCCGTCATCGATCCGTATCAGTCCTCTCCAGGCAACGAGTACCCGAACTTGGCCGAGACTCCGCCGTCAACGACGATCGTTTGCCCAGTGATATACGACGACAAGCCTGTGCACAAGAACAAGATGACTTCGGCGATGTCCTTCGGAAACGCGGATCGCCGCAGCGGAGCGTTGCGCGCGCCCCGTTCCTTCTCCGCCTCCGAGAGGTATCCGGCCACCCGCGGCGTCATGACCAGGCCCGGGGCCACGGCGTTCACCCGCAACCCCTTGGGCCCCAGCTCGACCGCCGCCGTTCGCACCAACGACATCAGCGCGGCCTTGTAGGCGCCGTACGCGCCGTGTGAAGGCGCGGACTGCATCCCGGAAACAGAGGCGACGACGGTGAGGACGCCGCCCCCGGTGGCGATCATGCGCGGCGCGCCGAACCGGATCGCGTTGACGGCGTGCTGGAGCACGATCCCGTGGTGCCAGGCCCAGCTGTCGTGGTCGGTGTCCAGCAGCCCGGCGTACTTGGCCATGCCGATGATGTCCACGATGCCGTCGATGCGGCCCAGGGCGGCCTCCGCGTCCTGATACAGGCGCTCGGCGGAGTCCTGCTCGATGGCGTCGCCGGCCCAGGGGACGCCGCCGACCTCCTTGGCGATGTCGTCGGCGAGCCCGGCGTCCAGGTCGACGCAGAACACCCGGGCGCCGACGGCGGCCAGCGCGTGCGCCGCCTGCCGGCCGATGCCCTGCCCGGCGCCGAGCACGATGAAGTTCTTGCCGTCCAGGCTCAGCAGCGACCGGTAGTCCGGGACCTCGGTGTCGTCGGTGCGGGTCATGGGGATCAGCCCTCTCGTCCGCGAAGGTCAGGATGCCGGGGCCGGAGCCGGCTTGATGGTGGCGTCGACGCCCTCCTTGGCCAGCGCCGGCAGCACCTCCTTGCCGAGCAGCTCGATGGTCTTCATGACCGACTCGTGCGGCAGGTAGCCGAACTGCACGTAGCAGATCAGCTGGTCGACGCCCAGCTCGGCGTACTTGAGCATCTTGGTGTAGCACTGCTCGGGGTCGCCGACGACGATCATGTCGTGGTCGTTGAACGACTTGGGGTCGAAGTTCCCGTCGGCCTGCTGCATCAGGTAGGGGAAGACCTTGTCCCGCTCCTCCTGCGACAGGTGCGGCAGCTCCCACTCGGCGGTGAACTCGGCGATGTTCTTGTACCACCACCAGACCGAGTCCCAGATCCCGGACTCCTCGCACTTGGCCATCGACTCCTCGCAGTGCACGAGGGTGTAGGCGGCGACCCGGTTGGTCGTGACGCGGGTGATCGGCTTCGGCGAGGCGGCCGCGGCCCGGTAGAGGCGGATGTGCTCGGCCATCTTGTGGATCGGCTGCAGGATCGAGAACGACAGCAGCCCCAATCCCTTCTCCCCGGCCACCGCCGAGGACCCCTCGGACGTCGCGGCCATCCAGCACGGCGGATGCGGGTCCTGCACGGGCTTGGGCGTCACCATGCGCCGCGGGAAGTCCAGGTACTTGCCGTGGAACTCGAAGTACTCGTCCTCCCACATCCCGACGACCGCCCCGATCGCCTCCTCCCACTGCGCCCGGGAGGCGTCCCGGTCCACACCGAACGCGGTCTGCTCCATCGGCGTGGAGCGTCCGGTGCCCCACTCGACCCGGCCCCCCGACAGGATGTCGGCGGTGGCGACCTTCTCGGCCACGCGCATCGGCGGGGTGAAGGCGTGCGGCATCAGCGTCACCCCGAAGCCCAGCCGGATCTGCTCGGTGCACTGCGACAGCGCGCCGATGATCACCTCGGGCGCCGGCGAGTGCGAGCGGCCCTCCCGGAAGTGGTGCTCGACGTGCCAGGTGGTGTGGAAGCCGAGCTTGTCGCCGAGCTTGATCTGCTCGATGGCCTCGCGGTACGCACGCTGCTCTGCCTCGCGCTGGCCGTAGGGATGGGGCTTGGCCCAGGGCTTGGGCACGTCGATCTCGTAGAGCAGGTCGAGCTTCATCCTCATGCCTCCACGTTCGGCAGCGTTTGCCGGAACAAACGCACGGTCCGCTGGTCCGAACGGACCGTATGCCGAATCTGATGGGTCGTCAATAGTCATCTGCGGCCCTGTTCAGGGCCGGTATGCGCAGGTCAGGGGGTGGCCAGGAGGGCGGCGGCGACGTTTGCGACGGCGAACGGATCACCGGTGGGGGTGGTCGGATACGCCTTGCCGCCGCGCGCCCACGCGTCGTCGAGCGCGAACCAGTCGGTCTGCGCCCCCTGCTTGGCCGCACCCGTGACGACGGGCTCCAGCGCCGCGAAATGCTTGCGCCAGCGCGGGAGGTAGACGTCGGCGACCAGCCCCGCCAGTTCGCGGCCGGCGTAGTTCCGCAGCAGCGTGGCCTGGTCTCGGCCGCCCCAGGTGGTGATGAGTGATCGCGCGTCGTACCCGCCGGAGCGCAGCCAGGTGCCGAGCAGGAAACGTTCGTCGGTGGCCAGCAGCCGGTCCAGCAGCGCCATCGCGTCCAGCCAGCGGCCGGTGAGGGCGCGCCAGCCGGCGGCGTCGCGGGCGACGTACGCGGCCTTGATCTTCGGCAGCAGGACGCGGGCGTGGTTGGCCAGGGCCTGGCGCGCGAGGTCGACGACGTCGTAGCGGTAGGCGTCGACGGCGCGCAGCGACGGATCGGCCTGCAGGAGCAGCAGCACGGCCTGCTGGAAGGCGGCGCCGTCGTAGCGCATGGCGGGGCCGTCCGGCGACGCCGAGACCGCGGACAGGTCCGGCCAGGCGCTGAACAGACTGTCCTGGGCCTGGCTGTAGGTGCCCGGCGCGAGCGAGTACGCGGTCTGCGCGAGCGCCTGCCACGCCTGCGTCGCCGCCGCGTCCACCTTCCCGTAGCGGCGCGCGGCGTACTGGCCGAACCAGGCGGTCAGGTCGAAGGGGTCGGGGCGCCAGGCGAGCTCGGCGAACAGCTCGAAGGCCGCCGGATCGTGGCCGGAGGCCTCGGGCATCCAGGCGGTGCCGGTCAGCGCCGATCCCTTCGCGGCCCACGCCTTCGGGAAGCGGTCGGTCCACGTCGCGGCGTTGGCGCCGAGCAGCGACCGGCCGCCGAAGTTGGTGATGGTGCCGAAGGCGTAGGCGGTGCCGCCCCAGTCGGCCTCCCGGTCGAAGCCCGCGAACTTGTCGGAGCAGCCGTCGACGATCAGGACACTGCCGTGCGCGCAGACGGACGGCGCACACGTGCGCAGCGCGTCGAGGACGTCCCGGCGGGGGTTGGCCTGCCAGCCGAGCATCACCCAGGTGGCGCCGGGGCGAGCGGCCTGCAGGGCGGTCATCACGGACACGGCCTCGTCGCCCATGGGGACGCCGTCGCTGCTGCCGCCTTCGTGCAGGAGGTCCATCTTGTAGGCGGTGCTGCGGCCGTAGAGCTCACCTTGATGGCGATAGAACGACTCCGCTATGCGCGTGAAGCGGGGATCGCGGGGGTCGAGCCAGTCAGGACGCTGGTAGTTGTTCCAGCGTCCCTGAGGCAGGACCCGGGCGCCGGGGTTGCGCGCCGCGAAGCCCTGGGGGACCTGGCCGAGGTAGCCGGGGAGCACCGGGGTCAGACCGAGCTCGCGCAGCCTGGCGGCGGCCTGCTGGACCAGCGCGACACCGGCCTGGCGGGCTGACGGGTCCGTACCGATCCGACCGCCCGGCGCGCCGACAGCGCCCTGGAGGTTCCCCAGCAGCCACCAGGGTTGGTGCGCCGCGGCGGGTATCCACGCGTCGAGTTCGTCGGCTTGGTATCCGAACTCTGTGAAGACGCGGCGGTAGACCTCGTCCTGGCCGGCCGCGATGAGGACTTCGGTGAAGCCGTGGAGCGCCAGGACGTCGAGGGTGCGCTCCCAGTCGGCCCAGGTGCGGTAGGCGCCGGCGTAGCCGTTCTCGGTGTCGTTCAGGGCGAAGCGGTGCTTCACCGCGGCGGCGCCGCTGAGATGGGTGCGCGGGGCGGGCAGGGTGGCCGGGAGGGCCGCGAGGCTGTCGCCGGGGAGGGAGACTGTGACACCGGCCACGTATTTGAGGTACCAGCCGACGCCGGCCAGCAGCGCGGAGGTGCTCGTGCCCTCGACCGTCACGGCCAAGGGTCTCGAACCGGTCGAGGCACGGATGCGGTACCGGTCGACATCGTCCTGAGCAGGAGCCGCCAGGAGCTCGATCTGGTCGGCGTAGGCGGTGCCCAGCAACCGTTCCAGGACGCCACGCGCGGGTGTCGGGTCGAAGGCCTGGACCGGAGGTGCGTGAGGTGCGTGAGGTGCGTCGGGAACGCGGGGCGCGGGCCCTTCAGCGGCGGGACGGGCTCCGCGTGCCAGCGACCGCGACACCAGCGCGTCGCCGACGCCGACGACGCCGAACAGGCCGGTCGCGATCCAGTAAGCCACTACTCGACGACGTGCGATCATGCGCCGGCACCCTGCTTCCCGTTCGTCCCGCGAGGGGGACGTCCCTGCAATGCGCTGTCATAGACAGAAGGGATACGGGGTTGCGCGGGGTTGTCGCCGAGACGTTTTCGAGACCGAAGGCAGGCTGCGAACACGGCCGCACCCGGCGCGCCGAAGCGGGCCGGGTGCGGTGGTCGGAATGTCTGTACCGGTCAGGACGTGCCGCACCGGTCAGGGCGTGTCGAACACCAGCGACGTCACCGTCGCCGAGTCCCTCGAGCTCCAGACCGGGTACATCGTCGTCGCGGTGCCCTGGTGCACCTTGCCGGACTTGTCCTGGACCGTGAAGACCACGTCCTCGCCGTAGGCGCTGACCTGGCGGCTCAGGATCTTGACGGTGTCCGACTTGATCGTCGAGTCCAGGGACAGGCCGCGACCGTAGGCCTCGGCCATGGCCTGGTCCTGGCCCATGGAGTTGGGGTTGACCAGGGCCGTGCCGTCCTTGGCGCGGGTGCTCCAGCCCGGCTCGTCCGGGGCGATCGGCTGGTAGCGCATCACGTGCGCCCAGTCCAGGGCGCCCTGGAGGTTGATGTTGTCGTGGGCCATGGCGGTCGCCTGGTCGAACAGGATGCGCAGGGTCTGCTCCGCCGGGGGCTTGGCCAGCGGCTTGACCGCGTAGTCGGCGCTGCCCTGGGCCGCGGCGAGGGAGGGGGACGCCGGTGCGGCGATGGTGGAGCCCCAGGAGCCGGCCAGGGAGATCCAGACCACGACGACCAGGACGGCCGAGCTGAGGATCACGTGCGGCTTCCAGCGGTCGCCGCGCGGGAGGTGCAGGCCCAGGGAGCGGCCCGGGGCGGTGCGCCCCAGGGCGGTGACGACGCCCAGCGAGAAGCGGGGCGAGCGGGCCGGGGCCAGGGCCGGCTCGGTCGCCGGCTCGGGCGCTGGTCCGTTCGCCCGTACGCCCGCCGCCTCGCTCGCCGGCTCGGTGGCGGTCTCCTTCACCGGCTTCGGCAGGTAGGCGCCGATGGCCAGGCTGACCAGGCCGCCGGCGGCGACCGCCGCGGCCGGGAACATGAGCATCTCGTAGCGCATGTGGTCGGAGAAGCCGACGCCCGCGGTGATGACGTAGGTGGAGGCGACCGCGCCGACGAAGACGGCCGTGGCGTCGGAGGCGAAGCGCGCCAGGACCGAGATGCCGGCCGCGATGAGCAGCGCGTACAGGAGGCGGTCGGTGTGCCACATGTAGGTCGTCGCCTGCTCGGTGACGATCTTCAGGTAGTGGACGAACTGGCGGAGGATGCCGAAGTAGGTGGTCTGGCCGCGGCCGACGACGCCGGAGGTGTTGGCGTTGACCGCCGTCATCGAGATCACCGTCATGACGAAGGTGGTCCCGGCCGTCACGATCAGCGAGCCCAGCCAGCGGTTGCGCCAGCTGCGCTCGCGCACCAGCACCCACAGCCAGCCGGCGCCGGCCATCGCCGGGGCCAGCACGCCGACCTGGCGGGTCAGGGCGATGAACACCGACACGATGCCCAGCCACGCCAGGTTGGCCTTGCCGATGCGGCGCTCGATCGGCAGGTTCAGGACGAGGACCGCTGCCAGCCCCAAGGCCAGGGTGTCCGTTCCCGCCCACGTGTAGACGTTCACCGGGACCGTGAGGCTGAAGGCGCCGGTGACGATCACCGCGACCCCCGGGCCGTACAGCCGCTGGAGCACCCGGGCGATCGCCCAGATGAACAACACCGTGCCGATGACCGGGATCGCCATCGAGCCGCCGGACAGGCCCCACAGCCAGATGAACGGGATCGAGAGCACCGGGTACAGGAAGCGCAGGCGCACCTGCTGCCAGGTCGGGTCGTTGTCCGCGAAGTACCAGGGCGACAGGTTCCAGCTCGGCGAGATGCCCCGCTCGGTGCGGACCGCGTCGGCCCACGAGTGCCCCATGTCGCGGGACATCATCGGCAGGTAGTAGCGGCTGTCCGGCGGGTGGTTCCAGCCCTGGCGGGAGACCAGGTTCATGCCGATTCCGGCCAGGATGACCGGGAGGATCAGCACCAGCACCCCGACGCGCACACCGAGTACGTCGCGGCTCAGGAAATCGGAGACCAGGTCGGACACCGGTCGGCTCGGGCGGGGCCAGCGGCCGCCGCCCCGGCCTCGGCCTGACACCGACCTGTTCGTGTCGGCGACGACGGTGTCCGAACTCATCCAGTCCACTCCTGCTCTTCGGGCTGCCGGCGCGGCCCACAGCGTTTGTGCGACATCCCCTTATAAAGGGATGCGCGGATACCTCGCCTCGGTTCCAAGGCATGGTATCCGCGCAAGAGCGCCACCCGGGACACCGCCCGGTGTTTCGTGCGCTTTAGGCGTCGATGCGCTCGCCGGAGCTCGCCGAGAACAGGTGGGTCTCGTTCGCACGCGGCTTCACGTACAGCGTGTCGCCCTTCATCGGCACCGCGCGGGCGTCGACGCGCACGATCAGGTCCACGTCGCGGTCGTCGACCTGGGCCGCGCAGTACGCGAACGCGTCCGCGCCGAGCTCCTCGACCAGGTGCACCGTGACCGCGATCGCGCCGGCGGCGTCGCCGACGAAGTCGAAGGACTCCGGCCGCACGCCGACGGTCAGGGTCTTGGCACCGCCGCCGGAGGCCACGCCCAGGGCGTCGCGGGAGACCGGGATGGTCAGGCCGTTGAACCTCACGCCCTCCTCGACGATCGGCACCTCGACGAGGTTCATCGCCGGGGAGCCGATGAAGCCGGCCACGAACACGTTCGCCGGCTTCTCGTACATCGCGCGCGGGGTGTCGCACTGCTGGAGCAGGCCGTCCTTCAGCACCGCCACGCGGTCGCCCATGGTCATGGCCTCGACCTGGTCGTGGGTGACGTACACCGTCGTGATGCCCAGGCGGCGCTGCAGCGAGGCGATCTGGGTGCGGGTCTGCACACGCAGCTTGGCGTCCAGGTTGGACAGCGGCTCGTCCATGAGGAAGACCTTCGGCTCGCGCACGATCGCGCGGCCCATCGCGACACGCTGGCGCTGGCCACCGGACAGGGCCTTGGGCTTGCGGCCCAGGTACTCGGTCAGCTCCAGGAGCTTGGCCGCCTCCTCGACGCGCTTGGTGATCGTGGCCTTGTCGACCTTGGCGATCTTCAGCGCGAAGCCCATGTTCTCCGCGACCGTCATGTGCGGGTACAGAGCGTAGTTCTGGAACACCATCGCGATGTCCCGGTCCTTCGGCGGCAGGTGCGTGACGTCCCGATCGCCGATGAAGATGCCGCCGGAGGACACTTCCTCCAGCCCGGCGAGCATGCGCAGCGACGTGGACTTGCCACAACCGGAAGGGCCGACCAGGACCAGGAACTCGCCGTCGGCGATCTCCAGGTTCAGCTTGTCGACGGCGGGGCGCTCGGCGCCCGGGTAGACGCAGGACGAGTCCTGATAGACGACACCAGCCATGATGCACTCCCTTTCAACCGGCAGGAACGTGCCGGACGATCCGAGTTGGAAAGGTGCCCGGGGCGTTTTCGCCCGGGCCGTAGAGGCGACGGTACCTCGGCGGGGGCCGCGTTGTCACCGGTCCTGGGGAGCCGCGACGGTGTGTGATCAGCCATGTCGGCGCCGGATCCGGACTCCCGCCAGCCTGCGGCTTCGACGGCGGCGCGGGAAAAGTGGCTGCGGGGACACAACCGTTCGCCCCTGATTCGCCGTCTGACAATAGACGGCGTCCTTAGCGGGCCTCGCACGATCATACGAACCGGCACACGCCGTCTGTACGATGTACCGGTCGCTTGACCATGGGATGCTCACGCCTGCGTCTGCCGCACCAGTGGTCCCCTTTTCTTCTGGAGAGTCCCGCATGAGCGTTGAGGCCGAGCGCCCGCCTACCCAGGCGCAACCCACCGGTGACGGCGTCCTTCGAATGCTGCGGGCGACCGCCGCCGACCCCGGTGCGCGGCCGAACGTGATCCACCGCGTCCTGCTGGTCATCACCGCCTTCTCCATGTTCTCCACGCTGATGGGGGTCTTCGGCCCGACCGTCCGCTGGCCCGCCGTCGGCATCCTGCTCTTCTTCTCCATGTGCGCGCTGGTCGCCGTGGCGGTCATGGGCTTCACGGCGCGCACGATGCTCTGGTTCGGCCGCGCCGAACTGCTCCTGGCGCTGCTGGCCGTGGTCGGCATCTCGCTGTGGATGCTCTCGATGATCCTGAGCTACAACGGGTACCGGAGCGACGAGGAGATCTTCGTCCAGTACTCGGCCGATCTGCTGCGGCACGGCCACAACCCGTACACCGCGGACCTGACCCCGGCGTACGCGCAGTACCCCTCACCGTTCCCGACCAAGCTCCTGGACGGCAGCATCACGCACCACCTGGACTACCCGGCGCTGCCCACGATGCTCACGGCGGTCCTGACCATGATGGTCGGGACGTTCCACACCGTCGGGCTGCTGTGCACGCTGTTCCTGGTCCTCACCATCTTCGTGCTGTACGTCCTGCTGCCGCGCGGCCTGCGCTCGCTGAGCGCGCTGCTGGTCGCCGGGATACCGGTGCTGGCCCAGGGCGCCGTCGGCGGTCTGCTGTTCGCCCTCGTGGTGCCGTTCCTGGCGTTCGCCGCGTACCGCTGGAAGCAGACCGGGGCCGGCGGCCGGCTGTCCAAGCTGGACCTGGCCAAGGCCGTCGCGATCGGCGCCGCGATCTCGACCACCCAGGTCGCGTGGTTCCCGATCCCCTTCCTGCTGCTCGGGATCTTCCTGGCCCGGCGCACCGAGCTCGGCCGCCGCGGCGCGGCCCGCGTCACCGGCCTCTACATCGGCGTGGCCGCCGCGACCTTCCTGGTCATCAACATCCCCTTCATCATCTGGGGCCCCGGCGGCTGGTTCCGCGGGGCGCTCGCGCCGCTCACCCAGCACGCGGTCCCCGAGGGCGAGGGCCTGATCAACCTGGTGCAGTCGCTGTCCACCGGCTCGGGCAACCTGAGCCTGTACACCTACGCCGGCGCCCTGGTGATGCTGGGCCTGCTGGTCGCGTACTGGCGGCACTTCGACCGGCTGGCCTCGGCCTGCTTCGCGCTGCCGATGATCGGCCTGCTGTTCCCGACGCGCTCCTACTGGACGTACTTCATCGCCTACGCCGCGGCGTGGATCGTGGGCCTGCTGACCAACGAGCCGGAGACGGCGGAGGAGACCGAGGCCGAGATCGAGAAGCGGTCCGCGGCCGACCGGGCACCGCTGACCTCGCGCCTGCCGTGGCTGAGCCGCTACGCGGCCATCACGGTCGCCGCCTTCGTGCCGGCGGTCGCCGTCTTCGGCGTGGCCGTGGCCTCGCCGGCACCGCTGACCCTGAAGATCGACAGCTACCTGACCTCGGCCCAGCTCAACTCGGTCCAGACCGTCACCGTCACCGCGACCAACCACTCCGACCACGCCCTCACACCGCACTTCATGGCGGTCCACGGCAACGGCATGGTGAGCGCGAGCTGGGACATCGTCTCGGGGCCCAAGACCATCAAGGCCCACGCCTGGGCCCAGTACGTGGTGACCGCACCGAGCACGAGCGCCATGCCGCCGATAACCGACTCCCTGAAGCTCCAGGCGGTCACCGACACCCCGGCGACGGTCAGCTACTCCGGCTCGGTCTCCCCGCAGCCCTACACCACCGTCCTGGTCGCCGACACCCCGGTGATGCCCCTCCTCCCGCCGGGCGGCTCCATCGTCCTGACCGCGCGCGTGGAGTCCCAGTTCGGCAACGTGCTCCACCGCGCGGGCGTCCGCGTGTGCCTGGACCAGACCAAGTTCTCCAACGCGGCGACGAACTTCGACACCGCCAGCATCTCCGCCTCACCCCGCGGCGACCAGACCGCCTGCGGCTTCACCGACAAGCAGGGCCAGGTCCGCTTCACCCTGACCAGCCACGGCACCGGCAGCCGGCAGCTGTACTTCCAGAGCTACGGGATGCAGGGCAGCCTGGGCCGGTTCGGGTACTCGACCTTCCTCTCGGCGGCCTGGCGGTAGGCGGACGCCGGAGCGCAGAAGCACAAGAAGCGGCGACCGCGGGCGTGAGGCCCGCGGCCGTCGCTTCTTTCATGCGGTCAGCCGCCAAGGGCTGTACCCAGACTCCAGCTCGCTGACCTGGAGGTCGGAGAACACCAGTGTGAGCTCATGGGCGTTGGTCGTCAGGCACACCTCGTGGAAGTCGATGCCGAGTGTCTGCGACCAGGTCCGGGCGCGAGCAGAATCGGTGACCACCTGCCCGCCGGGATACAGGCAGTGCCAGCGGACACCCCACACGTATCCGTCTTGCTCGGCGTCGGGCTCCAGCAACCGATCGTCCAGGGACCGCCGCCAAGTCTCGGGCGATACCGTGGTCCGACAGTCCGCCTCGACGCAGTACCGGAACACGTAGCGTAGGTGAGCGGGGGCGATCCCAGTTCGCGGGTCCGCTGAGACGTGGACGATGACTTCGTAGTCGCGCATGTAGTCGGTGAAGCCGTGGTACACCACGCCGTGATCGAAGATCTCATCGAGCGCCCGTTCCAGCACCGCCAGGTCCATGCCGCATTCCTACACGATCAACGGGTGCGCTGAGGCCCGAACCACGTTCGCGCCATCGCCCTTTGAAGGTCAGTAAGAAGAGCCCGGCCCGCCCCTCCTCATAGGGGCAGACCGGGCTCAGTGCGTCTGAGAACGGCGCGGTACGTCTCAGTGCGCTCGGTACGGCTCGGTACCGCCCGGTACGACTCAGCGCGCCTCAGGGCGACTCAGTGCCCGCAGAGCTCGCCGACGGCGGCTGTGGGGTCGTTCTGCACCCGGAACTCTGTGCGGTCCACGGAGTCGACGATGTTCCGCAGGAACAGGTGGAACGTCATCGGCGACCGCGTCGCCTGGCTCAGCGTCTTCATATCGCCGCAGCCCAGGGCCCGGTGGGCCGCGTCGACGCCAGGCTCGGCGGCCGGCGGCGGGCCGGCGGGTGCGTTCGGCGCCACGAGCACCGGTGTGCTCCCGGGGACCGTGTAGTCGGCGATGATCCAGGACATCCCGGTCGTCTTCTCGTGGCCGATGCGGTGTCCGTTGGTCAGCATGTGCGAGCCCACCGCGTAGGAGAGCCCGTGCGTGTCGATGGCCAAGCCGTCCAGGGGCACGATGGCGCCGAGCGTGCCGAGGATGTCGCCGGGCAGCGCGATGGTGCCGTAGGAGGTCCGCAGCGGGAGCGTGACCATCTGGCCCTTGGCGTCCTGGTAGAACAGCGACCGGTGGTTGAACGGGTTCTGGCTGCCGGTGATCCGCTGCAGCGCGAGCGTCTCGTCGCCGGTGCCGACGACCATCTTCATGTAGGGCGCCGCGTCCACCGGGTGCGCGTCGCCGGTGCGCAGGACCCAGAACGCGCGCTCGTTGGTGATCCCGCTGTCGGCGATGACGATGGTCTGGTGCAGGCGGAAGCCCACCAGGCAGACGCCGGCCCAGACCGCGACGACGGCCATGGCCCCGACCGCCAGCTTCGCCCGCATGCCTGCCAGCGCCGGGAGCGGGACGGCCATCACCGGCATGAGGAGGGTGAACGTGGAGGGCAGCAGCATGCGGGCGTGCATGAAGTCGCCGCCGATCCAGACGACGTACAGCGCCGACAGGGCGCCGCCGGCGGCCGCGGCGAGGATCACGAAGCGGTCGTGGCGGACGATGCGGCCCCAGGGCAGCAGCACGGGGACGGACGCGGCGATCAGCAGGACCGGCAGCCACAGCAGGTAGGGCGAGACGAAGTTGCCCAGGTAGGTCAGGCCCTGGCCCGGGTCCGATGACGAGGCTTCCTTGACCAGCGCTGTGTTGGGGACCAGCAGGCCGTAGTAGCCCATCCGGAAGACCTCGTACAGTCCCGGCACCGCGAAGGTGGCGGCGGCGAGCTTGACGGACGCCAGCCGGCCGGGCCGGACGATCAGGACCAGCGCGACCCCGAAGGCGAGCGTCATCAGCATCATGTCGGGCCGGACCACCCAGCCCAGGCCGACCACGGCGCCGGCGGCGTACACCCGGCCCTGCCCGCCCTCGGTCACCCGGCTCAGGAGCCACCAGCACAGCCCGAGCCAGCAGAAGATGAGGGAGGTCTCCAGCCCGGAGGTGACGAAGTCCCAGAACGGCGGCAGCGCCAGCAGCACAGCGGCGCCGAGCGGGATCAGCGGCCCGGACGCGCCGATCCGGCGCTGCACGTTGCGCGCGCCCAAAAGCGCGAACAGCAGGCCGGTCGGGGCCAGCACCAGACCGGTCCACTCGATCACCGTGTAGACGTTGGCCTGGGTGACCCACGAGACCGCCGCGAGCAGCCAGGTCCACAGCGCCGAGGTGTTCGCCTCGACGCGCTCGCCGGGGTTGAAGACCGGTCCGTGCCCCGCGAGGATCTGCCGGACGGTCCGGGCCGCGATCAGCCCGTCGTCGGTGATCCAGCGGCGGTGCCAGCCCAGGAGGAGCCAGACGGCCGGCGGCAGCGCGACCGTGGCGTTGCCGAGGGCCGCGGACCAGCGGCCGCGCTCGGCCGCCGGTCCCGCGTCGTCCGCGGCAGGAGCGCGATCGCCCTCCAGGATCTCTATAGACATGTCCCCGCTCCCCTCCGGCCGCCGGGAGGGCCCGGCGGATCTCCCCTCCAGCCGCCGGACGGGGCCCGGCGGGTCTTCCTGCGCCGGGCGGCGGCTGCCGCCCGGCTTACGGGTGGTGCAGAACGACGTAACCGTCGCGCTGGTAGACCGTCACATAGCCGGCGGCCTTCAGCTCGTTCACCTGCTTGATCTGGTCCTGAACCGTCCGGAACGGGTAGATCGCGTGCTTGACGTTCGCGACGACCCACGGCGGGATCACGGTCGTGCGGTCCCCGGGATAGGACCACATGAACACCTTCGTGCGGTCGAGCAGGTAGATGCCGGCGTTGCCGACCGAGGCGACCAGCACCCCGTCCGGAACCTTCGCCGCCGCCTTGCGCTCGGCGACCACCTCCGGCTGCCGCGTGCTGTGCCAGAACGCGGAGGTGGTCATCTCCCACATCTGCCATCGCGGCAGCGAGTCCAGGGACACGAACGTGGCCGCGATCGCCCAGGCCAGCCCGATCAGCCCGGCCCGTTTCGCCCCGACCTTGGGCACCTTGCCGACCCAGCGGGACAGCCGCGCGGCACCGTCGACCGCCCCGAGCAGCAGGATGACGGTGAGGAACGAGTTGTAGTGCAGGTCCATCCCCCAGTACATCGTGTTGTTCGAGAGGTAGCGCTCAGCAAGGAGCGGGAGCCCGAGCAACGTGATGGGGGACAGCAGGGACAGGAACAGCACCGGCAGGAACAGCCACAGGAGCGTTTCGGTCTTCTCCGCGGGGGTGATCGAGTTGTGGAAGACCCGCAGCGGGTGCTCCAGCATGTACTTGATCATCTGCCCCGGCGTGTTGCCGTACTGCTGGTAGGTCCAGTTGCGCTGCGGGCTGCCGCCGAAGTACGGGATCAGCACCTTGTTGACCAGCAGCACCATGGCGAAGCCGATGACGACCAGGCCGACGGCGCCGAGCAGGCGCTCGCGCCGGGTCCACTGCGGGCGGCGGAAGCCCTTGGAGAACAGCAGGTAGATCGCGAACGCCGCGACCAGGAAGCCCATGTCGTCCTTGACCAGCAGCAGGATCAGGCTGATCGCGGCGGCCTGCCGGCGCTTGCCGGCCTGGGCCCGCTCCAGCATCCAGGCGATGATCGGGGCGGTGAAGGCGACCTCGTGGAAGGCGAACCACAGCTGAGCCTGGGTCTCCCAGGCCACCGCGTAGACGACGGCGACCAGGTAGGCGGCCGTGGTCCCGATCATCCGGCGCGTGAACATCCAGATCGGCGGGATCGCGGCGGCGCACAGCACCGCGGTGCCGACCAGCAGCGTCGTCGGCGAGTCGTGGATCCAGTAGAAGGGCACGAAGACCATCAGCAGCGGCGTGAAGTGGTCCGACAGCTGCAGGTTGCCCAGGTCGTGCGCGTTCACCAGCCCGACGACCGGCGAGTGCGGGCCGGTGAAGTGCGAGTAGCTGCGGATCGCCTGGTCGTAGATCCCGAGGTCGAGCAGCCCGGTGTTGCCGTTGTAATAGCGCATCAGCATATAGACGGCGTAGATCACGGTCGTGACCAGGGTCAGCAGCCCGACCGCCACGATGTGGATCCGCTGCCCCTGTTTGCCGCGCCACCACTGGGGCAGGTTCCGGGGGTCGGGGAGGTTGCGGGGGTCCAGACGCCGCAGCACCGCGGCGCGGGCCCGGTTCGGCCACGGGGTCGGGGCGACCGGCGTGGCCTCGTCGGCCGTGTCGACGAGATCCTGGGTCACGACCGTGCCGCCGTTTCGTCCGTGGGCGCGGGGACGCCTCGGTCGAGGTACGTCATGAGTGGAATCCCCCTGGCTGGAAAGTCGGGTCGATCTGAAGCGGGTCGCCGGAGCCGCACGCTCATCGCCGGGCCCCCCGTGACGGCATCCGAGTATTCGAACACATCACCGGTCCCCGCGACATCCGGATGCGGGCTTTGAGGGGAACCCGACAGCGCAGCGGCGCCCGATCGAAGGGCTGACCGGCCCGGCGACGCCCACAGCTGTGCGCGTTCGCGCTGGCTGAAGCGAGGCTTCGACGCTCATGGTCGGATTCTCCTGAAGAATGCGCGCGTTCCCAAAAGCGTGTCTTCCGCGGGAGACGCGATCGCTTGTCGCATGAGCTGCTCATAGTACAGATACTGGGGATACCCATCGGCACCGTCCCGGGGGATCCGCCACCGAGAGTTCATCCACGAGTTCATTGGCGAGTTCACCCGCGCGCCGCCGACTCCGTGCCCGAGCCGCGAGCCCCGAGCCGTGAGCCCCTGGCACCGAGCCGCGAGCCCCGGCCGCCGATGGCGGCCCGCCGCCCCCGACGCTCCGAACACCCGACCGAGTCCACCGCCTGATCCGCCCGGCGCACCTCAACGGCGGAGCGCAAAGGTGTCCGGGCTCTGTGCCGGATGGGTCACAGCATGTCGTCAACCGCCCCGGCGGCCCACGCCGATGTCATATTGTGGGCCGACTGACTTCTCACCGAACGCCACCGCAACAGGGGAATCCATGCCCGAAACCGCACAAAACGGCTTCGCTCACGAAGTCGTG
Source organism: Catenulispora sp. MAP12-49 (assembly GCF_041262705.1). Taxonomy (NCBI): domain Bacteria; kingdom Bacillati; phylum Actinomycetota; class Actinomycetes; order Catenulisporales; family Catenulisporaceae; genus Catenulispora; species Catenulispora sp. MAP12-49. The sequence goes on along the minus strand of NZ_JBGCCP010000003.1, from coordinate 130,249 downwards.
GTCATCGGCGGGGGCGGGCATGTCGGCCTGCCGCTGGCTATCGCGCTCGCCGACCGCGGCGCCTCGGTGGTCGTCTACGACGTCAGCGCGGAGGCCGTCGAGGCGGTGAACTCCGCCCGGCTGCCGTTCGACGAGCCCGGGGCCGCCCCGGTGATCGAGCGCGTGGTGGCCGCCGGGACGCTGTCGGCCTCCACGGACCCCGCGGTGGTGGCCGACTGCGAGCACGTGATCGTGGTCATCGGGACCCCGGTGGACGAGCACCTGAACCCCGACCAGACCGCGATCCCGCGGGCGCTGGAGACCTGTGCGCCGCACTTCCGGGACGGCCAGCTGCTGATACTGCGATCCACGGTGTACCCCGGGGTCACCGAGCTGGTCGAGCGGATGATCGCGCGCCTGGGCGTGGCCGTCGACGTGGCCTTCTGTCCCGAGCGCATCGCCGAGGGCAAGGCCATGACCGAGCTCTACGAGCTGCCGCAGATCGTCTCCGGGCGGACCGAGCAGGCCCAGCAGCGTGCGGAGGCGCTGTTCCGCCGGCTCACCGACAAGATCGTGCACCTGAGCCCGGAAGAGGCCGAGCTGGCCAAGCTGTTCACCAACACCTGGCGCTACATCAAGTTCGCCGCGGTGAACCAGTTCTACATGATGGCCAACGACCGGGGCCTGGACTTCGAACGCATCCGGGCCGGGCTGACGCAGGACTATCCGCGCGCGGAGGACATGCCCGGCGCCGGGTTCACCGCGGGCCCCTGCCTGTTCAAGGACGCCATGCAGCTGGCGGCGTTCCACAACAACAACTTCACCCTCGGCTACGCGGCGATGACCACGAACGAGGGCCTGCCGCTGTACGTCGTGGACCGGCTGGACTCCCAGTACGACCTGAAGAACATGACGGTCGGCATCCTGGGCATGGCGTTCAAGGGCGGCTCGGACGACACCCGCTCCTCGCTGTCCTACAAGCTCAAGCGGATCCTGAAGTTCAAGGCCGCCGAGGTGCTGTGCACCGACCCGCTGGTCACCACCGACCCCTCGCTGGTCGGCCTGGAGGAGGTCCTGGAGAAGGCGGACCTGCTCATCGTCGGCGCCCCGCACCCGGAGTACCGCGGCCTGAAGGCCACGGTGCCGGTGGCCGACATCTGGAACGTCTTCGGCGACGGGGTCCGCGTATGACACCGGCGGCGGACCCGAACCGGCCGAAGGTCTCGGTCATCATCCCGGCCTACAACGAGGGCGACACGGTGCTCCCGGTGCTGGACCGGCTCTTCGAGTCCGTCCAGCTGCCGTGCGAGGTGCTGGTCGTGGTGGACACCCCCGAGGACACCACGATGCCGGTGATAGAGAAGTACGCGGCCGCCGAGCCCCGGCTCAAGGCGCTGGTCAACACCTACGGCCGGGGCCCGGCCAACGCCATCCGGTTCGGCATCGACGCGGCTCTGAGCCCGGCGGTGGTGGTGACCATGGCCGACGGCTGCGACGACCCGCGGCAGATCGACGACCTGGCCCGGCTCGTGGAGCGCGGCGTGGCGGTGGCCGCGGCCTCCCGCTACATGGCCGGCGGCCAGCAGGTCGGCGGGCCGCTGCTCAAGGGCCTGATGTCGCAGGCCGCGGGCCGCTCGCTGGCCTGGTTCGCGCGCGTGGGCACGCGCGATGCGACCAACTCCTTCAAGGCCTACTCCACCGAGTTCGTCCGCGAGGTCGGCATCGACTCCCGCGACGGCTTCGAGATCGGCATCGAGCTGGCCGCCAAGGCCCGCCGGCTGCGCCGTCCGGTCGCCGAGATCCCGACCATCTGGCTGGACCGCACCCAGGGCGGCTCCAACTTCCAGCTGCGCAAGTGGCTGCCCAAGTACCTGCGCTGGTACCGGTTCGCCTTCGGGCCGCCGTTGACCGTCGAGCAGCTCCGTACCAAGACCGAGAACTGAAATCCAGGAAGCGATATCCATGTCTGAGAAAGTCCTCGTCTCCGGCTCGGCCGGCTTCATCGGCGGCTACGTCGTGGAGGAGCTGCTCTCCCGCGGCTACACCGTGGTCGGCATCGACAACTACTCGAAGTACGGCAAGATCGTGAAGTCGTACGACGACCACCCGGACTACCAGTTCCACGAGGGCGACGTCCGCGACACCGCGCTGATGACCGAGCTGCTGGGGACTTGCGACCACTTCATCGCCGGCGCGGCGCTGATCGGCGGCATCTCCTACTTCCACACCTACGCCTACGACCTGCTGGCGACCAACGAGCGCATCATCGCCTCCTCGTGCGACGCCGCCATCAAGGCGCACAACAGCGGCAACGGCCGGCTGAAGAAGGTCACGTACATGTCCTCCTCGATGGTCTTCGAGTCCACCGAGGAGTGGCCCTCCGTGGAGGGCTCCGAGCGCAAGGTGCCGCCGCCGCTGTCGTCCTACGGCTTCCAGAAGCTGGCCGTGGAGTACTTCGCGCGCGCGGCGTGGGACCAGTACAAGCTGCCCTACACGATCGTGCGGCCGTTCAACTGCGTCGGCATCGGCGAGTCCCGCGCGCTGGGCGACGAGGAGATCCTGTCCGGCAACGTCAAGCTGGCGATGAGCCACGTGGTGCCGGACCTGGTGCAGAAGATCGTCAAGGGCCAGGACCCGCTGCACATCCTGGGCACCGGCGAGCAGGTGCGCCACTACACCTACGGCGGCGACCTGGCCCGCGGCATCGTGACCGCGATGGCGCACCCGGCGGCGCTGAACGACGACTTCAACCTGTCCACCCCGGCCGGGCACTCGGTGAAGCAGCTGGCCGAGGCGATCTGGGCCAAGATCAAGGGCCCGGACGTCCCGCTGACCCTGGTCTCCGACGACCCGTTCGAGTACGACGTGCAGCGCCGCGTGCCCGCCACCGAGAAGGCCGAGCGGGTCCTGGGCTTCACCGCCGACACCTCGCTGGAGCAGATGCTCGACGAGGTCGTCCCGTGGATCGTCGCCGCGGTCGAGAACGGCACGATCTGACGCTTTGCGGATATTCCGGGTCCGCTAGGTGCATTAGCGCCGGTCCCCCATTCGGCGGACCGGCGCCTGGGGCCGCGCATTGTTAAGTACCATGAGCCGTCGCCGCCTTGTCCGGGCCGCGGGCAGCTCCCGGCGTTCCCGCGTTTCCGCTTTCCGCTTCTGGCGGGCAACCGGATCCACCCCGGCCGGCGTCAGAAACCTAGGAGGAGGTGCGCGACGATGACGGACTACAGCGACGTGTGGATCGTGATCCCGGTCTACAACGAGGGCGCCGTCATCGGCGACGTCGTGGAGAACACACGCGCGACGTTCCCGAACATCGTCTGCGTCGACGACGGCAGCCGCGACGATTCGGCCGCGCGGATCGCCGAGACCGGCGCGCACCTGGTGCGGCACCCGGTCAACCTCGGACAGGGCGCGGCCCTGCAGACCGGCATCGCCTACGCCCTGGCCCAGCCGGGCATGCGCCACCTGGTCACCTTCGACGCCGACGGCCAGCACCGGGTGGAGGACGCCGAGACGATGCTCGCCGTGGCCCGCACCGAGGGCGCCGACGTGGTCCTGGGATCGCGCTTCCTGGAGCAGAACGAGCAGATCCCGCTGCTGAAGCGGATCGTGCTGCGCACCGTGGTGGCGCTGAGCCCCACCGCGCGCAAGCTCAAGCTGTCCGACGCGCACAACGGGCTGCGGGTGATGACCCGCGAGGCCGCCTCCGGCCTGCGGATCACCATGAACGGCATGGCGCACGCCTCGGAGATCGTCGGCTTCCTGGCGAGCTCGGGGCTGAAGGTCCGGGAGGTCCCGGTCACCATCTTGTACACCGACTACTCGCGGTCCAAGGGCCAGTCGTTGATCAACGGCGTCAACATACTGTTCGACCTGTCGGTCCGGCAGCGAGGGGCGTAGAACTCATGTGGATCCAGTTCATCCTGATCGCGACCGCGATCGTGCTGTTCGTCTTCTTCATCCGCAGCTCGCACTCGGTCAAGACCCAGGCGTTCAAGCGCATCGGGTTCGTCGTCTTCCTGGGCCTGAGCCTGGACGCCGTGCTGCGGCCGAACGACACCACCTGGCTGGCCCACAAGGTCGGGGTCGGCCGTGGCGCGGACCTGCTGCTGTACATGCTGGTCGCGGCCTTCGCGTTCTTCGCGGTGAACACCTTCCTGCGGTTCCGCAACCTGGAGCGCCGCTTCACCGACCTGGCCAGGTCCATCGCGCTGCGCGACGCCCAGGCCCCGGCCGTGGTGACGGCGCCGCCGGCGCGGGTGCCGGCCCGGGCGGCCGAGAAGGAGGAGCCCGAGCCGGAGCCCACGCTGTCTGGAGGACCGGCTCGATGACCTGGCTGGTGACCGGCGGCGCCGGGTACATCGGCGCCCATGTCGTGCGGGCCCTGATCGCCGACGGCCACGAGGTGGCCGTGCTGGACGACCTGTCCACCGGCTTCAAGGAGCGGGTGCCCGACGGTGTGCCGCTGATCATGGGCACGGTCCTGGACCCGGCCGCGCTGGCGCGCGCCCTCGGGGACCACGAGGTCTCCGGCGTCGTGCACCTGGCCGGCAAGAAGAAGGTCGGCGAGTCGGTCGCCGAACCCCTCTACTACTTCCACGAGAACGTCGAGGGCCTGCGGGTCCTGCTGGCGGCCATGGGCGGGCACGGCGTGCGCTCCCTGGTGTTCTCCTCCAGCGCCGCCGCCTACGGGATGCCCGACGTGGAGTTCGTCACCGAGGACACCCCCTGCGCGCCGCTGAGCCCCTACGGGCTGACCAAGCTGGTCGGCGAACAGATGATCGCCGCCGCGGCGGTCGCCCAGCCGCTGAACTACGTGAACATCCGCTACTTCAACGTCGCCGGCAGCGCGAGCCCCGAGCTCGCCGACCGGGGCGCGGCCAACCTGATCCCGCTGATCTTCGAACGCGTCGACGCCGGACTGCCCCCGCGCATCTTCGGCGACGACTATCCGACCCCGGACGGCACCGGGATCCGGGACTACATCCACGTCGCAGACCTCGCCGAGGCGCACACCGCGGCGGCGCGCCGGCTGATCGCCGACCCGCAGACCGCGCTCACCGTCAACGCCGGCCGCGGCGTGGGCGTGTCGGTGCGCGAGATCATCCAGACCGTCGGCTCCGTGATCGGCGAGCCCGGCCTCACCGGGGCCGTGGAGGCACGCCGGCCCGGCGACCCGGCCCGCTCGGTGGCCTCCGCCGACCGGATCCGCGAGGAACTGGGGTGGACGGCGCGGCGGGACGTGCGCGAGATGGTGGAGTCGGCGTGGGCGGGGTGGCGCCGGTGACTGAAGGAGTGGGGACAGCCGGAGTGACGGCGGCGGGCACTGAGACCGACGCCGAGGCCGAGACTGAGGCCGGCAGCGCTGCCCAGCCCGGACCGCCCGCCGGCGAAGCGGCCGCGCCCCCGGCCCGCCCTCCCCGGCTCTACGCGCTGGACCTCATACGCTTCATCGCCGCGGCGGTGGTGGTGCTGCGCCACTGGGTGGCGATCGGCGCGGTCTACGTGGGCAACCACTGGGTCTACGCCTGGGGCATCGCGCAGCCCAAGCACATAGCGCCCTTCCCCCTCGTCGCTGTCGCGACCTACGGAGACCTCGGCGTCCAGCTCTTCTTCCTGATCAGCGGATTCGTGATCTGCATGAGCAGCTGGGGCCGCACGCTCGGCCAGTTCGGCACCTCGCGCGTCTCGCGGCTCTACCCCGCCTACTGGTTCTCGGTGCTCGCCTCGATCGCGGTGCTGCTGGCCCTCCCCCGTCTGGGCGTGCACCGGTGGCCCGGGACGTTCCACGACGTTCTGATGAACCTGACCATGACGCAGAGCTTCTACGGCGTCCACGACATCGACCCGGTGTACTGGACCCTTGCCGCTGAACTGCGCTTCTACCTGCTGTTCGCGATCGTCGTGGCGTTCGGCGTCACCTACCGCCGCGTCATGTACTTCTGCTGGCTGTGGGTGTTCGCCGCGATGTTCACGCAGGTCACCGGCAACGGCACGCTGAACCAGATCCTGCAGCCGGCCTACGCCCCGTACTTCATCGCCGGCGTCGCGTTCTTCCTGATGTGGCGCTTCGGGCCGACCATGCTGCTCTGGGCGCTGGTCGGGGTGTCGTTCCTGACCGCACAGTCGCAGACCACCCCGGACCCGGCCTCGTTCCCCGAGATCGGCTGGGCCTACCCGCGCTGGCCGATGCTGCTGTGCCTGGTGCTGTTCTTCACCCTGATGGCCCTGGTCGCGCTGCACAAGCTCGACTGGGTCCGCTGGAAGCCGCTGGCCACCCTCGGCGCCCTGACCTACCCGCTGTACCTGCTCCACCAGGACATCGGCTTCACGATGATCGCCTACCTGCACCGGCACCTGTCGTTCTGGCCCACCCTCGGCGTGGCCTCGGTCGGCATCCTGGCGCTGTGCTACCTGGTCCAGCGGTTCGTCGAACCGACGGTGCAGCGGCTGCTGAAGAACGGCATCAAGAACTCCCTGGCGGCCATGCGCCGCGGCGACGAGGGCACCCCGTCCGCGGGCCGGGGCTCGAGAAGTCGCACATTCCTGATTCCGCACCAGACCGCGGCTTCGTCGCCGTCGCCGTCGCAGTCCGAACCAGCTCCATGAGAAGCCGTCACGGGCTGCGCGGTCCGGTCACCCTGCGCATCCTTCACGTCACCCAGGGCACCAAGGCCTTGATTGTGTCACAGCTTCTCCAGACCAGAAGACCAGCCCCGGTATCCACCGGGTAATCTCTACTGTCGCGCTCGGCAGGTCACGAACCATGGCGCGGCACAGCCAAGGCACCAGTCAGCTTCGTTTCAGCGCAGGCCACAAAGAGGTTCCTTTGTCCACAACGAGTCAGGAGAAGGACGGTGCGGCGGAGGTCGCCACTCCGTCCCCCGCTCCCCACCGAATAGCGGGCTACGCCATACGGCGTATTTTGGAACCATTCTCGGTAGGGTTCAGCGCGGCCGTGCTGTTGTTCGCCCGGCTGATGTTTCCCACGCCGGTCGGCGTGGCGGACAACTACGACGGCAGCCGGCTGCTGTGCCATCTGGGCCTGTACACCACGGGCAACTCCGGCCAGATGCGCGCCTGGGTCAACTTCACATACGTGATCAAGCAGGGGTGGACCTGCACGAAGACCCCGTACGGCATCGGCACCAAGGGCGCCACGAACATCGACCTGCCACAGCCGGCGTACAACTCCAGCCAGCTGGTCCTGATGAACATCGCGCACTACCTGACCAAAGCGCTGGGACTGCATAACAAGATCGGACCGACCGCCCTGGACCTGCGGGTACTCGGTGCCGTGGGCTGCGTCTTCATCGGGATCGCGATCGGCTTGCTGTTCGCCGTCATGCGCGCCTCGCGGCTGTCCCGCTATCTGGTGTGCGGGGCCGTGCTGCTCATCGTCGCCGACGCCAGCTTCATCGATTTCGCCGCGTCCCCGCTCAGCGAGATCTCGGCCGTCATCGGCGTGCTCTTCCTGCTGCCGGCCATCCTGTTGCTGTTCCGCCCCGGCCGATCGCGCTGGGCGGGGTTGGCTCTGGGCTGCGGCGCCCTGCTTTTCCTGGTTACCTCCAAGGCCCAGGACGCGCCGATGGTGGGCCTGGTCGTGCTGCTCCTGGCCTTCCCAGTCACCGTGGGCCCGCTCAAGGGCCGGGTCGGCAGCCGGGTGATCCCGGCGATGCTGGCCTTGGTGGTGGGCTTGGCCGGCCACGCGCTGACCCCCAAGCAGGACCCGCACTTCACGCTGCAGACCAAGGCCGACTTCCTGTTCAACGAACTGCTGTACGTGAGCCCGACCCCGAAGGCCGACATGGCGGCCATGGGCGTGCCGTTCTACTACAGCTCACAGGTCGGCAAGCCCGCCTGGTGCCCGCCGTACTCGCCGAGCGTGATGGACACCGGGATATACGACCCGTCCACCAAGGGCGACAAGTACGTGGCGCGCGACCATTCGAACGACCCCGCGCTGCAGGCGGCCATGAAGACCGGCAACACGTGGAAGTTCATGCTGACGCACCCGGACCGCATGGTCCGCGTCGCCAACGACGCCGCGAACGCCTTCTTCTATGTGCGTCCCACCTACACCGGGCTGTGCGGTGGGACGCACAGTGCCCAGGCCAACCCGCTGGCCAACTACCCCGCGCCGCACGGCGCCAACGCCGTCGACAAGCGGTTCACCCCGGTGACCAGCTTCCTGGGCCTGTTCCGCGGCCTGGGCCTGATCCCGCTGCTGCTGCTGTGGGCCATCCCGATCTGGGTCGCCGTCCGGCGCCTGGCCCGCCGGCGCGACCGGGTCACCGGTGAGCGCAAGGCCTTCGCGTGGATGACGTTGCTCCTGTCGGCCATCGCCCTGTTGCAGTTCGGCGCGGGGGCCTACTTCGACGGGATCGACACCTCCAAGCACCTCAACCTCTCGATCTTCGCCTCGGTGCTAGCCGTGGTGACCGCTGTGGCCACCGCCCGCCTGCGCCCCGAAGCGGCCGGCGTGGGCGCCGTGGGCGTCGTCGGGACCGCCCCCGACCAGATTCAAAGGAGCGAAACCGACGTGGAGTCCGAGGCCGAGGCCTTGAGCGTCCTGGTGATCATCCCGACGTACAACGAGTCGGAGAACCTGGAGAAGATCGTCACCCGGGTGCACGCGGCGAATCCGGACGTGCACGTCCTGGTCGCCGACGACAACTCCCCGGACGGCACCGGCAAGCTCGCCGACAAGCTGGCCGGCGCGGACGAGCGGGTCAAGGTCCTGCACCGGGCCGGCAAGGAGGGCCTGGGCAAGGCCTACCTGGCCGGGTTCGCCTGGGGCATCGAGCACGGCTACGACGTCATCTGCGAGATGGACGCCGACGGCTCGCACCGCCCCGAGGACTTCCCGGCGCTGCTGAAGGCACTGGTGGCGCAGAACGCCGACCTGGTCCTTGGTTCGCGCTACGTCCCCGGCGGCAAGACGGTCGGCTGGCCCAAGCGGCGGGAGGTCCTGTCCAAGGGCGGCAACACCTGGGTCCGCCTGGTCACCGGCATGAAGCTGGCCGACGCCACCGGCGGCTACCGCCTGTTCCGGCGCGAGACGCTGGAGAAGATAGACCTGGCCTCCGTCGCCAGCGCCGGCTACACCTTCCAGGTCGACCTGGCCTGGCGCACGGTGCGCGCCGGCCTGAAGGTCGTCGAGGTGCCGATCACCTTCGTCGAGCGGGAGCTCGGGGCGTCGAAGATGAGCGGGAACATAGTCGCCGAGGCGCTGTGGCGCACCACCGTGTGGGGCACCAAGTACCGGCTGAGCCGCCTGGTCGGCAAGAAGTAGGAGCGAAGCCGGCCCGCAGGCCCGACGGCACGATGGCGCGATGACACGCCGGGCTCGGGCGCCCCGCCCCGGGCCCGGGCCGGCGAGATCGAACCCAGACCGCGATTCGTAAGGAACACACCGTGACCACTATCGCCGCGGAGCCTGAGGCCGGCCCGCGAAGCGCAGGCCGGATCCGAGCGTCCAACGAGCTCTGGTCCCGGGCCCTGACCGCCGGGCGCTGGCCGCTGTACGAGGCCGCCGTGGCCTTCGCGGCCGCCGCGTGGATGCTCGTCTCCACCAAGACCATCAAGGTCTTCGCCCCGCTGGACCGGGTGAGCCAGGTCAGCGGTCTGGCGGCGCTGCAGTTCCGGTTCCTCGTCCCGGCCCTGGCCCTGGTGGTGTTCCTGCTGCTGGCCCGCCGGTCGGAGAAGTACCGGCTGCTGGCCTCACGGACCGCCTTCGCGGCGCTGCCCGGCTTCACCTCGGGCTTCCTGGCGGCCGGCGTGTCGCTGGCGCTGCGCGGCGCGAACCTGCCGCTGAACGGCACCGCGGGCGACGCCGGCGACATGGAGCGCTGGGCGATCATGCTCCAGCACGGCCAGATGACGCACCCCGGCTACCCGCCGCTGTACCCGCGCATCGTCTGGTTCGTCGCGAAGTTCAGCCACGACAACGTCTTCCTCGGCCTGAAGCACACCGAGATCCTGACCACCGCGGTCCTGGGCCCGCTGACGTACCTGGCGTGGCGCTTCGTCGTCTCCCGGCCGTGGGCGTGCGTGCTGGCCCTGGTGTTCGTGCCGACGCTGGCCGAGCCGTACAAGGCCTACGAGCCGCTGGTGCTGGCCGTCATCATCCCGATCGTCATCGCCTTCCTGCGCTACCTGCAGACCAGCCCCGCCAAGGGCCTGGTGCACCTGGCGATCGCCGGGCTGGCCTGGGGTCTGCTGGTCGGCGAGATCTTCATCCTGTTCGCCGGCCCCTTCTACTGGGCCGCGTTCGGCGTCTGCCTGGGCGCCGCGGTGATGTTCCCGTGGCGCACCGGATGGCGCCACGGCGCGACCCTGCTGGGCGCGACAGTGGTCGGCTTCCTGATCCCCTCGTACCACCTGATCGACGGCCTGCTGCACGAGGCGCCGGACCCGTACTTCTTCTTCGGCACCAGCGTGGACCCCGCGTACACCTTCGTGTACCTCACCGACCAGCCCGGCAACGCCATCCGAAACGGCACCTGGCCGCCCACCGGCGAGCTCGGCGGCGTGGGCGTCTTCGGCGTCATCGTCCTGGTCCTGACCGGCGTGGCGATCTGGCTCGGCATGCGCCGCACCCCGGTCCTGCTCACCGCCGGCCTGCTCACCGGCGGCTGGCTGATGCGCTTCTACCTGGCCTCGCACGAGTACCGCGACCAGCTGGTCCGCTACTGGCCGCGCACCACGACGTTCTCGCTGTACTGCTTCCTGATCCTCGCGGTGTTCGCCGTCAAGCTGATCGGCGAGCGCGCCCAGGAGTTCCTGGCCGAGCACCAGCAGCTCACGGCGAGCGTGCGGGAGCAGGCGGCGGCTGCGAAGGCCAAGCCCGAGACCGAGGCCGCAGCGCAGGAGTCTGACGCCGAGACCGACACCGGCACCGAGGCCGAGGCCCGCGTGCCCGCGCAGCGGGGGCGGCGCACCGGCGGGCGTGTGGCGGCGCCGTTCCAGACCGGCATGGTCGGCCTGGCGTTCGCGCTCACGCTGTTCACCGGCATGTCCGCCTCGGCGGCCACCGACAAGATCATGCCGAAGAACGACGGCTCCGAGGGCCAGCTGGCCTGGCACGCGCACTTCGACTCCCCGGCGAACCTGGTGCAGGGGGTCACCAAGGTCAACGGCAAGTAGGCAGTAAAACGGCGGAAGGGCCCGGTTCCAGCGGCGGAGGCTGCTGGGGTCGGGCCCTTCGGGTTTCGCGATTTCGTTGGCTGAGAAAAGGTGGGCGGATGGGCGGGCGACCGCGCGCAGCTGCTACCGCACCCCGTGCCGCAGCATCGCCTTCGCGGCGTCGCCGTCCCGGGCGATGGCAGCGCCCGGCAGCTGGCTCAGCGCGTTCAGGCGCGACAGCAGGCGGCGCTTGGCGGCGCGCTCGGCCGACTTCCAGTTCAGCGCGATGAGCTCGGCCTGGATGTCCTCGAAGTACTTGCGCTCCTGGTCGAAGCGGCGGCCGCTGCGGGCGAAGGAGCTGGAGTGGCTGGAGCCGTGGCGGCGGTAGCGGAAGGCCACCTCGGTGCCGGCCACGACCTCGCCGCCGGCCATGATGACGTCCACGATGAAGGCCAGGTCGTGCGCGGCGTCGATGCCCTCGCGGTAGGACACCTTCTGCAGGTGCTCGCGGCGGTAGCAGGAGGCCGGGGTGTACAGCCAGTTGCTGCGCAGCAGGCTCGCCGCGCCCGCGTCGCCCTGGAGGACCACCTCGCCGGTGCCGGGGCGGGTCAGGCGCTTGATCTTGTCCGGGAGTGGGAAGTGCGGAGCGCCGTCCTCGTCGATGACCTCCACGGCGGGCTGGACCATCGCGGCGTCCGGGTGGCGGCGGATCAGGTCGGCGACCGCGCGGCCGTAGTTCGGGTTCACGAGGTCGTCGGCGCCGGGCATGGCGAACCAGTCACCCTCGGCGAGTTCGATGCAGCGGTACGTGTTCGCGTTGTTGCCGAGGTTCTTCTCGTTGCGGACGTACCGGATGCGGTCGTCCTCCAGGGCGCGGACCGTGCGCTCGACCTCCAGGCCGTCCGGGTAGGCGTCCTCGACCACCGTCAGCCGCCAGTCGGTGTCCTCCAGGGCCCTGATGCTGGCGATCGTCTGGTGCAGGTACTCCGGACTCCCGTAGTAGGGGATGAGGAACTCGATCACCGCAGCGCCGCTGCCGGACATGGCGCCCACCCCTCTCGACATCCTGTGGAACGAGCCAACATGCTACAGAAAACGTAGACAGGGCCGGGACACGCTCACGCCTCCCCGCGGATCTGGCACTATCGACACGTCCCCCTCGCCGCCCGCACCACCCTTACCCTCGGTGATTCCTCGATGACGCTGACCGCTATACGCCGCCTCGCCAAAACCCCCTCGGCGATGATGACGGCTTCGGTTCTCCTGGTCGCCGGCGGTGGCTATCTGTTCCTGATGCTGGCCGGCGGACTGACCGACAAGAACGAGGCCGCCGCCATGGCCTCGATGTACGTCCTGGTGAACCTCATCGGCCAGGGCGTCTTCGCGGGCCTGGAGCAGGAGACCAGCCGGTCCCTGAGCCGGGCGGTGGCCGTCGGGGAGGACACCGGGCCGGTCATGCGCCGCGCCGTCCGGCACACGGCCGCGCTGCTGGCGGTGTGCTGCGTGTTCGTGGTGGCCGCCTCGCCGCTGCTGGTGGCCGGGCCGCTGCACAAGCAGTGGGTCCTGATCCCCACCGTGGTGGTCGGCACGGTCAGTTACGCGCTGTCATACCTCGTACGCGGCCTGCTCGGCGGGCAGCAGCTGTTCGGCGGCTACTCCGCGACGCTCGTCGCCGAGGGCATGTCGCGCATCGTGCCGTGCCTGGCGATCGTGGCCATCGGCGCCGGATCCGCGCTCGTCTACTGCGCCGTGTACTCCTGCGGCCTCTTCTTCTCCGCCGGGATCGGCTGGTACTTCTGGTTGCGGCCCCGTTTGGCGCGACAGCATGCTGAGGCGGCCGGCACCGCGAACGCCGCCGCCAGCACAGGCACCGGCACCGGCACCGGCACCGGCACCGGGCCGACCGCCGCCGGCCTGGCCGCCGACTCCCTCACCGACCCCACCACCGACTCCCCCGCGTCGGGCCTGCGCGCCTGGTTCTCCGCCGGCCTGCTGTTCCTCGTCGGCGCGGCGCTGCTGACCCAGCTGGTCGCGAACCTCCCGGCGCTCGGCGCCAGCTCCCGCCTCGGCGCGCACCCGGCCACGGCCACCGCCTTCGTCCAGGCCGCCACCCTGGCCCGCATCCCCCTGCTGCTCGTCGGTCCGGTGACGGCGCTGCTGCTGCCGCGCCTGACGGCCGCCGGCGCCGTCGGCGACATGCGCGCGGTGCGCACCACGGTCCGCAACGGCTCGATCGCCATGCTGGGCCTGGGCTCCGTGGCCGGGGCCGGGCTCGGGGTGATGGGCCCGTGGGTGCTCAAGACCTTCTTCCACGCCAGCGGGATCTCCGCCCTGTCCCTGGTGCTGATGGCGATCGGCACCGCGGGCCTGATGACGGTCGGCGTCCTGCAGCCGACGCTGATCGGCCTGGGCCGCCAGCGCCAGGTGCCGATCGCCTGGGTCGCCGGCGCGGTCGCCATGGGCGTGGCCGTGGTGTGGCCCGGCGACCCGGTCTCGGCGGCGGTCACGGCCTCGCTGGTCGGCCCGGCCGGCGTGGTCGTGGCGATGGCGTTCAGCCTCAGGGGTCTGCGAGACGCCCGCTTCACCGGGGCCGAGGACGCCGATCCGGCGGCACCGGCCGACCAAGCCGGCCCAACCGATCCGGCCGATCCGGCGGGAGCAGCGGCCCCGGCGGCCAGCCGGGTGTGACCCCGGTCACCGCCAGGGAAACGCCGATCTTCACCGTCTTCACATCCAGGTGGGTCGATCCGTACGATGAACGGCCCTAAACTGACGGGATGCCTGCCGCCCCGTCCCGCACCGCCCTGCGCCTGAAACCGCGCTCGACGGGGACGAAGGCGTTCCTGCTGGCGTTCGTCGGCTTCTTCCTGCTGGGCGCGGCCTGGTCCCTGGCGATGCCCTACGACGGCTCGGCGGACGAGTTCCGTCACGTCGTGCGGGCCTACGGCGTGCTGGACGGCCAGATCAACGTCCACGACTCGCACATCACCGTGCCCAAGAGCCTGGTGCCCGACGGCGTCGCCGACCCGGACCCGCAGTCCTGCATGCGCTGGAAGCTCGACGTCACCGCGGCCTGCGTGGCCTCCCCCGCGCCCGGCGACGAGCACCGCATGGTGGACACCACCAGCGGCGCGGCGAACTACAACCCGATCTACTACGCCGTCACCGGCTGGCCGATCAAGCTCTTCCCGGATTACCACGGCGTGATCGCCGCCCGGCTCCTGACCTGCCTGCTGACCAGCGCGCTGCTCGGCGGCGCGGTGGCGGTCGCGGCCCGGCTGGCCCGCGGCCGCGGGCCGCTGGTGCTCGGCGGCGTCCTGCTGGCGGTGACCCCGGTCGCGGTGAACCTCACCGGCGCGGTGAACCCGGCCGGACCGGAGATCGCGGCCGCGGTCGCGGTGTGGACCTCGCTGATCGCGATCCTGATGGCCCGCGACGATTCCAAGTGGACGCTCGCCCTGTTCGGCGTCTCGGCCGGCGTCCTGGCCGTCCTGCGCGAGCTGGGCATCGGCTGGCTGCTGGCGGCCCTGGTGGTGACGGCGTTCGGGGCCGGCAAGGACCGGCTGCGGGAACTGGCCCGCCGACGACCGGTCCAGCTCTGGTCGGCGGCCGTGGTGATCGCCGCGGTGGTCGGCGCGGGCTGGATAATGCTGTCCACCCAGGCCGGCATCCCGGCCAGCGGCCAGTCGACCAACGCGATCCCCCATGGCATGAGCCTGATCGTGAAGGAGCTGACCCACCGGGTCCCGATGTACACCAGCGGCCTGGTCGGGCTGACCTCCTTCGGGGACGTCGCGGTCCCGCTGCCGCTGATACTGATCTGGTTCGCCGCCGTCGGCGCGCTGCTCATCGCGGCCGCACGCCGGGCCGGCTGGCGGGCGCTGCTGCAACTGGCCGCGATCGTGGCCGGCGGCTACCTGTTCCTGGTCGCCGCCGACCTGCAGGCCGCGGCTGGCGGCTGGTGGTTCTCGCAGGGCCGCTACGCGCTGCCGATGCTGGTCGGCGCGCCGATCCTGGCCGCCTTCGTGCTCGCCGACCGGGGTCTGGTGGCGGTCCCGCGCCAGGCCGCGCAGATGCGCTGGGCGGCGTGGATCCTCATCCCGACGCAGGGCGTCGCGCTGTGGATCACCATGATCCGGTTCCAGCACGCCTTCCACGGCCGGCACCCGAACCTGTTCTTCCTGTTCGACCAGACCTCGTCGGTGAACCCGTTCTCCGGGGCGTGGACGCCGCCGGGCTCCGGGGTCCCGGCGGTGCTGCTCGGGGTGGCCGGAATCGTGGCCTTGCTCACCCTCGTACTGCGGGCGGCCCGCTCCGGGCCGATATCGGACGTCGAAACGGTCACAATCCGTGAACGGTATATAAGGATTTCCTAAGCGCCGACGTCCGTTTCGTGGACAGGTAGCTAGCATGGATGGACGCCCAGGGCCAGCGGGGGAGCGGCCGGTTTCGTTGCGGGGCGGGACTCGGACGAAGGAGTACGACGGATGCGGCATCGGTTGGTCGCGGGCATCGCCCCCGACACCTGGACCCCGCGCCGCGTCTGGATCACCGCGTTCCTCGCCTTCCTCGCCCTGGCCGCCGCCTGGGCCCTGGCCTCCCCGCTGACCTCCGTCCCCGACGAGCCCTGGCACATGGTCAAGGCGGCCGCCACGGTCCGCGGCCAGCTGCACGGCACGCCGATCACGGTCACCACGCACAACGGCCGCGTCACCAACGAAGTCCCGATGACCGGCTACCGCCTGCCGACCGCGTACTCGTTCCTGACGAACCTGCACGAGTGCTACTTCAACAACCCCCATGTCACCGCCGCCTGCTCCCGGCATCTGGGCGCGCTGCCCGGCACCGCCCTGGCCGGCACCACCGCCGGGTCCAACAACCCCCTGTACTACCTCGCGGTCGGCTGGCCGAGCCTGCTGTCCGGGGGCCCGCTGGGGATGTACGGCATGCGCCTGGTCTCGGCCGCGCTGAGCTCGGCGATGCTGGCCAGCGCGGTGGTCACCGCCTTCGGGTGGAGCCGGCGCCGGCGCTACCCGATGGCCGCGGTGCTGGCCGCCGCGACCCCGATGGTGCTGTTCCTCAACGGTTCGGTGAACCCGAACTCGCTGGAGGCCAGCTCGGCCCTGCTGCTGTGGACCGCCGTCCTCAGCCTGCTGACGGACCCCCGGCCCGAGCTGGTGCCCCGGCTGCTCACCCGGGCCGGCCTGGCGACCATCGCGCTGGTGTCGGTCCGGCAACTGGGTCCGGCGTGGGCCCTGGTGATCATCGTCTGCGCGGCGCTGGCCGGCCACCGCGGCGCGCTGCGCGCCGTGCTGCGGCGGCCCGCGGTGTGGCTGTGGACGGCCGTGGTCGGGGTGGTGGGCCTGGGCTCGATCGCCTGGACCGCCAAGTTCAACGTCCTGGGCACCGGCACCGCGGCGGCCCACCCGGAGCTGACCTTCCGGGTCGCGGCCGAGCACACCTTCGGGCTGAGCGTGGAGTACCTGCGGCAGATGGTCGGCTTCTTCGGCTGGCTGGACGTGCGCGCGCCGTACAACCTGGCCGAGCTGTGGTTCCTCCCGGTCCTGGCGCTGATCGCGGGCGCGGTGGCCTCGGGGCGGCTGCGCGAGATCGCGGCGCTGGCGGTGCTGGCCGGCTCGGTGATCTTCATCCCGGTGCTGGCCCAGGGCCGCCAGGCGGCCAGCCTGGACTACATCTGGCAGGGCCGCTACCTGCTGGCGGTGGCCGTCGGCCTGCCGCTGCTGGCCGCGGCGATACTGGCCAAGCGCGAGCCCCGGTGGGCGCGGGTGCGCGGCGCCGTGGCCCGGCTGCCGCTGGCGGTGACGGCCTCGACGCTGGTCCTCGGCTTCCTGATGTTCTATACGACGCTGCGCCGCTACGCCGTCGGCGCGACCGGCACACTGCTTCCGCTGCACCCGGGATGGAGCCCGCCGGGCACGATCGCCGGCGTGGTGCTGCTGTACCTGGTGGGCGCCGGTCTGGCCGCGCTGGTGGTGCTCAAGAGCCGGGCGCCGTACCCGGCCGAGGTGAGCGCGGGTTCCGGCGGGGGTGTCCCGGCGGCGGACAGGACCGTCGTCACCGTGCCCGTTCCGGCGGGGGTCAACGGGACCGGCCACAGCACGAACGGTGCGAACAGCACGAACGGGACCAACGGCAAGGCCAGGCAGCGCTCGGCGAACGGATCGCGCAAGAGCATCGCGTCGGCCCGGACCGCGGCCTCTGACTCGAACCCGGACACAGACTCGGACTCGGACTCGGCGGAGGACCGCGGCCCGGCGGTCACCTCAGCTTCCTGAGCGGCTTCTCCAGCTCGCCTCCGGGCGGCGGGCAGCGCCGCAAACAGCTCCTACAGCGCCGCTCCGGGCGGCAGATAGCGCCGGGACGTCTTTCCCCGGAACCCGTCCCGGAACCCCCGCAGCATCGCCATGGCGCGCGGCCCGCGCGGGGCCTCGATCGCCGTGCGCAGCCCGAACCACCACACCAGGTACGCCGCGGTGCCGCGGGTCCACACCGGCGCGTCCTTGCGGTGCTCGCGCATCAGGACCGTGCCGTTGCGGGCGATCCAGTACAGGCGCCAGGTGGGGTGCCGCGAGGAGGACACCGATACCCCGGGGAGCTTGTGCTGGTTGCGCTGCCCCAGGCTGTGCGCCAGCTTCTGGCGCTTGTCACGCAGCACGCGGTAGCCGGCGGCGCGTACGCGCAGGCAGAAGTCGTTGTCGACGTGGTCCACGAAGAACTCGGTGCGGAACCGGCCCACCTCGGTGAGCACGTCGCGCCGGACCAGCATGCCGGAGGTGATGACCGTGTCCCGGTCGGCGACGTCCGGGCCCTTGTCCGCGCCCGGCTCGTAGTAGCGCCCCTGCCGCTCGTCCCAGGCCGCCGGGGCCGCGATGCCGACTGCCGGATCGGTCAGGTGCTCGGCCAGGCCGAGCACCAGGTCCTCGCCCAGGACCGAGTCCTGGTCGAGGAACAGCAGCAGGTCGGGCTGCTCGCCGTCGTCCACGGCGAGCAGGGTGTCCACGCCGCTGTTGAGCGCCCCGGCCAGGCCGCGGTTCCGGCCGTCGCGCAGCACGGTCACCCCGGCGCGGTCACGCAGCGCGTCGGTCAGGAACGGTCCGTCGCCGGGGGTGTTGTCCACCACGACGACCCGCTCGCAGCTCTTCAGCGCCGCCTCCACGACGGCCGTGAGGCGCTCGTCGGGATGGAAGGCGGTGGCGACCGCGGCGATCGTCGGCATCGTTTCATCGTAGTGGACACGCGGCATCGCCCACGGTCGCTGAGGTAGCCTCGGACTTCTATACACGTCGATCTACGGCAGGGTGAGAAACGGGGGCAGCGGCCTTGGCGACAGGAGTCGCGCACGAGACGCGCGCACCGGCCCCCTCCGAGGACCACGGCGGTACCGGCTCCGCGCGGCGCTCCCTGCCCTGGATGGTCCCGCTCGGCGCGGCCCTGCTGCTCGGCGTCTTCATCCCCCTCGTGTACGCGGCCCTCAGCGGCAACCTGGGCATCCCGCACAACGACACCTGGGCCTTCGGGCGGTCGGCGGAGGACTTCGTCCACACCGGACACGTCCGGATGTACAACTGGAACATGATGGGCCTGGCCGGCCTGGTGGTCGTGGCCTGGCCGGTCGGGGCCTCGCTGGCCGCGCAGTCGGTGTTCATCGCCGTCCTGGCGGTGGCCGGCCTGCTCGCCTGCTACGACGTACTGGCCGGCGCGCTCGGGCCGGCCGGCCGCCGGCGCGCCGCGTTCGGCACGCTGCTGGTGGCCCTGTGGCCGGGCTTCACGCTGCTGTCCACGTCCTTCATGACCGACATCCCGGCCTTCACCGCCATCGCCGCGACGCTGGCCTTCGGGCGCCGCGCGCTGGACCGCCTGTCGCTGCCGTGGCTCGCCGCGGCCTGCGCGGCCGGTCTGTGGGGCGCGACGGTCCGCGAACAGGTCCTCGCCGCCCCGGCCGCGATCCTGGCGGTCGCCCTGTTCCGGGCCCGCTTCCGCGCCGACCGGTTCCCGACGTTCCGGATCCCGCACATCCTGGGCCTGGGAGCGCTCCTGCTGGCCGCCACGGGCCTGTTCGAACTCTGGCGCCGCAAGGTGCCCGGCGGCGCCGCACCGGACCTCACGGTGCGCAAGGTGACCGCCGAGCTGGTGTCGGTGGAGATGATGCAGGGCCTGCTGATCGTGGCGCTCGCGGTGAGCCCGGCGGTGTTCGCCATGGTGCGCCCGCGCCGCTGGTCCTGGCCCGCCTGGACGGCGGCCGTGGCGACGGTCGCCGCCGGGCTCCTGGTCTCCGAGGACAAGGGCGCCTTCCTGGGCAACTACGTCAACCACGACGGCGCCTACTCGGCGGCCAGCGCCGCCGGCCGGCCGATCCTGCTCGGCAGCGGGTGGTGGATGGCGCTGGCGTGCGTGGCCTACGCCTCGGCGGCGCTGCTGGTGGGCTCGGTGGTGGACCGGGTGCGCACCGAGGGCTGGGGCCTGCGCCTGCGGCCGGAACTGCTGCTGTTCGCGGTCGCGACCGTCGTCGGCACCCTGATGGAGATCGGCGGCGGCGCCGACATCTACGACCGCTACCTGATCCCGATGGCGATCCCCGTCCTGGCGCTGGTGCTGTCCGAACCGCTGCCCTCGCCGCGGGCCCTGCGCGCCCCGCGGCGGATCGCACCGATCGCGGTCGCGGCCGGCATGGTCACGATCACCGGCGCGACGCTGACGGTCAACGCCTTCACGTTCGACATGGCGGTGTGGAACACCGCGAGCCGCATCGTGGCCTCCGGCCAAGCCGGCGCGGAGCACGTCGACGCGGGCCTGGTCTGGGACGGCTACCACTCCCCCACGGCGATGTCCGACCACGCGGACCGTTCGGTCGACCGCGACTACTTCGGCGCCCTGCGCTATCTGCCGAACCACTTCCCCTGCTATGTGGTTTCGCCGTCACCGCGCGTCGCGGCCGGGTGGTCGCTAGTCTCGGTGCAGCACTATAAGACATACGGGTTCATCGGAGACGCGGCGCTTTACGTGTTCCGTGTAGGGGGGTCTCAGACGTGTTCGTAGCCGATCGCGCTGCCGCGGTTTCCATAACGACTCCAAGGCGGCGCGGCGGCGTATGGGGTTCGGCGAAGAAGCCTGTCATCGGGGTCGCGGCTCTGGCGGCGGGGGTCACGCTGTCGCTGATGCGGACCAAGGGGTTCGGAGCGACGGACTCCATATGGGCTGAGGATGCGCGGGTCTTCTATCAGGGGACGGTGCAGCACAACTTCGTCGATCTGTTGTTCACTCCGTACAACGGCTACCTGCACTTCGTGCCCAGGGTGCTTATAGAGATCGTCAGGATCTTCCCCCTGGCTTGGGCCGCTGAGGTGATAGCCACTATGGGGGCGCTCATCACGAGCGCATGTGCGCTGCTCATCTACCGGGCCGCCAGACGGCATCTGCACTCCCCCGCACTGCGGATAGCAGTGGCAGCCCCTGTAGCGCTTCCGTATATAGGGCAGCTGGAGTTGGCGAACAACTTCGCGTGCCTACACTTCCTGTTCCTCTATACGGCGTTCTGGATGGTGATCTGGAACCCGGCGCGTCGCTCGGCCCAGACACTCGCGGCCGTAGTGCTGTTCTGCACGGTGGGCAGCGATCCGGTGGCGATGGTGTTCTTCCCGCTGGCCCTGCTGCGGTGGTGGACGCTGCGCGGAGTGCGCGGGGCCCTGCCGGCGATCGGGATGGGCACCGGGATGGTGTTCCAGTTGGTGGGGATCCTGTTCCGGAACGCCTTGACGAGCCGCAACATCTCGCCGCACTACGACCCGGCGTGGGCGGTGCGGGAGTACCTGCGGACCGTTGTCGGGCAAGGGCTGTTCACGGAGCACGCGGACACCCGCGTGGGGATGGTCGTACACAGCGGCGACGCGCATTACGTGGCGTGGGCCCTGGCCGGCCTGGCGCTGGTACTGGCCCTCCTGCGGGTGACGGAGCCGAACTGGCCGCTGGTCGCCGTCGCACTGGTGCACAGCCTCCTGCTGTTCTGCGGTCTGGCCATGCAGGGCGGCAGCGCGGCACCACGCTATGAGCTGCCGGCGATCTGCCTGTTCCTGGTCGCGGTGGCGGGGCTGCTGACGCCCCGCGAGGCCACCGCACTGACGTCCCCGAGACTGGTGCCCGCCTACGGAGCGCTGGGCCTGGTGGCGCTATGCATCTTCGGCGGCTACTCGCAGGACATGCAGTGGCGAGGGAGGGGACCTTCGTTCGACGCGGAGATCACCAAGGCGTCGGAGACGTGCGGCGACCCTGATGCGCACGACGCACAGATCAGGGTGGCGCCGGCGTTCGTCACGTGGTCGATGACGGTGCCGTGCGATCTGGTGCGGGGCCGGGATCAGTTCTTCCGCTGACGCCGCTCTGGATCCACCGTCAGCTCCGCGCCCTTCGGCAGATACCGCAAGCTGTACTTCTGCGTCACCCCGTCGCGCAGCCCTCGCGCCACCGCGCCGGCGTGCGCGCGCCGGTCGTCCTCGAACAGCACCGCCTGGACCGCCGCGCGCCCCAGGTACAGCACCGCCGTCACGGCCCACGCCGGGGAGAAGCGACCCTGTTCGCGGACCGTGATCAGGCCGTTGCGCAGCTGCCAGTAGTCGCGCCAGGCGGCCTTATGGGTGACGGGGACGCGCATCCCGAAGAAGGCGTGGGTGCGGCGTTCGCCGATGGAGTGCGGCAGCTTCAGGCGCTTGTCCTGGACGATGCGGGCGCCGGCCCGGCGGACCCGCAGGGAGTACTCGAGGTCCGCGTAGTCGACGAAGAAGTCCTCGCGGAACTCGCCGACGCGGGCCAGCAGGTCGCGGCGGATCAGCATGCCGGAGGTGATGGAGATGGCGCGGTCCGCGACGTCCTCGTGGCGGCCGGAGAAGGTCTCGTAGAAGCGCTCGTGGACCGGGTCCCAGGGGGCCGGCGTCGCGACGCCGATGGTCGGGTCCTTGAAGTGCTCTGCCAGGCGGGGGACCACGTCCGGGGCCAGGACCGAGTCCTGGTCCAGGAAGATGACCGCCTCGACGGACGCCGACAGGCGGGAGACGCCGAGGTTCAGCGCGTGCGACAGTCCGCGGTTCACACCGGAGCGCAGAACCGTGACCACGGTGGTGTCCTCGATCTTCTCCGCGACCGAGGCGGCCCCCTCCGGGGTGTTGTCCACGACCACGATCTCGGCGCAGGACTCCTGCACGGAGTCGACGACGGCCAGCAGCCGTTCGTCCGGGTGGTAGGCCGTTACTACGGCGGCGATTCTCACGTCGTGTCCCCTCAAGAACCCCGTCAGCGCTTCACGGGCCGGCCGGGCTGCTCCGGTCGCGGTGCGGGCAGGAATGCGTGGCGGGCCAGGTTCTTCACGCCGGGGACCGAGCGCGCCTTCAACGCCGACGGCATCAGGGTCACCGCGTGCAGGCGCGAGGCCGTGTAGCGGCGGGCCGCCCTCGCCGCCTTGGGCCAGCCCAGGGCGTCCATCTGCACGGCGGCGCCGGCGAAGTAGCGGCGGGCCTCGGCGAAGCGCTTGCCGGCCACGGCCTCGGCCGAGCTGACGCTCGCGTCGTGGCGGCGGTACTGGAAGGCCAGGTCGTCGGACAGGGCCATGGTCGCGCCGGCCTCGATCATGTCGACGACGATCGCCAGGTCCTGGATGATGTCCAGGTCGGGGCGGAAGCCGGCCTTCTTGATCGCCTCGGTGCGCCAGCACAGCGAGGGGAAGTAGAACCAGCAGCCGCGCAGCAGGCTCGCCGCCAGGGCCTCGCCGCCCATCAGGACCGTGCCGGTGAAGCGGGGCAGGTAGATGCGGGCCTTGGCCTGGTCGGCGATGGTGTTCACGACCTGCCCGGCGCTGTCGATGACCTCGACGCCGGGCTGGATGATGCCCACGCCCGGGTACTCCTTGACGATGCGCCGGATCTGCGCGACGTAGCCGGGGAGCATGACGTCGTCGGTGCCCATCATCACCATGTACTCGGCCTCGGCCAGGTCCAGGCACTTGTTGAAGTTGCCGGTGACGCCGAGGTTCTGCTCGTTGCGCTGGTAGCGCACGCGCGGGTCGTCCAGGGCCGCGAACCATTCCGGGACGCCGGGCTCGGTGCCGTCGTCGACGACCGTCAGGCGCCAGTCCGGGTCGGACTGCGCGATGACGCTGCGCACCGCGGTCTGCATCAGGGCCACGTCGCCGTAGTACGGCAGCATGATGTCGATGGTCGTCATGGATGCGTTTCAGGCCTCACGGATCGGGGTTCGGCGGCGGGCGGCGGTCATCGGCGGTTGATCGCCAGCAGCAGCGTGATCAGCGCGCGCCCCAGGTACACCGCCGCCTTGACCGGCGAGTTGCTGGGTGTGCCGGCGGCACGCTGCCGCATCGCCACCGGCACCTGGCTGACCGGGTGGCCCAGGCGGATGACGTGGACCAGGGTCTCGACGGTGTCGCCCAAGTACTCGACCGGGTACCACTGCGCGAACAGCTTGATGATCTCGCGGTCGCAGGCGCGGAAGCCCGAGGTGGTGTCGTCCAGCTTGGTCTTCGCCATCCGGGACAGGACCCGGGACAGCAGCGTCATGGCCCAGCGGCGCGGTCCGCGCACCTGGTAGTCGCCCTCGCCGGCGAAGCGGGCGCCCAGGACCAGCCGGGCCTCGCCCAGCCCGTCGATGAGCTTGGGAACGTAGCGCGGGTCGTGCTGGCCGTCGGCGTCGAGCTGGATCGCGATGTCGTAGTCGTTCTCGTCGGCGTAGCGGTAGCCCAGGCGCATGGCGCCGCCGACGCCCAGGTTGTACGGCAGCGAGACGACGCGGGCGCCGCAGGCCAGGGCCACGCGCTCGGTGTCGTCGGTGGAGCCGTCGTTGACGACCAGGACGTCGTAGGCCGGGAGCACGTCGCGGGCCTCGGCGATGACGTCCGCTATCGAGCCGGCCTCGTTCCACGCCGGGATGATGATCAGGACGCGCTTGTCGACGTCCATGCCGGTGTCCGTGTCAATGCCAGTGCCAGCGTCAGTGCCAGTGCCAGTGCCAGTGCCAGCGTCCATGTCAGCGTTCACCGACGACCGCCTTCCCGTCCCGCTGGGTCACGATCCCGACGGTGCGACCGTTCGCCCCGCCGGCCCGGTGCGCCCGCGCGTCCTCGACCTCGGCCTCCAGCTCGGCGTGCTTCTCCTTCACCTCGCGCAGGTCGGCCCGGATCAGCGCGACCTCCTCGGCCAGCGACCGGGTCTCGTCCTCCAGTCGCGAGGCCTCCCAGCTCAGGTGGATGCACACGATCAGCAGGAACACCACGGCCAGGAACAGCACCAGGCTCGCGCCGCTGGCCACGCCCAGCCAGCTGGAGACGTTGTCCAGCGACCACGGGATGAAGCCCAGCGGCAGCGTGACGAGCCCGACGACCAGCCACAGCACGGCGTACTTCTCGCGCAGCTGGCGGCGGCGGAGCAACTCGAAGATCAGTGCCAGCAGCAGGAGCGCCACGACACCGGTCATTATGGCCAGCTTCATGTGGATCCACTCCCGGATTGATAGCGGTGGTGGCGCGGTCCGGAGTGATGGCGCGCAACGCCGCGCCCCGGCGCGTCGGTAGTCGGCTGATCCCGATGGGTGAACCCGGGCAGTCTACCGGGTTCCATTCCGGGATCGGGGCGTCGCGGGGCGCCCCGCCAGGGCATAGCGCTCATCGGCGCACCCCTTCCGCGACGGGCGCGGCCTGCCCGGAACCCCGGGCCGGCACCGGCGGCGCCTGCTCGACCGGGGCCGGATCCGCCGCGCCGGCCTCGGCCGCGCCGGCCTCGGCCGCGCCGGTGGTCGCCGACGGCGCCGATCTGGTCACGAACATCACATCGGCGGCCGCGATCACCGTGACCGCGAGCGGCCCCAGGATCCCGGCCCAGGCCGCCGCCCCGAGCGGCGACAGCGGCAGCGCGAAGACCACCGCCATCGCGGCCAGCCCGGCCAGCCACGAGGCGAAGACCACCCGGTGCCGGTTCAACGCGACCTGCGCGGACTGCAGGACGAAGGCGGTCATGAGGAACGCGGTGCTCAGCGCGAGGGCGGCGAGGAAAGGACGGGACAGCGGGGCGGAGGTGCCGAAATAGGACTTCAACAGCCAGGGTCCGGCCACGGCCACGGCGGCCACGCCGAGCACGCCGGCACCGAGGCAAGCCCCGACCAGGAAGCCGGTCTTCCGGCGCACCTCGCGGAAGTCGCCCCGCACAGCGGCGGCCGCCAGCAAGGGGAGCAACGGTGCCTGGAGCGGGAAAAGGCAGAGCAGTGCGAGCCGCGACATGCCCATCGCGGAGTTGAGCGACTTCGCGACGTCGGGGTGCAGGCGCGGACTGATGATCAGGGGGACCGCGTTGATCAGGAGCTGGCTGACCAGGGTGGCGAGGGTCAGCAGGATCAGCTTCTCGCGCGGGCTGCCACCGGGTTCCTCGGCGGCGTCCGGGACAACCGCGGTCGGCAGGCTCTCGGCACCGTCGCCCGCGGCGACGACCTCCTCGGCAAGGTCCGCCGCACCGGCCGGAGAAGCGGCGCCGGTCGCCCGCCACGAGTGCCGCAGGGCCGGCGAGGCCAGCCCGCTGAGCGCGGCGACCAGCGGCGCGAGCGCGAAGATCAGAGCGTATCCGAGCAGGTGCCCGTGGCCGGCCAGGGCCAGGACCAGGCTCGGCACGATCGTGGCCACACCCTGCACCACCAGCGTGAGGCTGTAGTACCGGAAGTCCTGGCAGCCCGCCAGCACCCCGCGCACCAGGAAGGACACCCAGGTCGCGGCCAGTCCGGCCAGCAGGGCCAGCTCCATCGGCCAACTATGGTGGAGCCAGTGCGAGAGCAGCAGCGGCGACGCCGCGATGAGAGCCACGACCGTCACCGCCGCGAGCCCGAGGGCCTGCCGCAGTTGGCCCCGCACCGCGAGCCCGACCGCCCGGCCTGAGGCGTGGGTGCGCGCGACGGTGCGCGTCATCTCCTGTTCCAGACCGGCGAGCACCCCGGTGCCGATCGTCCCGACCAGGAAGTAGAAGGACAGCAGAGCTGTCACCGAGGGGTTGTCCAGAGAGCGGTTCGCGGTCGCGATCCACAGGGAGCCCGCCACCGTCGTCGATCCCAGCCCGATCGCCAGCAGCGGACCGGGGGTGGCCAGGCGGCTCAGGACGGAGCGCACTGGGCGCGGGCGCTCGGCACTGGGAGGGGACACGAGATTCGATGGTAGTCGATGCCAATCGGCACAATATACGCTTGTAGATTCCGTCACTGAAAGGTGGGTTCCCCGCGATGCGCGTGGCCGCTGTCTTCACCGCCTACCACCCCGACGAGCGCCTGGCCGCGGCGGTCGAGGCGGCGCTGCGCAGCTGCACCTCGGTGATCATCGTCGACAACACCCCGGCCGGGCCCGGTGGCGCGGCCCCGGACTCGAGCGCTCCGGCGCTGGCCGGGCCGCGGGTCACGGTCGTCGACCACGGCCGCAACGTGGGGCTGGGCGTGGCGCTCAACATCGCGGTGCGGGAGCTGCCCGCGGACACCGAGGCCGTCCTTTTCCTGGACCAGGACTCCGAGCTGCCGCCGGATATCGTGCCGGGGCTGGTCGCCGATCTCGGCGATCCGGCCGTGGGCATCGCGGCGCCGAGCCCGTGGGATCCCAAGCATCAGCGCTACTACTGCTCGGATGCCCGCCGGAACGAATCCGTGTCCGACGAAGAGGCGGTCATCACCTCGGGGATGCTGGTGCGGCGCGAAGTCCTGGAGAAAGTGCCCTTCAACGAGGACATGTTCCTGGACTGGGTCGACGTCGCGTTCTGTCTGGACGTGCGGCGGGCCGGCTGGGGCATCGTCATCGACTGGCGCCTGCGGCTGCCGCACGAGATCGGCGCCTGCGAGGTGCACACCAAGTTCGGCCGGACCGTGCACTACAGCCACTACCCCGCGTGGCGGCTCTACTGGATCGGCCGTAATGTCTCGATCCTGCACCGGGGCCACTTCGCGAGTCGTCCCCGTGCTCTGGCCTCAACATTGATCTTCATGGGCGAGCGCTTCACCAACACCCTGCTGTTCGAGCCGAAGCGCCGGACCCACATCCCGGCCCTGCTGCGCGGGTTCCGCGACAGCCTGCGGGAACGCGTCGACCCCCGCTACCTGCCCGCGGGGGCCGAGCATCCGGCGGTACGGCGCTAGACCGTGGCGTGCCGGCCCGCGGGGCCGGCCCCCGCGTGCTTGACCCTGCTCCGCAGGCTGAAGGCGTGGATCACCTCGATCAGCCCGACCACGATCAGCCAGATCCCGGTGAAGACCGCCAGGGTGACGATGGACCCGATCGGCCAGGAGATGATGATGATCCCGCCGAGCAGGGTCATGAAGCCGGCGAAGAAAGCCCAGCCCCGGCCCGCCACCCCGGACGGGGCCGAGGCGGCGGTGGCGATGGTGGCGATGCCCCACATCAGGAAGCCGATGCCGATCCAGAGGCTGAGCAGCAGCACGGAGTTGTGCAGCGAGTTCCGGAAGCAGAACAGGCCCAGCAGGATCGACAGCGCGCCGACGATCACGTTCAGCACCCGCATGCCGGCGCTGATGTGGTCGCCGAACGCCGCGATGATCTCCATGACCCCGCTGATCAGCAGGTAGATCCCGAACAGCACGCCGATCACCAGCAGGGTCCGGCCCGGCCAGACCACGGCGCACACGCCGATGGCGATCGCGGCCAGCCCCATGATCATCAGCGCCTGCCAGGCGGCCTGCCCGAGCATCCGCAGCGGGCTCCCGAACTCCTCAGGGTCGGCGCCGCGGCCCCGCGGGCTCCCGAAGTCCTCGGGGCCGGGGCCGCGGGCGTCACCCTCATGCATGTCGGTCATGGGGTCGTTATGTCCGACTATCTGACTGATAATGCCAAATAGACCGCGTGCGGTAGTCCAAATGGTCGAACGGTCCTCAGCCCACCTGGCTCGGGGCCGCCACGCCGCTGGCCGCCAGCATCGCGCGCCAGTCCCCCAGCTCCGGGATCCCGGCCTCGGCCCAGCGCTCGTGCCCGAGCACGCTGTACTTCGGGCGCTCGGCGGGCCGGACGAACTTGTCCGAGGTGGTCGGGCGCACCCGCTCCGGGTCCAGCCCGGCTTCCTCGAACACCGCGCGGGCCAGGCCGAACCAGGTCGTCTGCCCGGAGGCGGTGCCGTGGTAGATCCCGGCCGGGGCCTGCTCGGCCTGTCCCAGCGCGATCAGCTGTCCGGCCAGCGCGCCGGTCCAGGTCGGCTGCCCGGCCTGGTCGTCGACCACGTCCAGGGTCTCCCGCCCGCCGGCCAGGCGCAGCATGGTGCGGACGAAGTTCGAGCCGTGCGCGCCGTAGAGCCAGGCCGTGCGGACCACGTAGCCGGTCTCCGGCAGCACCGCGAGCACGGCCTGCTCGCCGACCAGCTTCGAGCGGCCGTAGGCGTTGATCGGGTCGGTGGCCGCGTACTCGCCGTAGGGCGCGGTGCCCTTGCCGTCGAAGACGTAGTCGGTCGAGACCGTGATGAACCGGGCTCCGCTCGCGGCGCAGGCCGAGGCCAGGGCGCTGACGCCGCCGCCGTTGACCGCGGTGGCCTGGGCCTCGTGGGTCTCGGCGCCGTCGACGTCGGTCCAGGCCGCGGCGTTGACCACGATGTCGTGGCCGTCGACCGCGGCCCGCACCGCGGCGGCGTCGGTGACGTCGAGCTCGGCCCGGGTCAGCGCGGTGACCTGGGCGGCCGGCTCGGCCCTGAGCAGGGCCGCCAGATCCGCCCCGAGCTGCCCGCCGGCGCCGGTCACCAGCCAGCGGCGCGGGGCCTCGCGCCCCGGCACGATCACGATCGGGCGGCTCACCGCGCCGCGCTCCCGGTTCCGGCGGCGCCCTCGGCGCCGGACGCGTTCTCCAGAGCGGCCTTCGCCTTCAGCGGCTCCCACCAAGCGCGGTTGTTCTTGTACCAGTCGATGGTCTGCCCGATGCCGTCCTCGAACCGCACCTTCGGCTCGTAACCGAGCTCGCGCCGGATCTTCTCGATCGACAGCGAGTAGCGGCGGTCGTGGCCCTTGCGGTCCTCGACCATGCGCACCGAGGTCCAGTCCTTGCCGGTGCCGTCCAGCATCAGCTGAACCAGGTCCTTGTTGGTCATCTCGGTGCCGCCGCCGATGTTGTAGACCTCGCCGGCCCGCCCCTGACGCAGCGCCAGGTCGATGCCGCGGCAGTGGTCCGAGACGTGCAGCCAGTCGCGCACGTTGGCGCCGTCGCCGTACAGCGCGACCGTGCCGCCGTCGATGAGGTTGGTCACCGACAGCGGGATCATCTTCTCCGGGAACTGGTAGTGCCCGTAGTTGTTGGAGCAGCGGGTGACGACCACGTCCATCTTGTGCGTGCGGTGGTAGGCCAGCACCAGCAGGTCCGAGCCGGCCTTGGAGGCCGAGTACGCGGAGTTCGGCGCCAGCGGCCACTCCTCGGTCCAGGAGCCCTCGTCGATGGAGCCGTAGACCTCGTCGGTCGACACGTGCACGAAGCGGCCCACGCCGTGCTTGCGCGCGGCGTCCAGCAGCACCTGCGTGCCCACGACGTTCGTCGTCACGAAGGGCCCGGCGCCCAGGATCGAACGGTCCACGTGCGACTCGGCGGCGAAGTGCACCACGGCGTCGTGGCCGGGCATCACCGCGTCGACGACCTCGGCGTCGCGGATGTCGCCGCGCCGGAAGGCGAAGCCCGGATTGTCGCGGACCGGCTCCAGGTTCGCCTCGACCCCCGAATAGGTCAGCGCGTCGAGCACCGTCACGGAATCGGGCGTGCCCGGCCGCGACAGGAGCTGGCGTACATACTCAGAGCCGATGAACCCGGCACCGCCGGTGACTAGAATCCTCACCTGCGCGATGCTACCGGCCGCCGCCTCATCTCACTTCCCGCAGGTGGCCGAACCAGCGACCCGGCTAGAGTGACCTGCATGCGCGGCATCATCCTGGCCGGCGGGACCGGCTCACGCCTGTGGCCGATCACCAAAGGCGTGTCCAAACAGCTCATGCCCGTCTTCGACAAGCCGATGATCTACTACCCGCTCTCCACCCTGGTGATGGCCGGCATCTACGAGATCCTGGTCATCACCACGCCCGAGGACCAGGTGCAGTTCCAGCGCCTGCTCGGAGACGGCTCGCAGTGGGGCCTGGAGCTCTCCTACGTCGCCCAGGAACGCCCCGACGGCCTGGCGCAGGCCTTCATCCTCGGTGAGGACTTCATCGACGGCGAGTCCGTGGCGCTGGTCCTGGGCGACAACATCTTCCACGGGGTGGGCCTGGGCCGTCAGCTGCGCACGCTCACCGAGCCAGCCGGCGGCGTGGTCTTCGCCTACCAGGTCGCCAACCCCCGCGAGTACGGCGTGGTGGAGTTCGACGACGCCGGCCGCGCGGTCTCCATCGAGGAGAAGCCGGACAAGCCCAAGTCCCGCTTCGCGATCCCCGGTCTGTACTTCTACGACAACCAGGTCGTGGAGATCGCCAAGAAGCTCAAGCCCAGCGCGCGCGGCGAGCTGGAGATCACCGGCGTCAACGTCGAGTACCTGGACCGCGGCCAGCTGCAGGTGCAGGTCCTGGAACGCGGCACCGCGTGGCTGGACACCGGCACCTTCGACTCCCTCGTCCAGGCCGCCGAATACGTCCGGGTCATAGAGCAGCGGCAGGGATACAAGGTCGGCTGCGTCGAGGAAGTGGCCTGGCGCTCCGGCTTCATCACCGACGCGCAGCTGGCCGAGCTGGCCGAGCCGCTGTGCAAGAGCGGTTATGGCGAATACCTGCAGCACCTTCTGGACCCGGCGATCTGAGCCCGGTCCCGGCACTGTGAGCCCGCGACCCGACCCCGCAACGCTTCACCGGAAACGAGGACCCCTCCCGCATGGACATCGTGCCCCTGTCGATCGACGGAGCCTGGGAGATCACCCCGAAACTGCACGGCGACCCCCGCGGCCTGTTCACGGAGTGGTACCGCTTCGACCTCCTGGCCGAGGCCGTCGGCCACCCGCTGGACCTGAGGCAGGGCAACCTGTCGGTGTCCGCGGCCGGGGTGGTGCGCGGCATCCACTTCGCCGACGTCCCGCCGGGACAGGCGAAGTACGTCACCTGCACCCGCGGCGCGGTCCTGGACGTCATCGTCGACATCCGCGTCGGGTCGCCGACCTTCGGGCAGTGGCAGGGCGTCCGCCTCGACGACCAGACCCGCAAGGCGGTGTACATCGCCGAGGGCCTGGGCCACGGCTTCTGCGCGCTCACCGACGACGCGACCCTGACATACCTGTGCTCGGCCACCTACAACCCGGGCCACGAACACGGGATCTATCCCCTGGACGCCGAACTCGGCATCGACTGGCCGGCCGAGGAGCCGCAGCTGTCGCAGCGGGATGTCAAGTCGCCGTCGCTGGCCGAGGCCAAGGACAGCGGGCTGCTGCCGGTCTACGGGGCCTGCGTCGGGTACACGCAGAGCCTGCGGCAGCAGGGCTGAACGCGCCGCTCCACCTTTGATCGCAGAACACGAAGGGCCCCTTCCGTACGGAAGGGGCCCTTCGGCGGCTCTCAGCCCGCGACGCGGGCCGGGCTCGGCGGCTTGATCAGCCGCTGACGCCCTTGGCCAGCTGCTCGTCCGTCTGCTGCAGCGTCTGGGCCGCGTTGGTCAGGAACTTGCCCAGTCCGTCCATGCCCTGCATGAGCTGCTGCGCGCCCTGGGTGAACTTCGAGTACGAGTCGTCGAAGGCCTTCGACGCGCGGTCGGTGACGAAGCCGGAGGCGACGAGGTTCTGAACCAGCGCCTGCGCCTGCTTCAGGATGTCCTGGGTCTGCTGCTCGAAGTGCGACAGCTTGCCCGCGGCGTCGGTGATGTCGTGGTAATTGGCTGTGATGTTCGCCATTGGAAACCCTCCCCAAGTCTGGGCGCTCTCGAGTGGAGCACCCACCGCACCAGCCGGACAGCGGTCTCGCTTCCCAGCCCCGTGTGAACACCTCAGAGACTGCCAGTCCGGGCCACCGGTTGGCAACCGTTACCAAGGCCCTCACCAGCGGTTTCCCAGAAATTCTGTCCGCTTATGCCGGAATTGCGACAGCGCTTGTAACCGGTTCCGGGGACCCGTCCCCACCCCCGTTGAGCTGCGAAGAGAGCTTCTCGCGGTCCAAAGCGCCCTCCCAGCCCGCGATGACGATGGTGCCGACGGCCGTTCCGCACAGGTTTGTCAGGGCTCTGCACTCGCTCATGAACTTGTCGATCCCGAAGATGAGCATGATCCCGGCGACCGGGATGGTGCCGACCGTGGACAGCGTCGCGGCCAGCACGATGAACCCGCTGCCGGTGACGCCGGCGGCGCCCTTGGAGGTCAGCAGCAGGACGCCCAGGATCGTCACCTGCTGGGCCAGCGACAGGTGCACGTCCAGGGCCTGCGCGACGTACAGCGCGCCGAGCGTCAGGTAGATGCAGGTGCCGTCGAGGTTGAACGAGTACCCCGCCGGCACGGTCAGGCCGACCACGTCGCGGCGCACCCCGGCCTGCTCCATCTTGTCCATGATCCGCGGCAGCACGGTCTCGCTGGAGGAGGTGCCGAGCACCACGAGCAGTTCCGGCGCGATGTACCGCAGCAGCTTGAGGATGTTCACCTGCTGGGTGGCGGCCACGGCGCCGAGCACGACGAGCACGAACAGCGCCGAGGTCCCGTAGAACACCGCCATCAGTTTGCCCAGGCTGGTCAGCGTGTGCAGGCCGTACTTGCCGACGGTGAACGACATCGCGCCGAACGCGCCGACGGGGGCCGCGTAC
Source organism: Catenulispora sp. MAP12-49 (assembly GCF_041262705.1). Classification (NCBI taxonomy): domain Bacteria; kingdom Bacillati; phylum Actinomycetota; class Actinomycetes; order Catenulisporales; family Catenulisporaceae; genus Catenulispora; species Catenulispora sp. MAP12-49. Next base: position 97,371 of record NZ_JBGCCP010000003.1, on the reverse strand, counting down.
ATGACGATCCGCAGCACCTGGAACAGCACCTTGCCGACCACCTCGATGCCGCGCGCCACCGGCACCGCCGGCTCGCCGACCAGCTTGATGGCCACCGCCACCAGCACCGCGATCACCAGCACCTGCAGCACGCTGCCGGTGCTGAACGCGCCGACCAGGCTGTTCGGCACCATGTCGGTCAGGTAGTGCCAGGCGGTCTGGGTCTGGCCGGTCTTGATGTAGTCCGCGGCCGTGCCGGTGGCCTTGGGCACCTTGGCGTGCACCCCGTCCCCGGGCCGCAGCACGTCCATCACCAGCAGCCCGATCGCCAGCGCGACCGTGGAGAGCACCTCGAAGTAGATCAGGGACCTGATCCCGACCCGGCCCACCTCGCGCAGCTTGCCGACCCCGGCGATCCCGGTCACCACGGTCACGAACACCACCGGGGTGATGACCATCCGGATCAGGTTCACGAAGCTGTCGCCGAGCGGCTGCAACTGGGTGGCCACACCGGGCGCGGCGGCGCCCAGGGCGATGCCGGCCGCGATGCCGACGAGGACCCAGACGTAGAGCTGGCGGTACCAGCGGCTGCGCGTCGGCGGCGACTTCGGTGGCGCTGAGGTTTCGGACATGGTCGCTCCCCTTGAACTGCGTGGACGGCTGACGGTCGCCGTTCACTGTGGGGCAGGTCACAGATCACAAGCGCGGTTACGCGCATTACGCGCACGTGAACGTGCGCCGTGGGGCACCTCCTTAACGAAAGCTCACCTCACCACGCCGTTCACCTTTGCCGAAACCGATTCGTCGGGGACACTGCCGGACATGCGTCGTCTCCACCGCCGGTTCAGCATCGCCACCCAGGTACTGCTCATGCAGTGCGTGCTGGTGCTGCTGCTGACCGCGGTGGGCTCCGCGGCGGCCGTCCTGCAGGCGCAGGCCACCGAGCACGCCGACGCGCGCCGCCAGGTGATCGCCACGGCCGAGGCGATCGCCGGCGCGCCGTCCACGGTCGCGGCGCTGCACACCGCCGATCCGAGCGTCCCGCTGGAGCCGGAGACCACCGCGCTGGAGAAGCAGGCCGGCGTCGACTTCGTGGTGGTGATGACCACCCAGGGGATCCGCTTCACGCATCCGAACCCGGCGCTGATCGGCAAGACCTTCGTCGGGCACATCGCGCCGGCGGTGGCCGGCAGGGCGTTCACCGAGACCTACCGGGGCTCGCTGGGCCCGTCGGTGCGCTCGGTGGTGCCGATCCGCGATCCGCAGCGGGCAGGCGCGATCATCGGCCTGGTCTCGGTCGGCATCACCCAGCACCGGCTCAGCTCCCTGTTCGGGCAGCAGCTGCCGCTGGTGATCGGGATCTCGGCCGCGGCGCTGGCGCTGGCCGTCCTCGGGGCGTACGCCGTCGGCCGCCGGGTGCGCCGGCAGACCCGGGGCCTGGGCCCGGTCGCGCTGGCCGAGCTGTACGAGCACCACGACGCGGTGATGCACGCGATGCGCGAGGGCCTGCTGCTGCTGGACCCGGCGGGCAGGCTGATCCTGGCCAACGACGAGGCGGTGCGGCTGCTGGACCTGCCGGCGGCGCGGGCCGGGCGCACCCCGGCCGAACTCGGCGTGGACGGCTCGCTCGGCGCGGTGCTGGCCGCCGGCGCCGACGTGGCCGACGGGATCCACCTCACCGACAACCGGGTGGTGACGGTCAACCAGTCCACGGCCCGGCGGGCCGGCCGCGACCTGGGCACCGTGGTGACCCTGCGGGACCGCACCGAACTGCAGGCGCTGACCGACGAGCTGGCCTCGGTGCGCGGCTTCGCCGAAGCGCTGCGCGCCTCCAACCACGAGGCGGCGAACCGGCTGCACACCGTGGTGACGCTGATCGAGCTGGACAAGCCCGGCGAGGCGGTGCGCTTCGCGACCGGGGAGCTGGCGGCCCAGCAGGAGCTGGTCGACCGGCTGCTGGCCGCGGTCGAGGAGCCGGTGCTGGCCGCGCTGGTGCTGGGGAAGGTCGCGCAGGCCCGGGAGCGCGGGATCGAGCTGGCCGTCGGGGAGGTGACGGCGGTGCGCGACCTGCCGCTGCCGGTGACCGACGCGGTGACGCTGGTCGGGAACCTGATCGACAACGCGCTGGACGCCGTGGGCGGCGCGGGCGGTGCCGGGACCTCCGCGGAGACAGGGGGCGGCGCGGCCAAGCGGGTCTGGATCGAGCTCTCCGACGACGATTCCGGGCTGGGCATCCGGGTCGCCGACAACGGCCCGGGCATCGCGCCGGGGCTGCGCGAGGAGGTGTTCGTGCGCGGATTCACCACCAAGGCCGAGGCCGGGCGCGGCCTGGGGCTGGCGCTGGTGGCGCAGATCGTGAAGCGGCACGGCGGGACGGTGGCCGTCTCGGAGGCCGAAGGCGGGGGCGCGGAGTTCGCCGTCCGTATCCCCAGGAGGGGCGGGCAGTGATGCGCACAGTGATCCGCACCCTGGTGGTGGAAGACGATCCGGTGCTGGCCGAGGCGCATCGCGTCTACGTCGAACGGGTCCCCGGCTTCGAGGTCGCGGACGTCGCGCGCACCGGCGCCGACGCGCTGCGCGTGCTGGCCGCGCGGGACGTGGACCTGGTGCTGCTGGACGTGTACCTGCCGGACATGACCGGCATCGACCTGTGCCGCACGCTGCGGGCCCGCGGCGACGGCACCGACGTGATCGCGGTGACCTCGGCCCGGGACCTGGCGACGGTGCGGGCCGCGGTGTCGCTGGGGATCGTGCAGTACCTGATCAAGCCGTTCCAGTTCTCGACGTTCCGCGCCCGGCTGGAGACCTACGCCGACTTCCGCCGCGCCGCCGAGTCCGCCGACGCCAGCTCCGACGCGCTGCAGCAGGACGAGCTGGACCGGATGCTCGACGGACTGCGCTCCCCTCGGCCCGCGCAGCTGCCCAAGGGGCTCTCGGACAGCACGCTGGCCGCGCTCGTCGGGATCCTGAAGACGGACTCGCCGCTGACCGCGGCCGAACTGGCGGGCCGGGCCGGGGTGAGCGCGCCGACCACGCGGCGCTATCTCGAATACCTGACAGCGCGGCGGCTGGTCTCCGGACAGCCGCGCTACGGCGGGCCCGGGCGGCCGGAAACGGTCTACCAGTGGTCTGGGTGAACGCCCACGGAGAGCTTCGCGTGACAGTGTGCGACGACTGCGCGGGGCAATCGTCAGCATCCATCAAAAGGCCGGTGCACCCACGTTGACAAGCCCGTCTATCCGACGTTGAGCAAATGGTGAGCCCGGCGGCGGACAGTGTGGGTATGCGAGTTCTCATCACCGGACTGGGTCGGCGGCGCAGCCGGACCCTCAGTGGCGGACTTTCCGCGCTGGGGTTCGATGTGCTGGACGCCGCCGACGTCACCGGGGCCGGGCCGCTGCGGCGGCTGCCGGACGTGGTGCTGCTGGAATGCGGCATCGTCGATCGCGAAGTGCTGGCGTTCTGCCGCCGGCTGCGCACCGAGCTGCAGGCCCCGATCATCGCCGTCACCCATCGCGTGGACATGAACGCGTGGCTGCGCGGTCACGACAACGGCATCGACGACTACGTGGTCCAGCCGTTCGGACTTCAGGAGTTGGCCGCGCGTCTGCGGCTGGCCGTGGCCCCACCACGGCCGCCGCTGACCCCCGGGCCGCCGCGCCGCATCGTCGCCGGACCCCTGGTGGTCGCGGAGGACTCGCGGACGGTCACCGTGCACGGCCAGCGCGTCGCCCTGCGCCCGAAGGAGTACCAGCTGCTGGTGGTCCTGGCCCGGCAGGCCGGCACCGTGCTGGCGCGCGACCAGCTCATAGCCCGGCTGTGGCCGGCCGGCTGGGACGGCGCGGAGCGCTCGCTCGAGGTGCACATCGCCTCGCTGCGCTCGAAGCTCGCGCTGCCCGGCATGATCGCCACGGTGCGCGGCGTGGGCTACCGGCTGGTCACGCCGGAGTCGTTCCTGCGCCTGAGTTCGGAGGCGGTGCGGCAGCTGCGGGAGGAAGCTGCGGGCCGCGAGCGAACGGTGGTCGCGGCGTGACAGCCGTGTGAGATATGTCCGGCCGAACGGCCGCCGCGACTCGGGAGACCCGATGTCACGGCGGCCTTTGCCACGTATAGTGACGAAGTAAATGCGGGAACTGGGAACGGACCGCGCGTGAACAGGTAAAGATCGCAAAACGCCCCTCCCCGGGGGCCCTGAAAGGCGGTTACGATAGCCGCTCGCAGGGGGATGGCGAACCGTCCATCGCCACATCGCTTCCGGGGGGATCACAATCCTCCCCGTCTCTGCGTTCTGCGATGTGGCCTGACGTGTGTAGGCGGGGAAGACAGCTGTGAGCAAGGACCGAACGATTCCGGGCGCCCCGGCAGCGGGTGCCGCTTTCGGAGGTGGTCGCGCGGTCGCGCCCACCCGGCTGCCCACGGCGCCCCGCGAGCGCAAACCCGCGCTGGCGGCCCTGGCGGTGCTGCTCATCCTGGCCGGCGCGCTGGCGACGATGCTGTTGGTGACCCAGTCCGGGCACCGGGTCTCGGTGGTGCGGGTGGGCAACACCACCATCGCCGCCGGGTCCACCCTGAGCACCGGCGAGTTCGTGGAGACCAGTGTCGCGCAGGACAGCGGCATCAACTATGTGCTCTGGAGCCAGGTCGGGAGGCTGCAGGGCCAGGTCACCTACAACACCCTGGTCAAGGGATCGCTGCTGACCGGCGAGATGCTCACCGACCAGTCGAGCGTGCCGGCCGGCGTCACACCGGGCACCACGCTGATGGGCGTCCAGTTCAAGCAGGGCCACTACCCGACACAGCAGATGTACATCGGCGACAAGTTCACGCTGTACACCGAGACCACCACGCCCGGCGCCAACGGCCAGAACGCCACCACGACCTGGGTCCAGCTGTGCACGGTGATCCTGGTGAACCGTAACGACGCCGACACCCTGACGGCGACCATCGCCGTGCCCACCGACAAGGTGCTGTCTGTCGCGAACGCCAGCGACCTGATGATCACCAAGACATTCGGGTAGGGCAGCGCACCTCATGTCCCTGATCGTCCTGGCCTCCGACAAGGGTTCCCCCGGCGTCACCACGACCGCGGTGGCGCTGGCCGGCGTCTGGCCGCGCCGCGCCATCCTGGCCGAGTGCGACCCCGCCGGCGGCGACCTGGTCTACCGCGCCCCGGCCGAGAGCGGCGCGCCGCTGAACCCGAACATCGGCATGCTCTCCCTGGCCACCACGGCCCGCCACGGCCTGTCCGCGCACCAGCTGGAACAGCACATCCAGCGCATGCACGGCGGCCTGGAACTGGTGGTCGGCCTGGCCACCGGCGACCAGTCGGCGGGCCTGACAGGCCTGTGGCCGGCCCTGGGCCGCGCCTTCGACGGACTGCCCGGCACCGACGTGATCGCCGACTGCGGCCGCGTCGACGCCACCAGCCCGGCCCTGGAACTGATGGCGGCAGCATCCCTGGTGGTCCTGATCGCCCGCACCTCGGCAGAGCAGATCGCCCACGTCCGCGACCGCGCACTGTCCCTCCTCCAGCGCGTCGGCGGCGGCACCGCCACAGCCGGCGGCGGCCTGGGCGTCCCGATCGGCGTGGTCCTGATCGTCGACCCGAAGCAGCGCACCCGCGTCACCGCGCAGGTCGACGAACTCCTGCGCACCAGCGGCCTACCGGTGAAGGTGATCGGCACCATCGCCGACGACCCCGACGGCGCGGACCTGATCAACGGCCGCGGCCGCGGCCGCCTGGACCGCACCCTGCTGATCCGCTCGACCCGCGAAGTGGCACTGGACTTGTCGCGGATCTACGGGACACCTTCGCAGGAGCCCGGGCCGGGCGGCGGCGGGCCGATGCCGGGTCCGGGTCAGCAGCAGCAATATGCCGCGCCGCCGATGCAGCAGCCGGTCGCACCGCCGCGACCGCCGCAGACTGCGCCCGGCATGGCGGATCCGATGGCGAACCGGGGCGCGCGCAGGCCCGCGGAGCCGACCATGGCCAATCCGGGTTCGCAGCAGCCTGCGTCGCAGGCGATGGGCAATCCAGCGCCGCCGCAGCACCACATGCCGGCACCTCCGGCGATGGGCGATCCCATGTCGCAGCAGCCTGCGCCCGGCATGGCTCCGCAGCACCACATATCGGCACCTCCGGCAATAGCCGACCCGATGTCGCAGCAGCTCGCGCCTGGCATGGCGCCGGTGCCGCAGCAGCACATGCCGGCACCTCCGGCGATGACCGATCCCGTCCCGCAGCAACCCGCGCCGCCGGCCATGACTCCCGTGCCGCAGCACCACATACCGGCGCCCTCGGCCCCTCCCGCCAACGGCTACCCGCCGCCCGCGCGGGACCCCGGAGGCTCCGGCACCGCGAAGAAGCCGATGTTCCGCCGCAACGCCCAGCCGCAGCCCACCGTCTGGCCCGGCGAGCAGCCGCCTGCTCCGCCGACCTCGCCTACTTCGCCGACTCCCCCGGCCCCGCCGCCCTCGGCGCACGAGGGCTTCACCTCCGTCACCCTCGGCGGCGGCCCCGATCCGCGCGGCAATCTGCCGTACCAGGAGGCGGTCGAGTTGGAGCGGCTTCCGCCGCGCGATGAGATCGCGCCCGGGCGGGGCGGCCACCGGGCCGGGCCGCCGCAGGGGGGCCAGTGATGATTCCCATCGACCACGGGCTGGTCAAGCGGCTGCGGCAGGAGGTCGGGGACCGGCTGGCCGAGCAGCGGCGGGCCGATCAGGCCTCGCGGCTGCCTCCGATGACCGGTGAGGATGAGCGGCAGTACGCGCGCGCTCTGGTGGCGCAGGCCCTGGAGGATCATGCGCGGGCCGAGATCACCTATGGCCGTACGCCGCCGAACGCCATGGAGGAGGAGGCGCTGGCGGCCGCGGTGCATGCCGCGCTCTACGGCGTCGGGCGGTTGCAGCCGCTGCTGGACGATCCCGAGATCGAGAACATCGACATCAACGGGTGCGACCGGGTCTTCCTCGGGTACGCCGACGGGCGGGAGGCCGAGGGCGAGCCGGTCGCCGACAACGACGAGGAGCTCATCGAGCTCATCCAGGTGCTCGGCGCCTACTCCGGTCTGTCCTCGCGACCGTTCGACACCGCGAATCCGCAGTTGGACCTGCGGCTGCCGGACGGGTCGCGGCTCTCGGCGGTCATGGACGTCACCCGGCGCCCCGCGCTGTCGATCCGGCGGGCGCGGCTGGGCAAGGTGTTCCTGCGGGACCTGGAGGCCAACGGGACCTTGCTGCCCGAGCTCGGCGCGTTCCTGCGGGCGGCGGTCGCGGCGCGCAAGAACATCATGATCGCCGGGTCCACCAACGCCGGGAAGACCACGCTGCTGCGCGCGCTGGCCAACGAGATCCCCGGCCACGAGCGCCTGATCACCGTCGAGCGGGCGCTGGAGCTGGGCCTGGACCAGTTCCCCGAGCTGCATCCGAACGTCGTGGCCTTCGAGGAGCGGCTGCCGAACTCCGAGGGCCACGGCGCGGTGTCGATGGCCGAGCTGGTGCGCCGCAGCCTGCGCATGAACCCCTCGCGGGTGATCGTCGGCGAGGTGCTGGGCGACGAGATCGTCACCATGCTCAACGCCATGTCCCAGGGCAACGACGGCTCGCTGAGCACCATCCACGCGAACTCCTCGCTGGAGGTCTTCAACCGCGTGTCCACCTACGCCCTGCAATCGCGCGAGCGGCTGCCGGTGGAGGCCAGCCAGATGCTGATCGCCGGCGCCATCAACTTCGTGGTCTTCATCACCCGCCGCAACGCCTACCACCAGGGCGGCACGCTGCAGCGCATGGTGACCTCGGTCCGCGAGGTGAACGGCATCGACGGCCGCGTGCTGTCCTCCGAGATCTTCGCCGAGGGCCCGGACGGCCGCGCCGTCGCGCACGCCCCGATCGCCTGCATGGAGGACCTCGCGCAGGTCGGCTACACCGGCCCCATGCAGACCCACCACGCTCCGGGATGGAGGTGAGGCCGCCGATGGACACAGCGGTCTTCAATCCCGCCACCTTCGCCGCGCTCGGCGTCGGCGCGGCCGTCGGCGCCGCCCTGGCGCTGCTGATCGCCGCGCTCCGCGGCTTCCCGGCCAAGCCGGAGGAGGAGCGCAAGCGCAGCGCCGGCGACGTCATCAAGTTCCTGTCCACGCGCGGCGCGGTCGCGATCGTGGTCGGCGCGGTGGTGCTGGCCGCGACCCGCTGGCCGACCGCCGCGATCGCCTCCGGCGTCCTGGTCTTCTTCTGGAACCAGCTGTTCGGCGGGCTGGCCGCCGAGCGCGCCGCGCTGGCCCGGGTGGAGGCGCTGGCCGGCTGGACCGAGAGCCTGCGCGACACCATCGCCGGCGCGGTCGGCCTGGAGCAGGCGATCCCGGCCACCGCCCGCGCCGCCTCCCCGGCGATCCGCGACAACCTGCACACCCTGGTGGACCGGCTGCGCGCGCGCATGCCGATGCCGCAGGCGCTGGAGTACTTCGCCGACGACATGGACGACGCCTCGGCCGACCTGGTCATCGCCGCGCTGATCCTGAACGCCCGGCTGCGCGGCCCCGGCCTTCGCGAGGTGCTCGGCGCGCTCGCGCAGTCCTCGCGCGAGGAGGTCGACATGCGCCAGCGCGTCATGGCGCAGCGCAGCTCGACCCGGCGCAGCGTGCAGATCGTGGTCGGGGTGTCGGTCGCGGTGGTGCTGGGGCTGGCGATCTTCAACAAGTCCTTCGTGCAGCCCTACAGCACGGCCACCGGCCAGATGGTCCTGCTGGCGGTGATCGCGCTGTTCGCGGCCGGGTTCTACTGGCTGCGCCGGCTGTCCTCGATCGAGACCCCGGCCCGGTTCCTGCAACGCGCCCGGACCTCGCAGCCGCAGGTTCCCGACCAGCGAGGCGGTGATCCGCGATGACGTACGAGGTACTGGCCGGCGCGCTGGTGGGGCTGGGGCTGTTCCTGCTCATCAGGGCCCTGATCCCGGGCAAGCCGGACCCGATGGCCGCGATCGCCCGCATCGACGCGCTGCGCCAGCACAGCTCGCTGGCGCCGTCGGCGGAGCAGGCCCCGCCCAAGGGCCTGGCCAAGCTGCGCGCGGACCTGGGCGCGTCGATGAACGAGTTCTACATCCGCCAGGGCTGGCAGATCCGCTCACTGCGCGCGGACCTGGCGATCCTGGACCGCTCGGTGGAGCAGTTCCTGGCCACCAAGCTGTTGCTGGCGGCCCTGGGCGTGGTCTTCGGCCCGTTCGTCTTCGCCGCCTTCTACATCATCGGACTGCACCTGACGCCGACCATCCCGGTCTGGCTGGCGCTGCTGTTCGGCGGGGTCTTCTTCCTGCTGCCGGACCTGGAGGTGAAGGGGCAGGCCGCCGACAAGCGCCGCGACTTCCGCCGGGTGCTCGGCGCCTACCTGGACCTGGTGGCGATGAACCTGGCCGGCGGACGCGGCCTGCCCGAGGCGCTGATGGCCGCGGCCGAGGTCTCCGACGGCTGGGCGCTGCGCCGGATCCGCGACGCGCTGACCGACGCCCGGGTCACGGGTATCTCGCAGTGGAACGCGCTGTCGCACCTCGGCGACGCCCTGGACGTCGACGAGCTCAAGGACCTCGGCGCCGCGCTGGCCCTGGTCGCCGAGGACGGCGCCAAGGTCCGCGAGTCGCTGGCCGCGCGCGCCGAGACGATGCGGCACCGCGAGCTGTCCGAGATCGAGGGCGCGGCCGGCGCGAAGTCGCAGTCCATGCTCGTGGCGCAGATGCTCCTGTGCGCGGGCTTCATGGTTTTCCTCCTGTACCCGGCGATGGCACGGGTCATGGGCTCTATCTAGGAGACACGCAGAGATGAAGGCTCAGGTCATCACCACCGAGTACACCGGCCTCTACCCGGTCCAGGCGTGGCAGCACGTGGTCGCCGCCTCGCAGGACCCTGCCATCGGCGCCGAGGCTCCCGCCGACGCCGACGCACAGGCCACCGCGGCGCCCGCACGCAAGGCCCGCGACCGTGGCGCGTCCGCCGTCGAGTGGGTCATCATCACCGGCATCGTGGTCGCGATCGTGGCCGGCGTGGGCGTGATCATCAGCAAGGCCATCACCAACAAGGCCAACGACGCCTGCACCCAGATCAACAACGCCGGCAGCGGCGCGACCGCCGGGACCACCGGCGGCGGGAACACCGGCGGCACCACTGGTGGCACGACCGGCGGCGGCAACTGCGGCTGAGTCGGGGACATGACGGACGGGGTGAAGGACGGGACCACGTCGCGCGGCGGACGATCGCTGCGCGACGACCGAGGCATGACCGCGGTCGAGTTCGTCATCCTCACCCCGCTGCTGTTCCTGATGCTGATGCTGACGGTGCAGTTCGCGCTGTACCTGTTCGCCAAGCAGGCCGCGACGGCGGCGGTCGAGCAGGGCGCCCGCACAGCCCGTGAAGAGGCCGCCACGGGCACACTGCCGCAGAACTGCGACGCCGCGACCGCCCCCTGGCAGCAGGACGCGGTGAACACCGCCATCCAGCAGTCGCGGATCCTCGGCGGACAGCTGCTCCTCAAGCCGACGGCCACGACCAGCTTCACCGCGGACCCGAATCTGAACGCCGACTGCAAGATCTCGCTGGTGCGGGTGGATCTGCACTCGAACGTGCCCTCCGTCTTCCCCGGTTTCGGCCTGGCGGTCGACGTGCACGCCGGCGGACCGGTGGAGCAGCCGGTGAGGCACCCGTGAACGAGGAGAGCGTGGGCGTGCCTACGGCGGGCCGCCGCACCCGTGCCGCCGACGCCGGCGTGTCCTCGGTCGAGGTCGTGCTGATGACCCCGCTGATCGTGACGATGCTGCTGTTCATCGTCGCGCTCGGGGTGATGGTCAACGTCCGCAGCGAGGTCGAGGGCGCGGCGCGCGACGCGGCCCGCGCCGGATCGCTGCAGGGCAACGGCGACGACGCGACGGCCCAGGCGCTGGCCGCCGCCGACGCGGACCTGGGCTCGCGCTGTCAGGATCCTGCTACAGTCACCAGCACGTACGTACCGCCGGTGGCGGGTGGCGGCGGCTACTGGAAGGTGACGGTGGCGTGCACGGTGAACATGTCCGGGTTCGGGATGTTCGGCGCGCACCAGACCTTCAGCCAGACCTTCGCGGCGCCGATCGACCCGCTGCAGAACTTCCACCCCGGGCCCGTGCCGACCTCCACCGCCCCGCCGCCGAGCGAGCCCAGCACGCCGGAGCCGACGCAGTTCTCCGTCCCGAGCTGGCTGACCCCGTCGGTCCTGCCGACCAACGCCAGCACGACCACGGTCGGCGGACCTTCGACGTCGCCGACGTCGCCGACGACACCCACGACGCCCACGACGCCGACCGGAACCGACAGCCTGCCCACCCCGCCGGCCACGACCCCGCCCAGCAAGCCGAGCCCGAGCGACAAGACGACGAGCTCGACCGGCAAGCCGACCAAGCCGAGCAAGCCGGCCACGACGACCCCCACGGGGCGCTGATGGGACGCCGTCTGGACCGCCTGCGCGAGACCCTGCGCGACGACCGGGGTTCGCTGGCCATGGCCGTGGTCATCTGGGCGCCGGTCGTGGTGCTGTTGATGGCGTTCCTGGTCGACGTCGGCCTGCTGATCTCCGACCGCACCCAGGCCTCGGACTACGCCGACCAGGCCGCGCGGCGGGTCGCGCAGGACATCGACCAGGGCTGGCTCAAGACGCACAACGTGCTCGGGCCGAACGGCGAGTATCCCGGGATAAAGATCAACGTGGACCCCAGAACCGGGGACTGCATGCCGGACGCGGAGCAGTACCTGCTCGACAACCAGATAGCAGACACCACGATCACATCGTGCACAGTTGTCGGGAACGAGAAGACCCCTGAAGAGCTCTATGTCAATCCCCAGATAACGGTCACACTACAGATGCAATACAAGCCGCTGTTCGTCGGTTTCGCCCTCAAAGGGGACACTACTGTCACCGGGACGGGAACCGCGACACCGGTCATTCCGAAGTAGCAGAAGCAGGAAAGGGGGCGCGGACGCATGGCGCACGATTCAGACCGGCAGTTCCTCGCGCCGCAGGGGCCGCCGCCGGGCATGGCGCAGCAGACTCCGGTCGTTCTGAAACGGCGGCGGAGCGCGAAGGACGTCATCACCGGGCTGGGCGCTCTGCTGGCGTTGCTGGTGCTGGTGATCGGCGTGCCCTTGGCGTTGGCGTACTTCGTCGGCTGGCCCCTGCCGCACAAGATGCCCTCGGGCGGTCTGCTCAACGCGAAGATCGACACCAAGACCTTCACCAACGTGCTGGCGGTCCTGGTCTGGCTGGCCTGGGCGCAGTTCTCGGCGTGCGTGCTCGTCGAGGCGCTGGCCGCGGCGCGCGGCATCGGGATGCCCGGGCACGTGCCGCTGTCCGGCGGCAGCCAGATCCTGGCCCGCCAGCTCGTCGCCGCGGTGCTGCTGATCACCGCCTCGGCCGCGTCCTTCGCCCCCGGCCTGTCCTCGCTCGGCCGTACCCACGACGACGGCCCGCACCGCGCGCCGGTCGCCGTCACCCAGGTCCTGCAGCAGGGCACCCGCGCCGACACCGCGATGCCCTCGGGCCCGACCCAGCGCACCGCGACGAACATCGACGCGCGGACCGCGACGGACTTGAAGTCCACCGCGGCCAAGGGCTCGACGAAGTTCTACCGCGTGCAGCCCCCGGCCGGCCGGCACCACGACTCGCTGTGGGAGATCGCGCAGCGGCACCTCGGCGACGGCCGGCGGTACCAGGAGATCTACGACCTCAACAAGGACCGCGTGCAGCCGGACGGCTCGATGCTGACCAAGGCGTCGCTGATCCGGCCGGGCTGGATCCTGGAGATGCCTGCCGACGCGACCGGCGGGGACCTGGTGAGCGATCCGGCGGCGGCGTCGCACGGCGGCGCGCCCTCGCAGCACGGCGGCGGGCCCGCGCTCACCACGCAGGGCGGCGGCACACAGCAGGGTGGCAATACCCAGCAAGGCACCCACCAGGGTGGCGCGCCCGGAAGCGGTACCCAGCAGGGCGGCGGCACGCAGCACCGCGACGGCACGCAGCCGGACGGCGGCGCGCCGCGCAGCGTCCCGGGGACTCCCGGCCTCATGGGCGGCGGGGGCGGCGTGCCGGGCAGCCCGCGCACCATAAACATCTCGAACGACATCCGGCACGGCGCCGCCGCCGGCGCCCTGGACAGCGTCTCGCCGACCGAGCAGACGATGAACCTGGCCGCCATCTCCGACGCCGCCGACACCGCCGGCCAGGTCGTCGCGCAGGCCGCACAGCATCTCGGGGACGGCTCCGGCCAGTACTCGGACGCGGTGCAGATCATCGCCGGCACCCTTTCGCAGAATCCTCAGTCGCCGCACCACACCCCGGCGGTCCCGGCCGCGCCGGCCGCACCCGGACACACGAACACCGAGGCCGGCGGCCACGGCTCCGGCACGGCCGCGCACCAGGACCAGGACCGGGGCGGCCAAGCTCAGGCCGGCCAAGCTCAAGGCGGCCAGGAGTCGCCCTACCGGCTGCCGCTGGAGCTGGCCTCGGCCCCGCTGCTGGCCGCCGGCCTGCTCGGCGCGCTGGGCCGCAACCGGCGGCGCCAGCTGTGGAACCGGACCGTCGGGCGCCGGCTGACCGGTCCCGGCGAGGCCGCAGCCGGCGCCGAGGAGGCGATCCGGCTCGGCGCGGGGCTGGCCGACGTGCGGTTCCTGAACCAGGCGCTGCGCGAGCTGTCGGCCTCGCTGGCCACCGCCGGCCGGCCGCTGCCGCCGGTGCAGCTGGCCAACCTGACCGAATCAGGACTCGAACTGCGCCTGTCCGAGCCCGCCCCGGCGGCCCCGCAGCCGTGGCACACGCGCCCGGACGGGCTCGCCTGGTGGGTGGCCCGCACCGACGTCGGCGCGGTCGCCAAGCGCGTCGTGGAGGCCGCCGTGGCGCCGTGCCCGGGGCTGGTGACGGTCGGCGCCCTCGGACCGGACGCGGCCACCCGCGTGCTGCTGGACCTGGAGGCCTCCGGCGGCGTGATCTCGGTCGGCGGCGACGACGCCATGCGGCGCGCGGTCCTGGCCGCGATGGCCGTGGAGCTGCTGACCAACACGTGGTCGGACAAGATGACGGTGACCCTCGTGGGCTTCGCCGGCGACCTGTCGACGCTGGCGCCGGGGCGCGTGCACCAGACCCCGTCCCTGGAGGAGGTGCTGCCGGGGCTTGAGACGGAACTGGCCGAGCGCCGCCGCGGGCTGGCCGAGGCCGGCCTGGACTCGGTGCTGGGCGGCCGCCTGGGCATGGTCGGCGGCGCGGGCTGGCCCCCGCACTTCATCATCAGCGCCGTCCCGGTGTCCGGCCAGACCGCGGCGCGGCTGGCCCGCATCATCGGCGATCCGTCCCGGCTGGGCATCGGCTACCTGATAGCCGGCGACGTCGACATCCCGGGAGCGGCCTGGAAGGCCACCGTCGACCGGGCCGGCCGCCTGCGCCTGCCGGCCCTGGACCTGGACCTGACGGCCCAGCGCCTGCCCGACGACCAGTACCAGTCGGTCCTGGAGCTGTTCGAGGCCACCCGCGACCTCAACGGCGAGCCGATCCTCCCGCTGACCGCCGAGGCGGCGGCCCTGGAGGCCCAGCTCCGCGTGACCCCGACGGTGTCGGTCCGCCTGCTGGGCAACCTGGAGGTCACCGGCGCCTACGGCGACCTCGACGAGGACCGCGTCGACCAGGCCGCCGAGGCCCTGACCTTCCTGATGCTGCACCGCGACGGCGTCCACCCCAGGGTCCTGACCTCGGCCCTGTTCCCGCGCGGGGCCACCAACGACGTCGGCGAGCAGGTCCTGCACCGCCTGGGCACCTGGCTCGGCGTGGCCCCCGACGGCTCCGCGAACCTGGTGACGCTGCCCGACGGCCGCCTGACGGTCTCGCAGAGCGTGCGCAGCGACTGGGAGATGTTCAAGAACATGCGCGCCCTGGCCGACGCCGACCCCCGCTATCAGGACCCGAGGAACCGCGACCAGGTCCTCGGACAGGCCCTGGGCCTGGTCCGCGGCCCCCTGCTGGCGCACCGCGAGACCAGCCGCTACGGCTGGCTGGCCTACGAATCGGTGGAGGCCGAGGTCCCGGCGGTGATCGCGGACACCGCGGTCGAGCTCTGCGAACTGCGCCTCGCGCTCGGCGACGCCGAGGGCGCGATCGACGCCGTCCGCAGCGGCATGCGCGGAGCGCCCTCCGATGAGGAGCTGTCCCGCGCCCTCCTGCGCGCGACCCACGCCACCGGCGACCAGACCAGGCTGCGCGAGGCGATTACGACCGTCGAGGAGCAGACGCGAGCGGTCCACGGCGAACGCGGCCTGCACCCGAAAACCGAGGCCCTCGTGGACGAACTGCTGCCCGGCTGGCGCGAAGGACACGAGGCGCTGGCGGTGAGGGTCTAGGCGACTACGAGGGGCTAGGCCGTCCAAGGCGCACTCTCTAGAGTGGCGGCCGGGCCGCGAGACGCGATACGGGGATGACAAGGGGAAACGCGAGGATGGAGCTCATGAAGCAGGGCACGGTGTACAAGGGCCTCGTCGGGGTCCTCGGGGGTTGTCTGCTGCTGGCTGGATGCTCCAGCTCGCAGAAGCCGGCTGCTTTGGGGCCTGTGGGCGGGAGCGCCACCGGGACTTCGGCCGCCCCTACGGATTCGGCCACGTCCACGGGAACGGCCACAGGATCTTCGGGTTCTTCGAGTTCCTCCGGCTCGGCGGCCGGCAGCAGCCCGGGGGCACCAGCGCCGACGAGTGTGGCCACGTCGAACGGGGGATGGGCCTATAACGCCGCCGTACCCGGCGACACCGCCATCGCCGACGCGATGACGGCGTTCCAGAACTACGCGGCGCTCTCGTACCAGATGGCGATCACCATGTCGCACGACAACAACCTCGTGAACTACGCGGACGGCAACGTCGAGTCCCTGCT
This sequence comes from Catenulispora sp. MAP12-49, assembly GCF_041262705.1. Lineage (NCBI taxonomy): Bacteria > Bacillati > Actinomycetota > Actinomycetes > Catenulisporales > Catenulisporaceae > Catenulispora > Catenulispora sp. MAP12-49. The sequence goes on along the minus strand of NZ_JBGCCP010000003.1, from coordinate 81,480 downwards.
GAACAACTTCGTGACAGAGGAACGCCAGAAGAACATCATCTCGCGCGGCCAGGAAGGCATCAGGGTGATGAACGTATCCAAGGACACCGGCAATCCACCGATCGTGTCGATCACGGTGTGCACCGACGACTCGAAGCTCCCGATGTACAGCACATACGGCCCGAACAAGGGCAAGATCGTCGTCCCCGCGCAGCCCGCCGCGGTGTCCGTCTACAAGGTCCACCAGAGCTTCGGTGGCAAGTGGCGCGTCTACTCCGTGTCTCCGTCGAGCACGACATGCTGACCGCGCTCGGACGCCGGCTCGGACGCCGGCTGCCCGCGGCCGTCGCGGTCCTGGCCCTGGCCGCCGCCTCTGTCGTCGCCATGACCGCCAAGGCCCCCGCCGCGCACGCCGACGGGTGCACGTCCATCACTGTGACCCGCGATGGCACCACCATCTGCTGGATCAACGGCCAGCAGGGCGGTGGAGGCGGCGGGGGCGACGGCAACGGCGTCAGCATCAACTGCGACGCCGCCGGCAACATCGTCTGGGACGGCCAGACCTACAAGTGCGCGATCAACGGATGGTCGTTCAGCGGCGGCTGCTACATCCAGCCGGTCGTGCCCCAGCCCGCCACGAACGATCCGATCTGGGGCAGCAGCGATCCCTCCACCAACCGGGCCCAGTGGGAGGACTGCACCCCCGGCAGAAGCGCCAGCAACCCGCCGACCCAGGTGGGCGCCAAGGAGATCATCGGCCCCTGCGTCGGCTACTGCGCCGGGACGAACCCGGTGCAGCTCATCACCGACGAGCTGCAGATCGCCAAACCGGACCTCGGGATGGCGCCGCCCGGCGGACCCGGCGCGATCGGCTTCGTGAACCAGAACATCTGGTTCTGGACCAAGGGCCTGGACACGTCCACGCAGACCCGCTCCGCGGGCAACGTGATCGGCACCCGGACGTTCGTCGCCGTGAAGTGGACCATCACGCGGGCGAATCACACGGCGCCCGACGCGACCCTGTCGTGTGCGTCGGACTACGAATACAGCACCTCCGACGGCTCGGCGGCGTCGAAGGACCCGAACTGCGCGTACCAGTTCACCGCGCCGGACACCTACACGATCAGCGTGACGACGTCCTGGACGCTGGTCATCACGCAGAACGGCGTCGCGGACGCGCCCCAGACCATCACCAGCGCGCCGAACACCACGACCATCAAGATCACCGAAGGTCAGAGCACCAACGGCTGATCCGTCCCGGCTCCAGCCCGGCTCCAGCACGACATCGCCCGCGTCGCCCCACGGCACGCGGGCGATGTGCTGGAACGGTGCCGCCGTCACCCGCCCCGCGGCCCCGCGCGCACAGTCACTGGAACCCCTGATATCACTGTTACAGCCGCCGTTGATCGCACGCGGCCGGCAGGACGGAGGGAGCGGGCCGTGACCGCAGCGGACGAGCGTCTGTGGCGCCCCGAGCCGACGGTTCCGCTGGCCCGGCTGGTCGTGTGGATCACGCGCGGGGGCGCGCCCGCGGTGGTGCGGGTTCCGGACCTGGGGCCGGGGATCTACGTCGTGGCCTCGACGCTCGCCAGCATCGACGTGGCCGACGCGCCCGGCGGCGCGCGGCCGGTGTCGCCGGGGGCGGCCGACGCCGTGCTGGCGCTGGTGCCGGCGCACCACGGGCTGGTGGTGGACATGGCCTCGGCGGACCCGATGGTGGTCTCGGCGGCGGAGGTCGACCAGCTGCGGCCCCGGCCGATCCCCTTCGGGACGGAGGCCGATGCCGCCTTCCACTTACCCCCGCCGCACGTGAACGCCTACCTCGCGGGGATCCGGCGGGCCGCCAAGCCGGCCGGGGCCGGGCGGATCACGGCGACGTGGACGCTCTTCCCCGACAGCGTGCCCGCGCTGCTGCTGATCGTGAAGCCGGCGCGGAAGGCCGACGCGCCGGCCGCCCTCGACGCGGTCTACCGGGCCGTCCGGGAACTCGCGCCGCCGGAGACCGTGCGAATCGTCGACGCCGGCACCCTCAGCCGGGGACAGATGTTCCGCACGCTCAGCGGCCAGCGTCTGGTGGAGTCCCCGGCACCGGACCCCGATCCGTACGCGTGGCCCGCCGGGACCCCCGGCACCGGCACGCCGCGCGGACGCCGCACCGACCCCCGCTCGCCTTACTCGCCCCGCTCTCCCCATGCGCCCCGCACTCTGCCCTCCGGCACCGATCCGGCCGTGGGCACCGATCCGGCCGCCGGCAAGGGCCCGATCACCGGCCGCACCCCCTTCAACCTCACGCTGGCCATGGTCGGCGCGCTCACCGGCGCCTTCGTGACGGCCGTGCCGCGCGAGTTCTCGATGCGCGGAGGCGCCGCGATCGCGACGGTCGTCATCGGGATCCTGATCATCGTGGGCTGCGTCGGGGCGGCGCTGCGGGACTTCTTCCGGCGAGAGCCCTGAGACTGTCGAAACCCCGACTGTCGAAACCCCGACTGTCGAAACCCCGCCCGCGTGGCGCCGAACCCACTCCCGGCCCTGGGCATCGACTCCTCAGCGACACCCGATAGGATCGACGCGGCCTCCAGATCAGGGCACAAACCCCTTCGAGTGAAGAACCCCTGATTTTCACCTGTTATCAAGCGAAAAGCCGCCCCGACCGGATACGGTGGAGCAGTCGCGCCGCACACCGCGTGCACGCATACGAGTCCTCCCGCATGGCTGTTCGCTTGGCTACAGTGGCATCCATGCCGATCCGGGGGACCGTAGCACCGGCCAGGGCCGCCGCCACCGCAGTCGCGGCGGCCCTGGTCTGCGCCGTTTGCGTTGCCTGCGGCAGCGCCGCCGGCCACCAGCCGGCTCCGCTGACGAAGAGCGCGGTGGTCTCCACCACCGGGGCCGACGCCTCCGGCGACGCCGACCGGCCCAGCGGGGCGGCGATGGATCCGGGCGGGACGACATCGCAGGACCGGCCCAGCGGCGGGTCCATCAACGACTCGCAGGCCTCCGCGTCCGCCACCTCGGCGACCTCGTCCCGGTCGAGGAACCCGGCGCCGACCCACCCGCAGCCCACGTCCGCGCCGAAGCCGACCACCTCCGCGCCGCCCCCGCCGCACAGCAGCACGCCCAGCGGCCCGGTGATGGGGTCGCGGTCGAACACCACGCCGCCGCCCCCGCCGTCGATGTCGACGCGCTGAGCGCGGCGACGCGCACCGGCACAGGCACACGCGCACACCCGCGCACCCCAACGCCGAAAGGGCCCCGGTCACCGACCGGGGCCCCTCGTGACGCACGTCGACCCCCGAGGCCGGCGTCCGCGGCGTGCCGGGAGGATCCGCTCCCGACCGCGCTCAGCCCTGGAAACTCAGCCCTTGAAGCTCAGCTCCGGAAGCTCAGCCCTCGAACTTGTACCCGAGCCCGCGCACCGTCACCAGGTGCACCGGCGTCCCCGGGTCGGGCTCGATCTTCGCGCGCAGCCGCTTGACGTGCACGTCCAGCGTCTTGGTGTCGCCGACGTAGTCCGCGCCCCACACCCGGTCGATCAGCTGCATGCGGGTCAGCACCCGGCCGGAGTTGCGCAGCAGCATCTCCAGCAGCTCGAACTCCTTCAGCGGCAGCTCCACCGGGCGGCCGTCGACGGTCACCTTGTGCCGGTCCACGTCCATCCGGACCGGGCCGGCCTCCAGCGCGCCGCCGTCCGGCTCGTCGCTGGCCGCCTGGCGGCGCAGCACGGCGCGGATGCGGGCCACCAGCTCGCGGGCCGAGAAGGGCTTGGTGACGTAGTCGTCGGCCCCCAGCTCCAGGCCGACCACCTTGTCGATCTCGCTGTCCTTGGCGGTGAGCATGATCACCGGGACGTTGGACTTGGCCCGGATCTGCCGGCAGACCTCGGTGCCGGGCAGGCCCGGCAGCATCAGGTCCAGCAGCACCAGGTCCGCGCCGTGCCGGTCGAACTCCTCCAGCGCGGCGGGTCCCGAGTCGGCGACCGCCACCTCGAAGCCCTCGTTGCGCAGCATGTAGGACAGGGGGTCGCTGATCGAGTCCTCGTCCTCGACCACGAGTACACGGGTCACTTCGGGGTCCTCCCACTTGGTATGGCTCGGTTGTGCACGGTCGCTCAGACGGCGCGTGCCAGATCGCGTTCCTCGACACAGACGGGGAGCTTCAGGGTGAAGGTGGAGCCGTTCCCCTCGGAGGACCACACCGTCACCTCCCCGCCGTGCGTGGCCGCGATGTGCTTGACGATCGACAGGCCCAGACCCGTGCCGCCGGTGGCGCGCGAGCGCGCCGGGTCGACACGGTAGAACCGCTCGAAGATCCGCTCCAGGTCCCGTTCGGGTATCCCGATCCCCTGGTCGGTGACGGAGATCTCGACCAGATCGCCGACGTGCTTGACGGTCACCGCCACCCGGGTGTCGTCCGGGGAGTAGTTCACCGCGTTCTCCACCAGGTTGCCCAGGGCCGCGGACAGCTGGGTCCGGTCCCCGCGCACCGCGACGTCGTCCTCGGCGTCGGCGACCAGTTCGATCCGGCGCACCGCGGCGGTCTCGTAGCTGCGGTCCAGCGCGTCGGCCACCACCTCGGCGATGTGCACCTTCTCCGCCGAGGCGGCCAGCGGGGCGTCGATCTGCACCCGCGACAGGTCGATCAGGTCCTGGATCAGCGAGGTCAGCCGGTGCGACTCCTGCTGCATCCGGGCCGCGAACCGGCGGACCGCCTCGGGGTCGTCGGAGGCCGACTGCACGGCCTCGGCCAGCAGCGACAGCGCCCCGACCGGGGTCTTGAGCTCGTGCGAGACGTTGGCCACGAAGTCCCGGCGCACCTCGTCTACCCGCCGGGCCTCGGTGCGGTCCTCGACCAGCACCAGCACCAGGGTGGCGCCCAGCGGGGCGATGCGGACGGTGGAGTGCAGCACCGCGGTCGCGCCGTGCGGCAGGTCCATCTCGACCTGGCGTATCTCGCCGTCCCGGCGCACGTGCCGGGCCAGCTCGAGCAGCTCCGGCGAGGTCAGGCTGCGGGACTTGACCAGTCCCATGGCGTAGGCGGCCGGGGAGGCCTTCACGACGGCGTCGCTGGCATCCAGCACCACGGCTGAGCTGCGCAGGACCTGCAGGACGCCGGCCACGCCCGGGGGCACCGGGTCGTCGCTGGGCGGTTCGGGTGGACCCACTCGTTCCCTCTCACTGAACCGGAAGGCCAAAGCTCCGCTGACCCCGGTACCCAGGCCGATCAGCGCGGCCAGCCCGGCGGTCGCAGCATTGACGTTCACACAGCCAACAGTAAGGGCGCTTCGCACCGCGAACACTCCCACGGATCATTCCGCCGTACCGACGTGGCCAAGAGTTCACTTTCGCGTCCCTGTCGATTCACCTGCGGCATTGTCCGACGACGCCTGAAAAGGGGAGAGTGGACGGCGTCCGCACAGCAGACGAGAGCACACGCGATCACGCGACGACAGGAGCGGTAACCCCATGCGCGACGCCTTCCACGAGGAGCTCGACTCGATCAGCGACACCCTGGTCGAGATGACGCGGCTGGTCGGCTCGGCCATGACCCGCGCCACCACCGCGCTCCTGGACGCCGACCTGACCCTGGCCGAGTCGGTCATCGACGCCGACGACAAGGTCGACGAGCTCCAGCACTCCCTGGACGACAGCAGCTTCGACCTGCTGGCCCGCCAGCAGCCGGTGGCCGGCGACCTGCGCACCATCATCACCAGCCTGCGCATGAGCGCCGACCTGGAGCGCATGGGCGACCTGGCCCGGCACGTGGCCAAGGTGGCCCGCCGCCGCTACCCGCAGTCGGCCATCCCGCCGGAGATCCGCGGCACCATCGTGGAGATGGGCGACATCGCCGCCGAGCTGGTCGCCAAGGTCGGCTCGATCATCGCCGCCCGGGACGTCGAGGCCGCCCTGGCCCTGGAGTCCGAGGACGACGAGATGGACCGCCTGCACCGCGGCCTGTTCAAGGCGCTGATGGACGACAAGTGGAAGCACGGCATCGAGACCGCGGTCGACGTCACCCTGTGCGGCCGCTACTACGAGCGGTACGCCGACCACGCGGTGTCGGTGGCCAAGCGCCTGGTGTTCCTGGTGACCGGCGAGCACCCGACGACGCCGGCGAGCTGAGCGCTCCGGCACACGCGTTCAACGGCTCCGGCCGGCTGCCCTTCTCGGCAGCCGGCCGGAGCCGTTCAGCGTTCTGGCGACAGCCGACCGCTAATAGGGCATGGCCGCCAGCTTCTGGACGTCCGCGATCACCTTCGCCACCCCCGGCGCCTTGACGATCGCCATGGCCTGCTGCGGCGTCAGACCGGGGCCCTGCGGCGCCGTCTCCACGGGCTTGCCCAGCTGCAACGGATCGGCCCCCATGCCCGTGCTCCATGTCATCGGCTTGCCGAGAACCGTGAGCCCGACCATCGATCCCTCGGACTTGCCCGTCCATCCCTCGTAGTAGCCGAGTCGCGGTTTCCCATCCGGGCCCACCTCCCGGGACGAGTGGTCGGCAACGGCAAAACACAGCGAGCCCACCGCACAGGAGTCCTTCACCTGCGACGCGGGGGTGGCACCCCAGCTGAAGGTGTCTACCCCCTCAGGACCCACGAGTTCGAGCCGGCCGGGCGCCCCGGGATTGAGCTTGAGCCGGAACCCCGGCGGCAGGACCTTCTCGGCCTCCGCATTGATCTTCGCCTCGATGCTGTACCGCTCCCGGACAGCCGCGGCCGAGGCCTGGACCGACGGGTCGAAGAGCTGCTGGAGCCCGGCGAATCCCGGCGACTCCACCATCTTCTTGAAGGCCGCCGCGTCGATCGGTGTGGTTCCGGTATCGCCGGCCTGGCCGCTGTAGAGCATGAAGCGGAACGCCGGCTTGGCCGCGTCAGCGGGCTTGAACTCGTACCAGGCGGTGAAGAACCCGGACTTCCCCGGCCCGGTCCCGTCCGGGACCACCGCCATCCGGATCGACCCGCCGGCCACAGCGATCGGAGCCGCCTTCTCCTTGGCGAAGGCGTCCGAATAACCGCTGAGGTCGTCGGCCGTGGTGGGGCCGGCGAACTCCACCGGGTAGTAGCGGCCGCCTGACCGCAGCATGGTCTCCGGCTCGTAGTCACCGGTCGCCATATAGGTTCCGCCGCCGGAGCCGGCCCTTTTCGGATCCGGGGTCACCGTCACCCCGGCCGGAAGCAGCGCGCCGAACACCTTCGGCAGCTGCTCGGTGATCTCCCGCTGCCGGTCCGCGTACGTGGGAGCGGCGTCCTCGTAGGCCTGAGGCGAGATCCTCGCGGGGCCCAGCGACCAGTCGCCGGAGCCGCCCGACCCTCCCCCGGCCACCACCGCCGCCCCGGCGACCACCGCCAGCACGCTCAGCGTCGCCCCGGCCACGGCGAAGCCGCGGCGCCGGGTCACGGCCATCCCGTGCGCGATCGCGCCTTCGGCCAGATCCGCGCGGTGGGTCGGCTCCGGCCCCTCGAAGAGCCGGCCGATCACGTCATGGACCATCAGGTCCGAATTCTGTGCGTCTCCGAAGTTCTGTGCGTCTCCGAAGTTCTGTGTGTCCATTGCTGCCTCACCTGGTTTCTACGGAGTCGGGAAGCAAGGTCGCGAAGTCGCCGAGCCGCTCCCGCAGCTGCGCCAGCCCGCGCGCGGACATGCTCTTGACCGTGCCGGTGCTGATCCCGAGCGCGGCCGCCGTCTGCTCGACGCTCTGGTCTTCCCAGTAGCGCAGGGCCACGACGGCACGCGTACGCGGGGCGAGCTCGGCAAGCGCGGCCAGGATCGTCAGCCGCACCGCGGCGTCGTCCTGCCGGGCGGGCCGGTCGAGCAGCGCCTCCAGCGACGCCGCCTCCCGCTGCCACTTGCGGCTGTCGAGAAAGCAGCGGTAGACGACGCGCCGCGCGTAGGCGTCCGGCAGGTCCATCACCCGCACGCGGTGCCACGCCCGGAAGATCCGCTGGTAAGCGGTCTGGACGAGGTCCTCGGCGAGGTGCCAGTCACCGCACAGCACGTAGGCCGAGCGCCTCAGGTGGCCCTGGCTTCCCGTGACGAAGGCCCGGAACTCCTCGTGGTGCTCCGGGCCGGTGCCTTTCCTGAGAGATCTCACGCAGATACAACCGGGGTAGGCAGGCTCAGGGTTCTAGCCCTTCTCCAATGAAAGATGGCGCAAGTACTGGTCGAGCTCGGCTGGGTTCCCGTCGGTCCGCTCCCGGGCCGCCGGCCGGCTACGCACCAGCCGGTCCCCCGCAGCCTGCGACAGCCACACGGCCTCGCCACGTGTGAGCCCCGGCAGCGTCTTCTCAACGTCCTGCACGGTCCGGGCCGGCAGGTTCCCGCGCAGGGACCACGACGCCGTCCCGCCTTCCGACACCTCGATCTCGGCCTCCGCCGCGATCAGCGCCGACAGTACCGCCGACACGGTGTCGGCCGGCACGTCCAGCTCGAAGGCGTGGCAGGGCTCGTAGACCTCGGTCCCGGCAGCGGTCAGGGCACGCATCAGCACGAACGGCGCGAGCTTGCGGAAGTCGCCCGCGACGCTGGTCACCGAACAGAAGCCGCTGTGCACCATCGTCACCACCACGTCGGTCACCTCCCAGCCGTCGAGCCCCTGCTCCAGCGACCGCAGCACGGTCTCCTCGGTCGCACGGTGGTACACCGGCGGCAGCGCACCGAGCTCGGTCTCGTACCGGAACACCCGGCCGCTGCCCGACGCGCCCGGCGAGACGCGGAATCCGAGGGTGGCGCGCAGGCGGGTGCTCGGATCGTGGTTCATGTCCTCGCGGTGCTCGCCGACGCCGCTGGGCCGTTCGGTGTAGACGGTCCGGCTCGGCTCGAAGAGCGCCTCGACGCCATACTCCTCAGCCAGGGTCGCGGCGACGACCTCCTTCTGGACCTCGCCGTACAGCAGGACCGAACTCTCGCCGCCGGGGAGCGCGCGAGTGCGGATCAGCGGGTCCTGATCGGCCATCTCGACGAGGGCGGCGTGCAGCCGGGTGCGGTCGCCGTTCGCCGCGCGCACCACGGTTTCCAGGCTCGGCGTGGCGAAGTCGGCGGCGGCGTTTGTGTCGCCGTCTGCTGTGTCGGCGTCATCTGTTTTGTCTGCGTTCCCACCGGATCCGAAGCGGTCGCCGACCCGGATCCCCGGCAGTCCCCTGACCTTCGCGATGTCGCCGGGCCGCGCCTCCCCCGCGCCCCCGCCCGGCAGGCCGACGACCTCCAGACCGGTGATCGTCCCGAACTCGGTCCGGTCCCGGGTGCGCAGCATGCCGTTGCGGATACGCACGTAGGCGGTCTTCTCGCCGGCGCGTCCGCGCTCGATGGCGAACACGGTCCCCCGGGTCTCGCCGTCCGGATCGCCCCCGGCGCGCGGCAGCAGCTCGCGCACGCCGCCGACCAGGTCCGCGACACCGACACCGGTGATGGCCGAACCGAAGTAGACCGGGTAGATCTTCGCCAGTGCCGTCTGCCGCGCCAAGGCCGCTCGCAGCTCCACCGGCTCCGACATCCGGTCCTCGACCAACGCGGCCAGCACGGCATCGTCGTATTCGGCCAGCCGCTCGGCATCGGACGCGCTCAGCGCCACGGGCGAAACCCGCGCCGCCTTCGTCCCGATCCCCTCGACCCCGGTCACCGCGACCGCGCCGGGCGTCAGCAGCCGCCGCACATCGGCGAGCAGCTCCTCATCCCGCGCCCCGACCCGGTCGATCTTGTTCACGAACAACAGCGTCGGCACCCGAAGCCGGCGCAGCGTCTTCATCAACCGCCGAGTATGCGCCTGCACTCCCTCGACAGCCGACAGCACCAGCACGGCACCGTCCAGCACCCCCAACGCCCGCTCCACCTCGGCGACGAAGTCGGAGTGCCCAGGAGTGTCGATGAGATCGACCCGCAGATCGCCAACCTCGAAGGCTGCGACGGCGGACTTGATGGTGATCCCGCGCCGGCGCTCGATCTCACCCCGGTCGGTCTGCGTGGTCCCGGCATCCACACTCCCGAGCCGGCCAATGGTCCCGGTCTCGAAGAGCAGACGCTCGGTCAGGCTGGTCTTACCCGCGTCGACATGCGCGAGAATCCCGATGTTCACAGTGGGCACGGTTGGTTGCGTCCTCGAAAGCTCGATCCAAAAGGGAAACGGAGATTTCGAAGCGACGGCGCATGCCCGTGCCCTTTCCGTAGAACGACAGTGCCGCCGTGCAGATTCGCACGGCGGCACCGGTGGGGCAAACGATTTTCGGGCTACTGCCGGCTTCCCGGGCTACTTCTTCCCCTGGTTCTTGACCGCCTCGATCGAAGCCGCGGCGGCCTCCGGGTCCAGGTACTGCCCGCCGGTCTTCGTCGGGCGCAGGTCGCCGTCCAGCGTGTAGAGCAGCGGGATGCCGGTGGGGATGTTCAGGCCGGCGATGTCCGCGTCGGAGATGCCGTCCAGGTGCTTCACCAGGGCGCGCAGGGAGTTGCCGTGGGCGGCGACCAGGACCGTGTTGCCGGAGCGCAGGTCCGGGACGATCGCGTCGTACCAGTACGGCAGCATGCGGTCGACGACGTCCTTCAGGCACTCGGTCTGCGGGCGGAGCTCCGTGGGCAGGCCGGCGTAGCGGGGGTCGTCGAACTGCGAGTACTGGTCGTCCACGGCCAGCGGGGGCGGCGGGACGTCGTAGGAGCGGCGCCACAGCATGAACTGGTCCTCGCCGAACTCCGCCAGGGTCGCGGCCTTGTCCTTGCCCTGCAGGGCGCCGTAGTGGCGCTCGTTCAGGCGCCAGCTGCGGCGGACCGGGATCCAGTGGCGGTCGGCGGCCTCCAGGGACAGGTTCGCGGTGCGGATCGCGCGCCGGAGCACCGAGGTGTGGACCACGTCCGGCAGCAGGTCGTGCTCGCGCAGCAGTTCGCCGCCGCGCACGGCCTCGGCCTCGCCCTTGGCGTTGAGGTTGACGTCCACCCAGCCGGTGAACAGGTTCTTGGCGTTCCACTCGCTCTCGCCGTGGCGGAGCAGGATGAGGCGGTATTCGGCGGTCATGCCGCCAGCCTACTAATCGGCTCAGCGGCTGTTCGGTCCCGTCCACGTCGTGGTCTGGACCTACTTCGGCTGTTCGGTCCCGCTCTCGTCCCGGGTGTCCGTTGTCCGCTCGACGAGGTGGCGGAAGGCGGCGAGGTTCGCCAGCGACTCCCCGCGCGAGGTGCGCCACTCCCACTCCCGGCGGATCGCCGAGGCGAAGCCCAGCTCCAGGAGCTGGTCGAAGGAGGAGTCGGAGGCCGCGACCGCCTCGCCGAGGAGCTGGTCCACGGTCGCGGCGGTGATCAGGCCCAGCGGCAGCCGGCCCACCAGGTAGACGTCGCCGAGCCGGTCCAGCGCGAAGGCCAGCGAGCCGAGCCGGGTGTTGCGCTCCAGCAGCCAGCGGTAGACGCCCTCGTGGTTCTCGTCCGGCCGGCGCGCCACGAAGGCGTTGAGCGACAGCGTGTGGTCGCCGACCACCAGCGAGCACGTGGTCCACAGCTTGTGCTCGCCCGGGAGTTTCACCACGAACGTGCCCTCCGCGGGCTGCTCGTACTCCACACCCGCTTCGGCCACGGCCTCCAGCACCGCCGCGCGCGCGGCGGCCTTCAAGCTCTCTCGATCACCAGCCATGGACCGACCCTATTGCCGTCCCGCCGCCGCCGTCCTACTGGCCGGCGCACAACTCCCGGTACCGGAGCGCCCGCAGATCCTCGATCGAACGGCTGTAGACGTCCGCCGTCGCGGCGGCGGTGGCGGACCAGCCGAAGCGGGCCGCGTGGCCGACGGCGTTCTCGCCGTAGTCGGCCAGCAGGTGCGGAGCGTCGAGCAGCCGCGCGGCCGCCGTCGCGTAGTCCCCGGGGTCGTGCCCGGCGACCAGGACGCCGGAGCGGCCGTCGGCCACGGCCGTGGCCAGGCCGCCGACCCGCGCGGCCACCACCGGCGTACCGCAGGCCTGCGCCTCGATGGCGACCAGCCCGAAGGACTCGCTGTAGGAGGGCACGACCGCGACGTCGGCCGCCCGGTACCAGTCCGCCAGCCGGGTCTGGTCCACCGGCTTCACGAACCGCACCACGTCGGCGATCCCCAGCCGCCGCGCCAGCCGGTGCAGGTGCGTGGGCTCGGCCAGCCCGGACCCGCTGGGCCCGCCGACCACGGCGACGACCAGCTTGTCGCGCCGCTCCGGCGCCCGGGCGATCAGCTCGGCGGCGGCCCTCAGGAGCACGTCCGGTGCCTTCAGCGGCTGGATCCGGCCGACGAACAGCAGGACCTCGGCATCGGCCGGCAGTCCCACCGACTCCCGCGCCGCCAGCTTGTCCCCCGGACGGAAGCGGTCCAGGTCCACGCCGGGGTTCACGGTCGACACCCGGCCCGGGTCGGCACCGTAGAGCCGCACCAGCTCCGCGGCCTCCTGGTCGGTGTTCGCGATCAGCCGGTCGGCGGCGTCCACCACCTGGTCCTCGCCGACCAGCCGGGCCGTCGGCTCGGGGTCGTCGCCGAGGGCCAGCGCGGCGTTCTTCACCTTGCCCAGCGTGTGCATGGAGTGGATGAGCGGCACTCCCCACCGCTCCTTGGCCAGCCATCCCACCTGGCCGGAGAGCCAGTAGTGGGAGTGGATCAAGTCGTAGTAGCCGGGCTCGTGCATGGCCTCGGTGCGCAGCACGCCGGAGGTGAAGGCGCACAGCTGCCCCGGCAGGTCCTCTTTGGAAAGTCCCTCGTAGGGGCCGGCCGTGACGTGCCGCACCAGCACACCGGGCGCGAGGTCGACGGCCGGCGGCAGCGCCCCGGTGGTGGCCCGGGTGAAGATCTCCACCTCGATGCCCAGGTCGGCCAGGCGCCGCGACAGCTCGACGATGTAGACGTTCATCCCCCCGGCGTCGCCGGTCCCCGGTTGGTGCAGCGGAGAAGTATGGACGGAAAGGAGCGCCACACGCCTGGGCAGCGAATCCACGGCGCTCTACCTCCTACATCGGAAAATCCGGGGGTGTCGTCGCAGGCCGCCCAACCGGCTCCGCGCGGGCGCGGGCGGCTGTCGTGGCCGACAACGATGCAACGGCAGGACCTCGGCAGCGCATTCCCCGCCCGGGCCGGCGCCACGCATCAGGGGCGGTCGTCGGATGACTCTACGGGGCATCGCGGACCTCGCCTCACCGCCGACTGACCAGTGAGACGGACGCCATGACCTTGTGCAACGCGCGGAAACCCGTACGGGGAAGTCCTCAGCGGGCCACCGGATGTGAGGAGGAACACGGCGCGAAAAAGGACCCGGCCCCGTATGACCGGTCACGCGGGGACGCGAACGGAACGGGGCCGGGCAGGCGCGCGGGTCTGCACTCGCACACCGCCGAGGGTCGGGCTCCCTCGGAGGGCTCTCAGAGTGGCATGTCCGATGTCAAAACCACATAAGAAAAACCTCTATGCCGCGTAGTAGATGGCCGACGCGAAGCATGACACCGCAGCTCAGCGACTTTTTCTCCGACGTATGGCGAACCGGTGGCGCAGGTCAGGATCTTTATGTGCGGGCGGTGCGGGGCCCATAGAAAGGCCATCGAGACGGCGGTGTCGAGGCGTGGCCACCGGAAAAATGCCGCCAGAACCTGGGAGATTTTGCCGTCGCGGACGGCCTGCCCCCTCGGACGGTCGCCGCCCGGCTACAGCGCGAAGGCGGCCGCCACGAGATCCTTCACGCTCCGTCGGCACTCGGTGTCGCTGAGCATCGCCGAGTCCGGATCCCCGTGCCGGTGCATCGCGAACCAGGCGATCGTCTCGACGATGAAACGCGCCGCGACCGGCACGTCCGGCACCGGCCGCAGCAGCCCGGCCCCGATCCGGGCCCTGAGATACCCGCCGAGCGCTTCCAGCAGGCCCCGGCGAGTCTCGACGTAGTACCACTGCGTCATCTCGGGGAGGTCCTCGGAGCAGCGCGCGAACAGTTTCAGGGCGGTGCTGTTGTCCTCGATGAAGCCGTAGAGTCCGTCGACGACCCGGGCCAGCTCCTCGCGCGCCTCCTCGGCCGACTCCGCGGGCGTCTCGGCAAGCCGCTCACTGAAACCCGCGAGACCACCGCGCGCGGCCGTCCACACCTTCACCGCCTCGACGATGCGCTCGGTCGGCGGCGCCACCACCGGCGTCGCCAACCCCGCGGCCGCCTCGGGATCGAGCACCCGGAGCAGCGCCAGGTAGAGCAGCGCCTGCTTGCTGCCGGCGTAGGTGTAGACGGCCCCGTGGCTCAGGCCGAGTTCGCGGGCGACATCGGAGATGCCGGCCGGGCGGTATCCCTTGTCGGTGAAGACCCGCACGGCCGCGTCGGCCACTTCGGCCAGCGGCCGTGCCGGAAGCCTTCCTCGCATGGCTCGAACCTATGGTGACTGACTTGATCGGTCAACGAAGCGCCGCCGTCACGGATGCCCCTTGCGCAGTCCGGCGATGAAAGCGGCACCGTTGGGTGTACCCACACCGGTGACCGTGTCGTACCCCTTGGCGATGACCTGCTGGCCGGGGCCAGGTACCTGGGCACCGAAGACGTCCAGGCTGGGGCTCATACCGTCGGCGGCCGGGGTGTAGGCGGCGCTGTCCTGCTGCGGCGTGGAGGCGCCGACCGGCAGCACGTCGCGCAGCGCCGAAGTGCCGGCCAGCCGGTACAGCAGGGGATTGATGAAGCCGAAGGGCGCGGCCTGGCCCTGCTGCGCGTCGGCGACCAGGGCCGCGACCAGCGGGGTCGCCAGGCTGGTGCCGGCGTTCGGCAGGGTCTGGTACGGGCCGGGCTTGGCGTCGGTGCCGGTCTGGATGAAGCCGACCATCATGCCGGTGTCCGGGTCGCCGTCGGCCGCGAGGTCGGGCACCGCGCGGCCGGCCACGGTCTTCTTGTCGGCCTTCTCGTCGGCCTTCTTGTCGACCTTCTTGTTGACCTTCTTGTCGGCCTTCTTGTTGACCGGGTCCTGCGCCATCGACGGCGGGACGACGCCCTTCTGGTAGAAGAGCTGGCCGTAGACAAGGCTGGTGCCGCCGCCACCCCCGCCGATGCCTTCGTCGTTCCAGGCGCCGCCGTCCAGCGACGCGCTGTCGGTGGACCAGCCGGTCTCGACGAGCCGCTCATTGTGCGCGCCGATGCCGATGGTGGTGCCGCCCACGACGGTCACGTATGGGTCGGAGCCGGTCATGGTGAGGCCTGGGGTGTCGCCGGAGGCGAAGTACATGCCGACGCCCTCGGCCGCGGCGCGCAGGTCGATCGCGTGCGCGACCTGCTCGGGTTCGATGCCAAGGGGGATCTGCCAGGAGTTGGAGACGATCGTCGCGCTGGGGTGCGCGCCGTCGCCGATCAGGACGGACAGTGTGGCGTCGAACAGGGACTGGTCCTGGTCCCCGCAGCCGCCGGCAACGACCATGAGCTGGTTCGCGTCGGGGGCGAGGGCGTAGAGGGCCTCGGAGTCCATCTGGGCCTCGTCGTCGACGGCGGGGCCGGGCGCTGCGTCGGCAGCGGCGGAATGGCGGGAGGCGGTGTGGTGCGCCGGAGTGTGGCGGTCCGGGGCGCCCTTCGCGGAAGCCGTGCAGCCGATCCCGCCCTCGATCTGCCGGAACTGAGAGCTGCGCGGCGCGGGCAGGTGGTTGGTCTTCGCGTACTCGGTCAGCGTCGCGAACATCGCGGTCGGCGACGCGTCCTCGGTCAGCGCGACGGTCACGCCCTTGCCGGTGTTCGCGGAGGTGGCGCCGTAGACAGCGCGCATCTGGGCGGCGGAGTAGCCGCAGATCGGGAGCGAGGCCTTGGTCAGGCCTTTGTAGGACGGTTGGAGGTTCTGGGTGTGCTGGCCCCAGTACTGCGAGCAGGTCGGAGCGGCCTTTGACGTCGCCACAGGTGCCGACCTCGCCATCGCCGAAGTCGCCGCACCCCCGGCGCCCAGCCCCGTCACGCCGAGCACGTCGGCCGCGAGCGAGGCCGGCACGTCCAGCTTCGTCACCGCACCGGTCGCCGAGACGAAGTCGTGGCCGCTGCTGACGTGGACCTGCTTCAGGCCCGCGTGCGTCAGCCAGTCCGTGACGGCCTTGATGTGCGCGGCCGACGGACCGAAGCGCGCCGTATAAGCGCTCGGACTCAGATAGCGGTGATACCCGGCCCCACCCGGCGTGGACGCCGCGTCGGCGAACCCTGCGGCACCGGCCAGATCAGGGGTCAGCCACACCTGCACGGTGACAGTGTCCGCCGGTGTGCCGGCCGCTTGGGCGCTCCCGGACGTCTCCAGCACGCCGCCACCAATCACCAACGCCGTACAGCCGACCAGAACCTTGACTACGTTTTGTGCTCTCACAGTTCGTACGACGCGGTACACACCGCGCAGGTTGAGAACAATCACCCATACAGCTCAACGCGGGTTGAGGTCAGGCCGTCGTCACGTCGCCGAGCCTCCCATGAGCGCGTAAACCGCCCAAGCGAAAGCCGGCGTCGCGGCCAGCAGCGCACCGAATGCCCAGTAGCGGTTCCCGCGCCTCCGCAGAGCCTGGACGACCGCCGCGACCGAGGTGGCCATCGCGATCGGCCCCAGCACGACATCCGCGATCCATCCGAAGTAGGCGATGAACAAGACGCCGAAACTGACCGCGCTGAGCCGCATCGCGGCCCTGTCGAGCCGACTCCGCTCGACCCGGCCCGCCGGCCGCGGCGGCTGCTGCCACGCGGCGGACTCATCGACCTCGTGAATGACCCGCCCCGTGCCATCACCCCAGGTACGCACGCCGCAAGCTTACTGATCCGATATCGCGGCTCTCACTCAGCGTCGCCGGCGTCCACCGCGGCGGCGATCGGCTCGAACCCCGCGATCAGTTCGTCGAGCTCGTCCGCGCTGAGCACGTCGTACGCGGGCGCCGCCAGTTCGTCGGTGAGCGCCTCGATCCGCTCCCTGGTCGCCCGGCCCGCGTCGGTGAACCCGCCGGCGGCGTCCACCAGGCCGCGTGCGCGCAAGCCCTCGACGACCGCGGCCACCCGCTGCTTGGGCAGGTGGTGCAGCCGGCCGAACTCCTCGGCCCGCATCCCGAGGGAAAGCGCCATCAGGACATGGGCCTCGCTGCCGCCGATGCCGTGGGCGAGCAGGGCTGCGTTATGGCCGTCTCCGCGGTGCTCGCGCAGCAGCGTCGCGGCGTGCCAGAGCCTGGCCACCGGCTCCTCGGGCACCGCGAGCGCGCGGAGCCCGGCGTACAGCGCCCGGCCCTCGGTCGGCGCGCTGACGGCCGCCCGGGTGGCGAGGTCGGCGAGCGGCGACAGGCCCGGGGAGTCGGCGAGCTGTCCGATCCGCTGCCGCAGCGCGGCGGTGCTGCCCCGCTCGCGCACGGCGATCGCCTCCTGCGGAGTGGTCTTCCCCCAGACCCAGGGGATGTGGCGCGCCACCTCGCCCTCGGCGAAGTTGTAGAACACCGCGTGCACCACCTCGGCCGGCGCCAGTCCCAGCGGCCCGGCCCGGCCCGCGAAGTATCCGTCCCAGTAGGTGCGCATGCCCAGGGCCAGGAAACCCTCGTTCGGCACCTCGGAGAAGGTGATGGCGCCGATCGGCTCGACGAGCTGGGACATGCGGTGGATCTTGGTCTGCGGGTGCGGCATCTGTGGTCATCTCCTGGAGTCGCGGCGGCGCCCTCGCGGACGGCCTGTCACCAAAGCCACGAACGGCACAGCCAGGATCCGACACATGCCGGGTGTCATGACCGAGCCGGCTGCCGAAGCCAACCGCCACAGTGCCCCGCATCACATCAGCTAGCACCCGCTTGCAATTGCAAGCACCCGCGTGCCACGCTGAACACATGCCCCACAATCCCCTGGGAGCCCTCCCGATCGGACCGCTCGGCGAGTACATCCGCGAGCAGCGCCGCAACGCGCAGTACTCCGTGCGGCAGTTGGCGCAGGCGGCCGGGGTGTCGAATCCCTACCTCAGTCAGATCGAGCGAGGGTTGCGCAAGCCCAGCGCGGAGATCCTTCAGCAGCTCGCCAAGGCGCTGCGGATCTCGGCCGAGACGCTGTACGTGCGGGCCGGGTTGCTGGACGGCGGCGCCGACGTCGATGAGGACGCGGCGACTGACGGGTCCGGTGTGCGGACCGCGATAACGGACGATCCCTGGCTCAGCGCGCGGCAGAAGCGGGCGCTGCTGGACATCTATGAGGCGTTCCGGATCGAGAGCGCGCGGGATGCGGCGCAGGCCGTGCCTGATTCCCAGGACGACGACAACGACGAGACCATCCACGGCCCGGCGAACTCCGGGCCCACCGAGCAGTGAATCGGAGAACTCCCCTCATGAACCCCGTGGACAGTGCCCGCAAGGCCGTGACGACCACCGTCACCAACCCCAAGCCCCTGTACTTCGCCGCCGGTGTCGGCGACGCCGCCGTGGCCGCGCTCAAGGACGCCCCGGCGCGGCTGACCGACGCCGGGTCCAAGGCCGGCGAGGTCGCGACCTCGGTGGCCGGCCGGGTGGCCGGGGTGGCCGAGACCGTGCAGTCGAAGATCGCGCTGGGCCAGCTCCAGGGCGACGCCAAGGCGCTGCGCGAGCGCATCTCCGAGCCGGACCTGCGGGCCGCCCGGGAGAAGGCCCAGACCCTGCTGCTGATGCAGGTCGGCCGGGCCCTGGAGGTCGCGGGCAAGGCCGTGGAGACCTACGACGGCTACTCCGAGCGCGGCAAGGCCGTCGTGGAGCGGGTGCTGGCCGGCCGGGTCACCGAGGTCGAGGTGGTCGCGGTGCAGGAGACCCGGAGCGACGACGGGACGGTGCGGGTCGAGTCGGTCGTCGTGATCGAGGAGGACGAGCCGAAGCCGGCAGCGGCCCAGCCGGAGACGGCCCAGGCCGACGCGCCGAAGACGGAGGCCCCGAAGGCCGACGCCGAGCAGCCCAAGGCCAAGGGCACCGCCCCCGCCGCCAAGAAGGCCGCGCCGCGCCGGGCCGCCAACGGCACCGCCGCGAAGAAGAACACCGAGAGCTGAGCAGAGCCGAGCAGAGCCGAGTAGAAGCATCGGGGGCAAGCAGCCACGCGAAAGCCAGATGTTGGTAGATCGCGAGGAGACTGGGAACGAGTCTGTCGGTCGCGTACGTTGAACGTAACGACCGGCAGGCACTTCCCGCCCCAACCGTAGAAGGAGGACGGCGACATGATCGGCTCCGCGCTGCGCGACGGCCTTTCCAGCTTCCTCGCCATCATCTCCCTGGCCGTGCTGGTCGGCCAGATCGTCGTCCTGGTCGACGCCGCCCTGAAGCGCGAGGACGCCTACCGGGCCGCCGGCAAGCTCACCAAGCCGGGATGGCTGATCATCCTCACCGTGGCGATCGCCGCGAACCTCATCCTGGGCCTGCTGTTCACCATCGTCGGCGTGGTCGTCGCGATGGTCTACTGGGTGGACGTCCGCCCGGCCCTGAAGGCGGTCTCCGGCCCCAAGCGCAAGAGCGGGAGCAACCAGGGTCCCTCCGGCCGCTGGTGAGGACCCTGACGCTGCCCTACGCCGGCCCGGCCGGCGGCGGGGCCGTCGAATACGCGCTCGCCGGAAGCCCCGCGCCGCCCACGACCCTGTTCCTGCACGGCCTGGCCGGCTCCATCGAGGACACCCGGCCGCTGGCCTCCGGCGTGCCCGGGCGCAAGGTCTTCGCGCACCTGCCCGGCCACGGCGGCTCCACCGGCCCGGCCCCGCTCGGCTACGACACCCTCGCCGCGGCCGCGCTGGCCGTCGCCGACCACGAGCACGCCACCGCCGCGCTCGGCGTCTCGCTCGGCGCGGCGACGCTGCTGCGGATCCTGAGCCGGACGCCCGACCGCTTCGAGCGGGTGGTGCTCTACCTGCCGGCGGTCGCGGACGTCCCGCGCAAGCCCGAAGCCGTGGCCCCGCATCGCGACCTCGCCGACCGGCTGGCCGTCGCGGACGTCCCCGGCGTCGCCGACGCTCTGCTCCGCACCCAGCCGCTCGCGGTCCGCGACGTGGCGATCGCCCGCGACTGGGCCGAGCGCCGCGCCAAGGAACTCGTCGCCGAGGACGGGGACGCCCGACGCTGGCTGCCGCTCGCCGAGGCCGTGCCGCTGGATCCGCGGGGTCTGGAACGGCTGCGCGCGGTGCGGGTCCCGGTCCTCGTGGTCGCGCAGGAGGGCGATCCGGCGCATCCGGTCGCGGCGGCGCGCAGAGTGGCCGAGGCGCTCCCGACGGCCCGGCTGACGGTCTTCGACCAGGCGGGTGCGCTCTGGGGTCACCGGGCCGGACTGAGGGCGCTCGTCACCGAATTCCTGACCCCGATCGGGAACCTTTCGCGCTGATATACGTTCGGTAACGCACCGGCCTCGACCTGCGATTTCTTTTCTCAGGGTTTTCTCACAGCGGTCTCAGCGAATCCACGAACCACGCGGGCCATGATGGTCTCACCCCCGAAAAACCCGGGAGAGCCCGACTCCCGGACGGTGTGGCTGCTGACGAGACGGCCATGCTGGGCCCCGGTCCTTTGGGACCGGGGCGTCGGGTCAACTCGCAGGACCCTGAGCTGCGTTCCACGGGCTGTGTTCGATGCAGCCCTCTGGGGCCGGTGGGGGCGCCGCCAGCGCGGCGTCTGGACTGTGCTTGATTGACAGTCAGTGTGTGTGGGATGCAAGACCCGGACCGCCCGTCCGGTGAGGCCGTTCAGCCCTCCTCCCTGAGCAGCGGCCACACCGGGCGGGCAGTTTGGCTTTCCCGGGCCTCTTGCTGGGCTTCTTGCTGGGCCTCTTGCTGGGCTTCTTGCTGGGCCTCTTGCTGGGCTTCTTGCTGGGCTTCTTTAAATTGCGCTTAACGAGCACCTGCTCTGATGTCACCACGCGTCGCGGCGCGGGCGGGCCTGGGACGGCCCCCGCCGCGGCGCGCCGGTCTGTGAGCGCAGGTCAGCGCCATCAGCGACCCCGCTCAGACCTGCCGGGCCCGCCGCGCCCCGGCCGGACTCTCCTCCGGCGTCGCCAGATGCCCCTGGGTCAGCAGCTTCAGCGCCTCCAGCAGCACCGGACGCATCTCCTCCGGCAGCGCCCCGATCGCCTCGGCGTGCACCCGGTCCACGATCTCCTGGGTCCGCTTCGCCATCGCGGCGCCGGCGTCGGTGACCGCGATGACGCGGGCCCGGCGGTCGGTGGCCGAGGGGCGGCGTTCGGCCAGGCCGGCCTTCTCCAGGGCGTCGACCGTGACCACCATCGTGGTCTTGTCCATGTCGCCGAGCTCGGCGATCTGGATCTGGGTCCGCTCCTCCTCCAGCGCCTTGACCAGCACGCAGTGCATGCGGGCGGTCATGCCGGCCTCGGCCAGGGCCGCCGCCATCTTGGTGCGCAGGACGTGCGAGGTGTGGTCCAGCAGGAAGGACAGGTCGGGGGACGTGCACGCGATGGCTTCGGTGCGCACGGGGGCCAGGGAGGTCATGAGGGGCAGTCTACTCCCGGACAACTCCGCGAGCAGATCTTCCCGAAAAAGATTGTCCGCTTCAGAACTATCCGCTACGGTCATTCGTATGTCCTCGGCATCCTCGGCGCCCTCAGCACCCTCCGCCGGCCGCGCGGCCGACAACGCCCGCCAAGCCGCCATCGCAAGCCAGTCCGGCATCGCCCGCCCGGCCGGCTCCCCGCGCCTGGCCCTCCTCGTCATCGCCGCCAGCGCCCTGATGACCGTCCTGGACGGCAGCATCGTCACCGTCGCGATGCCCTCCATCCAGTCCCGCCTCGGCTTCTCCCCCGCCGGCCTGAGCTGGGTGGTCAACGGCTACCAGCTCGCCTTCGGCGGCCTGCTCCTGCTCGCCGGCCGGCTCGGCGACCTGCTGGGCCGCAAGCGCGTGTTCCTGGCCGGCATCGCGCTCTTCCTCGCGGCCTCGGCCGCGGCCGGCGCCGCGACCACGCCGGCGATGCTGGTCGCCGCGCGGTTCGCGCAGGGAGTCGGGGGTGCGGCGTCCTCGGCGGTGAGCCTGGGGATCCTGGTGACGCTGTTCACCGAGCCGCGCGAGCGGGCCAAGGCGCTCGGCGTGTTCGCCTTCACCGGGGCCGCCGGGGCCTCGATCGGCCAGGTGCTCGGCGGGGTCCTGACCGACGCGCTGAGCTGGCACTGGATCTTCCTGATCAACATCCCGATCGGCCTGCTGACGCTGGCCGCCGCGGTCAAGGCGGTCCCGGCCGACCGGGGCCTGGGGCTGCGGGCCGGCGTCGACCTGATCGGCGCCCTGATCGTCACCGGCGGCCTGATGCTCGCCATCTACACCGTGATCGGCACCGCCGGCCACGGCTGGGGCTCGGCCCGCACACTGGGCCTGGGCGCGCTGTCCGCGCTGCTGCTCGCCGGGTTCTTCGTCCGTCAGGCCACCGCCGCCGACCCCCTGATGCCGCTGCGGATCCTGCGCTCCCGGGGCGTCGCCGGGGCGAACGTGGTGCAGATGCTGATGATCGCGGCGATGTTCGCCTTCCAGATCATCGTGGCCCTGGACATGCAGAAGGTCCTGGGCTACGACGCCACCAAGACCGGCCTGGCCATGCTCCCGGCGGCCGTGGCGATCGGCGCCGTGGCGCTGGGGGTCTCGGCCCGCCTGATCGCGAAGTTCGGGGCCCGCAGCGTCCTGATCACCGGCCTGCTGATGCTCACCGGCGCGCTGGTCCTGTTGCTCCGCATGCCGATACACGCGAACTACGTCCGCGACCTGCTCCCCACGATGCTGCTGATCGCCGGCGGCGGCCTGGCCATGCCCGCGACCGCCGGGCTGGGCATGTCCGGCGCCCGCGAGCAGGACGCCGGCCTGGTCTCCGGGCTCTACAACACCACGGCGCAGGTCGGGGCGGCCATCGGCGCGGCGGTGCTCTCCACGCTGGCCGCCGGCCGCACCGCCGGACTGCTGCGCACCGGCCACAACCCGGCGGCGGCGCTGAGCGGCGGCTATCACGTGGCCTTCGCGATCGGCGTCGGGCTGCTGGTGACGGCGCTGGTGGTCGCGGTGGTCGTCCTGCGCGGCGTCGGTCCTGACGGGAAGGACGATTCAGCCCTCGAGCCCGACTTGGAGCGCCTCGTACCGAGCCTCTAGGCCTCGCAGACCTCGCAGACCTCGCAAGCCCAGCAAAGTGCTGAACAGGCAGTACCCGGCGAACGCCGCGACCGCCTCGATCACCGCGGCCGGCACGTCGACGTCCCCCTTCAGCAGATCCGGCGCCTTCAGCGCGACTCCCGCCGCCACCGAGATCGTGACCGCCGACCGCCACGGATGCCGCCGCATCTGCAGCCAGCTCATCAAGCGCGGCATCCGTGCGGCGGCCGCCGTCCACACCCGGGTCACCAGCTCAAGGATCCGGGCGCTCCACCTCCACCGCGAAGCCAGCGCCACGCAGCAGTCGGCGATCACATCGAGCGTCGGATCTCCCCCCGCGACCGTGTCGACACGCAGCAGGGCCCGGACACTGAAGATCAGCGCGACCGGTACCGCCAGCGCCACCAGCGCCGAGGCCGCCCCCACGGTCCACGCGGAATGCGCGACGTTCCCGGCCGCGACCACGGCGATCGGTGCCAACGCCAGGACGGCGGCAGCCTGCGCCCGGACCGCCGTCCCCAGCGTCCGCGGGCCCCGACCGAGCAGCCAGGGCGCGATCACCGTGAGCAGGAACGCCGTCCCCGCGCACATCGCCGCCACCTGGCCGAGCAGCACCGGGACCCCGTAGTAGACACCCTGATTCGGCCACGGCAGCGCCGGCGCCCCGCTCCGATTCGCCAGCCCGGCGGCGCCGACCGCCGCGGCCACACATGCCACGAGCGCCCACGCCGCGACCCGCGCACTGTGCAGCGCGCTGTCCCGGTTGAACTCCGCAGCCAGTTCCTCCGGCGCGCCGAAGCGCGCGGCCGCCCGGCGCGCCGCTGCCTGCGGCGTGTACCCGGCCGCCTCCTCCTCGGCGACCAGGTCGGCCAGATGGGCCGCGACCTCGCTGGCGATCCGCCGCCGACCCCGCTTCCCGACCCGCAGCCGCCACGCGAGATCGTCGACGTAGCCCTCGATCGACCGGTAGGTCATGACGCCACCGCCGGACCGGCCTCGGAACGGCCGCCTGCTTCGCCGAACACCCGCTCCACGGCCGTCGAGAACGACCGCCACTCGCTGCGCCGCTCCTCGGCGGCGCGCCGTCCCGAGGCGGTCAGGCTGTAGACCCGCCGCCGGCGGCCGCCGACCTCGGACCAGCCGCTGGCCACCAGCCCGGCCCGCTCCAGCCGGTGCAGCGCCGGGTAGACCGAGCCCTCCGGCAGGTCGAAGACCCCGCCGCTGCGGTCGCGCAGCGCCTCGATGAGTCCGTAGCCGTGCGACGGCCCGGTGGCGAGCACCGCCAGCACCAGGCCGTCGAGGTGTCCGCGCATCATGTCCTGGCTCATACCTAGAAAGCCTAGGCTTAGATCGCCTCGGTATCAAGCGGTATCAAGCAGGGTTCCGTGAAGATCTCCGGCGCCCGATTGTCGATCCCGCCGCGCGCCGTCCGACGCTCTCGGAGAGGCTGGACCGACCAGCCCCGAAGCGAGGAGCGATCACCATGACGAAGTTCCTGGTCCTGATCCCGGGCAACGCCGACTCCGAGGCCGGTGTCATGCCCTCGACCGAGTTGTTCGCGGATATGGCCGCCTACAACGAGCAGCTCGCCAAGGCCGGCGTGCTGCTGGCCGCCGAGGGTCTGAAGCCGACGTCCGCCGCCGCGCAGGTGCGGTTCGACGACACCGAGCGGCGCACCGTCATCGACGGGCCGTTCACCGAGGCGAAGGAGATCATCGCCGGCTACTGGCTGTTGGAGGCCTCCTCGCTGCCGGAGGCGCTGGAGTGGGTGAAGCGCGCGCCGTTCGGCGGCGGTGTGACGCTGGAGGTGCGGCCCGTAGGCACGATGGACGACCTCGGCCCGGAATTCACGGCGCAGCTGCGCGAGGCCGAACAGGAGCTGCGGGGCAAGCTCGACCAGTAGCGCGTCGGCCGCGGGCCGGCTCGACCAGCACGTCCCCGGGAGCTGCCAGACTGGCGCCATGCCCGAGCCCGAGCCCAAGCCCGAGCCGGAGCCCAAGCCCGAGCCCGAGTCGCCTCAGACCGCCGCGACCGTGGAAGCGGTCTGGCGGCTGGAGGCGGCCCGGGTGGTGGCCGCCCTGGCCCGCTACACCGGCGATCTCGGCCTGGCCGAGGAGCTGGCGCAGGACGCGCTGGTCGCGGCCCTGGAGCAATGGCCCGCCGAGGGGGTGCCGGCCAAGCCCGGGGCCTGGCTGACGGCGGTCGGCAAGCGGCGCGCCGTGGACCACTTCCGGCGCGCCGAGACGCTGCGCCGCAAGGTCGGCGAGCTCGGCCGCGAGCTGGAGATCGACGGTGTCGGCGGCCAGACCGCCGGCACCGACGCGGCCCTGGAGGCCGTGGACGCGGCGGCGTCCGACGCCGCCATCGACGACGACCTGCTGCGCCTGGTCTTCACCGCCTGCCATCCGGTGCTGTCCGACCAGGCCCGGGTCGCGCTGACGCTCCGCGTCCTGGGCGGCCTGAGCACCGCCGAGATCGCCCGCGCGTTCCTGGTACCGGAAGCCACGGCGGCCCAGCGGATCGTGCGGGCCAAGCGCGCGCTGGCCGACGCCGGCGTGCCGTTCGAAGTCCCCGACGGCCCCGAGCGGCGGCGGCGCCTGGCCTCGGTGCTGGAAGTCGTCTACCTGATCTTCAACGAGGGCTACTCGGCCACCGCCGGCGACGACTGGCTGCGCGCCGACCTCTGCCAGGAAGCACTCCGCCTGGGACGCCTGCTGGCCGGGCTGATGCCGGCCGAGCCGGAGGTGCACGCGCTGGTGGCGCTGATGGAGATCCAGGACTCGCGGCGGCGCGCCCGGACCGGGCCGGACGGGGAGCCGGTGCTGCTGCTGGACCAGGACCGCGCGAAATGGGACCGGCAGCAGATCGAGCGGGGATTGGCGGCGTTGGTCCGCGCAGATCAAGCGTTCGCGGCGGACGTCTCCGGGAACCCCGCCGCCGAACCGGGCACCTACCACCTCCAGGCCGCGCTCGCCGCCTGCCATGCCAGGGCCCGCTCCGCCGAGGACACCGACTGGCAGCTGATCGCCGACCTCTACGACCGCCTGGTCCGGCAGACCCGCTCCCCGGTCGTGGAGCTCAACCGCGCCGTCGCGGTCGGCATGGCCCAGGGCCCGGCCGCCGGCCTGGCGATCACGGACACGCTCACGGGTCTGCGCGCCATGCGGGGCTACCACCTGCTGCCGAGCGTGCGCGGCGACCTGCTGCTCCGCCTCGGCCGCCGCGCCGAGGCCCGGGCGGAGTTCAAGCGCGCGGCCGATCTGACCGCCAACACGCGGGAGCGTGCGCTGTTGCTGGCGCGCGCCGCCGCGTGTGCGGACTGACTCAGCTCACTTGCTCCGGTCCACGACGTCCGACAAGCAGTCCGAACTCTTAGAGCTGCTCCGGCCAATGCCGCCCGAGCGGCTCTTCGCTGCGCAGCAACGGATCGGTGATGCCGTCCCAGCACGCCAGGGCCGCGTGATCCCAGTGGGCCAGTTCCGCGCCGGCTTCGTAGGCGGACTCGTAGAAGGCCAGCGCGCAGCCCACAGGATCGTCCGACCTGCGTGCCTCGTCATAGGAGTAGTACGCGGTATGGCTTCCCCGCGCCACGACCCAGCGGGCCGGGCCGGGGCGCAGCGGCTTCCCCTCGATGCCCTTGGGCTCGGGGTACGTGTAGGAGTAGAACGTCGGCTCGGGAGTGTCGGGGTCGCCGAACCAGAACCCGGAGCTGATCTGCTCCCGGGAGTAGGACTCGCGCGTCGCGTCGTCCATGCCGTCCGCGGTCGGGATCTGGCGCGGCGAATAGCGCTGGGTCGCGATGTCGAAGGTGTGCCAGAAGACCTGGACCGGGCTGACCTTGCCGGAGAAGGTCGCGCTGAACTCCTCCAGGATGCGTCCGACCTGGCTGTAGACCTTGAAGGCGCGGTGCGCGTGTTCGGGCACGTAGGTCTTATGCTCCGTGTCCTCCGCGAACGGACGCTCTTTGTCGGGCAGGTCGTAGGGATACGGATGCTCGATGTGCGGATCGACGTCCAGCGCGCGCAGCGCCTCCTGGGTCTGGGCGTAGAACGACGCCACGGTCTGGTCGGCCAGCGGGACCAGCGCCTGGCCGCCGTGGTCGGTGTCGATGCGCAGGACGTGGTCGAAGAAGTCGAATTCGCACGTGAACAACGGTCCCGACCGCGCCGAGCCGAGTTCGACGGTGGACCAGCCGCGCGGCTGGTTGCGCAGCGTGATGTGCCACCAGTGGTTGCGCCGGATGCCCCGCGCGAGAGCGAGCTTGCCGACGATCTGCAGGTAGCGGTGCAGTGTTTCCCGAGTAGGACGCCACTCCTCATACGGGATGGCGGGGAGGACTTCGGAGTCGCTCATGACCGCGAGCCTAAGCGCGAAACCGGCCGAGCGCCCCTCAGCCCTCCCCCACCCGGGACGGGCCTCAGATCAGCGAGCGCACCGCGCCGACCGGGTGCCCGCCGCCCAGCAGCGGGGACTCCGCGTAGCGGCTGAGCACCGCGGCCTCGACGCCGAGCCGGCGCAGCGCCGCGACCAGCACCGGGCCCACCGCGCGGCGCTCGTGGTCGCCGTCGCCGACCTTGAGGGCGATCGCGCGGCCGTCGGGCAGCGCCACCGCCTGGACGCCCTCCGCGCCGCCCTTGGCCAGCAGGCCGGGGATGCCGGCCATCAAGTCGGTGTCGATGCGGTCGGTGCCGGAGACGTACTCGGGGTGGGCGCGCATGGCGTCGGCGACCCGGCGCTCGGGGGTGGCCGGCGCGGCCAGGACGGCCGCGCGGAAGGCGCGGGCCAGGCCGACCAGCGAGATGCCGTACAGCGGGGCGCCGCAGCCGTCGATGGCGTCGTGGCGGACCGGCTCGCCGGACAGCCGCTCGACCGCCGCGCGGGACGCGCGCTGCATCGGGTGGTCCGGGGCCAGGTAGTCCTTGGTCGGCCAGCGGTTGGCGACGCAGGTGGCGAGCATCGCGGCGTGCTTGCCGGAGCAGTTCATCGTGATGCGCTGCTTCCCGCCGCCGGCCCGGACCAGGGCCAGCTTCGCCTGCTCGGCCAGCGGCCAGTCCGGCGGGCAGGCCAGGGCCTGCTCGTCCAGCCCCGCGCCGGCCAGGATCTTGCGCACGCCCTCCAGGTGGAAGGGCTCGCCGGCGTGCGAGGCCGCGGCCAGCGCCAGGAGTTCGCCGGTCAGGTCCAGACCGTTCTCCAGCATCGCCACGGCCTGCATCGGTTTGTTGCTGGAGCGCGGCATCATCACCGCGTCCACGTCGCCG
This sequence comes from Catenulispora sp. MAP12-49, assembly GCF_041262705.1. NCBI lineage: Bacteria > Bacillati > Actinomycetota > Actinomycetes > Catenulisporales > Catenulisporaceae > Catenulispora > Catenulispora sp. MAP12-49. The sequence continues at coordinate 53,254 of NZ_JBGCCP010000003.1, read as the reverse complement.
TAGGCGAACTCGACACTGCCGTCGGCAGCCAGGGCCACCAGGCGGCCGTCGTGCCACCCCTCGGTGAACCCGGAACGGACTATCTCGGCGAGGGGGACGACTCCCTGAGCGGTCATGTGCGGTGTTACTCCATCTTCTGCTCCTCATTGAGCAGATCGTCGACGGTTGCCTGCCCCTCACGGTAGCGGCGGGCCAGCTCGGCCGCGAACCGGTCGATCACCGCCTGCGCGATCCGCCGGTACTCGGAGACCTCCCGCTCGTAGGCCTTGAGCGTCAGCCGCGCCTCGGCCAGCTGCGCGTCGGACAGGTCCAGCACGATCGCCGGCCCCGCCGCGTCGATCCGCTCCTCCATCTGCGAGCGGTACTCGCCGGGATCGGGGTCCGGGACGATGACGATGTCCATATGGCGCGGAGAGCGCGCGTTGGCCGGCGGGTCGTCGGCCAGGATCGCCGCCAGCGACTGCACCAGCGGCTCGGCCGACCCCGCGGCGCGCCGCCGTAACTCGGCATCGATTATGTCGATCCGGCCGTGCAGAACCCGGCGGAGATAGGAGAGTTCGGTCTCCTCGCGGAGCGCGTCCCCGCGCTCACGCCGGATGGCGGCGACTTCGAGGGCCTCGACATCCGCGTCCGGCCGCCGAGCGGCGATCAGGACGCGGTCGAGTCTGGTGGCGTGGGTGCCCATAACAGCATCGTTCCATGCAGGGGAATAGTGCGGATCGAGGTTGGGCGTATCGCCACCCGATCGCGACGGCGCGTCGCGGGTCGGGGTGAGGATCGGGTGCCGGATCGGGTGCGATCGCGGTGCGGTCTTCGGACTTGTCAGACGGCCTGGAGGCCCTACCGCGCGGCGCGGAACTCCGGCCGCCGGTTCGCGCCGGCATCCGGCGCGACCACGACCTCCTGCGCCGCCGGGATCCCGTCCGCCAGCAGCTGGTCCTCGACCGGCGTGGTCCGCTTCACCACCGCCAGCGCCACCGGCCCGAGCTCGTAGTGCCGCGCCGCGGACGTCACGCGCCCCACCACGCGGCCGTCGGCGGTGGTGACGTCGGTCCCGTGCCCGGGCAGGCGCTCGGGCGTCCCGTCCAGGTGCAGGAACACCAGGCGGCGCGGCGGGTGGCCGAGGTTGTCCACGCGCGCGACGGTCTCCTGGCCCCGGTAGCAGCCCTTGTTCAGGTGCACCGCGCCCGGGTGGCCCTCGGAGGCGATCCAGTCGATCTCGTGCGGGATGGTGCGGTCGTCGGTCTCCCGGCCCACACGCGGGCGGTGCGCGGCGATCCGGAGCGCCTCGTGGGCCCACATGCCGGCGGGCTCGCCCGCGCCGCCGTCCCGGGCGAAGCCGGCGAGGCGCTCGCGCGGCAGGAAGAGCTCGTGGCCCAGCTCCACCTCGCGGGCCAGGACGCCCTCGGGCACGGGGCCGGTCGTGAGGACCACCGCGTAGGCGTCCGTCACGTCCTCCGGCTCGACCCGCATCATGAAGCGCATCTTCTGCAGGAACGCGAGCACCTCCGGCGCGGTGCCCGGTTCCACGTGGAACCACGTCGCCTCGCCGTCGTCGACCAGGTACAGCGCGTGCTCGACGCGCCCCTGCGGGGACAGGATCAGCGCCTCGACCGCGGTCCCCGGCTTCAGCGCCTCCAGGTGCTGGCTGGTGAACGAGTGCAGCCACGTCAGCCGGTCCGGGCCGGACACCCGCAGCACACCGCGGTGCGACAGGTCCACGAAGCCGCGGTGCTCCTCGGCCAGCCTGCGCTGCTCGCCGTGCGGATCGCCGTAGTGCGCGGCGACGCCCGCGTCCGGCGGGTCGGCCGGGACGGCGGTGGGGAGGGTCAGCAGAGGGCTCGTCATGGTTTCAGTCTCTCCTATCGCAAAGCGCCTGTTACGCTGCCGGGGCTCATTTCGGTGCAACACGCAGGGCGGGGAAATCCATGGCACGGCGGACTCGAACCGTCTGGGCGGCGAGTGTCGCGCTGGCGGTGGTCGGCTCGTTGTCGGTCAGCGGGCTCGCCTCGGCCAAGGACCACCCGAGCCATGCCGCTTCGGCGGCGAAGACCCTGGTCAAGGCGTACGGCTCGAGCACGGCGAGCCATCCCGCCACCACACCGCCCACCACCGCCACCAGCACGCCGGACAGCTCCATCAGCTACGACGACCTCGACGCGTTCGTGGCCGGGCATTCCGCGGCGCTGAAGAGCAGGAGCCGCGCGGGCTTCGTCTCGATCGTCGACCCGAAGAACCCGGACCTGGTGAAGAGCCAGGGCCAGCTGTTCGACAACCTCCAGAAGATCCCTTTCACCACCGCCAAGTACGCGGTGAACATGGTCGACGAGAGCACCGCCGCCCAGGGCACGACCTCGACCGCGACGGTCACCGTGGCGTTCGACCACCAGATCGCCGGCGTGGACAGCGTCCCGGTCGAGGAGCGCTACAAGTGGACCGTGCAGCGCACCGGCGTGAACGGGCCCCTGGAGGTCACCGCTATAGCGGGCGCCACCTCCGAGCACAACTACCCGGCCCCGTGGGACGCGGTGGCCGGCCTCACGGTGCTCACCCGCCCGAAAGTCGTGATCATGGCGGACGACACCTCGGTGTCCTTCGCCAAGACCCACGCCGATGCCATGGAGCGGGACGCGGAGTACGACTTCGCCCACTGGTCCGGTGGCTCCGGCACAGCACCCGGTTTCACGGTCTTCCTCACCGCGGACCGTTCCCGGTACGAGGGCATCTACAACCAGGACCGTGTGGAGTCCGTCGGCGTCACGGTGCCGATACCCGCAGCGGGGAAGGACGACGGGTTCTACCCGAGCTCCCGCATAGCGGTCGACACCTCGCAGTACAAGAACGTCGACCCCGCTGACGCCGACATAGTGTTCAAGCACGAGATGGCCCACGCGATGATCGGTCCCTTCGACGACCAGAGCGCGAGCTCCGGACAGGATCACCTGTGGGTCATAGAGGGGTTCGCGGAGTGGGAATCGCAAAGGATGTACTCCACAGGGGAACTCCTCTATGACGGCGACACCCTGCACGCCTATCTAGGCAAGCACGGAGTTCCCCATGCGCTGCCCACAGACAGCGACGTCTACAGTTCCAACTCTGATACGTCCGCACTGGGCTACTTCTACGCGCACATGGCGATCCGCTACATGGCCGACGAGTACGGAGCGGACAAGGTCGACCGGTTCGTTCTGGCCGTCTACCAGCACGCGACGGGATCGACGTGCGTCGACGACGCGATGAAGAGCGTGCTGGGCACCACCACGGATCAGTTCACGCAGAGCTTCGCCAAGTGGCTGCACAACTCCGTGTGAAGGAACAGGCTTAGGGGCAGCGGGCTCAGGAAGCCTCGCCCTGCTCCCGATCGCGGCACTCGGCGCACGTCCCGAACACCGCCAGGTGCCGCACGTCCGTCTGGAACCCGTAATCCTCCATCAGCCGCTGCACGAGCGGCTCGGCCGCGGAGTCGGCGGCCTCCAGGATCCGCCCGCAGCCGCGGCACACCAGGTGCACATGCGCCGGCTGGTCGGCGGTGTGGTAGATCTGCGCCCCGTGTCCGAGGTGCGTGTGCGTGACCAGCCCGAGCTCCTCCAGGAGCTCCAGGGTGCGGTACACGGTCGACAGGTTCACGCCGCGGGCGGTGCGGCGGACCTCCTCGCAGATGGCGTCCGGAGTGGCATGGTCCAGGGAGGCCACGGCCTGCAGGACGAACTGGCGCTGCGGCGTGAGGCGGTAGCCCTTCGCGCGCAGCTCCTTCGTCAGGTCCGTGGGCGCGGTTTCCATACCACCACTATCCCACCGGCCGGGTACAGCGGTCGCCATCGTTCATATACCGAGGGTCTTCCCGGATCTCACTTGACCGGCTTGAGCTGCGCCGAGAGGTGCGACTGCATGGGCTGGCCCATGGCCGCCATGTCGAAGGCCCAGAGCAGATCGCCCTTCACCAGGCCGTAAAGGCGGTGTCCGGCGGTGTACTCCTTGGCGGTCTCGGTGCGCGCGACCAGGTCGGTGCGCAGTTCGACCTTCGCGCCGTCGGCCTCGCCGACCCAGATCTCGGCGATGCCGGTCGGGTGCGACAGGACCACTTCGAGCAGAGTGCGGGTGGTGCCCGCGGTCCCGTTCTCCTCGGTGCGCGCCTGCGGACGCCAGAACCCGGTCTCGGTGGCCAGCGGCCGGACCTGGTTGCCGTCGTCGTCGAGCAGCCAGGACCGCGACTCGTACTTCAGGAAGGGCTTGTCCGGCGTGTAGGAGAACACGGCCTCCTGCCCGAAGTTGAACGACTCGATGGTCGGGTATCCCCCGACCCCCGCACCGGCCCAGGTACCCAGCAGGAACGCCAGCGGCACGCAGTCCGGGTGCAGGTCGGAGGGGATCTCCAGCGGCATCAGTTCTGGCCCTTGAACAGCCGCAGCACCGTGAAGGACGCGAACCACACGACGGCGAGGGCCACCAGGACCAGGAGGATGTCGAAAAGGGTCTGGACGCTCATGGTGGGGAGTTTATCGGAGCCGGTGGGGAGCTGTTCGGTGAGCTGGGTCTCTTCGGGTCACGCGCCGCATGACGGCGCTCGCCCCCGGTCCCGAAGGACCGGAAGCGGGCGCTCCCCTCATACGCTCGTCCGCTCAGCGGTTCGGCGGCTCAGCGGCTCAGCGGTTCGGCGGCTCAGCGGCTCAGCGGTTCAGACCGCGAGCGCGACCTCGGCGACCTCGCCCAGCGTCGCCTCGACCGAGGCGTCCACGGTGCCGCCGGGCACCAGCGCGCGCACCGTCCAGGTGCCCGGCGCCGCGAAGAACCGGAACCCGCCCTCGGGGCTGGTCGGCACCTCGGCGGTGAACTCGCCGGTGCTGTCCAGCAGCCGCACGTACCCGGTCACCGGCGCGCCGTCCTTGCTGACCGCGCCCTGGATGACAGTTTCCTTCGCCACGTCCACTCCTTCGATGCTGAATCCGCCGGCGGGGGCGCCGCACGAGGCCGTCACTGCTGGCCGCCCTCGGGCGAGCCGGGGTTGGAGCCGAGCGAGACCGGCACGCCGACCAGCGAGCCGTACTCGGTCCACGAGCCGTCGTAGTTCTTCACGTTGGCCTGGCCCAGCAGCTCGTGCAGCACGAACCAGGTGTGCGCCGAGCGCTCGCCGATGCGGCAGTAGGCGATGGTGTCCTTGGACAGGTCCACGCCCTCGGCCTCGTACAGCGCGGTCAGGTCGTCGTCGGGCTTGAACGTGCCGTCGTCGTTGGCCGCCTTGGACCACGGGATGTTGCGCGCGGTCGGCACGTGGCCGGGGCGCTGCGACTGCTCCTGCGGCAGGTGGGCCGGGGCCAGCAGCTTGCCGGAGTACTCGTCGGGGCTGCGTACGTCGACCAGGTTGTCGGTGCCGATCGCGGCCACGACGTCGTCGCGGTAGGCGCGGATCGCCTGGTCCTGCGGCTGCGCGGTGTAGCTGGTGGCCTCGCGGGTCGGCTGCTCGACGACCAGCTCGCGGGAGTCCAGCTCCCACTTCTTGCGGCCGCCGTCCAGGAGCTTCACGTCGCCGTGGCCGTAGAGCTTGAAGTACCAGTAGGCGTAGGAGGCGAACCAGTTGTTGTTGCCGCCGTAGAGCACCACGGTGTCGTCGTTGGCGATACCGCGCTCGGACAGCAGCGCCTCGAACTGCTCCTGGTTCACGAAGTCGCGACGGACCGGATCCTGCAGGTCGCGCTTCCAGTCGATCCGGATGGCGTTGCGGATGTGGTTCTTGTCGTAGGCGGCCGTGTCCTCGTCGACCTCGACGAGGACGACCTTCGGGTCGTCCAGGTGCGCCTGGACCCAGTCGGCGTCGACCAGGACGTCGTTGCGACTCATGGGAGTCCTCCGGATGGTTCGGGTTTCGGATCGGAGTGGGGGTGCGGCCGCGGAAGTGGTTGTTCCGGTACCGCGGGCACGCGGAAGCACGTACGTGTCCAGCTTGGGTCCGCGCTGAGGCAGAGGGTGGCCCGTCTTACATCGATCGGGCGTCGCGTCCCCGGAAAACAGGGGTCACGGAAAGCAGCCGGCCCTCCGGGGTCAGCGCATTCGACACAGGCAGGCGGCGACGCGGCACAGATCGACTGCGCGTCGCTTGGTGAAGTCCGCCTGCTGCTTCATGTCACCGACTCTAGAGACGCCTCGGGGCGGTGTCACGCACGTACCGCACTGTGAGACGACGGTCTTACGTTTTGTACGCCTCGCAGGTCATGCCCGCGCTCACGAGCTCATCGGCACGGTGATGTCATACGCACCGTAGCCGACGACCCGCACCTCGAAGTGGTCGATCTGCTCGGCCGGCAGCGCCGTCGCGGCGGGGATGTCGATCGCCTTGCCGGCGACCGACTTCCAGTTCGACAGCTGGATCACGTCGTGGTTCTTGTCGTAGACGTACAGCGTGCAGGTCAGTCCGTCCGGCGTCCCGCTCATCTTCGCGGTGACCGAGGTGCCCCAGCTGTGGTCCTGGTAGGAGATCTGCGCTGTCACGCCGCTCTGCGTCACTGCGGGCAGCATCTCGGCGTTCGTGGAGCCGCTGGAAGTCCCGCCGTGCCCGGCCCAGAAGCCGCCGACGACCAGCACCAGGGCGGCGGCGCTGCCGCCCGCGGCGACCATGATGCGCTGACGGCGCGGCGCCCGGAACGGAGCCGGGGTGCGGGTGCCGAACAGCCGCCGCCGCGAGTGCCCCGGCTGCCCGGCGGCCTCCGCGGGCACGGTCTCCGGCATCGGCGCCCCGACCAGGCCGATGTCCATGACCCGCTTCACCCCGACGAACGAGGCGTACTCCTGCTGGCACTCGGGGCAGTCGGCCAGGTGCCGCCGCACCTCGCGCGCCTCGTCCGCGTCCAGCGCGCCGAGCGCGAGGGCACCGACGGCCATCCGCAGGTCCTCGTCGTCGCAGGCGCCCGGCCTGGTCTCCGGCTCCCGGTTCACGGCTTGATCCCCCGTTCCTCGAAAGCGGTCCGCAGCGCGCGCAGCGCATAGTAGGTGCGCGACTTGACGGTACCCGGGGGGATGCCCAGGGCTTTGGCGGCCTCGGCCACCGACAAGCCCTTGAAGTACGTCTCCCGAAGCACCGCCCGGTGGTCGGGGCTCAGTGTCGCCATCGCCTCGGCCACCTCCCATCCGAGCAGTATCCGGTCATGATCATCCTCGACGACCGCCTCGCGGGCGATCCCCAGCGCGAGCCCCTCGTCGCCGACCTCCTTCGGCCGCGACCGGCGGGCCCGCGCCTGGTCCACCACGATGTTCCGGGCGACCGTGCACAGCCAGGCGCGCGGCGAGCCGCGCTCCGGGGCGAACGCCTCGGAGTGCTGCCAGGCCCTCAGGAACGTCTCCTGCACCACGTCCTCGGCCCGTCCGCGGTCGCCGTCCGTCAGTTTGAGGACGTAACCCAGCAACGGACCTGCGTGGTCCGCGTAGAGGGATCTGAGACGCTCCGCGTCCGCGCTCGCGACGTCCACATCGGGGACACGCAAAGGAGGCGGTTCCGGTTCAACCCGCCGCCACCACATCACACGCCGATGATGGCACCGCCGGTCGTCCTCCGACAGCCGATCGCGCCGGACGGTCCGGGACGAGGGTTGTGACCTGCGTCGGAGGAAGTAAAAGAGGCGGCGGCCCGCGAAAGGGGACCACCGCCGGGCCGGAGCCCCGCCCGGCCGGGATCGTGCAGGGCCGGGATCGTGCAGGGCCGGCAGGCCGCGCGGGGCCTCAGTCGGAGGACACCCCCGAGCCGGTGACCCGCACGTGGTCCGCCTCGGCGTACACGCGCAGCCCGTCGGCCGAGGTCTGCATGTTGGCCATCTGCAGGGTGAGCTGCATCGGCAGCGTGCCGACGTTGATCGGGAAGTCCAGCTCGCGCGGCACCCGGCCGGCCAGGCCGCCCGAGGAGGACTCGATCTTGTTGGCGGTCAGCTGCAGCCGGTTGCCGGAGCTCAGCGACAGCCTGCTCTGCAGCGTGACCTTGCCCAGGCCCGGGACGTTGCCGGTGACCCGGACCGTGTTGTCCGGCCCCTCGGCCAGCGTCACGTCCAGGCCCTGTGAGGCGGCCGCCGACTCCATGTCCGTCCAGCTGAACAGCGCGGTGCCGGACAGGTGGTCGACGTCGGCCTCCTTGAAACCGTCGGAGGGCGCAACGCCGTTGAGGTCCACGTGCAGATCGGTGACCCGCACGTTGTTGTGGACGACGCCGCGCGCGTCCACCGAGACCTTGTCCAGCTTCATGCCGATGAGCTGGGTCAGGAACGGGAAGTTGGCGATGTTCACCGAAGGTTTGCTCTGGAGGTTCTGGGACTGTTGGATCCGCTTGGCGATCTGGCTCTCCGCGATGCTCACCGTGATCCGGTCGGCGGCCACGAACAGACCCGCGAGCACGAGCAGCGTGATCGCCAGCCTGGTCGGCCACCTGCGGCGTCGGACCGGCTGACGCGCCTCCCACTGCAGCTGATCGAGCCCCTCCTCGGAAGTCATGGGACGAGGATAGCCGCGGCGTACGAAGCGAGGGCGGCGATCGTGACCGGTATCGCGACCACCGCGGCCCGGCTCACCCCCAGATCCGGATTGCGCGCGGCCACCAGCGAGACCAGCCCGCAGACCACCGCCCCGGCCGCCACCGACGGACCGTGCAGCACCGCGGCCGGCACGAACAGCCCGGTCAGCCCGGCGAACAGCAGAGCCGAGGCGGCCGCGGCCAGGGCCCGCACCGAACCGGGCTCGACACCCCGCCGCCGCGCCCGGAACACGGCGTCCGCCGCGACGAGCACGAAACCCACCCCGAGGCCCGCCGCGAGCGGCAGCACCGCGTCGTCGGGCTGGAACTTGAAGACGGCGGCGGTCCCGACCAGCGTCGGCAGCGCGGCCACCACGGCGGTCCGGCGGGAGGCATGGCCGGCCAGGCCCAGAACCGCCCAGGCGACGACGAGCTGGAGCGGCAGCGCGACGGCGGCCACCGCCTTGGCGGAGACGAAGGACGCGATCGCCAGGGCCACGGTCGAGGCCGCGATGAAGGGGAGGTGCGACAGCAGGGGAAGCGGCTGACGGCGGGGCTCCGGGGAGTCGTAGCCGTAGGCGTCGGTGTATTGGTCGGCGTATTGGTCGACGTGGCTGTCGGCGTAGGGCTCGGTGTACGGCTCGGCGTACTGATCGGTGTATTGGTCTGAGTACTGATCGGTGTACTGATCGGGGTAGCCGTCTGCGTAGGGCTGGGCATACGGCTCGGCATAGGGCTCCGCGTAAGGCTCGGCATAGGAATCGGAGTACGACTCCTCGGCGGCCGGTGCGGAACGACGGCGGCCGGGCTGCGGCGGCGCTTCCTCATAGGGTTGTTCGAAGTAGGGCTGCTCGTAAAAGGCCTCTTGTTGGTAGACCTCTTGTTGGTGCGGCTCCTGGTAATAAGGCTCTTGGTAGCCGTAGCCCTCTTCGTACTCGGGCTGGTGCTCCTGCGCGTAGTACCCCGGCTGCTCATAGCCCGGCTGCTGCTCGTGGCTCGGGTACTGCTCGTACCCCGGCTGCTCGTACCCCTGCTGTTGCTCATAGCCCGGCTGCTGCTCGTACCCCGGGGCCTCCTGGTAGCCGTACGCCGGGTCCTGCGCGTACTCGTGCCCCTGGTACTCCTCAGCCGGCTGCTCATAGCCGTACTGCGCATACGGATCCTGATGGTCCGGCTGCCCGCCGTGGGGATACCCGGGCTGCTGCGCCGACGGCTCGGACGCCGCCCGCCCGCGCCGTCGGCCCGTGTACTCGCCCACCCTGCGTTCCTCCTGCCGACGGTCTACCCGCTGCACGCTATACCAGCCGGGTCGCTCAGCCCCCGGCGAACGGCGGAAGCACCTCGACCACGGCCCCGGGTGCCAGGCGCACGTCGGCCGGGTCGCGGCGGCCCACCGGGGTGCCGTCCACGAGGAACGACGCCCGCCGCACCACCTCGCCGAGTCCGGCGCCGTGCCGCGCGACCGCCGCGGCCAGCACGTCGGCCAGGACCTCGCCCTCGAACGGCTCCTCGGCGATCCCGGCCGCCGCCTTCGCCGCCGCCCAATAACGGATCAGCCCGCTCATCCCGCCTCGCCCTCCATGACCTCTCCCGCTTCGCCGAACTCCCCCTTCTGTCTTCTATATTCGCCCTCCCCCGCGCCATAGGAAGATCCAGATCCAGATCCAGATCCGGATGCCCTGGCGGATCCGGCGGGCGTGCCGGCCGCCGGCAGCGCCCGCACCCAGCGGCCGATCCGGCCGACCAGCTCCCGGCCGGACGCCTCCCGGGCCGCCGCGGCCTCCGCGTGCCCGAAGCCGGGCTCGATCCACAGCTCGCGCGGCTCCCCGGCCGCGGCGTACAGCGCTTCGGCGTGGCCCAGCGGGAAGTACTTGTCGGCGTCGCCGTGCACCACCAGCAGCGGCACCGGCGCGATCCGGCCCGCCAACTCCACCGGGGACTCCGGGACCGGGTTCCAGCCGTCGGGCAGGATGCGCGTCTTCAGATGCCACGCCGAAACAGCGCGGCCCACCGGGTGCTGCACCAGGAAGTGCACCAGCTTCATGGCGCGGGTGGAGCGCTCGAACCACCACGCGGGGCCGCTCACGGACACCACCGCGTCGGTCACCGAGCCCGGGCCGACGCCCGAGCCGCACAACCCGGCGTGCCGCACGACCACGGAGGCGCCCATCGAGAATCCGACCGTCGCCACATTCTCGTAACCCAGGACGCGTGCCCACTCGACCGCGGCGTGCAGGTCGAGCACCTCGAGATCACCGAGCGTCGATCGGCCGTGTGACTGTCCGTGACCGCGGAAGTCGAACGCGATGATTCCGCCATATGGACGCAACACGGCCGCGATGTGGGCCATGTCGCCGGTGCGCCAGGAGCCGCCGAATCCGTGGCACAGGACGAACACCCATCGTCGATCGACACCCGCTCTGTGCACGGCGTTAAGGCGAACGCCATCGGCCGTCAAAAGCGTCTGGCCGGGGTCCGGGTGCCCCGAGCTGCGCCTTTGTCCAGGTAAAATACGTGTGAACTCCGGCACGGAAACCTCGGGGAAACGCTTCATGACGGCTATCCTTCCTGACAGAGGATCCGGGCGACGAAGCCCCACGGGTCCTCTATGTGTTTTCTGGCGGGTGCGACAAGAGGTGCCCCCGGACAAAAGAGGAGCGATCCGCGGATGTCCAGCTTGCTGTTGTTGACCAACTCCCTGACCCCCTCCTCCGAGGTCCTGCCGGCTCTCGGTCTGCTGTTGCACAACGTTCGCGTGGCTCCAGCAGAGGCCTCGGCGCTTCTGGACACCCCACCGGCCGACGCGATCATGGTGGACGCGCGCCGCGACCTGCCGCAGATGCGTTCCCTGTGCCGCCTGCTGCGCACCACAGGGGTTGACTGCCCGCTTCTGCTGATCACCACCGAGGGCGCGCTGGCCGCCGTGACCGCCGACTGGGGCATCGACGACGTCCTGCTGGACTCGGCGGGTCCGGCCGAGGTCGAGGCCCGGCTGCGGCTGGCGATCGGCAAGCTGGCGGCCGGCGCCGTGGCCGAGGACGTCCCGCTGGAGATCAAGAGCGGCGACCTGTCCATCGACGAGGGCACGTACACCGCCCGCGTCCGGAACCGGGTGCTCGACCTGACCTTCAAGGAATTCGAGCTCATCAAGTACCTCGCGCAGCACCCGGGCCGGGTGTTCACGCGGGCGCAGCTGCTCCAGGAAGTGTGGGGCTACGACTACTTCGGCGGCACCCGCACCGTGGACGTCCACGTCCGGCGGCTGCGGGCCAAGCTCGGGGTCGAGCACGAGGCGCTCATCGGGACGGTCCGCAACGTCGGCTACCGCTTCGTCATGCCGGACAAGCGCAACGGCTCCAGCACGCCCACCGGCTCCAGCGCCGGCACCGAGCCGGAAGAGGAGAGCGCCGACGAGGTTCGAGCCTCCGACGCGATGACCGCACCCCGTACCGTGGTGGGGTGACAGGTTTCTCCATCGGCGTCGTCCGCCGACCGAACGAGGCGGACGTCGCCACCATCCGGTCCCTCGCCGAGGCCGCCGAGGCGGCCGACGGCGTGGCACCGCTCCCGGAGCAGGTGCTGCTCCACCTCAAGCACTCCGGCGAGGCCGCTACCGCCGCCGATGCCTGGCACTTCGTGGCCCGGCGCCTGTCGGGTGCCCAGGGTTCGGAGCTGGTCGGCTACGCCTTCCTGGACAAGTCGAACCCTGACGAGGGCCCCACGGCGGAGGTCGTGGTCGCGCCGGACGCCCGCCGGCAGGGCGTCGGCGGTGCCCTGCTGGACGCGCTGCGCATGAAGGTGCGCCGGGACGGCAAGCCGGTGCGCGTCTGGGCGCACGGCGGCCTGCCCGCGGCGGCGGCCCTCGCCGAGAAGCGCGGTCTGAAGAAGGTCCGCGAGCTGTGGGTGATGGCCCGGCCGCTGGCCGAGGTGCCGCAGCCGGAGCCGGCCGAGGGCATCCGCATCGCGGCCTTCCGCCCCGGTGTCGACGACGAGGCCTGGGTCGCGGTCAACGCCCGCGCCTTCGCGCACCACCCGGAACAGGGCTCGATGACGGTCCAGGACCTGCGCGAGCGCATGGCCGAGCCCTGGTTCGACCCGGAGGGCTTCTTCCTGGCCTGGCGCGGACCGGAGCTGGCCGGCTACCACTGGACCAAGGTCCACGACCACAGCGCCTACGGCGACGGCCCGGTCGGCGAGGTCTACGTCCTGGGTCTGGACCCGGCCGAACAGGGCCGCGGCCTGGGCCGGACCCTGACCGAGGTCGGGCTGCGCCACCTGCGCGACCGCGGGCTGAGCGACGTCATCCTGTATGTGGAGGCTGACAACGCGGCCGCGGTCGCCGTCTACACCAAGCTCGGCTTCACCCGCCGCAGCGCCGACGTCATGTACCAGGCCTGAGACAGACGGTGGACTCAACGACGGCCGCCTCCCCGCGGACGCCCCGGGTCCTCGTGATCGGCTTCGATCCCTACCGGGTTCCCGGGCCTTGGGACCCCAAGCCGGCAGCCGACGGCATCGAGGCGGGCATCGCCAAGTTCGCCGAGCACGGCGTCGGCGTGGAGTCGTGCCTGTTCGGGATGGACGGCAGCGACGACATCCCGGCGGTGGTCGCCGCCGCGCTGGCCGCGCGGACGTGGGAGTGCGTGGTCGTCGGAGGCGGGGTGCGCCGGGCCGAGGGGGACCTGTTCGAGCAGGTCGTCAACCTGGTGCGGCGGCACGCGCCGGAGGCGGCGATCGCGTTCAACTCCCGGCCGGACACCACCTTCGAGGCCGCGGCCCGCTGGATCGACGTGTCCTGAGCCCGGGTACAGCCGGTCCCAGTCACCCCGCGCTCAGCCGGTCACCCCGACCAGCTGCGTGTACACCACCAGGTTGTCCGCATAGTGCTGGCCGTCGAAGGCCCCGCCGCACGTGATGATCCGCAGCTGCGGCGTCCCGCTGTCGTCGCTGCCGTACACCCGCCCCGCCGGGAAGCGGTTCTTGTCGACCACCTCGACCGACGTCACCCGGAACTCCGCGTGCTTCTTGTCCGCGCGGTCCACGATCACCGTCGCGCCGGGCTGCACGTTCCCCAGCGGGTAGAACACCGCGCGGCCGTAGTCGGTGTCGACGTGCCCGACGATCACCGCCGCGCCGCGCTCCCCCGGCGTCGGGTCGCCGGTGAACCAGCCCGCCTCGGTCGGGACCGACATCGGCGGCACCGCGACGGCGCCGTCCCGGTCCAGGCCCAGCCGGATCAGCGGCGCGTCGATGCCCACCGAGGGGACCCGGACCCGCAGCGGCACCGAGCGCGGCAGCGGCGCGGCAGCCGGACCCGACCAGCTGCCGAACAGCGCGCCCCGGGTCGGCGACGGCGGCCCGGACAGCGCGGTGATGCCGCTGCCCAGCAGCTTCACGCCGACCAGCGCGACGGCCGCCGCGACGACGATCTTCAGTCCCTTGCGCCGGACGCGGGGCCGGCCGCCGTCCGGCACCGCCGCCGCAGTGTGCGGGCCCGGAGCGGCGCCTGCGCCGCCCGGGCCCGTCGCCCGCGAGGGGTCAGCCGGCATGCGTGCCGTCGGCCCCGCGGCGGCGCATGCTCCACAGGCCGTAGCCGATGCCGCCGGCCACCAGCGCGATGCCGCCGGCGGTCATGCCCAGGTCGCCCTTCATCACCGAACCGCCGCCGCCGGCCTTGGGCGGGTTGGTCGGGGTGGGGTTCACGCCGCCGAAGATCGTGATGCTGGTGACGCCGTTCAGGCTGTTGGAGCCGGTGCCGCAGGTGACGTTCACCGACCACTGGCCGTTCTGCGCGTCGGAGACGATGGTCGCGGTGCCGGCCAGGCCCGCGCCCTTGGGATTGCGGGTCAGCGAGACCGAGCCGTTGTTGGTGAACACCGAGGAGGTCGCGGTCCCGGAGTCCGGCTGGATGCAGGTCGGGACGGTGATCAGGACCTGCTGGCCGGGCTTGGCCGCGCTGGGGTTCAGCTCCACCGCCGGGCCGCTGAGGCCGCTGCCGCTGGTGGCGCTGGTGGTGCTGGTCGCGGTGCTCCCGGCCACGCTGGTGCCGGTGCCGCCGGCCACGCTGGCGACGTTGTTCAGCGCGCTCTGCACGCCCGAGATGCCGCTGGAAACACTCTGATAGCCGTTCTGCAGGCTCTGGACGCCGTTGGACACCGTCGACACGCCGTTCGTGGCGCTGTTCACGAGGTCTCCGGCGCTGGCGTGCGAGTTCATCATCCACAACAGCGCGACCGCGCCACCGCCCACCACCAGGGTCTTCATCCCGAACATCGCGGGGGCCTCCTGTCGTCCACGGATCCGTCAGGGTTCGAAGCGGCAAAAGCTGGGAACGTTGGACCCCGGCGGGGTACACCTTCCAGATCCATCGATACCGTCGCGGAAGGGGTTTCACGTGTTGAGCAGCGCATTTTCGCCCGGATGGCGCAGGAGGTCACCCGGACGCCGAGATTCCACCCTCTGGATACCTCTCGTTCACGCCCCCGTGTCAGGCTGAGAATCATGACCGGTCCGGCTCCCGAAACGCGCTTCCTGGACCGGGAGATCTCCTGGCTTCGGTTCAACGAACGTGTCCTGGAACTCGCCCAGGACTCCGCCCAAGTCCCGCTGCTGGAGCGCGCCCGGTTCCTGGCGATCTTCGCCTCCAACCTGGACGAGTTCTACATGGTCCGGGTCGCGGGCCTGCGCCGGCGGCTGGCCACCGGCGTGGCCACCACCTCGGCCTCCGGCCTGCCGCCGGTCGAGGTGCTGCGCCGCATCCTGGCCGAGACCCGGGAGCTGATGGACCGGCACGCCGCGGTCTTCCAGCAGGAACTGCGCCCCGAGCTCTCCGCGGTCGGGATCGACATCATCCGCTGGGGCGACCTCGGCCCCGAGGAGCGGGAGAAGCTCTTCCAGCTGTTCCGCTACCAGCTGTTCCCGGTGCTGACGCCGCTGGCCGTGGACCCGGCGCACCCGTTCCCGTACATCTCCGGCCTGTCGCTGAACCTGGCCGTCTCGCTGCGCGACCCGGACACCGGGCAGGAGCACTTCGCCCGGGTGAAGGTGCCGCCGCTGCTGCCGCGGTTCATCGAGGCCGACTCCGGCCGCTACGTCCCCGTCGAGGACGTCATCGCCGCGCACCTGGAGCTGCTGTTCCCGGGCATGGAGATCCTGGACCACCACGCCTTCCGGGTCACCCGCAACGAGGACCTGGAAGTCGAGGCCGACACCGACGAGAACCTGCTGCAGGCCCTGGAGCGCGAGCTCATGCGCCGCCGCTTCGGGCCGCCGGTGCGCCTGGAGGTCGACGAGAACATCCGGCCGCAGGTGCTGGACCTGCTGATCCGCGAGCTGGACATCAACGAGAACGAGGTCTTCAAGCTCTCCGCGCCGCTGGACCTGACCGGCCTGAACCAGATCGCCGACATCGGCAGGTCCGGGGAGTACAGCGAGCTGCGCTTCAAGTCCTTCGTCACCAAGACCCACCCGGACCTGGCCGACGAGGGGCCCGGCAAACCCGCCGACGTCTTCGCCGCGATCCGGCGCCGCGACATCCTGCTGCACCACCCCTACGACTCCTTCGCCACCAGCGTGCAGGCGTTCCTGGAGCAGGCGGCCGAGGACCCGCACGTCCTGGCGATCAAGCAGACCCTGTACCGCACCAGCGGCGACTCGCCGATCATCGACGCGCTCATCGACGCCGCCGAGGCCGGCAAGCAGGTGCTGGTCCTGGTGGAGATCAAGGCCCGGTTCGACGAGCACGCCAACATCTCCTGGGCCCGCAAGCTGGAGCAGGCCGGCTGCCACGTGGTCTACGGCCTGATCGGCCTGAAGACGCACTGCAAGCTGTCCCTGGTGGTGCGCCGCGAGGGCGGCTTCCTGCGGCGCTACTCGCACGTGGGCACCGGCAACTACAACCCCAAGACCGCCCGGCTGTACGAGGACTTGGGCCTGCTGACCTGCGACAACGAGATAGGCGCGGACCTGTCGGACTTGTTCAACCGGCTGTCGGGGTACGCCCACCCCACCAAGTTCGGCCGGCTGCTCACCGCGCCCAACGCGCTGCGGCCGGGGCTGCTGGAGCTGATCCACGCCCAGCGCGAGAAGGCCGAGGCCGGCCAGAGCTCGCGGATCCGGATCAAGGTGAACTCGATCGTCGACGAGATCCTGATCGACGCGCTCTACGAGGCCTCGCAGGCCGGCGTCCCGGTCGAGGTCTGGGTCCGCGGCATCTGCGCCCTGCGGCCGGGGGTCGAGGGGATGAGCGAGAACATCAGGGTGCGCAGCATCCTGGGCCGGTTCCTGGAGCACTCCCGGGCCTTCGTGTTCGGCACGGACGAGGAGGCGCAGGTCTGGATCGGCAGCTCGGACCTGATGCACCGGAACCTGGACCGCCGGGTGGAGGCCCTGGTCCGGCTGGTCGAGCCGGTGCAGCGCCGGGCCATCTCGGCGCTGTTCGACCTGGCCATGGACCCCAAGACCGCGGCCTGGGACCTGGGCGGCGACGGCACCTGGACCCGGAGCGAGTACGCCGAGGACGGCTCCCCCCTGGCCGATCTGCAGAACACGCTCATCGCCGAGCGCGCCGACTGGTGGAGCCGGCGGACCGGATGAGCGCTGTGGGGGCGGGAGCGGGGTCGTGGTGGGGACTGGACCGTCCGGCGACGCCGGGCGGTCCGTGCTGTGGGGTTGGACCGAAGAAGAGTGCACAGTGCCGCCAACCGGGCAACGGCGGAACCGAACCGTCAGGCTCCAGGCCTGACCACGTCGTGGGGGCAGTGGCGGACACATGGATGCAGCGACTCAGCGCGCGATGGCCGGATTCGGGGCGGCCAGTCCCGACGGACCGGCGGGGCTGGCGGTACGGGGGTACCTCGCCGAGCAGTCACGCGCCTTCCTGACGCACAGCGCGCTGCCGGTGCAGCAGCCGGCCGCGGTCCGGCTGCGCGCGGCCTGCCTGCGGGTGGGCACGGCGCTGGCGGCGTGCCGGGAGTTGGTGGACGCGGCCTGGGCCGACGAGCTCGGCCGGGAACTGCGCGGCACCGCGCAGATCCTGGGCGCCGAGCGGGACTCCGACGCGGTGCGGCCCCGGCTGCTGACCCCGCTGGACCGGTGGATCGCCGAGGGCCGCTACCCCGACGGCGGCGCGGCCCGCACCCGCACCCTGCTGACCCGGATGCTCGACCGGGAGCGCTCGGCGGCGCACGGCCAGGCCACCGCGGCGCTGGTCGGCCCGGCCTTCCACGCGCTGGCCGACCGGATGGCCACGCTGGCCCGGGACGTGCCGCTGACCCCGGCCGCCGACCGGCCGTGCCGGCAGGTGCTCCCGGAGATGGCCGAGGGCGCCTGCGAGGAGTTCGCGAGCCGGGCCCGGGAGCTGCCCGAGCCGCTGGCCGCCGAGGACGCCGCGGGCGACGCCGCCTGGCTGGCCGCCGAGGACGCCGTCCAGGCCGCCCTGCACACCGTCGAGCTGTGCCGCCCCGCCGGTACGCTGATCGCCGGCGAGGATCCCGCGGACCTGCTGGACCGGCTCGCGGCCACCGCCGAGTCGCTGGCCGAGCAGCGCGACGCGGTCCTGGCCGCGGCCTGCGTCCATCGGGCGGCCGACACACCGCGCATCGCGGCCACGACCGGATATGTACTGGGAAGACTGCACGAGGAACAACGCCTGGCGGTGATCCGGGCCCGGAGCACCGCGCCGCTGGCGGTACCAGAGAGGTCCGCGCACTGATGAACGCCGCCGACGAAGCCGCCGGCCAGACCGCGCCGATCCAGGTCCGGGCGGCCGGCTGTGTCGTGTGGCGCCCCGGTCCCGCCGGGCCCGAGGTGGCGCTGATCCACCGCCCCCGCTACGACGACTGGTCCTTCCCGAAGGGCAAGCTCGATCCCGGCGAGGGCTACGTGCAGGCGGCGGTCCGCGAGGTGCGCGAGGAGACCGGCTATCCGGTGGTCCTGGGCCGGCGGCTGCCGACCCAGGTCTACGACGTCTCCTTCGGCGGCGCGGCGCGGATGAAACGGGTCAAGTACTGGGCCGCGCAGGCCGCGGTGGACTCCGACTTCCAGCCGAACTCCGAGGTGGACCGGCTGGAGTGGCTCCCGCTGGCCGCCGCGCGCGACCGGCTGACCCGCCAGACCGACCGCGACCTGCTGCTGGCGTTCAGGGCGGCGCCGGTCGACACCGTTCCGGTCCTGCTGCTGCGGCACGCCGAGGCGGTGCCGCGCAAGCGTTGGGACGGCGAGGAGCTGGAGCGGCCGCTGACCGGACGGGGCCGCGACGACGCCGAGGCGCTGGTCCCGATGCTGGCGGCGTACGGCCAGGCGGCGCTGACGGCCTCGCCGTTCGCCCGGTGCGTGGCCACGCTGAAGCCGTCCGCGCGGTCCGCCGGCGCCGCCATGGCCCTGGAGCCCGCGCTCGCCGAGGGCGCCGACCCGGACGCCGGGCGCGCCTGGCTGCGCGAGGCACTCAAGTCCGGACACACGACCATCGCCTGCACCCACCGGCCGGTCCTGCCCGAACTGCTCGCCGAGAGCCCACTCGGCCAGGCCGTGCACTCCGGCCGCCGGGCCCTGGCGCCGGCCGAGGCCTGGGTGCTGCACGCCCGCGACGGCCACGTCGTGGCGATCGATCGGCTGAAGCTGTGAGCGCGGCGGTTGCTCCTTGTCAAGGTCCGGCAACCCTCTGCTCCGGATCGACACCCCCGCGACACCCGCGGGTAAACCGCCGTTCGGGGGATGGCCGCCAGAACCTTGTGCGACGGCCTGTTTACGGCTCTGATCAGGGGCTCCGGCGCTCGGCCGCCCGGGACCGTTCACCCTCCGTTCACCTTCACCCGTCCATCGATTCACCTGGCCTCCCTAGCTTCGACGAAGACAACGCATGCAATGACTTCCGATGATTCGAAGGGACTTCCCGGTGAAGATCCACGCTGGTTTCAATGGGCGCAGTGCCGCGGTCGGCGCCGGAGTTCTGGCTCTGGCCATGGCCGGCCTGACGGCCTGTGGTTCTGACAACAACTCGTCGAGCTCGGGCGGTTCCTCGTCCACCACCTCGGCGGCCGGGGGCGGCGCCACCTCGGCGTCCGGTTCGTCGTCCTCGACGGCCTCCGGTGCCGCCGGCGGCATCACCTGCGCCAACGGCACGCTCTCCGGCCAGGGCTCCACCGCTCAGAACACCGCGATCGTGAAGTTCATCAAGGACTTCCAGACGCAGTGCGGCAGCGGCACCAACATCAACTACAACGGCACCGGCTCCGGCCCGGGCGTCACCGCGTTCATCCAGAAGCAGGCCGACTGGGCCGGCTCGGACTACGCGCTGAACTCCACCCAGCAGCCGCAGGCCGACGCCCGCTGCAGCGGCGGCAAGGCGCTGTCCGTGGGCACCGTCCCCGGCGCCATCGCCGTCATGTACAACGTGCCGGGCGTGACCAAGCTCAACCTGTCGGCCTCGAACCTGGGCAAGATCTACAACGGCAAGATCACCAAGTGGAACGACCCGGCGATCGCCGCCGACAACGCCGGCGTGACCCTGCCGGACCTGGCGATCCAGACCTTCCACCGGTCGGACGCCTCGGGCACCTCGTACAACTTCTCGAACTACCTGAACAAGACCGCCCCGAGCGACTTCCCGACCGCGGCCAACAAGCAGTGGCCGGGCACCGGCGGCCAGTCCGCGCAGGGTTCGAAGGGCGTCGCCCAGGCCGTGAAGACCACCTCCGGCGCGATCGGCTACGCCGAGGTCTCCTACGCGACCTCGAACAGCCTGAGCACCGCCTCGATCGGCAACGCCGCCGGCAAGTTCGTGCCGCTGACCATCCCGAACGCCGCGAACTTCATCGACAAGGCGAAGATCGACACCACCGGCGGGAACTACCTGTTCAACTTCGACTACACCTACTCGGCCGACGACGCCTACCCGGCCGTGCTGGTGACCTACGAGATCGTCTGCTCCTCGGGCAACGACTCGGCGAAGCTGCCGCTGCTGAAGAACTTCCTGTCCTACACCGCCAGCAGCGGCGCCCAGTCGCAGCTGGAGGGCCTCGGCTACGTGGCGCTGTCCTCGGACCAGCAGTCCAAGGTCCAGGCGATCTACGCTGGTCTGAGCTAAGCAGCCCAGCAGAACAGAGCTGAACGATGCGATACGTCGGAGCCGTCGGTCACCACCGATCGGCTCCGACGTGTCGGTGCCGGAACCGGCCTCCCGAGCCGTCCCGGCTTGTCCGTTTTGGTCTAACGGAATCGAAACCCGCAGTGAACGCATCCCCAACGGGCCCAGCGACTGGGCGCCCGAGCCACGAGGCAGGACCCGAATGAGCGGCATAACGCCGACCGCCACCCGGCCCACCCCGCGCCCCGGCGACTCCGGCACCGGAGTCCTCGACTCCGGCACCCGCCGGGGCGACGCGGTCTTCTCCGGCGCGGTCCGCGGCGCCGCCTTCTTCCTGCTGATCCTGATGGCGGCGATCGCCACCTTCCTGGTCTACCGCGCGGTCGGCGCGCTGCGCGCGAACACGGCCAACGTGCTGACCTACACCGGTCAGTGGGCGCCGGACGACAGCCCGCCGAAGTTCGGCATCGGCGCCGCGGCCTGGGGCACCCTGGTCACCTCCACGCTCGCGATCATCATGGCCGCCCCGGTGGCCATCGGCGTGGCGCTGTTCATCACCCAGTACGCCCCGCGCAAGCTGGCCCAGGTGCTCGGCTACATCGTCGACCTGCTCGCCGCGGTCCCCTCGATCGTCTACGGCCTGTGGGGCATCCTGTTCCTGGTGCCGCACATGCAGGGTCCCTCCCAGTTCATCTCGAACATCCTGGGCTGGATCCCGATGTTCTCCTCCGGCGTCTTCGGCCGCTCGGTGTTCACCGCGGCCGTGATCCTGGCCATCATGGTCCTGCCGATCATCGCCGCCATCTCCCGCGAGATCTTCCTGCAGACCCCGCGCGAGCAGGTCGAGGCCTCCTACGCGCTGGGCTCCACCAAGTGGGAGATGATCAAGCTGGCGGTGCTGCCCTACGGCCGCAGCGGCGTGGGCTCGGCGATCGTCCTGGGCTTCGGCCGCGCGCTCGGCGAGACCATCGCGGTCGCGATGGTGCTGTCCATCAGCTACAACTTCGTCACCAAGTGGCTGCAGCCCGGCGGCAACACCATCGCCGCCAACATCGCCCTGCAGTTCGGCAACGCGCTGCAGACCGGCCAGGGCGCCCTGATCGCCTCCGGTCTGGTGCTGTTCGTGGTGACCTTCCTGGTGAACCTGCTGGCCAGGCGGATCACGGCGCGCGCGGGCGTGCCCAGGGACGAGCGCTGGAGTGTGTTCTCGGCATTCCAGGGTCGTCGCCCCAAGGTCGTCGACGACGCCGCCTACGACGTCACCGCCGCGGACGTGCCGGACCGGCGGGGAGCCTTCGAGGCGAAGGACGTGCCCGGCGACGTCGCCGCGGACGACAGAGCGGGCAGGGCCCGCCCGCGCGGCGGGGCGCACGGGACCGTCGGCGGCGGCGTCCTGGTCTCCCCCTCGCTGTCGCGCCGGATCCGCAGCGGCGGCGCCGGCGTGGTCACGACCCTGGCGTTCGTGCTCGCGGTGCTGCCGCTGATGTCGATCATGTGGCTGGTGGTCTCGCGCGGCGTCCACGCGCTGAACGTCGAGTTCCTGACCCACTCGCTGCGCAACATCTCCGAGGACCAGGTCGGCGGCGGCGTGTACCACGCGATCCTGGGCACCCTGGAGATGGCGGGCCTGGCCGCGCTGATGGCCGTCCCGATCGGCATCCTGGTCGCGGTGTACCTGGTGGAGTACGGCAAGGGCATGCTGGCCAAGGCGGTGACGTTCTTCGTCGACGTGATGATGGGCCTGCCCTCGATCGTGGCCGGCCTGTTCATCCTGTCGCTGTGGATCATCACACTGGGCCAGTACCAGAACGGCTTCGCCGGAGCGCTGGCACTGATGATCCTGATGCTGCCGATCGTGATCCGCTCCACCGAGGAGATGCTCAAGCTGGTGCCGGACTCGCTGCGCGAGGCGTCCTACGCCCTGGGCGTGCCCAAGTGGCGCACCATCACCAAGATCGTGATCCCGACCGCGCTGCCGGGCATCATCACCGGGGTGATGCTGGGCGTGGCCCGCGTGATGGGCGAGACGGCGCCGATCCTGCTGGTGGTCAGCTACATCCAGAGCATCAATCCGAACCCGTTCAGCGGCACCCTGGGGCAGGCGACCCTGCCGACGGTCATCTTCAACACCTACACCTCGTCGGAGCACGCCTCCAACGACCGCACGTGGTCCGCCGCGCTACTGCTGATCATCATCATCATGCTGCTGAACATCATCGCCAGGCTCATCGCCTGGTGGAAGACGCCCGGTCGGGCCTAGGAGATATCGAAAATGGCGAAGCGCATTGACGTCGCGGGCCTGTCGGCCTACTACGGCCCGACCCGCGCCATCGAGGACATCTCGATGACCGTCGAGCCGCGCACCGTGACGGCCTTCATCGGGCCCTCCGGCTGCGGCAAGTCCACCTTCCTGCGCACCCTGAACCGCATGCACGAGGTCATCCCCGGCGCGCGGGTCGAGGGCAAGGTCACCCTGGACGACGTGGACCTGTACGGGGCCCAGGTCGACCCGGTGGCCGTGCGCCGGCACGTCGGCATGGTGTTCCAGCGCCCGAACCCGTTCCCGACGATGAGCATCTACGAGAACGTCGCCGCGGGCCTGCGCCTGGCGGGCGTGAAGAAGCGCGGCGAACTGGACGACATCGTCGAGAAGTCGCTGAAGGGCGCGAACCTCTGGAAGGAGGTCGAGAACCGGCTGAAGAAGCCGGGCGCCGGCCTGTCCGGCGGCCAGCAGCAGCGCCTGTGCATCGCCCGCGCCATCGCGGTCAGCCCCGACGTGCTCCTGATGGACGAGCCCTGCTCGGCCCTGGACCCGATCTCCACCACGGCGATCGAGGACCTGATCTCGCAGCTGAAGTCGGAGTACACGATCGTGATCGTGACCCACAACATGCAGCAGGCGGCCCGTGTCTCGGACCGCACCGCGTTCTTCAACATCAGCGGCACCGGCACCCCCGGCCGCCTGATCGAGATCGACGAGACCTCCCGCATCTTCGCCAACCCGACGGAGAAGGCGACGGAGGACTACATCACCGGCCGGTTCGGCTGACGGTCGGCCAGGACCGGCGGCCGCGGACAGCTCGCGGCCGCCGCAGCGAAGGCTCCCAGCACTCGAGGGATGTGCTGGGGGCCTTCGGGTTTTCCGGACGGCGATTTTCTGGACGGCAGATTTTCTGGACGACAGAGCCGGGGGCCGGAGCGGGCCTGTGAGGGCTGTGGCAGGGGCTGTGGCACCCGGCGCAGCAGGCGGTGCGGCGGGCGCTGTGGCAGGCGCTGAAGGGCTCCAGAAGGCTTGCTCCAGCCGGGGCCGATCGCCGCTGATGCCGCCGCCCTGAACCGAATCAGCGCCCTTTCCCGCCTTGCGAACACCACCGCGCCCCCGCCCCGGGCATCAGCCCAGGGCAAGGGCGCCTCCTGCACGGCCTGTCAGCCGCGCCTATCCCTGGTCTCCCGGCGAGTGCAGCGGCGATCTGGCGCCCCGCCGCGTGGGCCCGCGGCCCGGGGCGTGCGGCGGCGAGTGCGTCGCGTTGTGCGGGTGGCCGGTCGGACCGGACGCGGGTCCGGAGGCCGAGCCGGGGCCGGTCGAGCCGCCGATGCCGCCGATGCCGCCGATCCCGCCCATGCCGCCCATGCCGCCGGTCACGCTCTTCTTCTTGTGCCCCTCCTCCGCCGCGCGGGCGGCGGCCAGATCGCGGTTCGCGGCGGCGAAGATGTCCTTGGTCACCGCGAAGGAGGCCGGCGTCTCCGAGGCCTCGTCGGGGTACCAGATGGACCGCGAGGAGTGCAGGTAGTCGCCCATGTAGATGTGGAACGCGCCGGTGAAGGTGCGTCTGTTGGGGTTGGCTATCCGGTGGATGGCATCGTGCGCCATCAGCACCGCCTCCCCCTCGTTGATGTCGACGGTCGCGGTCCGTTGTAAACGTCCGCCCGTACGGGGACCGGCCGAGTGGTAGAAGTCGTTGACCTCCAACCCCGCGTAGACGCCCGTCATGACCGGCGTGTTGTGGTTGTGCGCCGGGTAGGACATCCCCGGCGCCCACACCATGTTCTCGATGACCAACTCAGGGCCCGGGTACAGGACCTGCAGGTGGGCCTCGCGCGGGTCCCCGAAGCACTCGCGCACCGGCGCGCATCCGCGCCCGAGTGTCCGGTCCAGCACGTCCTTCACCGCGTCGGCCCCGTCGGCCTCCCAGGCCTGCAGGCACTCGCGGACGAACTCGTCGATGTCGAACTTTCGGCGTGATCGCGGCATCGCCATGACTCCGTTCAGCTATAGGCTGACAGCGCTCCGTTCTCTCCCCGCCAAATACTGAAGCACCTGACGCCACCGGCGCGCCAGGGGCGCGTCAAACCTTTCTGCGAATTACCCCGATCTCGGACGCTTTGCACGACAGACTGTCAAGCCGCTGCGGCCAATAGCGAGTCGGCCACAGAGGTACGCGCGTAAAGAACCGAACGCCCCGCGCGATGCGCCGAAACCATGCCCGCGCCGCGCAACGCGGTCAGGTGCTCGGAGACCCCGCCGGCCGACATCCCGGTGCGCGAGGCGAGTTCGGTGGTGGACGCCGGGGCTTCCAACTCGGCCAGCAGCAGGGCCCGCGAGCGGCCGATCACCGCGGCCACGGCGTCCGACGGGTCGGCCGCGCGCCGCGCGAACAGGGTGCCGACCCCGCGCGCCCCGAAGCACAGTTGCGGCACGTCACCGGTGGCGGCCCTGGTGAGAATCTTGTTCCAGGAGAAGGCCGAGGGAACCAGGATCAGACCCGGGGCGTTGTCGTCGCGGCACAGCACCCGCTGCCGGTGCAGCATCCGCAGCGTCCCGCTGTTCCAGCTGACGTCCGGGTGCAGGTCGTTGAACAACCGGGCCGAACCGTACTCGGCGACCTGCCGCGCCCGGTGGTAGATGTCCGCTTCCAGCAGGGTCTTGATACGCGACCAGTACGGAGCCAGCGCGATCTGGAAATAGTGCTCGATGTCCTTGGACAGTTCGCAGAGCGCTTGCTCGCGATTGCTTCGCAAACGCGCGGCGAACGGCGGTATCGCCCCGCTCGGCACCTTCTGGTCGTACAGATCGAGATCCGCCGAAAGGTGGTCGTCGGGCGTCGCCTGAATGGCTGCGAGCTCTTCTTCCAGAGTCGGCGCGGACTTCGCCGGAGCCGGCGTGAGGAAGTCAGGAACGTAGGATTGTGCATGGAATAGCGCGGAAAGACTTCCGGTCAACAGCCCCGCGGCCGCCAGCCGCGGACGGACCTGGTCGAACCAGGGGCCGTGGACCGGGTACAGTCCGGGCCTGGTCAGAACTCGGAAACTGGTCAGGACCTCCCACATCGGGGAGACCGAGAAGCGGACCTGCGCCAACTCCTCCGCGGTGAACGACAGCGTCGCCGACACAGTGTTTCCCCTCCCCGTCCCACCACCCCCCGCCCTTCGATTCGGGCGGGCCCGAATCATTGTCGCATGATCGCCGTCCGGCGCCACTCTGAGCGCCATGACCACCACGAGCATCCGCCCCGAGGCCGGCGCACCGGCCATGCCTCAGGCTGCGTCTCAGGCCCCGTCTCAGGCTCAGGCTCCATCTCAGGCCTCGCAGCAAGCCCCGCTGCGGGCTCTCGACGCCCGGCCCCGCCGGCGCCCCGCCCTGCGCCCGCCGGCGGCCTTCGCCGGATTCCCCCAGGCCGTCTGGGTCATCTTCGCCGGCACCGTCGTCAACCGGGTCGGCTTCCTGGTCGGGCCGTTCCTCGTCTTCTTCCTCGGCTCGCGCGGGATCGCCGCGTCACAGACCCCTTACGTTCTCGGCGCCCTGGGGGCCGGCAACCTGGTCGGCCCGGCGGTCGGCGGCTGGCTGGCCGACCGGAGCAGCCGGAAGCTGACCATGCTGGCCGGCCTGCTCGGGACGGCGGCCGCGCAGGGCGCGCTGTTCGCCTCGCCGAACGCGGCGACCATGGCGGTGGCCGCGATCGCGCTGAGCGCCACCGCGACCATGGTGCCGCCGGCCGCCTCGGCCACGCTGGCCGACAACGTCGGACCGGCCCGCCGGCGCGAGGCCTTCGCCCTGATCGGCTGGGCCGTGAACATCGGCACCGCGGTCGCCGGGGTGCTCGGCGGATACCTCGCCGCGCACGGCTACTGGATGCTGTTCGCGATCGACGCCGGGACGTCGGTGGGATACGCGGTGATCGTGGCGATGCTGCTGCCGGCGGACCGTACGGAGCAGCCCGCGCCACAGAACCCTGAAGCGCCGACCACGACCGACTCCGGCTACGGCGTCGTCTTCCGCGACCGCCTGACCCGCAGGCTCCTCCTGCTGTTCGCCGTCCAGCTGTTCATCTACTCCCTCACCGAGAGCGCCCTGCCGCTGGCCATCCGCACCGACGGCCTGTCCCCCGCGGTCATGGGCCTGGCCGCCGCGGTGAACGCCGGCCTGGTCGTCCTGTTGCAGCCGCTGGCCACCACCGTCCTGGCCCGCTACGCCCGCACCCCGGTCTACGTCGCCGGCAGCATCCTGGTGGTGGTGGGCGTCGCGCTCACCGGCATCGCCCACAGCCCCGCGGCCTACGCGGCGACGGTCGCCGTCTGGTCGGTCGGCGAGGTCGTGGTCGGCGGCGCCCCCGCGGGTCTGATCGCCAACCTCGCCCCGGCCCACGCGCGCGGCCGCTACCAGGGCGCCTTCAGCTGGACCTGGGGCGCGGCCCGTTTCCTGGCCCTGGCCGCCGGCACCACCGCCTACACCCTCGTCGGCCCGGCGTTCCTGTGGTGGGGCACGCTCGCCGCCGGCGCCGCGGCCACGGTCGGATTCGTGGTCCTGGGTCCGGCGATCGACCGGCGCGCCGCCGAAGAGGCCTGAGAAGCCTGAGAAGCCTGAGAAGCCTGAGAAGACTCTTCCTCGACGAGGGCAACCTTTCCCGGATCTCGTTGGTCCCACGATTTGAGTCACGATATCCGTGACTATTCATGACTCTTGGGGAGAGTTCATGCCAAAGTCCTCCGGTCGGCGGTCTCTCGCACTGTCCGCGATCCTCTCGACCTCGCTCATTCCGGCCCTGGGGTTCGTCGCGCCCGCCGCCCACGCCGTCAACTCCGGCCCCGCCGACAGCGCCCTGACGATCAGCGACGGGACCCAGCGGATGCTGGTCGACGGCCAGCCGCTGACCTTCCCGACCACGGTCACCGACGCCACGTGGTCCCCCAACGGCAGCCGGGTCGCCTTCGTGGACGGAAACGGGGACCTGGTATCCGCGCTCCCGGACGGCAGCCAGATGCGGGTCCTGGCGCACGGCGGGCCGGGGATCGCCATCTCCAGCCCGACCTGGAGCAGCGACGGCACCGGCGTCGCGTTCGCCGAGACGGTCCGGGGCGTCACCGGCCCCATCAAGGTCGCCAAGGCCGACGGCTACGGCACCAACGCCTCCGGCGGTGGCGACGGCTCGGTAATCGCCGACGTCCCGAACATGAACGACGGCGCGGCCTACGCCTCGCCCGACGCGGTCTACACGCCGGACGGGACCAGCCCGTCGATGAACATCGTCCCGAACTACGTCTTCCAGAAGACGCCCGCCGGCAGCTCCGCGCCGCAGATCTGGTCGGTCCGGAACTACGCGCGCCAGGCGCAGCCCTACAAGATCGCCGACGGGACGCAGCCCACGGTCAGCCCGGACGGCAAGACCGTCGCCTTCATCACCGGTTCCTGGCAGCTCGCGGTCGTCGACATCAGCGACCCGTTCCAGCCGTCGCCGTCGAAGGTGCTCACCCACCTGGACGGCCTCGCGCTGTCCCACCCGACGTTCTCCCCGGACGGAAGCAAGATCGCCTTCGAGACGTCGATCGTCAAGAACGGCGGCACCCCGGTACCGAACGACGTCGAGGCGATCCCGGCGACCGGCGGCACCCCCGCCGTGGCCTCGCAGCACCCTGGCGTCCCGGCCTACCGCCCGACGGCCGTCACGCACGTGACCCGCCTGGCCGGCGCCGACCGCATCGGCACCGCGATCGCGGTCTCGAAGGCCGCCTACCCCGACGCCACCCTGAGCACCGCCAGGCCGACCAGCCTGGTCCTGGCCCGCTCCGACCAGTACGCCGACGCCCTGGCCGGCAGCGTGCTCGCCAAGAACGGGCCGCTCCTGCTCACTCCCTCGAACGCCCTCGACCCGGCGGTCCGGGACGAGATCGTGCGGGTCCTGGGACCGGCCCACAGCGGAGCGCCGGTCGTCACCCTGCTCGGCGGCGCCCAGGCCCTCTCGCCAGCCGTCCAGAAGGCGATCACCGACCTCGGCTACGGCGTACGGCGCCTCGGCGGCGCGGACCGCTTCGCGACAGCCGTCGACATCGCCCGGACCGCCGTCACGAACAACCCGGGCACCCGCACCTTCGTGGTGGCCACCGGCGAGAACTTCGCCGACGCCCTGTCAGCCAGCGCGACCGGCGACCCCATCGTGCTGACCGACGGCAAGGCGATGCCCCCCGCCACCGCCGCCTTCCTGAAGTCGGTGGCCGCCCCCACCAGCACGGGCCCGGCGACCTTCTACGCAGTGGGCGGCCAGGCCAAGACCGCGACCGAGACCTCCGGAGCCACCGGCAAAGCCAGAACCGTCGCCCTGGCCGGCACCGACCGCTTCGAGACCTCCTTCATGGTCGCCCGCGAATTCTTCGGCGCCGCCCCCAACGCCCTCCCCGGCCGCCTCTACCTCGGCGTGGCCACCGCCTACAACTGGCCCGACTCCCTCGCCGGCGGCGCGGCCATGTCGAACCTCTCCGGCCCCCTCCTCCTGGTGGACCCCCACAAGAGCCTCACCCCCGAGGAACAACAGTGGGTCTCCGCCAACTCCGGCAGCATCGACAGCGCCCTGATCTTCGGCGGCCCAGCCGCCCTCCCGGACAGCATCGGAACCGAGCTCGGCGCGACCCTGTCCGGCCCGGCCGGCTACGTCGCCGCGACGGATCCGGGGAGCATTCCGGAGTAGGGGTCGGCGCCTGATCAGCGCCGGAAAGGCCGGGTGGCCGCCGCGAACCGCGGCGGCCACCCTGTCGAGTGCCGTTGTGTACACCTGCGACACTTGGTACTCTTGGGCATATGACGCAGCGCCTCCCCACCGAGTCGATCCGCGATGTGCGCGCCCACCTGGCGGAAGTAGTGGAGCGCGCCGATCGGGATGACATACCCACCGTCATCACCCGGCGAGGCAACGAGGTCGCCGCCGTTGTCTCGATCGACATGCTGCGCAAGTACCTGGCGTTGGAAGAGCGCGAGATCAACCAGATCATCGAAAAGCGCATGGCCAGTTCCGCGCCCGGCATTCCGATCGAGGACGTCATGAGGGAGACCCTGGCGCGCAGTGAGTAAGTACCACACCGTTTTCCGGCCTGAAGCACAGGCCGAATTGCGTAAGGTTCCACGAGGTATCGCGCTCCGCATCCTGGCCAAACTCACCGAGTTGGAAACCGATCCCCTCGGCTTCGGCACCACCGCCCTGGTGTCTCAACCTGACCGGCGTCGACTGCGGGTCGGCGACTACCGGATCATCTACACGATCGACAACGGAGCACTGGTCGTTTGGGTAGTGCATATCGCACATCGCTCAACCGTCTACGATGCCTGATTCGGTCTGATCCTGCACCGAACGAAGGAAGAGCCGAGCCCTGACAGGCTCGGCTCTTCTCAGCTGCGCGCTCGACAAAAGCCTTAGCGCGCACCGGCGAAGCGGCTACACGTTGAACCGGAAGTCCACCACGTCCCCGTCAGCCATGACGTAGTCCTTGCCCTCCATCCGGGCCTTGCCCTTGGCGCGGGCCTCCGCGACCGAGCCGAGTTCGACCAGGTCGGCGAAGGACACGATCTCCGCCTTGATGAAGCCGCGCTGGAAGTCGGTGTGGATCACGCCTGCGGCCTCGGGGGCGGTCGCGCCCTTGCGGATGGTCCATGCGCGGGACTCCTTCGGGCCGGCCGTCAGGTAGGTCTGCAGGCCCAGGGTCTCGAAGCCGACGCGCGCGAGCTGGTTCAGGCCGGATTCGTCCTGGCCCATGCCCTGCAGGAGTTCCAGGGCCTCGTCGTCGGGGAGTTCCATCAGTTCGTGCTCGATCTTCGCGTCCAGGAAGATCGCCTCGGCCGGGGCGACCAGGGCGCGCATCTCGTCCTTCAGCGCTTCGTTGGTGAGTTCGTCCTCGTCGACGTTGAAGACGTACAGGAACGGCTTGGCGGTCAGCAGGTGGAGTTCGCGGAGCGGTTCGCGGTCCAGGCGGGCGGCGAAGACGGTCTTGCCGGAGTCCAGGATCTTCTTGGCCTCCTCCACCGCGGCGACCGTGGCCTGGACCTCCTTCTTCATCCGCGCTTCCTTCTGCAGGCGCGGGAGGGCCTTCTCGATGGTCTGCAGGTCGGCCAGGATCAGCTCGGTGTTGATGGTCTCGATGTCGTCGGCCGGGGAGACCTTGCCGTCGACGTGGATCACGTTGGGGTCGGTGAAGACCCGGATCACCTGGCAGATCGCGTCGGCCTCGCGGATGTTGGCCAGGAACTTGTTGCCCAGGCCCTGGCCCTCGCTGGCGCCGCGGACGATGCCGGCGATGTCGACGAAGGTGACGGTGGCCGGGACCACCTTCTGCGAGGTGTAGAGCTCGGCGAGCTTGGCCAGCCGCGGGTCCGGGACGCCGACCACGCCCTCGTTGGGGTCGATGGTCGCGAAGGGGTAGTTCGCGGCGAGCACGTCGTTCTTGGTGAGCGCGTTGAACAAGGTCGACTTGCCCACGTTCGGGAGTCCGACGATTCCGATGGTGAGCGCCATTGTCCAACAGTCCTATCGACGTCGCGTACGGGATGCAGTGCGGAGCCGGAATCGGCCCGTCCTCCAGTATCGCAGCCCGCCGGGACCGCAGGACGCGCAAGGCATGACCGGGGAGCCGCCGCACAGGCGTGCCCCGAGGGACAATATGGACCCATGATGCCTGTGCTGCTGCTGGTGATCGGGATCGCGTTCGGCGCGCTGCTCGGCGTGCTGTGGGAGCGGTCCCGCCGCCTGACGCTGAACTCGCAGGCCCTGGACCAGTCCGCGGACCGGCTGCTGGCGCTGGCCGGTTCGCAGTTCGACGCCGCGGGCCGGCCGATCAACGAGTCGCTGTCGCGCCTGGACGACCGGCTCCGCGAGATCGAACGGGGCCGCGCCGCCTCCCAGGCCGCGATGGCCCAGCAGATCGACGACGTCCGCACCGCCGCCGGGGCGCTCGGGACGCAGACCGCGGCCCTGGTCACGGCGCTGCGCCGACCCGAGGTCCGCGGCCAGTGGGGCGAGATGCACCTGCGCCGCGCGGTGGAGCTGGCCGGCATGGTCGACCGCTGCGACTTCGAGACCCAGACCGTGCTCCCCGGCTCCTACGGCTCCACCGGCGCCGAGGGCATGCTGCGGCCGGACCTGGTGGTGCGCCTGGCCGGGGACAAGTACGTGGTCGTGGACGCCAAGACCCCGCTGGCCGCGTACCTGGACGCCGCGGAGACCACGGACGAGACCGAGCGCATGCAGTACCTGGCCTCCCACGCCAAGCACCTGCGCGCGCACGTCGACCAGCTGGCCTCGAAGGCCTACTGGCGCGCGCTCGGCGCCAGCGGCCGGCCGACGCCGGAGTTCGTGGTCCTGTTCGTCCCCGGCGAAGCCTTCCTTTCCCAGGCCGTGGACATCGATCCGGAGCTGCTGGAGTACGCCGCCGCGCGCCGCGTGGTGATCGCCACCCCGACCACCCTGATCGCCCTGCTCCGCACGGTCGCCTACGCCTGGACCCAGGACTCGCTCGCGGCGAACGCCCGGCAGGTGTTCGAACTCGGCCGCGAGCTCTACGCGCGGCTGAACACGATGAGCGGGCACCTGGACCGCGTCGGCAAGGGGCTGAACTCGGCGGTCGCGGCCTACAACCAGTCGGTGGGCTCGCTGGAGACCCGGGTGCTGGTCACGGCACGGCGGCTGAACGAGCTCGGGCTGGTCGACGAGGAGCTGGCGGCGCCGGGGCAGGTGGAGATCCAGACGCGGGCTCTGTCGGACTAGGGACGGGGCGGACTGGAGACGAGGCGGGCTGGAGACGAGGCGGACCACGCTCGGCGTTTCGCTACCCGAAATGTGCGCAATCGCGTCGTAGGTTCGGATCTGTGAACGAAGGAGCCAGCCGTCTCGCGCCCCGCCCCGCCGCCCGGGTCCCGCAGTCCCGCCGCGATCGCGACGCGCTGCGCCGGGAGCGCATGGCCGCGCCGCTGGACTTCCGCTCGGCCGGTCCCGCGCGGCCCCGGCCCCGGCCTCGTCCGGCGGGCGCGGCAGGCCGGAGCGCCGTCCGCGCCGCGAAGCCCCGCCAGGTACTGACCGCCTGGGGCGTGCTGCTCATGGTCGCCGGTCCCACGATGACCGCCGCCGCGCTCGAGGCGCTGGTGACCGGGGACGCGCACTGGTTCTTCGACCTGGTCTTCATCGCCGCGTCCTTCCACGCCGCGACGCTGGTGCGGCGCCGGGACCTGCTGGCCGGCGTCATCGTGCCGCCGCTGGCGTACTGCTGCGGGCTGCTCACCGCGGTCCAGTTCGGGGTCATGCGGGCCGGCGGCGGCCTGGTCGGCCAGGCGGCCTCGGTCGGCGCGCTGCTGGCCGTCAAGCCGCGGCCGCTGTTCGTAGGGACCGCCCTGGCCGCGGCGCTGATCGCGGCCCGGTGGGCCGGGATGCGGAGCGCCGGCAAACGGTAGCCCGGCCCCCGGCCCACCCCGCACGGCGAGCAAGCAAGGACCGCGAGAGATGAACGGCGAGATCTGGTTCGAGATCGACCCCGGCGGCCGTTTCCCCCTCGACGGCTACAGCCGCCGCTTCCTGGCCGAGCTCCGGCGCGCCGCGCTGGGCTGGGGTCCGCTCGGGATGATCGCCTTCGACTCCTGGGCCCTGGCGCTGGCCGGGCCGTCGGTGCTGGCGGTGCTCACCGTTCCGGAAGCGGATCCGTTCGGGCTCCAGCTGCGGATGGCGCACAGGGAGTTCGGCGGCTATTGGGGAGACGACTGCTCGATCTGGGAGAACTACGCTCCTGGTGCGCCGGGCTACATCAACGTGCAGGACCCGGAAGCGTCCCCCGAGGAAATGGCGGATCGCGCGGCGGACTGGATCACGACTCAGCTCTCCAGGCCACTCCTCTTAGAGGAACACCGCAGCTCCGCTTTAGGTCTGCGGCGCAGGACCTGGGTGTTCGCCGACACCGGAGAACGCCTGCCCTGCTGCCGCACCTGCCACAAGCCGCCGTTCCCGGGCGACGAACCGCGCCGGGGCCAGACCCTGGTCGCGCAGATGCGGGATGTGGCCCCCAGCTCCGCCTGGTGATCCCGGAGTGGGAAACGCTTAAGCGTTCCCGGACTACGCCTCGCCGCCCTCTCGCATGTCCTTGCGCAGCTCCGGCGGGAGCGCGAACAGCAGCTTCTCCTCCGCCGAGCGGACGACCTCGACCGTCCCGTACCCGCGCTCGGCGAGCCACGACAGCACTCCGTCGACCAGGTCCTCCGGGACCGAGGCGCCGGAGGTCAGGCCGACCGTGCGGACGCCCTCCAGCCACTCCTCGCTGATCTCGGAGGCGAAGTCGACCAGGTGCGCGGCACCCGCGCCGGCCTCCAGCGCGACCTCGACCAGGCGCACCGAGTTCGAGGAGTTCTTGGAGCCGACCACGATCACCAGGTCCGAGTCGGCCGCGATGCGCTTGACCGCGATCTGCCGGTTCTGGGTGGCGTAGCAGATGTCGTCGGACGGCGGGTCCAGCAGCAGCGGGAACTTCTTGCGCAGCCGGTCCACGGTCGCGGTGGTCTCGTCCACCGACAGCGTGGTCTGCGACAGCCAGGCCACCTTCGCCGGGTCGCGCACCTCCACGTCGGCCACCGAGTCCGGGCCGTCGACCAGGATGATGTGCTCCGGCGCCTCACCGGTGGTGCCGACGACCTCCTCGTGGCCGTCGTGGCCGATGAGCAGGATGTCGAAGTCCTGCTCGGCGAAGCGCACGGCCTCCTTGTGCACCTTGGTGACCAGCGGGCAGGTGGCGTCGATGGTCTTCAGATTGCGCCGGGACGCCTCCTCGTGCACGATCGGCGCCACGCCGTGCGCGGAGAACACGACGGTCGCGCCCTCGGGCACCTCGTCGGTCTCCTCCACGAAGATCGCGCCGCGGTCCTGGAGCGTCTGCACGACGTGCTTGTTGTGCACGATCTCCTTGCGGACGTACACCGGCGCTCCATAGAGGTCCAGCGCCTTCTCCACGGTCACGACCGCGCGGTCCACGCCGGCGCAGTAGCCGCGGGGCGCGGCGAGGAGGACGCGGCGGTCTTCAGACGCAGAGACGTTCATGGCTTCCATGGTAGGCGGCGCTCCGGACTCCGCGTCCCATGATCGGCTCTCTCCACAACTTCGCCACGTCCGCGCAGCGTCGCCCCCGATGACTACGCTCCTGTCTATGGCGATGCAATCCTCGGCCGAACAGCCCATCCCCGTCCGCGCGGTCTCCGAAGCGGTGGCCGGGTGGATCTCCCGGCTGGGGGCGATCTGGGTCGAGGGACAGCTGGCGCAGATCAACAAGCGGCCCGGCTCGCAGATGGTGTACCTGGTGCTGCGGGACCCCTCTGCGGACGTTTCCGTACAGATCACCACGTTCCGCCGGGTGTTCGAAGCGGTGGTGCCCCCGCTCACGGAGGGCGCACGGGTCATCGTCTACGGGAAGCCTGACTTCTACGTCCCCCGCTCCTCGTTCTCCATCCGCGGCGAAGAGATCCGGCAGGTCGGCCTCGGCGAGCTGCTCGCGCGCCTGGAGATGCTGAAGGCGAAGTTCAAGGCGGAGGGGCTGTTCGACCCGCGCCGGAAGAAGCCGCTCCCGTTCCTCCCCCACTGTGTCGGCCTTATCACTGGGCGCGCCTCAGCGGCGGAGCGGGACGTACTGGAGAACGCTAAGCGCCGCTGGCCCGGAGTCCAGTTCCGGGTGGTGAACACCGACGTACAGGGACCGAAGGCGGTCCCGCAGATCCTCCCGGCGCTGGCCCAGCTCGACGCCGACCCCGAGGTGGACGTCATCATCATCGCCCGCGGCGGAGGCTCCGTGGAGGACCTCCTCCCCTTCTCCGACGAAGCGCTCATCAGGGCCGTCGGCGAGTGCCAGACCCCGGTGGTCTCCGCGATCGGCCACGAGCCGGACTCCCCGATCCTGGACCTGGTCGCCGACTTCCGGGCCTCGACGCCCACCGACGCGGCCAAGCGGGTCGTCCCGGACGTCGCCGAGGAGATGGACCGGGTCGCGGAGTTGCGGCGCAATGCCTGGCGGTCCGTGGCGCGGATAATCGAACGCGAGGCCATGGGACTGGCGTCGTTCCGGCAGCGCCCGGTGCTGGCCTCCCCGTACTCGATGATCGACGGCCGCCGCAACGATCTCGACGAACTCACCCGGCGGGCCCGGTCCAGCATCGGACACCGCCTGGACCGCGCCTCCGACGACCTCGGGCACACCCTGGCGCGGGTCCGCGCACTGTCCCCGATGGCGACACTGGAGCGCGGCTACTCGATCGTCCTGGCGCCGTCCGGACACGCCGTGCGGTCCGCCGAGGAGGTCGGCGAGGGGGACGTGCTCGACGTCCGCCTCGCCTCCGGGCGCTTGAACGCGGCGGTCTCCGAGGTGTTCTCCGACGCGGCCGCCGCGGACGGTCCTACGGTTGCGGAGCCCAGCGAGTAAGGGCGGAACCCTTGGGGTCGTCGAAGCCGAGCTCGCGGTAGAGCGCCTCGCCGAACTCGCTGGCGTGGAGCTCGATCCGCGGTATCCCTTGGTCGCCGTACCAGTCGAGGAGTGCCTGGAGGACCAGACGCGAGTATCCGCGCCGCCTAAAGCGTTCCTCGGTACAGACTCCATATATATAGCCGGACCGCCCTGCCGCGTTCCGTGCGCTCGGCAAGCGGTCATCGATGGCACCTATGGCGCTGGCCGCGAGACCGTTCCCGTCGAGCGCGTCGATGACGAAGCACACGGTCCCCGCCTCGTCGCCGGCCTCCAGCCACGCGCGGAGCTTCTTCACAGCCGCCACATGATTCGGCTCGTCCAAAGGGGGCGGCTCGGCTCCGAACACGTCGAAGGCCATCTTGTGCCGCAGCCGCTGGATCTCTTCCTCGTCGCCGGGCACGGCCCGCCGCACGCGTACTTCCTCGGTACCAGTCACAGCCGGAAACTATCCTGAAGCCATGGCGAACGAGACGACGATGACCGACGGTGAGACCCCGGACCTGTCCCACCTCGGCTACGAGCAGGCCCGCGACGAGCTGATGGACGTCGTCCGGCGCCTGGAGACCGGCGGGCTGACGCTGGAGGAGTCGCTGGCCGCGTGGGAGCGCGGCGAGGCGCTGGCCAAGCACTGCCAGGCGAAGCTGGACGGCGCGCGGGCCCGGCTGGACGCCGCGATCAGTACTGGGAACGGGAACGGCGAAGAAGACTGAAGCAGCGGCAAGAACTGAAGCCGCGGCAAGACTGGAGCACCAGCAAGTCAGAAGCCGCAGGAACACTGAAGCCGGCGAACGCTGCGCGCGGTCGCCGGCTTCCGGCCCCGGGAGCCGATGAGAGCCCCCGGGGATCGATCAGGACCTAGTGGAAAGCCACCGCGCTGTACTGCCGCAGCTTGTCCAGCCGGTGCTCGGAGTCGATGCGGCGCACCGTCCCCGACTTCGACCGCATCACCAGCGACTGCGTCGTCGCGCCGCCGCCGGTGTAGTGCACGCCGCGGACCAGTTCGCCGTCGGTGATGCCGGTGATCGCGACGAAGCAGTTCTCGCCGGAGACCAGGTCGTCGGTGAGCAGGACGCGGTCCAGGTCGTGCCCGGCGTCCAGCGCGCGCTGCCGCTCGGCGTCGTCCTTGGGCCACAGCCGGCCCTGGATCACGCCGCCCAGGCACTTGATCGCGCAGGCCGCGATGATGCCCTCGGGGGTGCCGCCGACCCCGAGCAGGAGGTCCACGCCGGTACCGGGGCGGGTGGCCATGATGGCGCCGGCCACGTCGCCGTCGGAGATGAACTTGATGCGGGCGCCGGCCTCGCGGATCTCGGCGACCAGGCCCTCGTGGCGCGGGCGGTCCAGGACCACCACGGTGATGTCGCCGGGCTCGCGGCGCTTGGCGCGGGCCACGGCGCGGATGTTCTCGGCCACCGGCGCGGTGATGTCGACCACGTCCGCGGCCTCGGGACCGGCGACCAGCTTGTCCATGTAGAACACAGCCGAGGGGTCGTACATGCTGTGCCGGTCAGCGACCGCGATCACGGCCAGCGCGTTGGGCATGCCCTTGCCGGCCAGGGTGGTGCCGTCGATCGGGTCCACGGCCACGTCGCACTCCGGCCCGGAGCCGTCGCCGACCTCCTCGCCGTTGAACAGCATCGGCGCGTCGTCCTTCTCGCCCTCGCCGATGACGACCACGCCGCGCATCGAGACGGTGTTGATCAGTTTGCGCATCGCGTTCACGGCGGCGCCGTCGGCGGCGATCTTGTCGCCCTTGCCGACCCAGCGGCCGGCCGCCATCGCCGCCGCCTCGGTGACCCGGGCCAGCTCCAGCGCCAGGTTGCGGTCGGGGGCCTCGGAGCCGTCGGAGGCCTGGTTGTCGTTCGCCTGCGGGTCTGCGGCGTTCATGTATTTAGAGCTCCTCGAGGAGGGGGATCCGCATCGTCGCGGTTCACGAGGGATGTCGAGGGAGATCGTATCGAGGCTCGCGCCACCCCGGAACCGCGAAGTGGCGGGTCTCATGCCGCCCGATGGCCGGACCCGGCGTAAAACCCCAGGGGACGGATGGGACCATATCCCTATGGCCCGCGTTTCCCCGCTCAAGAAGTCCCTGAGGGACATGCTGCTGTCGATGGCGGTGATCTCCCTGCCGCTCGTCGCGATCGTCGAGTGGTTCCCGCACGACTCCAAGAAGCCGGAGGACGCGGTCCAGACGGTCGACTACACGATCCCGCTGGCCCAGGCCCGCCGCGACGCGGACCTGCCGTTCCAGGCCATGGCCCCGACGAGCCTGCCGCCGGGCTGGCGCGCCACGTCGGTGCACGCCGACTTCGACCCCGGCGCGCAGCTGCGCTGGGAACTGGGCTTCCTGACCTCCGACGACCAGTACGTCGCGCTGGACCAGATCGCCGGCGGCAAGGGCCTGGACCAGCTCCTGACCCTTCAAGCCCCGGACGCCACGCCGGTCTCCGGCGCCGGCGGCACCGTCAGCGCCGGCGGCTACCAGTGGCAGGTCTACGCGACCCCGGACGGCAGCCGGCACGCGCTGGTGCGCACCGTGGCGCCGGAGGGCAGCGCGGCGGCCACGACCCTGGGCAAGGTCTCGGTCGTGGTGTCCGGCAGCGGGGCGATGTCGGAGTTGGAAACGTTCGCGGGATCGCTCCAACAGTAGGCCGCCAGCAGTAGGCCTCAGAGCTCGAAGTTCGAACACAGGGACGTCTCACCCATTCGGCTCGCTTGCACCGCACGCCTCCACGTTCCGTGGTGCCCTGGTGAGGTGAGCTCAGAGTCGACCGGCGTCGGCCGGCACGCGGCGGCCGCGGCCGGCGAGAAGAACGAGGTCCCGCTGGTCTTCGCCGGCGTCATGCTGGGCATGCTGCTGGCCGCGCTGGACCAGACGATCGTCTCCACGGCGCTGCCGACCATCGTCTCCGACCTCGGCGGCGCCAACCACATCTCCTGGGTGGTGACCTCCTACTTGTTGGCCTCCACCGCGCTGACGCCGCTGTGGGGCAAGCTCGGCGACCAGTTCGGGCGCAAGCGGGTCTTCCAGACCGCGATCGTCGTCTTCCTGATCGGCTCGGCGCTGTGCGGGCTGTCGCAGAACATGGGCGAGCTGATCGCCTCCCGGGCGCTGCAGGGCGTCGGCGGCGGAGGCCTGATGGTGCTGGCGATGGCGCTGATCGCCGACGTCGTGCCGCCCCGGGACCGCGGCAAGTACCAGGGCATGATCGGCGCGGTGTTCGGCGTGGCCAGCGTGATCGGCCCGCTGATCGGCGGCTTCTTCGTGGACAACCTCAGCTGGCGCTGGGTGTTCTACGTCAACCTGCCGATCGGCGCGGTCGCGCTGGTCGTGGTCGCCATCGGCATGCACACCCACACCGCGCACCGCAAGCCGGTCATCGACTACCTGGGCACCTTCCTCATCGCCGCGGCGGCCAGCTCACTGATCCTGATCACCAGCTTCGGCGGCAGCACCTGGGCCTGGAGCTCGTGGCAGGTGTTCGGGTGCGGGGCGCTGGCCGTGGTGTGCCTGATCGGCTGGTTCTACGCGGAGAAACACGCCAGGGAACCGGTGCTGCCGCTGCACCTGTTCAAGAACTCGGTGTTCTCGATGTGCAGCACCATCGGGTTCGTGGTCGGCCTGTGCATGTTCGGCAGCCTCACCTTCCTGCCGCTGTACCAACAGGTCGTGCACGGCGCGACGCCGACCGCCTCGGGTCTGCAGCTGCTGCCGCTGATGGCCGGCGTCCTGGTCGCCTCGATCGGCTCCGGACAGCTGATCAGCCGGACCGGCCGCTACAAGATCTTCCCGGTCGTCGGCACCGCGGTGATGACGGTCGGCGCCTGGCTGCTGTCCCGGATGAGCGACACCACCTCCACCGCCTCCAACGCGGTCGCGATGCTGGTCTTCGGCCTCGGCCTGGGCCTGGTGATGCAGGTCCTGATCATCGCGGTGCAGAACAACGTCGACTACGAGGAACTCGGCACGGCCACCAGCGCGGTGACCTTCTTCCGCTCCATCGGCGGCGCGTTCGGGGCCTCGCTGTTCGGCACCGTCTTCACCAACAAGCTGACGGCCGAGATCAAGGCCGCGGTGGCGGCCGGCAAGATCAATCCGGCCTTCCCGTTCCAGAAGGCGATCGAGGACCCGAAGCTCATCAAGCAGTTCCCGAAGCCGGAGGCGCAGCCCTTCCTGCACACCTACGCCCACGCGCTGCACTACGTGTTCCTCTACGCGGTCCCCCTGTGCATGGTGGCCTTCGTGCTGTCACTGTTCCTGCGCGAAGTCCCGCTGCGCACCACGACCCGCGGCACCGGCGCCGCCGAGGCCTCCACCGGCCCGACGCAGCGCACGTCGATCGACGAGCTGGAGCGCGCGCTGACGATGCTGTCCAGCCGCCAGAACGTGAAGGACCGCTACGCGCAGACGATCACCAAGTCGGGCATCGACATCACGGTGCCGGAGGCCTACGGCCTGTTCCGCCTGAAGCAGTACGGCCCGACACGCGTCGAGGACGTCCCGACCCGGCTGAACCTCTCGATGGCCGAGATCCGCCCGCACCTGGACGCGCTGGTCGCGACCGGCCGCGTCACGCTCGATGGCGCACCACCGCACCAGACGGTCGTGATGACCGAGGGCGGGGAGGCCGCGGTGGACGCACTGTGCGCGGCCCGGCGCGCGATTCTGGTGGACCAGCTGGACGGCTGGTCGCCGGAACAGCACGCGGAGTTGCTGACGATGCTCCGGCAGCTCGCGGATTCCACGCTGGACCAGGAGGACAGGCGGCTGCTCGCGGGCGAGACGACCGGGACGGCGACCGCGGCGGGGATGTGAGGCAGCGGCGGGCGTCCACTCGTTCCGGTGATGCGCGAGCGCCTTGCTTGATGAGCCGCCAGCTGGGGATATCATGGGATATCCAAGGAGGTTCGACATGGCTGACCTACTTGTCCGTGACGTCCCCGAAGAGGTCATGAGCGCTTTGGACGCACACGCCGGACGTCTGGGGATATCGCGCAGCGAGTACGTGCGCCGCCGGCTGGCTGCCGACGCCGCGCTGTCCGAGGCCCCGGTCCGCAGCGCCGATCTGGTCCGGTTCTCGGATCTGTTCGCCGACCTCGGCGACCCGGACGTCATGGGACAGGCGTGGCGGTGACGTCCTGGCTCATCGACAAGTCCGCGCTGGTGCGGCTCGGCTCAAGTCCGGACGTCGACGAGTGGGCGTCGAAGATCGAGCGCGGCCTGGTCCGAATCAGCACGGTGACCCGGCTGGAGGTCGGCTACTCGGCACGGTCAGGCATGGATCTGCGGACCGGACTGCGCACACCTCCCCTGTCGGCGATGCCAGTCGAGTACCTGACGCCGGCCATAGAGGACCGAGCGCTGGAGGTGCTGACTCTGTTGGCCGATCATGGGAAGCATCGCGCGCCGTCCATCCCGGATCTGCTGATCGCCGCTACCGCGGAGTTGGCAGGACTCGCCGTGCTGCACTGCGACAAGGACTTCGATCTGATCGCTGGAATCACCGGTCAGCCTGTGGAGCAGCTCCACATCGCCTAATGCGAACGTGGATGGAGGGCCCGCCTCAGCCGGTGGGCCCCGCCCGGCACCGCCGCCGCTACCCGATCTCCCGCAACCGCGGCAGCTCCGCCGCGAGCTGCTCGGCGCGCGCCACCGGATCGTCGGTCTGCAGGATCAGCAGCGGGTCGCTGATGCCGATCGCCGTGAACCCCTCGATCGTGCGCCGCAGCGCGTCGAAGTCGTCGCCGACCCGGATCTGCACCGAGCGGCGGATGCTCGCCGGGTCGCGGCCGACATCGGCGCAGTGCCGGTCCAGGACCGCCGAGGCCTCAGCGACCTCTTCCGGGGTGCCGCCGGCGGCGTTCCACACCGCCGCGTACTCGGCGGCCATGCGCAGGGTGCGCTTGCGGCCGCTGCCGCCGATCCAGATCGGCGGGTGCGGGCTCTGGACCGGCTTGGGCTCCGCGATCGCGTCCTTGATCTGGTAGTGCTTGCCGTCGAAGGTGGTGCGGGTCTCGGTCCACAGGGAGGTGATGATCCGCAGCGCCTCCTCCAGCCGGTCCGCACGGTCCCCGGCCGTGCCGAAGGGAAGGCCGAGCATCGTGTGCTCGTTCTCGGCCCAGGCCGCGCCGATCCCGAACTCCAGGCGGCCGCCGGACAGGTGATCGACCGTGACCGCCATCTTCGCCAGCTCGGCGGGGTGGCGGTAGGTGTTGCCCGTGACCGAGACGCCGATGCGCACGTGCGACGTCAGCGCCGCCATGCCGGCCAGGGCCGTCCAGGCCTCGAAGATGTCCTTGGTCTCATCGCCCCCGAGGCTGGCGAAGTGGTCCATGTTCCAGCAGTGGTCGAAGCCGGCTTCGTCGGCGATGCGCCAGACGGCCTTGTACTCGTCGATCGTCGCGTCCTGGCTGAGTTTGATCCCATAACGGAGGTTCGCCATACGCCAGTCCTATCGCATCGGCGCCTACTTCGCCGTCAGCGCCCCGAGCTTCTTGCGCGACCGCTTTCCCGCGAGCTCCTCCTCCACGCGCGTCAGCCAAGGCCACGCGCCCAACGCCGCGAAACGGTCCGCCGCGGCCTCCAGCCGCGCCCGGTCGCCGTCCTGACGTCCGAAGGCGAGCAGCGTGCGCGCCTCCTCGTAACGGTCGTCGGTCTCGGCGTGCAGCCGCAGGGCCTTCTCGAAGTGCAGCTTGGCCTTGCCGCCCTTGGCCTGGCCGACCTGTCCGAGGCAGCGTTCGGCGACGGCGCGGACCACGATGGACATCGAGGCCGAGGACGCCTCCCTCGCCTGCTCCGCGACTTCCCGCGCCCGCGCGGCCTGTCCGGCCTGTCCGGCCCGCACCAGTGCCTCGACCAGATCCCCGGCCACCGGCAGCACCGAGGGATCCCGCACGCCGAGCCGTTCCAGCGCCTCGGCGACCCCACCCAGCACCGTCGCCGCCGCGTCCCACTTGCCGTCGGCCAGCAGCGCGACGCCGACGGCGTGCTGCGGCCACAGCGCATAAGCCTCGGACCCCGAGGACTCGGCCTCGATCACCGTGGCGTCTTCCAGGGGCGCGCCCATCAAAGAACTGACACGCAGCGCCATCCCGCGCGCCACCGCCCGGACCGGCCCCTGCCCGAGCCGGGACGCCAGCGCCGCCGCCTCCATCGCGTCGTCCCGCGCCGCCGGCCAGCGTCCCGAACGGAAACCGACCTCGGCCCGCGCCACCAACATGGCGGGGAGATGCTCGGCCGCCCCATACGCACGCAATAGGGCGATTGAGCGGTCCAGTACCGCAGCCGCTCCTCTGCCATCACACGTCCACATGGCCCCGGCCGCGATCGCCGGCACCGTCAGCGGCCCCATGTCCAGGGGATCGGACAGCAGCGCGGAGGACACCACCGGCGCCAGCATCGCCTCGGCGTCGATGGCGCGCCCGGCCAGGATCAGGCCGATCGCGGTGGTGTGGCTGCCGGACTCCAGCAGGGCCTTGATCCGCGTCTGCGGCGTGCGCAGCACCGAGGTGCGGGTCGCGATGCCGTCCAGGCGGTGGTGCAGCGTCGCGTCGTCGGTGAGGACGCGCGCCTCACGGATCGCCCGTCCCACCCCTCCCAGATCGCCGAGCAGCCGCGCGGTGTCGGCGGCGCCGCTGAGCCAGCGGGCCCGCGCGCCCTGATCAGGGGACAGACTCGCCGCGCGTCCGTATGAGGACCGCGCGGCCTCCAGCGCTCCGCGCGCCCGCGCGCCGTCCGCGGAGC
The DNA here is from genome assembly GCF_041262705.1 of Catenulispora sp. MAP12-49. Lineage (NCBI taxonomy): Bacteria > Bacillati > Actinomycetota > Actinomycetes > Catenulisporales > Catenulisporaceae > Catenulispora > Catenulispora sp. MAP12-49. The sequence continues at coordinate 9,202 of NZ_JBGCCP010000003.1, read as the reverse complement.
GGCCCAGCGCCTCGGCCGCCGGGCCGTCGGTGCCGACCGCCGCGCCGGCGAGGTGCCGGGCCAGGATCTCGCCCTTCTCGGCCTCCCGCAGCTCGGAGATCGCGTCGACGAACGCCGTGTGCGTCTCCTGCCGCTCGGTCGGAGTGGCGGTGGCGTATATGGAGGTGGCGACACCGAGGTCGCGGAACCGCCAGCCGGAGGTCGTGGCCTCGACGACGCCGTCGGCGACGGCCGGGGCCAGATCGCCGACCCGCAGGCCGAGATGCTCCAGCGCCCCGCCGACCTCGTCGATGTGACCGGTCGCACTGGCGGCCAGGACGAGGAGCGCCCGCGTGGTCGCCTTCGGCAGGTCGCCGGACCCGGCCGGGCGCTGCACCTGCACCGCCACCGCGCCGAGCGCGCCGAACGGGGCCCGGCGCACGTCGTCGACCCCGATCAGCCAGGCCACCGGCGCGCGCCGGGTGGCCCGGACCGCGACCGCGACGGCCGTCGCCGAGGGCTTGTCGAGCAGGTGCGCGTCGGCGATGACCGCGATGACCGGCTGGACCGCCGCGGCCTGCACGAGCAGTTCGCCGGCGGCGCGCCCGACGTGGCCGGCGCCGCGTTCCAGGTCGAGTCCCGCCTCGCCGTCGAGCAGCGGCCGGATCAGATCGGCCAGGCCGGAGAACGCCAAGAGCCCGCGCTCGGCGGTCTGCTCGCTGGGGATCTGCCCGGCCGAGACGTCACCGCCGGCCCGCAGCAGGGACAATCCTTCGACGACGGGGCCCGCGATCACCGCGAGGTCCGCCGGAGCCGCCCCGCCGAGCAGGACGGCGCCGCCCAGGCCACGCCGCACATGCTCAAGGAGGGTCTGCACGGGCTGCCGCATGCGTATCAGCCTACTGGTGGAACGCTCGCGATATGTCGGATCCGGTCAACCGTGCTCCGGTTGAGACCTGCGAGACAGGTGTGAGCGGTGAGTCGGGTGCCTCCGGCGCGTCCGCCAGCCCCCGCCATGGCCGCCGCTAGCGCCGGTCGAGCCGGTACACCAGCTTCAACCCGGACCACGTGGCGTCGATCGCCGCGATCTTCACGTCGACCAGCCCGATCGGCAGCGCGAGCGCGTCCGCGCGGACCACGCTCTCCGAGACGTCGGTGACGATGTTCGAGGCCTTCTTCGGCCAGCACATCCACAGCGCCCCGCTTTTGGAGAGCAGAGACGGGAGCTTTTCGTAGCCGTCCGTGAGCGTCGCGTGATCCTTGGCGAACGCCACGATCACGTCGTAGGGGCCGGCACCGCCGTCCTCGGCCGTCTCCAGCGTCACGTCATAGGGCAGCGGCTCGGGGTCGAAGCCCTCGGGGGCATCGTGGAAGAGCACGTAGTGCCCGGCCTTGATGCCGAGTTTCTTGGGCAATGGCGTGCCGGAGTAACCGGAGGACTGCGGGGAGTTCACGTCCGCAACCCTAGTCGTCACAGTTCCGTAAGCACTGGAAAGCCCCGCTCAGGACCACGCGCGGTGTTTCCTTGGAACGGGACAAGACGGACTGGCACAATGTGATCACCAGGAGGACGCCGACCCGATGACCACGCCGGACACCACCGATGCCGCACCCGGTATCGCCATAGCCGCTGAGCGCCAGGACGGCGAGCCGCCCCTGGACGTCCTGGTCGTGGACGACGACGCCACCGTCGCCGAGGTCGTCGCCGCCTACCTCACCCGCGCCGGCTACCGCGTCCGCCGCGCCGCCGACGGCCCCTCGGCCGTGGCCGCGGCGGCCGAGCACCTGCCGGACCTGATGGTGCTGGACCTGATGCTCCCCGGCTTCGACGGCTACGAGGTGCACAAGCGGGTGCGGGCCCTGGGCGAGGTCCCGGTCATCATGCTCACGGCGCGCGGCGAGGAGGGCGACCGGATCCTGGGCCTGCAGGTCGGCGCCGACGACTACGTCACCAAGCCGTTCAGCCCGCGCGAACTGGTGCTGCGCGCGGGCAGCGTGTTGCGCCGCTCGCGCGGACACGGCCGGGGCCACGCGGGCGAGGCCGAACCGCAGGCCCCTGAGACCCTCGCCCTGGGCCGCCTGGAGGTGGACCTCACCGCACACCAGGCCCGGCTGGCCGGGGAGCCGCTGGCCCTGACCGGCCGCGAGTTCGACCTGCTGGCGTTCCTGATGGCCAACCCCGGCCAGGCTTTCAGCCGGGCCGAGCTGATGCGGCAGGTCTGGGGCTGGTCGTTCGGCGACCAGTCGACCGTCACGGTGCACGTGCGGCGGCTGCGGGAGAAGATCGAGACCGATCCGGCCGCGCCGTCGCTGATCGTCACGGTCTGGGGCGTCGGCTACCGGCTCGAGGCGCCGGAGGGCCCCGATGCGTGACCTGCTGCTGATCTTCGCCATGGGCGCCGGCTCCGCGGTCGGCGCCTCGCTCATCGGCTGGCTGGCGCTGCGGGCCCTGCGCGGGCGGTCGCTGCGGGCCTCGCTGTTCGCCTCGGCCGCGACCGGGGTCCTGGCGGTGGTCGCCGGCATCGTGATCGCCTCCCGCGCGATGTTCCTGTCCTCGCACGACGCCGGGGTCTCGGTGATCGTCTCGCTGTCCGGCGCGGCGGTGACGCTGGCGCTGGCCACCCTGCTGGGCCGCAGTGTCGCCGACGACAGCCGCACGCTGCGCAACGCCTTGCAGGCCCTCGGCCAGGAGGAGCCGGTGCCGGGCCCGGCCCCGCACGGCAGGGCCCTGATGACCGGCGAGCTGGCCGCCCTGGACCGCGAACTGCGCGCCACACAAGCGAAACTGGCCGAGTCGCGGGAACGCGAGCGCGCGCTGGAGCGCTCCCGCCGCGAACTGGTCGCCTGGGTCTCGCACGACCTGCGCACCCCGCTGGCCGGCCTGCGCGCGATGGCCGAGGCCCTGGAGGACGGCGTCGCCACCGACCCGGCCCGCTACCACATGCAGATGCGGCAGGCCGCGGACCGATTGGCCGGCATGGTGGACGACCTGTTCGAGCTCTCCCGGATCCACGCCGGCGCGCTGCGGCTGACCCTGGAGTCGGTGGCGCTGGCCGATCTGGTGGACGGCGCGCTGGCCGAGGGGCAGCCGCTGGCCCGGGCCCGCGGGATCGAGCTGTCCGGCTCGGTCACGGCCCCGGCCACGGTGCGCGGCGATGTCAGGGAACTGTCACGCGCGCTGTCGAACCTGGTGGTGAACGCGATCCGGCACACCCCGGAGGACGGCACGGTGCGGATCGAGGCCACCGCGCTGGCCCCGGCCGGCGTGGACGGCGAGCCGCGGGTGCTGCTGTCGGTGACCGACGCCTGCGGCGGGATCCCGGAGGAGGACCTGGACCGGGTCTTCGACGTGGCGTGGCGCGGGACGGCCGCGCGCACGCCGGAGACGGAGAGCCCGGTCGGGGCCGGGGCGGGCCTGGGGCTGGCGATCGTGCGGGGCATCGCCGAGGCGCATTCGGGTGCTGTCACGGTGGGCAATGTCGACGGCGGCTGTCGCTTTGAGATGCTTTTGCCCGTCCCGGCGTGAAGTTCTGTTTCCGACATGAAGATCTGTTCCCGACATGAAGATCTGTTCCCGACATGAAGATCTAGGCGTTTATGTTGAGGTAGGCCTGCGATGCCTCCGACGGGCCCCCTAGGGTGGTCGGGACTTACGGAGGGGATCGTTATGAACCGCATTCGTCTGACCGCGTCCGCTGTGGCCGCCTCATCCTTGGGGTCTCTGGGCCTGGTGGGCATCGGGGCGACCAGCGCCCACGCCGCGTCCACCACCCCGAACACGGCTTTCAGCGGCAAGGGATTCGACACCTGCGTCGCGCCGAGCTCGCCGCAGATGGACGACTGGTACGCCCACTCGCCGTACCGGGGCGTCGGGGTCTACATCGGGGGCGCGTCCTACCACCCGGACCAGGACTGCAAGTCCTCGGCGAACCCGAACCCGCCCGCGGACGGCGGCTACAGCGCCGACTGGGTCGCGCACCAGGCCGCGACCGGCTGGGGCATGTGGGCCATCTACGCCGGCCAGCAGGGTCCGACGCTGACCGCCGCGGGCGCGAACCCGACGGCCCTGGGCGCCACGGACGCCGCCGACGCGGTCAAGAAGGCCACCGCCCTCGGCTTCGGCGCGGGCACGACGATCTTCGTCGACATGGAGCCCTACCACGAGGACGCGACCGCGCAGGCGGTGGTGGCGTACCTGAAGAGCTTCGGGAACTCGTTGAACGGGACCGGCTTCAAGCTCGGTCTGTACGGCACGTCCGGCAACCCGGCCAGCGGCCACAGCGCGATCGGCGACGCCGCCGCGGACCCGGGGCTCCAGGCCCAGATCTCCGCCGTGGACATCTCCGGCAGCACCTCGGACCAGCCGAACTTCAACGCCACGACGAACGACCCGTACGTCCCGTCGACCGACTGGGCCAAGCACCAGCGCGTCCACCAGTACTTCCTGGACGTGACCCGGCAGTACGGCAGCTCGCCGGCGATCCAGGTCGACGAGGACGAGGTCGACCTGTCGCCGACCTCGCACGTGACCCTCGACCCGTCGCAGGTGCACGCGGTCCGCTGGGCCGGCAACGACCGCATCGGCACGGCGATCGCGGTGTCCCAGAAGCTGTGGCCGGCCACGAACAACAGCCTGGCCGACTTCTACGCCCCGGCCGACAAGCGCCCGCTGGCCAAGAGCGCCGTCCTGAGCCGCTCGGACGACTTCGCCGACGCCCTCGGCGGCTCGGCCCTGGCCGCCCACGACAGCGGACCGCTGCTGCTGACCGAGACCGCGAGCCTGAACCCGGCGACCTCCGCCGAACTGAAGCGGACGCTGGCTCCCGGCTCCACCGTCTACCTCCTGGGCGGCGAGAAGGCCCTGTCCCCGGCGGTGCTCACGGCGGTGCAGAAGCTGGGCTTCAACCCGGTCCGCCTGGCCGGCGACGACCGATACACCACCTCGGTGAAGATCGCCCAGCAGATGGCCGGCGACATGAAGGACTCCGGCGGCCACCCGGCCGTGCAGCGCGTCCTGCTGGCGACCGCCTCGCTGTTCCCGGACGCCCTCGCGGCCGGCACCGCGGCGGGCGCGACCCCGGACACCGTGCTTGTCCTGACCAACGGCACGCAGATGCCCGCGGCCACCGCCTCCTTCCTGCACCAGTGGGCCGGCACCCCGGCGGGCGCGAACGTCTACCCGGTCGGCGGCGCGGCGAACACCGCGGCCAAGACCCTCGGCAGCGCGGTCCCGGCCGGCAACCTGAAGCTGAACGGCCTGGTCGGCGCCGACCGCTACGCCACCGCGGCCCTGGTGGCGCACCAGTTCTTCGGCGCCACCGGCACCCCGCACATGTACGCGGTCGCCACCGGCCAGAACTGGGCGGACGCCCTGTCCGGCGGCGCCGCGATGGGCACCCTGGACGGCCCGCTGCTGCTGACGCCGCCCACCACCCTGGCCCCGGCCACCCGCGGCTTCCTCAACGACGAGAAGGCCGGCGGCTCGATCGAGGTCGGCGTGGTGCTCGGCGGGCCGGCGGCGGTTTCGAACGCGGTGCTGAACAGCTTGTAGGCGCTTCGGCGCTTCGGCGCATAGTCGGCGGCACCGGATTCCGGTGCCGCCGACTCGCTTTTCCGCCGGTCCGCGGATGCCCCCTCCGCGCCCGCCGACCGGCGAAGCTTCAGCCCGGCACTGATGCGATCACTCCTGCGCGATGGCCGCCAGCAGGTCCAGGCGGGCCGCGCGCCGGGCCGGCCGGGCCGCCGCGATCACTCCGGCCACCGCGCCGGCGGCCAGGATCAGGGCCAGCGCCGCCGGCGAGGCCGCGAAGCCGATGGCCGTGGAGCCGCCGGCCGCGCGGACCAGGGCCCAGGCCAGGAAGGTGCCGAGGCCGACGCCGCCGAGCGTGCCGAACAGTGCCACCAGCAGCGACTCCCAGCGGACCAGGGCCCTGGTCTGGCGCCGCGTCAGGCCGACCGCGCGCAGCAGTCCGAGCTCGCGCGTGCGCTCGTGGACCGACAGCGCCAGCGTGTTCGCGATCCCCGCCAGCGCGATCACGATCGCCAGCACCAGCAGCACGTACGAGACGGTCAGGACCACATCCACCCCGGAGGCCTGCGCGTCCGCGTACTGCTGCCGGTCCTGCACGTCCGGGCTGCCGTAGGGCACCACGGCGGCCGTGATCGCCGGACGCGCCGCCGCGACCGTCGTCCCCGGCGCCAGCTTCACGATCACCGAGGTGTCCGTGACCTGATTCGCGTGCGCGGACCAGGCCGTGGCGTCGATCAGGTAGCTGTCCAGGGAGCCGCGCGGGCCGTAGACGAAGCCGACCGGGACCGTGCCCGCGGTGCCGTCCGGGAAGACGACCGTGACCGAACTGCCCAGCGGATGCTTCTTCGCCTCCGAGGCCGAGACCCCGATCTCACGGCCGCCGGCCAGCGCCGCCGCCGAGCCGCCCCGGACGTCCAGCGACACCGCCTGGCTCAGCTTCGCCGTGTCGGCGAACGACACGTTCGTCGCGGCACCGCCGACCGAAGCCGTCCCCTGCCCGATGCCCACGGCGGCCGCGACGCCCGGCACCTTCTGCAGATCGGAGGCCAGCTGCGGGCTCAGTCCGCCGCCGCCGAAGGACGGCGAGGAGACCGCGAGGTCTCCGACGAACGACCGGTCCACATCAGACTTCAGCGACGTCTTCACCGACGTGGCGAAGACCGTCAGCAGCGTCACCACCGCGACGCCCACCATCAGCGCCGTCGCGGTCGCGGACGTCCGGCGCGGATCCCGTGCGGCGTTGCGCCGGGCCAGAACACCGGTCGTCCCCGCCATCCGTCCGCCGCCGGTGACCAGCGGCCCGAGCACCCGGACCGCCGCGCGCGCCGCGACCGGACCGAGCATCACCACGCCGACCGTGGTGGCCGCGGCCCCGGCTCCGACCAGCGCCAGCGATCCGCCCGCGACGGCCAGGCCGATCCCGCCGGCCAGCAGCAGCGCGCCGACCGGCGTCCGGACACGTCCGAACCCGGACTGCGTCTCCCCCACCGACGCCTCCCGCAGCGCCGCGAGCGGGGCGACGCGCGAGGCACGCACGGCCGGCGACAGCGCGGCCAGGGCCGTCACGCCGACCCCGACCAGCAGCGCCAGCGCGATCGTCGTCTTCGTCACCGCCAATCCCCCGGCGGGCAAAGCGAATCCGGCCGCGTCGAACAGCGCCTTCAGCGCCTGCGCGATGCCCAGTCCCCCGACGACGCCGGCCGCCGAGGCCACCAGCCCGAGCGCCGCCGCCTCGCCGAGCGACGAGCGCAGAACCTGGCCCCGCGACGCCCCGAGGGCCCGCAGCAGGGCGTTCTCGCGCGTGCGCTGGGCGATGAGGATCGTGTAGGTGTTGTGGATCGAGAACGCCGCCACCAGCAGCGCCACGGCGGCGAAGACCAGCAGGAAGCCCTTGAAGAAGGTCAGGAACGCCGTCCCGATCGCGTCGGTGTTCGCCTTCGTGTACGCCGCGCCGCTCATCGCTGTAACGCCCGGCGGCAACGCCTTGGACACCGCCGCGACCACAGAGTCCTGCGAAACGCCCGACTTGCCGGTGATCAGGATCTGCGATGCCTGGCCGGGGCGCGAGATGTACTTCTCCGCGACCGTCTGCGTGAATCCGGCGTACGTCACCTGCCCGATCCCGCCCTGCGTTCCGAATCCGGCGATCCCGACGATCGTGACCCGCACCGGCAGCGGCGTCTGCACGACCGTGGTGTCCCCGATCTTCAGATGCCCTGAATCCGCCGCGCCTTTGTTGATGACCGCTTCCACCGGCTGTCCGGCCGCCACGTCGCGCGGTGCGCGTCCGGAGACCAGGTGGTACGAGTTCAGCGCCGTGGACGGGATCCAGTTGCCGGCGGTGCGCGGCGGTCCGTTGCCGCCGACCGCCTTGCCGTCGGCGCCGAGCAGTTGGCCGTAGCCCACGATCTCGGGCTGGGCGTCGGCGACACCGGGAACCGTGCGCAGCGAATCAGCAATCTGCGCAGGGACCGGGGCGCGCAGGCCGCCGAAACCGGAACTGCCGTGCTGGGAGATCAGGGTGTCCGACTGGACGACCGCCGCCACGCCGCTGTCGGCGGTCGCGAAGAGGTTGTCGAAGTTGCGGGACAGCGTCGCGTTCAGGGTGAGGGTGCCGGCCAGGAAGGCGACGCCGAGGAACACCGCCAGGAACGTGCCGATCAGACGGCGTCGGCGGGCGGTGAGGTTGCGCAGGGCGATGGTGAGCATGGCTGTGGGCCTCCCTATTCGCCGGATGTGCCGGATGTGCCGGATGTGCCGGCCTCGCCGAAGCGCTGCATGCGGGCCAGGACGGCATCGCGCGTGGGCAGCTCCAGCCGGTCCACGAGGCGGCCGTCGGCCAGGAACAGGACCTCGTCGGCGTAGGCCGCCGCCGAAGGGTCGTGGGTGACCATCACCAGGGTCTGGCCGAGGTCGGTCACCATGATCCGCAGCAGCCCCAGAACCTCGGCCGCGGACCGGGAATCGAGGTTGCCGGTGGGCTCGTCGGCGAACACCACCTCCGGGCGCGAGGCCAGGGCGCGCGCGACCGCGACGCGCTGCTGCTGGCCGCCGGAGAGCTCGGCCGGGCGGTGCTTCAGGCGGTCGCCGAGGCCGACGGTGCGGACGACGGTGTCGAGCCAGTCCCGGTCCGGGGCGCGGCCGGCGAGGTCCAGCGGGAGCGTGATGTTCTCCGCCGCCGAGAGCGTCGGCAGCAGGTTGAAGGACTGGAAGACGAAGCCGAGCTTCTCCCGCCGCAGCAGGGTCAGCTGCTTGTCGGACGCGGCGCCGAGTTCGACGTCGCCGATGTACACCTGGCCGGAGGTCAGGCGGTCCAGGCCGGCCAGGCAGTGCATGAGGGTCGACTTGCCCGATCCGGAGGGGCCCATGACGGCGGTGAAGCGGCCGGCGGGCAGCGCGACCGTGACGCCGTCGAGGGCGCGGACGGCCGCGTCGCCGCCGCCGTAGTGCTTCACCGCGGCCACCGCGCGGGCGGCGGGCGCCGTGAGGGTGCTGGGGGTGGTGCTCGTGGTGGTCATACCGTCGATTCCACCTTCGGAGAGTCTGCGGTGTAGTCGTACGACGGGAGTCACCTGGGCTACTTCGCCGGGAGACAGCGATCGGGTAGGCGGGTCGGTCACCCGACCCGCCTCCCACACCACCGGACATGCGGGCCACGCATCCGGCGGTTCGTCAGGCTGATCTCAACTTCTG